>CAZMBB010000018.1:0-51962 GCA_964564575.1 uncultured Dehalococcoidales bacterium
GTCTGCGCAGCACTGTGTTGCGAGCCGCTAAGCCCGCAGAACTTGTTCACTTGTTCTTTTTATAACGGATGTTGAGTGTTGTCAAGTTGTTGTTGGAAGTTATTTTCTAATAGTGACAAAAGATGGACAGGCGAGGTTGTAAGCTGGGCGAATCCGTCTGGCCCCGCGTCCGCCCCCTGCCCCCTCCTGAAGGAGGGCTGGAAAATGAGCAGGCATCCCCCGCTGTCGCTTCGCTCCCGCGCCCCCTTACGTCTTCGACGAAGGGGACGGTTGCCCCTCCCGTCCACCTTTGGGTTTCTGCTTTCGCGGGAATGACGGGGGATGTACGGGGCTGGTTAGTTTGGGGTTGCTTCTAGTTGGAGGAGTTTTTGTTTTAGGGGTAGGCCGATGGTTCCTCCGAAGCCTTGTAGGTTGCCGTTGGAGGCGATGACTCGGTGGCAGGGGATGATTATTGGTATTGGGTTTGTGGCCATTGCTCTGCCGGCGGCTCTTGCGGAGTTCGGGTTGCCGGATGCTTTTTGTGCTAGCCAGGCGTAGGTGCGGGTCTGACCTCGGGGGATCGTGCGGCAGGCGGCTCTGGCGCGTTGGGTGTATGGGGTCCAGGCGGTGTCGTCTATGGGGATGTTGTCTAGGTCGACTTCTTCGCCGTTGCAGTATCGGGTTAGGAGGTCTTCGGTTTGGGTTAGAACGGGGTTGGGAGAGTCGGTTGATGAGCCGTTTGTGATGTCGGCGATTGCTTCGTCGGCGGCTTGGGGAGTGGGTTCGGGGAGGGATGTTCGCACAATACCACGGTTGTTTGCGGCGATTGCGATCCAGCCCAAGGGGGTTGGGAAGGTGGAAGAGGAGATGGAGGATTTGGGAGTCATGGGGTTGATTCTATTGAGGGAGATTGGTTGTGGTTGTCCATCTTCCTCTGCCTCTTTTGCGTGACGCGACGAGTGGCAAGGATAGCGATCTTCGCCGTTTGATCGCACCACGACAACGTCGTCATCGTCAGGTGGATTGTGAATTCTATTCGATGGTGAAGTGAGGGTTCCAGGCGATTTCCCATAGGTAACCGTCAGGATCGGCAAAGTAGCCTGAGTAGCCGCCCCAGAAAGTGTCTTGGGCGGGTTTGATGAGCGTGGCACCGGCGGAAACGGCGATGTTTATCAGGGCGTCGACTTCTTCGGTGGTGCTGACGTTGTGTGCGAGGGTGACGCCGGAGAATCCGGTGTCGTGAGTGGAGATGCCGATGTCTTCTGCCAGGGCGTCACGGGGGTAGAGGGCGAGCCAGGTGCCTCGGTTCTGGAAAAAGGCGATGGATTCGGTGTTTTCGTCGAAGAGGGGCAGTCCGAGTCCGTCACGGTAGAACTCGACGGAGCGTTGCAGGTCGTCTACGCCGAGGGTGATGATGCTGATGCGTGGTTCCATAGTCGGTCGTTTGGTTTTCAACCGGCTCCGAGAGGTTGTTAAAGCTGACGGAGCCTCGGGTCCCAGCGGTCACGCAGCCAGTCTCCGATGAAGTTCACCGACATCACGATCAGCAGTATCGCCATGCCGGGGAAAACGGCCATCCACCAAGCGGTGTTGAGATATTGTCGGGCATCGGAAACCATGTTGCCCCATGTCGGGATGTTCGAGGGAACACCAGCGCCAAGGAACGACAGACCCGCTTCCGTAAGTATCAATCCGCCGACGCGCAGCGTGATGAGGACGACGACTGTGTTGATCAGGCCTGGCGTGAGGTGTCGCCACATGATGCGGAGATCGGATCCTCCGGCGACACGGGAGTAAGCCACGTAGTCGCGGGTTTTTAGCGTGAGGACTTCGGCTCTGACGTTTCGGACGACACCGGCCCAAGTGGCCAGTATCAACAGAACCAGTAGGACGGTGACGCTCTGACCGAACACGATCGCCGCCAAGATGGCTATCAGCAGGAACGGCAACGCGTTCCAGACGTCGACCAGTCGCATCATCAACTCGTCGAAGAGTTTGCCGTAAAAGCCTGAGACCATTCCGAGGGTCGCGCCGACTGCCATACCCACCACCAAGGAGATGCCAGCGACCGCGAGCGATATTCGGGCACCGTACATGATGCGAGTCAGGATGTCGCGGCCTAGGTGGTCCGCACCCAAGATGAAGCGGTCGGTGACGCGCTCGTTTTCCTCGTAGAACTCGGTGTACCAGATAGGCGGTGCTTGGCGTGCCCGGAGGTTTTGCTCGTCCTGCCCGTAAGGCGCTAGCCACGGCGCGGAGAGGGCCATGAATATGAGAAGGGCGACGATGACGATGGGTATAACGGGCCATCTGCGCAGCACGTACCAGAGTTTGCTGAAGAAGCTCTGCTGGTCCGACGTAGTCGGAGATTGTGCGGTGCTCGCCACACTGGCGGTGTCGGTTGTCATCGTTAGTCGTACCTAATCCTTGGGTCGATGACGAGATAAAGCATGTCGGCCAAGAAGCTTCCGACGACGTATAGGATGGCGAACATGAAGATGACGCCTGTGAGGAGCGGGAAGTCGTTGTTGTGGATCGAGTCGACTGCTAACCTTCCGACGCCCGGCCATGCGAAGACTGACTCGACGAGAACGGATCCTTCGAGGAATCCGATGAGGATAAGTGCCGAGACTGTAATCGGCGGGATTAGGGCGTTTCTGAATGCGTGTTTCCAGATTACGGTATTGACATTGACGCCCTTGGCGCGTGCGAGTTTGACGTACTCGGAGTCGAGGACCTCCAGCATCGATGAACGCGTGAGGCGCAGATAGCCAGCGGCGGGCAACAAACCGAGGGTCAGAGTGGGTAGAGCGAGCGCTCTGACTTGGTGAGGCCAGAAAGATTCGTCGACGGGACGACCACCGGGCGGGAGCCAGTCGAGGGTTACGGCGAAGATCAGGATGCCTACGATGCCCATGAAGAATGAGGGGGTTGCCTGTCCTAACAAAGCGAAGGTGCGACCGAAGTAGTCCCAAACGGTTCCGCGGGCGATTGCTGATACGACGCCGAGGGGGATGCCGATCAAGGTCGCGAGGACAAATGCGGCGATGCCAAGTTGGATTGTCGCTCCGAGTTTTTCGAAGACGACGGTCCGGACGTCGCGCTCGGCTAGAAGGGTTACGCCGAAGTCGCCTGTGACTACGCGTCCCAACCAGATGAAGTATTGAACGATCAGAGGTCTATCGAGAGCGAGTTTCTCGGAGAGGGCGGCGATCTGCTCTTCGCTCATGCCGTAGCCGCCGGGCTTGGCGTAGAGGAGCAAGGGGTCGCCGGCCATACGGGACAATACGAAAACTATGAGTGTCGCTGCGACGAGCGACATGATTGCAAATACGAAACGTTGGGCGAGGAATTTCTTCATTTGACTACGCGTCGATCATCGAGTCTGAATGAATCCCATTGAGGGATTCGCACCAAGACGATGATACGGGACGCTGTGAAGATCGGCCCAACGCCGGGCGATACGAGTTCGCCCGACGTTGGAACCAAGGTTGCTTTAGCGCTGGACGAGTTTGATGTTCTCGAACTCGTTGGAGCCAGCGAAGGCGGACGACGTACCTACCCACTCTGAGATGGAGTTGGGGTTGTAGACGGTCAAGACCGGTACCTGAACGGTGCCGGCGAAGATCATCTGGTCGTAGAGGTAGTCGACTAGTTCGGTGTTCAAGCGGATTCGCTCGACGGGATCGCCTTCGACCGCGACTGCCTTGAAGGTGTCAGCGATCGCAGGGATCTCGATACCGCAACCGAAGCCGCCGCGGGTGAAGCTGGTCTCGGTGAGGCCGTGGGGCCAGTCGAATGGGATGGCCGTGGAGCCTTCGTCACAGTCACCTGCGTACGGGATGGTGTTGGTTCGACCGACCAAGCTCGGGCGGATGATGGAGTATGCGGACTTGAAGACCTGCAGGTCCATGTCGGGCCAGAGTTCTTTCCACATACCGGCGATGGCGTCGTTCAACTCGGCGTTGGTGCCGCTCGAGCCGCCGAGTTCGCCACCGGTCCAGATACCGATCGGGAACTTGCCGGTCGGCCAAGCGGTGTTAGCCATGTGCTCGAGAGCCTCGTCCGGGTTGTACGGGATCAACCACTCGTCTTTGAAGTAGCTGGCGGTGGTGTCGACGTATTCGATGGAGCCGACGGTGCCGAAACCATCGAGGATGGTCTCGACGAGGAGTTCGCGGTCAATGGCCTTGGCCAGCGCCCAGCGGACGTCTCGGGCTTCTTCCATGTCACCGGGCTGCTTGCCGGGGATGTTGCAACCGACCCAAGGGAGGTCATGCACGCAGTAGCCGGAACCGGTACGGTCCAACGGCTCGCCGGTGCGGGCGTGGTTCTCTTCCCAGTAGTTGCCGGAGAAGATGACCTGGTGCACACGGCCGGAGCGAGTGATGCTCTCAGCGCGGAAGCCGCTCTCTACCAGCGGTCGGATGTCCTTTAGCGGTACGGCGTCAGCGATGTCGACGTCGCCGGTGCGGAGGAATGCGACACGGGTTGAGGGCTCGGGGACCTCGGTGAAGCGGAGAGACTGGATCTCGGGGTTCGCGAACCAGTGGTCATAGTCGACGGCGGAGAGGACCGCTCGGTCGTCCTGTACCCACTCAACGACCTCGAACGGACCGGTGGAGACGATGTTCTCTCGGAGCCAGTCGGCACCGTTTTGGTCGTGGGCGGCCTTGGAGAAGAAGGCCGTTCCCTGCGCCTGCTCGTTGAGGAAGTTACCGTTCCATCGGGGGTCGAAACCGCCTTCGGTGAAGTTGAACCGAACAGTGCTGTCGTCGATCTTCTCGGTTTCAGCGAAGATAGCGGCAAAGTCACCGGCCTGACCGTGAATGCTGGTCGGGTTGGTGTTGGCGTTGCTGTCGTTCATCGTGTAGACGACGTCGTCAGCGGAGAAAGCGCCATAGCCGTCGTGGAATACGACGTCTTCGCGCAGGTTCACGATAGCGTGAGACAGATCTGCGGCGAGTTCCCAGTCGGTAGCGAGCTTGCCGATGGTTCGGCCGTCGGCGTCGACTGCGAATAGTCCTTCGCCTACGCCCCAGTACTGCATTGCTTCGACGGGCGCTTGTGCGCTACCGAGGCCAACGCCGGGAGCGATGTTGAATACTGCGACGCTGATTTCGCCGTATGCGTTCTTGGGCTCAGGAGCCGGTTCGATCGGTTGGATGGGGAGCGGAGTCGCGGTTGGGATCGGTGTTGCGGTTGCGACCTCGACGACGGTTCGAGTGACTTCAACCTCGACCTCGCGGACGACTTCCTTCTCGACCTCGACGGGCACTTCGACCTGAACTTCGCGGATGACTTCTTTTTCGACTTCAACCGGAACTTCAACCTCGACCTCACGGACGACTTCTTTTTCGACCTCGACCGCTACTTCGACTTCGACGGTTCGAACGACTTCGCGTTCTACTTCAACGGGCACTTCAACTTCGACGGTGCGTACGACTTCGCGCTCGACGGTGACCTCAACGATTTTCTCGGTGGTGCACGCGAAGGCTGCAATCGCAACTAGACCGGCCAGAGCCGCAAGTGCGAATTTCTTAGAGACCATTGTCCCTCCTAGGTTTTGCGTTTTTGATTCGCCAACCCTTAATTCTAAAAATCAGAGGGACGTGGAGCCTAAGTGGTGAATCGGTACTGCTGCTGGGTATCGTCTGGGACGTAGGGCGGGGTCATGCCGAAGAATGACATTATTCGGTGTTTGAGCATGGCTCGGGATAGGCTTCGCCAAGCGTTGCCGAGGTTGGGTTCGGGTTTGTCTGGTGGTTCGCTTCGGTTCAGTTCAGAGTTTTCGGGTTCTCCGGATTCGTGTGTGTCGGTAGGTTCTTCTGTGGCGGCGATGGGTTCGGGTGCTGGTGGGCCGTAGATGGTTTTTTCGAATGCGTTGATGATTGTTCGTGCGTCGGCGTAGCGTGCAGTCATTTCTCCGACTTGGTTGGTGAATTCTCGTGCGGATTCGTGAGACGGTCTGCGGTAGCCGAGGATGGTTGCGACGCGGAGGAACTGGGTGTATGCTCGGACGGCTTCGGGTTGTCCTCGGAGGTTCCATCGCCATGCACCGATGGCGAGGATGATGATGGCGATTGCCGAGGCGGCGGATGCGGTGGGGATTACGGGGATGTCGATAAAGGGGTCGTCGTTTTGTCTTGCGGCTAGTGCGGCGGCGCGGAATTGCGCCTCCATCATGGCGATTTCGTCGAGGTCTTCGAGATATTCGAGGTAGTCGGGGTCGAACTCGGCGGATGTAGGGAGTTCTGGCGGGATCTCAGTGGTCGGAGATGTGGGGACAAGGACGTTTCTCGGGACGGCTGGTCTGTTGGGTGTGACTTCGATGTCGATCCATCCGTATGGTGGTGCGAAGATCTGTGTCCAGCCGTGGCGGTTGCGGTCGCGGATGAGGAACTGTCCCTGATCGGGGACGTATTCACCGGCGCTCCATCCTGCGATCATGCGTGCGGGGACTCCGACGGATCGGAGCATTACGGTAGCGGCGGATCCGAAGTATTGGCTGTAGCCTTTGCGTTTGGAGGCGTCGCAGGTTGGGAATTCGCTGGGACAGGGCTCGTTGACGGTCTTGAAGAGGAAGTAGTGGACGCCGTCATCGCGTGGTCCAGGGCCTTCGATTTCGAGGGAGTAGATCTGGCCTTGAAGCCATTTCTTGATGGCTATGGTCTTTTCCCACGGGGTCTCGGCGTTGGCGTTGTCGACGATCTGCTGCGAGATGGTGCGGACCTCTTCTGGGAGTTCGTCGGGCAGTTGTAGGTATCGGTCGGCGACCCACTCGGGGTAGTTGTCGGTGGATTCTGCGAGTTCTGAGACTTCGGCGGTGGAGACGAATGTTGTGACGGTGTAACGCTGGTTTGGTTCGAGGACTTCGTCGAAGTTGACGGTGTTCTGTTCAGTGGGTCCGCGTCGTACGATGCGCATGAGGTTTGCGTTTGTGCCGTCGGGTTCGGAGAAGATGCGGTAGCTGAATGTTGTCCAGTCGATGCCGGAGCGTCGGAGGTCCATCGCGTCGATGTCTTCGGCGGTGATGCGGAAGCGTGTCGTTTCAGGTCGGTTGGTAGAGCCTAAGGGGTCGAGATCGGTGATTGCGAGGGATTGGAGGTCTTTGGGGGTGAGGATGATTTCGAGGCGTCGTGGTCCATTGCCGTCGTTGCGTTCGGTCATTTCCCTTAGGACGACGGCGGAGACTCGGATGCCGACGGTAGTGGGGGTATTGATGGCACCGTTAAGCATCTGTGAGAGCGAGACATCGGAGATGGTGAATGTCATATCGACGAATTCGCCGACGCTGTTGAGGTTGAACTCTTCGATGTAGCTTGCGGTGACGGTGTATGTGATCTGCTCTTCTGCGACATACGCAGGGTCGATGTTTGACTGCATCTGTCGGATGACTGAACTGACCTCGTCGAAGGTCATGGCGGGTTGGGTGTTCAAGGTGAAGGGAGGTCTGTCGTTTGCGGTATCTGGAGGCGAGTAGATGGGGGAATCGGTAGCCAGCTTCATGAGACGTTCACGGAGCAAGAAGGCGAAATCTCGGAGGTCTTCGGGCAGTTCGGCGAGTTTGGCGGGGCTGCCGGCGAGAGGGACGTCCCATGTGAGGGGTTCGAGGATTTCGACGTCGGCGGTGTAGTCAACGGCGTAGACGGCGCCTGCGGGTATAACGCGGTCGGTTCGGCCTAATGGTTCTACTGCGATGTCGAGTCGAACGCGTTCGTCGATGCCGTTTTCTGAAGGGTCGACTAAGAGTCTGGTGCCGCCGCTTGCTGGCAGGGCTACGCTAGGTGCGGTAATCCAACCTTGGGAGGTGTAGGTCTGGTAGACGCGTGCCGGGTGGAGCTTGGCGTATCTGGTGCGGACCCACATGATGGGATCGTCGGTGAGTTCGATGCCGCCTTGGAATGGGAGGACGGAGTTGGGGGAGTAGAGTAGATCGTCATCGCCGCTGGGGACTCCTGCGAGGAGGCGTTCGGCGACATCTCGGAACTGGGTGAAGGGATCGAGAAAGATGGTGTTCCACCTGACGCTGAGGGTTTCAGACCTTGGCACAAACATGGGCATCAAAGCGGCGACGACCATGACGACCACTCCGAGGATGATTCCGTCTCGTGCTGCGATCCATCTTGCTTCGCTGGGGAATGTAAGTCCGGATTTTCGCCACTGGTTGATTCGTCCTACTGAGACGAGGTGAGCGAACAGGGCGACGGCGGCGAGCATGAAGAGGTAGAAGGTCTGCTCGTGGAGTCCGATGCGGTGGCTGAGATTGGTTAGGAGGGCGGTGCCGAGGATAGCGGCTGGTATCCAGGGGCTGTTGAATCTGAAGGTCAGATCGGTGACGACATATGCCATGATCCAAGTCGCGGTCATCATGATCAGTGCGAAGGGGATTTGGTCTCCGCTGACGCCGCCGTTTATGGCGATGTCGGTCCAGATTAGGAATCTGTCCCAAGCGTCGTATGAGCGTGCGAATGGGTTGGCGCCTTCGGCGTTGAGTGATGCTTGCCAGAAGACGATGATTATGCCGGCGAGGAGGAAAACGGCGAGGTTGATGGGTATGGATGATCTGAGGTTGCTGCCGGGTCCTGTGATTCTGAGGCGTTGCATGAAGAATGCGACGGCGGCGGCGAAGAGAGCGGTTGGGACGATGTTTGGAAGTTCGCCCCAGTTTGCGAGTTGAACGGACCATCCGACCATTGCGAGCATCCACGCTAGGAGACCGAGAGCGATCCAGTCGCTGATGGGGATGTCGGTGAGGAATGCGCGTCGCATCAAGCGGCGTCGCATGAGCCGTCGTGATCTTGCCGATCTTCTTGATCGGCCGAAGATGTTGCCGAGTTCTGCGGTTGCGGTAGTCACGCGTCGTTGGTTGTCGTTACGGGTTCTGGTTCTGGGATGTTGCTGGAGTAGAGAGCGGAGATTCGAGCGGCTGCTGCATCGGCGTCAGCAGTTGCGCCTAGGGCGTCGGTGATGTCGTCGCCGTGGTAGATGCGGTATGTGGTGATGCCGGTCATCGAGAGGCGGGGGAATACGGATGCGTTGGATTCGCCGCCGAAGGATTCGCGGTCTAGGACGATGCAGATGACTTGTATGCCGCGTCGTCGTAGGACACCTAGGGCGTCGATCCAGTTTCCTTCATCTGATGCGGTGATGACGACGACGGTGGAGCTGACGAATAGTTCGCGGTCTAGGACGGCGAGTGTCTCCATGATTGGGACGTTACCGGTGGGTTTTGATCCGGCGATGTGTCGAAGGATGTTTTCGCGGTGTGAGCCGGTGTGATCGGGTGTGGCGAGGAGAGAGATGCTGCCGTGTGCGATGTATCCGACGTCGGTGAAGGTTCGGGTGTATTTGTCGATGATGGAGGCGGCGATGGTTGCGCCGTATTCGTCGGTAGAGTCCTTGCCTTCACCGGCTTGGGCCTCGGCGTGTTGGTCGAAGATGACCCACATCTCCCCTGCTGAGCCTTGATCGAACTGTTTGACCATTAATTCGCCGGTGCGGGCGGTGGTCAGCCAGTGGATTCGGCCGATGGGATCGCCGTCGGCGTATTCGCGTACGGATGCGACGTCGGTTGATAGAACGTTCATGCGCTGGCGTCGGGAGTGGCCGTCGGCGAGGAGGACGCGGGATACGGCGATGTCGGGTATGGGTAGAACGCGTGGGTATACGAGGACTTTGTCTACGCCCTCAAACTCGATGTCGCGAGGAAAGAGGTTGAAGGGATCGGAGGCTCGGATGACTAGAGGGCCGAGGTCGTATTCACCGCGTTGGGTCAGGGCTGCTTCCATGTCCACGCGTTTGAATGTGACCATGAGGCCGAAGCTGGTGACTTCGCGGAACTCGACATCGGGAAGCGTTGTTTTGTCTTCGACTTCGACCCATGCTTTGGGAGCGCCGTTGGAGTTTTGGATAATGATGCGTTCGGTGAGTGTGTCTCCCACGGAGAAGGGGCCTGTAGGTCGGTTAACGCTGGCCCTCATGTTTACTGCGCCGATGCGTGACCAGACCCATGAGACGGCGATGAGGATTAGGAGCAGATACGCGAGGCGCATCGAGAGATCGAAGCCGGTGGCTACGGTGTTGACGAGTTTGGCAGCGATCACGAAGATGATTGCCAGGAGCATGCGATGCCGGACCAGCGTGTCCAAAAGTCTTCGTAGCGGGCTACGGCCCTCGGATGGGCCTGCGATACCTCGTCCGATCTTTGGTAGTGTTCCTTGCACTTGTTCCTAAGGATCCTGAAGGATCCGATTGGCCGTCATGCAGTGACGGGCGCTGTTATTCTTCCGCCGCTGGCGCCGGGCACGTTGACGTTCTCCAATGCTTCGGAGACGATGGTGCTCTGGTTTACGCCTCTCATGCGTGCGGATGGAGAGAGGAGAACGCGGTGGGACATCACGGGCACGGCGATGGCTTTTACGTCGTCTGGGATGACGTAGTCGCGTCCTTGGAGCATGGCGAATGCTTTGGCGCCCTTCATGAGGTTGATACTGGCGCGTGGTGAGACGCCGAGGGTGGTGTCGGGATGGCTTCGAGTGGCGTTGGCGATGTCAACGATGTATTGCTTGATGAGTTCGTCGATGTAGATGGAGTCGGTGTATTGCTGCAGGGCGATGATGTCTGATGGGGTGCTGCTCGATTGAAGGAGGTCGATGGGATCGGTTGCTTCTCTGCCGTCCATGATCGAGACTTCTTCGCTTGGTTCGGGATATCCGAGGGAGATGCGCATGAAGAAGCGGTCGAGTTGGGCTTCGGGGAGGGGGAAGGTGCCTTCGTATTCGATGGGGTTCTGAGTAGCGATGACCATGAAGGGGCTGGGGAGCCGGTGCGTGACGCCTTCGACGGTCACTTGCTGCTCGCCCATTGCTTCTAGGAGGGCGGACTGGGTTTTGGGTGTTGCGCGGTTGATCTCGTCGGCAAGGACGATCTGGGCCATGACTGGTCCGGGGCGGTATTCGAACTGGCCGGTTTGCTGGTTGAATACTGAGGCTCCGGTGACGTCGCTTGGCAGTAGGTCGGGGGTGAACTGGAGGCGTTTGAAGTCGCAGCCTGTCGTTATTGCGATTGAGCGTGCGAGCATGGTCTTGCCGACGCCAGGGACGTCTTCGACGAGGATGTGTCCTCCGCTTAGCAGTGCGACCATGGCGAGACGGATGGCGGGGTCTTTGCCGATGATGACTCGTCCGACGTTTTCGACGATGCTGTCGACGGCTTGGGCGTGACCGTTGCTTGAGGTGGATTCGGGGGCTGTGGTCAAGCGTGGGTTCCTTTCGAGATCGAACTCTTGATGGGTGCGTGATGGCTTATTCGGTTCGATCTTTTTAGTTTGCTGCTAAAACGGTATGTAGCTTCACTCTTCAACTGCGCCAAATATAGCATCTAATCGTGGTCAAACCTAATCTTCCAGTTTGGATGGCATCGTTTTGGTCGCTTTGACTCGGTTGAAGGGACGCGAATCGACATGACGCATTACGAAGGGGAAGACGGTTTGGTTTTGGGTGATGAAGGTGTTGACGATGTTCGTCATCTGCATGTAGGTGACAACTTGGAAGTGATGCGGGGGATAGGATCGGAGACGGTGGATTTGGTGTATCTCGATCCACCTTTTAACTCGAACCAGAACTATCGGATCGTTTTCAGGGGGCCGGAGGGGTTGAAACCTAGGGCGTACTTGCCAGCATTCGAAGATGTTTGGGTTTGGGACGATGCATCGGAAGAGTTGTTGGGTGGTTTGATGCAAGGGAGGAGCGATCAGGCGATCGGCAAGGCCGTGTCGGGGATGTTGATGTTGATCGGCAGGGATCGGATGATGGCCTATCTAGTCAACATGACACTCCGTCTCATTGAGATTCATCGGCTGTTGAAATCGAGTGGGAGTGTTTATCTTCACTGCGATCCGACGGCTAGTCACTATTTGAAGGTGGTTATGGATGCGATTTTCGGGCGTGAGAATTTCAGGAATGAGATTGTTTGGTGTTACCGAGGCGGGGGTGTGCCGCGTAGGGATTTTGCTCGGAAACACGATTTGATACTTCGTTTCACTAAGAGCGATGAGTATGTTTTCAACCCGCAGTACACCGAGTATTCGCAGGCGTCGGTGGATCTAGTAGCGCGTCGCGGGGGTGTGAGCATCGATGATCGCGAACGGGATCTTGAGCGGGGGGCGCATATGAATGATTGGTGGTCAGATATCAATTCGTTGCAGACATGGTCGCCGGAACGAACGGGATATCCGACGCAGAAGCCGGCCCGGTTGTTGGAGCGGATTATTCTCTCGTCAACAAATGAGGGTGATTTGGTATTGGATCCGTTCTGCGGTTGCGGAACGACGATGGTGGCGGCTGAAAGGTTGAGGCGTTCTTGGGTGGGAATTGATGTGGAGCCAATGGCATTAAGCGTCTTGCGCGGTCGATTTGATCGTGAAGACTTGGGTTGGGAGTTGGATGTGCGGGGTTTGCCTTCAGTTGATCCGTTTGACGGCAATGACTGGTCAATGATGGCTATTGCGGATCCTGAACGGTTTGAACGCGCGGTGATCAGCTTGATTGAAGGTTGTGTCCCTTGGAGGAATCGTCAGGATGAGGGCAAGGGGATCGAGGGAGTAGTGACTTTGCCGATTGGTCATGTGATCGTTGGAGTGAGGGGTGGAAATGGCATCGCGATTGATGATGTACCGGACTTTTTGCGCGTAGTTGAAAGCGAGACTGATCATGGCGTGATTGGCGGCGTGCTCGTTTGCGGCTTCGAGCCTACTGTGGATTTGCTGGAAGCGGCGGCTCAAGCCGGCACGGTTTGCGTTGAAGGAGAGAGCTATTCGCGGCTGAGTGTGGTTACGCCGAGGGAGGTGTTTCGGAACGATGTTGAAAATGGCCGGGGATTGGTTAACGCGGCGCGGCTGAATCGCCTAAGAGTTTCTTGAGGAGCGTAGTGTGTTCTTTTGGAAGGAACGGGTTGTCGAACGCGGCTACGTTTTCTTCTAGGTGGTTGATGTTGGAGGTTCCGGATATGACGGTGGATATGGCGGGATGGTCGGCTGCGAATTTGTATCCAGCGGCGATGACAGATGGGGCGTCTTCGGTGATTAACCAATTGAAGCCGTTGCGGATTTTCGGGTGATCGACGTCGATTTCACCTTCGGAGCGCCAAGTTTCTAGGAGCTGGTCGAGTTCGTGCTGTCTTGTGAGGGTGAAGCGGACGGGAGCCATATTCAGGATGGCGACACCGTGTTTTTGGGCTAATGGGAAGGCTTCCTTGGCTGCGTATTGGTTGAGGATGCCATATTTGAGCATGATGGAGTCCCAGAGGTCGGGATGCTCTTTTAAGGCGACGACTGGAACCGTCTGTTTGGGGTCTTCGGTCATCATCTGAGAGAAGCCGATGAGGCGGGCTTTTCCTTGTTCTTTGAGTTTGAGGAGAGCTGGGGCGTATTTGTTGGTGATGTCGTGGTAAGTGCCTGGGAGGATGCCGTGGATCTGCATGATGTCGATGACATCGGTGTTGAGGCGGTTCATACTTTGCTCTACCGATGCCAAGAGGGAGTCGGGGTGCGGAAGTTCGCCGCCGCCGGTTTTCCAGCTCCATTTTGTTGCGATGAGGTAGGAGTCTCTGGGGACGCCTTTGAGGGCTTGACCCAGTTGCGGTTCGCTGTCGCCGTAGTTTGCGGCGGTGTCGAACATGTTGATTCCGAGGTCTAGGGCACGGGCGATTAAGTCTCGTCGTTGGTTTGCAGTGAGACCCGCGGCTCTTCCGAACTGGCTTGGGCCGCCTCCGCCGTAGGAGACTAGGGAGACGGGGATGCCGGATTTTCCTAGGCTTCGGTAGTGCATGTTAAGTAGAACCGCAAATCAGCGGCTGGATCACCAAGTGTCGCAACGGCTGGTTTCGCCTAGTCGTAGACCATGATGGCGCGGCCTAGGATTTCGCCGTTTTGGAGGTCGTCGCAGGCTTCGTTGATCTGGTCTAGGGAGTAACGTCGAGTGACTAGTTTGTCGAGGGGGAACTTGCCCTCTTGGTGCCAGCGGAGGAACTGGGCGAAGTCTTTTTCAGGGTAGGTTGCGCCGAGGGATCCTCGATACTGCTTCTGGTGGTACATGAACTGGCCGGGATCGACGGTCATCTGGGGTGCGGGCATGCCGATCAGTACTGCCATGCCACCATGGTTGTCAGCGCCGGGGCCGCCGCCTCTGACCGAGGGTAGGATCTGTTCGCTGGTGATTTGCAGTCCGATGGCGTCGAATGCGTAGTCGGCGCCGCCACCGGTGATCTCGTGGATTGCCTCGATGGGGTCATCTTTCATGGCATTGACGGTGTGTGTTGCGCCCATTTCTTTGGCGTATTCGAGTTTGGAGTCTTCGATGTCGACGGCGATGATGGGGTATGCCTCGAGCATCACGGCCATGATGAGAGCTGAGGTCCCGACGCCGCCGATGCCATAGATTGCGACGGAGTCGCCGGGTCGTACTCGTGCGGTGTTGAGGACTGCGCCTGCGCCAGTCAGGACTGCGCACCCAACAATAGAAGAGATGTCCTTGGGGTTGTCGTCGTCGATGGGAATGACGTATCCGCCCCAGATCAGGGCATCCTCGCCCCAAGTGTAGGTTGCGCCGTTGAGGGGTTCTTCGCGGTAGGTTGCGCCGCTTGGTTCGGGTGTCCAACGGCCTCGGATCGGGTCTTTGGGGACCCATGTCACGATGGCTAGATCGCCTTCGTTTACGTGCTCAACGTCGGACCCGACGGCAACGACGGTTCCGGTTCCTTCATGCCCGAGGAGCGAGGGTGTCGGGGTCTGCGGGTTGTGCATCTGGTGCAGCTGCGAATGGCAAACGCCGCTGGAGTGGAGCTTGACGTGGACTTGGTCGGCACGGGGATCGGGGATTTCGATCTCGTCGACTTCCAGGGGTTTGCCGTGTTCGACGTGGATTGCTGCTTTGCTTCTCATGTTGATGCACTCCCGGCGCACATTAGTCGGTTCAATTAACAGGCCGACAATTCGTTACGCCAAATGATACGCGTTGGCGCTTCGAATCGCGGACCCGGTTGCCGTCCGTTATTGTCCTAGTGTCAGGTCAATATCGACTTCGCAAGCTTGCAGCGATCCTAGGAACGGTGCGAGATCTTCGAGGTCCAAAACCCGGGTCTGATGTTCTTCGGTGAAAGCGACGAAATCACCGATCAACTCGACGCCAGCGTGTTCTACGATGCATTCAGCTTCTTCGAGTGAGAACATGGACAAGATCGGCATGAATCGTTCCCGGACAGCGCTGCATCTGGCCAACACTTCGGTTTCTGCGAACAGATCAATGACGTGTTGGTCTTCAACCCCCTCGCCAGAGTTGAACTTCTCTATGGCTTCGAAAATCTTAGCCGAGGTTTCTTTGTCGGCGTACGCTTCGACGCAGACCGCATCGCGGGCTTCCATCCCGAACGGAGATATCTCGTCGATCGGACCTTGGTGTTCGGCGGCCGGTTGTTTGGGTGTTTCAGGGGTGGCGGTTGGAGGGATCGGTGTTGGCGTTGGAGGGACAGGTGTCGGTGTGAGCGGCACCGGCGTTGCCGTCGGTTCGGGTGAGGAACACGCGACGATGGCAAATGTCAGAGCGGCGAATACGACGACTAACACAAGATTCGAGATGCTTCCAACTTTCACGGAAGGGCCCATCGTATCTCCTGAATGGTCGTGGATGGCTTGATCCAACGCATTTGTCTTTACCAGAGGTTTCACCGCAGCGCACGTGTTGGTCAAGCGTTGGCGTTTCGGATCGCGGAACCGATTATTGTTCGCTACTGTCCTGCGGTGAGGTCGATTGCGACGTCGCATTTTCTCAGAGGTTCGAGAAGCGGCATTAGGGCTGTCAGGTTAAGAGTCTGTGCCTGCTGTTCTTCGGTGATGGTGAAGAAGTTCATCAGCATCTCGACGCCTGCCTGCTCGACTACACATTCGGCATCTTCAGGGCTGATCTGGGCCACCATGGGTGCGAAACGTTCAGGCATCACGCCGCAATGCGTCAACGGTTCGGCAGCGGCCAAAAGATCGAGGATGTGTTGGTTTTCGGCACCTTCGCCGGTTATGAGAGCTTCTGTCGCTTCGAAAACCTTGGCGGCGGTTTCAGCGTCGGCGTGTTCTTCGATACATGCAGCGTCGTGTGCTGACATTCCTGAGGGGCTGATCTCATCGATCGGTTCAGCTTCCTTAGCTTCGGGTTCTTCGGCTGGCTCTGGTGTGGCGGTTGGTGGGACCGGTGTTGCCGTTGGCGGAACTGGCGTCGGAGTAGGTGTTGGGGGTATCGGCGTTGGTGTCGGCGGTACGGGTGTCGCGGTGGGCGGCACCGGCGTGGCGGTGGGAGGAACGGGCGTCGCCGTCGGCTCAGGTGATGAACACGCGACGATGGCGATTCCCATCGTGGCAATAACGAGGACTGCCAGAAGAATCTTAGTTCGGGCATCTCTAGGGATCGATTTCATCGCATTTCCTTGCACTTTGATGTTTTCGCGGATTCGATCCCTTGAGCAGGTGTTGTCGGAGGGTGCCGAAAGCGTACATAGCGGCCCTTCGACGGTCGGGTGCGCCACTGCCCGCGGATCGGACATGTCGCATCTCTGATTTTTCGGCATCGCTAACTACGATATAGGTGTCGCCTCTGGCGAGATTTACGGCGCTGGCGTCTGGATCGGCAGATTCGGGGATGCCGTGGACTGCGATGCCTATAGTTGCCCCGGAGTGTTCGCGGATGGCTTGGGCTAGCGCCTTGGCACGCTCCTCGCCAGACTCTTCGCTGCCATGAACGTCGCCAATGAGGCGGTGGCGGGGGACATCGGTGTTTGCGACTATCGCTTCGAGGAATCTATCGCCTGCCGCAGTTCGCATCGAGTCGGAGACGGCGCCTGCGCTGAGGTCTTCGTAGACGGCAACCGTTGCGTTCTTTTTGTCGAGCATCGAGCCGATTACAGTTTCCATGGTCTCGTCGTCAGTGGCGAAGATGTGGTTGCCCAGGAGTTCTCGGACTTTCTGCTCGACGGGTTCGATCAGTATTTTGGCCTCGTCGATGTCGGGGGCGCGTGCCGCGATTCTGACATCGACTTGGCCGGGGTGAGCGAGGACGCCGACCGTTGGGTTTGAGGATTCCGCGATCAGATGGCCGATTTCGTGGTCGACCGCGCTCTCGCCCAAGTCAGCGACTTTGAGGACGCGGTAGTGGATGGTCTCTCCGAGGTCGTATCTGTCTCTTAGATACGGGATGATCTCGTTGTCTATCAACCACCTCATCTCGAAGGGCACACCGGGGAGGCTGATGATGGTTCCTCGATCAGACTCAACCATGAATGCGGGCGCGGTGCCATTGGGGTTGCGGATTACAGTTGCGCCAGATGGTATCTGAGCTTGACGTTCGTTGTTCTTGGTAAGGATGAAGCCACGGTTCTGGAAGCGTTCACGCAACTCGACGAGTGAATCGGGATCGGTCACGACTTCGACGTCAAAGACCTCAGCCACGGCTTCACGGGTCAGATCGTCTTGCGTTGGGCCGATGCCGCCGCCGGTGATGATGACATCGGCGCGATCGAGAGCGATGTTGAGCACCTCGGTCATGCGGTTCATGTTGTCTCCGACGCAGGACTTGTAATAGACGTTCACGCCGTTTTCGGCGAGTCGTTGGGAAATCCACGCCGAGTTGGTGTCGACGATCTGCCCGAGCAGCAGTTCGGAGCCGATGGAGACGAGTTCGACGTTTACGGACATGTACAGAGCCGTCGCTTCCTAGAGTCACGTTGCCGATGTCCATTATGCACGAATCGGCGGAAGGTCATCGGGTCTCATGCGACTCGCGTTTCGTGATCTTGGATTTGCCACTTGACAGATGTTCGATTTAGTATTAAGTTCTAAATAGAACATTAATTCGTGAAGAAAGGATTACGCGAATGACAACTCAGACTTTGGAGCGTAACGCACTTGGCGCGCCGCGGCGGAGGCGTCGCCCGCACGGTTTGGAGGTCGTCGACGGCTTCGGTGGGATCGAGCGAGATGCGGCGGTGGGCGTGTTGCCTGCGGACCTTGACATCGATGCGGAACTTAGGCGGCTGACGGAGCCGAAGGTGGAGCGCATCGATGACCGTGATGAGTTGGGCGAACGCATCATGCAGTCGGCGGTTTCGACCGAGCGCGGTTCCTTCGCTGTCAAATGCCGTTCGGTGTCTCATGCGACAGATTTTGCTACTCCGATGCGGACCATGCTGCTTACTTTGTCGTCCGCGTTCGGAGGCACGAGCGCTACAGTTTCCCCTTCGCTGAACCTTCACACTTGGCCGGCTATGGACACGTTGGTCGCTTCGCTTGAGAAGTCGGGCGCGGGTGATCTTTGGCAGCCAATCGGGGAACGGAGCATCGGCGTGGGCAACGCGAGGCACGTTTTCGTGAGTGTCGACAATCCGGTCAGAGACGAGTCGGCTAGAGTATTTCCGAGTTTGCTCGTCGAGGTGGTCGGGGCGCATCTGGTAGACCCGGAATGGTTCGATCACGTTGTGGCACCGCGTTGCATCAACGATGTACCCACATTTGTTTATTACGGACAAGTGGGTTTTGACGGCTCGTTGTTTGAGCGAGAATGGCACAGAAGTCAGGTTCAGGGCAGCGTCTAGGAAATGCTGACGGCAAGTTACGGGGAAATTGAACGAGTAGGTACGGACCAGAGTAGAGTAGGTAATCGAAGCGAAGCAGGGGTCTTCGCAGACAAGGGGCTGCCAGAGAACCAAGATTACACGGACACGGGCTGCGAGCTAGCGCCGTCGTGTCTTGAGTGTCCATTGGCCCTTTGCAAGTACGATGACCCGAGTTGGGACCGTCGGAGCCGTACAGTAATGCGTGATCAGGAGATCGTGCGGCTTCGGAGAAAGGGATTGCGGGTTGCTGATATCGCGAAGGTCGTCAAGACGAGCGACCGAACGGTTTACCGGGTTACTCAGCAAAAGGGTGTGGCACCGGCGAAACCGTCACTCAAACATCGAAAACAAAGCCGACGGCATCTAACTCGTGTGCCCCAAGTTCCGGTCGAGCAACTGGCGGTTTGGCAACAGTATTCGATGCGGAGTACGGCAGATGTTGAGGTGGCTTAAATTCCGGCCGTTTGCGCTGACCCTTATTGCCTAACCAGCGCATAAACTTCACGGCAATGTTTTTCGGTTTCATCCGGGAGAGTTGTCGTGAAGTACGACGTGATCATCGTGGGTGCTGGCTCTGCTGGCTGCGTCTTGGCATCTAGGTTGTCGGAGGATCCCCACCGCAGCGTGTTGTTGCTCGAAGCGGGACCGGACTATCCCGAGTTTGAGTGGTTGCCGGATCAGATCAAGTACGGGGTTCTTCCCTGGTACGAGTCTTACGACGTCGATCAGCACACTTGGGGATACCAAGCGCTCGCTACACCGTTGCAGGAGCCGTTCAATCTGCCTCGCGGCAAGATCGTGGGTGGTTCAAGCGCGATAAACGGTCAGATCTGGTTCCGAGGCATCCCGGAGGACTACGACGAATGGGAGGCGATGGGTAACGAGGGCTGGGGTTTTCTGGATGTGTTGCCTTACTTCAGGAAGATTGAGACGGATTTGGATTTTCCGGGCGACGATTTTCACGGATCTGATGGGCCGATACCGGTGCGACGGTACACAGAAGACGAGTTGATGGCGAGCCCAAAAGCGTTCCTCGACGCAGCGCAAGCGGCCGGCTATCCGTTCACTCACGATCACAACCACCCGGAGTCGACTGGCGTGGGTTTTTTGGTCTTGAATCGGGTCGACGATATACGCATGAGCACGGCGGTGACCTATCTGGACATGGCACGTGATCGGATGAACCTCACGGTGCGGTCAGGCGTTTTGGTTCACCGAGTATTGATCAAAAACGGACGGGCCATCGGTGTAGAGGTTGAATCGGGAGGAGAAACCTATCGCTTGGAGTCCGATCTCACGATCCTCTGCGGCGGTGCCATCAACTCGCCACAGTTGCTGATGCTGTCAGGCGTGGGACCTGCCGAGCACCTGTCTGAACATGGCATCCGAGTCCTCGCCGATGTCCCCGGGGTCGGACAGAATCTGCGAGACCACATCGCCTGCTTCATGAGCTACGAGAGCGGCGCCGATGAACCTGTCCCGGAGCGTCCACCGCCGCTTCAGATCGGCATGCGTTACACGACGCCTAGTTCGCCGTACCGAAACGACATGCACATGCGACCGATAACAATTCGTACCGAGCATGTCCCGATCGATTTCGACCCTTCGCAACGCGCCGCACCCACGGGTTTCAGCATCGCGTTGCAGAGGGCGGTGGGCAAAGGCGAAATCCGACTTGCGACTGCCGATCCGCATGACCAGCCGATCCTCGACTATCGCTATCTGAGCGAGCCTTTCGACACGGAACGTCTGCGGGGCGCGGTGCGGTTGGCGGCGGAGATATCGGAGATGCCAGAGTATGCGCCCGCGAAGATGCGGAGATTAGACCCAACTGACGATGTACTCGCAGACGATGAAGCGCTTGACAACTGGCTGCGGCAGAACGTGCGGACGCAACATCACTCTTCGGGGACTTGCAAGATGGGGCCGTCGTCAGACCCTATGGCAGTCGTATCGCCGAAGTGCGAGATGCATGCGGTCGATGGTTTGATGGTCGTGGATGCGTCGGTGATGCCCGATGTGATTCGGGCGAATACGAACGCGACTACGATCATGATTGCGGAGAAGGTTGCGGGGGAGAAGTGATGCCGCGAAGTGGTGTTTTTGAACTTGGTTAAAACAAATCGGGGTGGAGTCTAGGTCGTATCGTGGATTTTCGATTTCGGTTGAGAATTGGTTGTAGCCGATGAATGGGTCGTGAGCGATGTCCACACTAACTCGATCTAGGGCGTGTGGGCGCTGCTCAGGCGGTCAATCACAGGATCGTTCCACAAGGTATCGGCCAAGCATCTCGACCGCTATGTCGAGGAACTGGAGTGGGGGGTTGGCAACCGCGACAACGATCACATCTTTGTGGACGCTCCCCGTCGTATCGTCATTACGGGCAACCTCACTCACAGAGAACTGGTCAAGCCTTCTCCTAGACGTGTAAAGCGATTGATCACCCCAAAATTTGACAGACCAGGTACACTAAACGTTGACGTTTAGTGTACCTGGTACGCCAATCTCAGTTCTAGGAGGGTGAACTTCATGCTCAGATTGAAGATGCCTTGTCGACCCAAACTCGGAACACAGGTTTTATCGTCGTCAAAAGAGTAGCAGATGAAAGTGCTCCGCTCCCCTGAAGTCATCGCATCAAAGGTAAGAATCAAGGACCCTAACGATCTTGATAAGGTACCCGGGTTCGTAGAACGCTATCGCAGGTTCACAAAAACGCAGCAACAATACACTGACGCGATAGAGGAGGTCCTGACTGGACCACCAGGCAAGGTGATCACTGGCGTCAGAGAAATAACCGACCGATTCGAACAACGGTTAACGGAACAGTATGAAGACATCGTCGCTGTTGTTTTAGAAAATTCGGTTTGGGTTGGTGACGATGAATAAAGAGGTTCTTGATACGCTCCTTCAGCGTAGAGCCAGTGGCAAGCGTATCCCCGACTTGCACAACATTGGTGACAAAGCAGTCAGCCTAATGTTCGGCGTCATGTTCGTTTGTGCTTCGCTTGGTGTCGCTCTTTTGTTGTGGGCGTGGTTAGGGCTCAACGATTTATTCTCGGGGCTGAACAACTGGTTCTCTGTCACAGATATTTTGGCGCACGTTGCAACTGCAGGAATCGGACTATCCGTTTTCTCGTTGTTGATTTCGGCGTTCTTCAGCGTATTTATGTCATGGCGACGTGACCGTGACAACACAGATTAGATGTTGTCTTGGCTAGACCGCATCCCTAGGTCAATGTGGCCATTCCTGTTAGTTGCTACGACCCTAGCTCTAATGCAGTTGGTAAAGCCAGCCGACGGAGACCCTCTTCAAGGGCTTGCCATCGGAGGCGATCTTTTGGTCAAAGGTGGTATCGGGATCATTCTCCGAGATTTTGGGGTGTCGCGAATATCGTCACTAAGGGCACGCCGAGGGCTTGATTGACCCTTCGAGTTCGCGTAGTTAGCCGAATAAGATTGTCTAGACGGGCAATCTCACCTACCGCGAACTGGTCAAGTAGCCAAATTCATCCAGCGGTGTAATGATATCCGCCGCGTGATTGGTATCGACCTAAGCATCGCGTGCATCGACGGATCCCAGCACTTGATCCAACCTCCGGCTCCCAATCGTGGAAGTCTATGCGATGCCACTATTTATTCCTGACAGGAACCCGGTTCCAACACGTCAGCCAGTAGAGTTTGTGCCCGATCAAAAACCTTCCCCACCAGAACAGTAGAGCGGCTATGGCTACGGATATCTGTGGATGTTCGTAAATCCAGTCGATCATCTATTACTCCCATGTCCGATGTAGCGAGTGCGCCCCAGAGATTGTACCTTTGTTGCAACCGCTGGAGATGATTGTTATGTAACGACGGTCTTTCCTCTGACATATCCGCATTAACCGCCTGATGGCTAAGCGTGGCATGTGCACGTCTGACGTACCTCCCTTCGCTCGGTTTGGATCAGGAGACTCCAGAGGTTAAGGACGTTCCACAGCCGCAAGGGAGGCATTCATCATGCTTTGGAAGATGGTGGTGGTTATGATTACGTTAGTCGTAAATCGATGATCTGAACAACCAGTGCGAAAGGGCGTTTGAAGTCATTGCAGAACTGGATGAACTAGGTACGACCATGGACCCAGTGTGGTTCGAAGTGTGCGGCGAATAATCTGAGTGTGCGACAATACGCGCAATCCCCTATCTAGCAGTGTCTTTACATAGGGGTCGTCGGACGTGTTCTCGCGATTTTGTCTGAGAATCGGGGCGCGTGTAACAGGACACGGGGATCCGTTGGGCGGATTCAATCCTGCACAATATGCACCTTCACCGCCCCAGTCCCCTTATCGAACGCGGTGTCAAACGCCTCTCCCACGTCTTCCAACCCATAGCGGTGCTTCACAGCATCCCGATACGGATACTGACCCGAAGCCAACAGATTGATCGCCACTTCGTAGTCATGGACGCCGTCGATGATGCCATAGCAGTTTGACGAGATGATCTTGATCTCCCGCAGCATAGGATCGAAGAGATCGACCTCCATCGGGACTTTAATCCCGCCGAGGTAGACCATCGTCCCTTGATTGCGCGTGGCATTCAACGCCTCGTGGAATGTAACCGTCTGGTGACCGCCGACCGATTCGACCACGACATCGGCCCCGACGCCGTCGGTGAGTTCCATCACTCGGTCCGCAAGCTCCCCAGGCTCCGCTCCCGTAACTACGTCAGCACCCATCTTGGACGCCAAATCCGCTTGCTGAGGGTATTTTGCCGAGGCGATGACCTTGCTCGCGCCAAAGGCGTGTGCGCTGGCGATCGACGAGAGACCAATCGGCGCTGAACCCACTACCGCCACGACATCGCCAGGCTTCATCCCTGCGTACCGCAGACCGTGCACCGACACCGCCATCGGCTCGACCAACGCACCATCGGTCCAGTCCATGTTGTCGCCCAACTTGAATAGGCCCAGCGGTCGTCGGGTCATGTATTCGGCGAAACCGCCTCCCGAATCTTCCACGAAGTTCATGCAATGCCGATATTGACCGTAGTTGCAATAACGGCAATCGAAGCAGGCGCGACCCGAGCACACGGTGTCGATCGCGACGCGGTCGCCCACCTGCAGTTTGTGATTCCCGGCCGGCAACTCCACGACTTCACCGGTCACCTCGTGACCAGATGGCAGGTCCTGAGCCTCGTCGCGGCGTGTCGTCATATGCAGGTCGGAGCCGCAGATACCGGTCTGACGCACACGGATCAACGCTGCGCCATCGAACATCTCGGGCATCGGCACGTCTTGTGTCCGGTAGACGCCGTTGCCATCGTCAAGAGCCGCTCTCATCGTCGTTGCCATGTTTCTGCCTCGTTTTAACTCGTCGCCGATCAGGTGTTGGGTCAAGGATACGTCGAATCGTCTACCTGCCAAACCGATACAATCTCGCACACGTCAGGAGTTAATCTACCGACCGAGGTCCAGTTAAACGTGCCTTACTACGTGTACCAAGATGATGGAGGCTATCGAGCTCGAATTCACACCGATGAGTGCGTCTTTTATCTCCGACGCACCCGCAAAGAGCGGCCGAACTACCGTTGGGTCGGACCGATTGAGGAACTCCACAAAGCACAAGATATCGTCGACGAATGGTTGGAGGGACGCAAGGCGCGGATGAGAACCGTTGCGGTCGTCGAAGTTGGCAAGTGCCAACTGTGCATCGGCGGCGATTGAAATCTGCAAAAACCAATACTATGAAGATCACAAACGTCAAACTCTCCATCCTCGAAATGGACGGTACCGACCCGTACTACGACCTGATTAAACTCCACGGCCAGCGTCGCGAGCGTTGGCTGCACCACACCGTGCCGGCTCGTGAGAAGAAGCGGTACGAGTACGTGTTGCATGTGGAGACCGATGAAGGCGTGGTCGGCATCTGCACCACACCGGGTGATGGCCACACGGGGTTGCATCCGGGGGATGTCGCGCAGTTGCAAGCTCTCGTCATCGGCGAGGACCCGTTGAAGCGCGAATATCTCTACCAAAAGCTGCATCAGGGAACGCGGTGGGTCTATCGTTCACCGAGCTGGTTCGGCGGTTTCGACAACTGTCTGTGGGACATCGCCGGGAAGGTTGCAGGACTGCCTGTTTATTCGCTGCTCGGAAAGGTCCGGGATGAGATTCACGCCTACTACAACACGCGCGGTTCGACGATCGAGGAGGCCGTGGAGGATGCGCAGATGGCGTTGGACCTCGGCTTCGTCGCAGTGAAGGACCACTTCTACCACCCCGTCGAAGAGAACATCCGGTGGCTGACCGCGATCCGTGAGGCGGTCGGCGACGAAATCGATTGCATGCATGACCCCGTCGCCATCTACACGCTGGAAGAAGCCATCAAAGTTGGACGTGCTCTCGAAGACCTCGACTACCGATGGTTCGAGGAGCCGTTGCCGGAGCGAAGCCACAACCAACTCGTCAAGCTGGCGAAAACGCTCGACATTCTCATCATGGCAACCGAGACCTTCATGTACGACACCGACCTTTGCGCTCAATACCTAATCTCCGGCGCAACCGACCTGATACGCCAAAACGCTCGGCACGGCACGACCAACCTCATGAAACTCGCGCACCTCGCCGAACTCCACGGCACCAACGTCGAGTTGAATGGCCCTGGCGGACTCTACGGCCTCGTCCACGCCCACCTCCTCTGCGCCATTCAAAACACGTCCTACTACGAATACTTCCCGGGCGGTCGCCACGACAAAGACGGCGAGCAGATTGGTCTAACCAACTGGGTTGCACCCATTGATGGGAAGCTGGCTCCACCGGATGCGCCTGGCTGGGGCGCCGAGTGGGACTGGAGGCAATTTGAGAAGCGGACGGTCGAGGTTATCGAGTGAATCGAGAACGACGGGTCGATCGGTTCGTTGATTCGCTTGCCCAAGTCAGACCGCCCAATGATCGTAGCGAAAACGTGTATCGCTGCGCCACTCGCCGCGAGAACTTAACGCGATGGCTCACTTCGTACATCGATTCTCCAAGTTCTGCAATCTTCATCGGGGAAGCGCCTGGGATTAAGGGAGCACGTTTAACTGGTATCCCCTTTACATCGCCGGCAATCATCAGTGGTTGCGAATCGGACCCATGGGGTGCTTTCAGCCCGGCAGCTGGAATACGGATCCCGAAGGGCGCAAATGCGGGCCAATCAGAAAGCACCGCGACAATTTTCTGGAAAACCATGAGACGCTATTTTGCTGAATTGCCGCGTCCGATGACTTGGAACGCATACCCTTTTTGGCCGCATCAAGAAGACGGATTGAAAAACCGAACTCCGGGTGATGAGGAGTTGAGATTTGGTCACAAATGGCTTAGTGATATCGTCGAAATGCATCCAATGGCGAGGATTGTCGCCGTTGGACGCAAAGCCGAGAAAGCTCTGAGAGAAGTCGGTTTCGATGCAGAATACGTCAGACATCCCGCGAATGGCGGCGCTTCCGATTTCGATGGAGGAGTCAAGAGGATTTCTGACTTATTGAGATAGCTATGATCAGATGACCGCCAATTCACTCCAATCGCACCGCGACCCCAAACGCTACGAACGCATCAAGCTAGCCTTCGGTCTGGCAAATCTGCTCATTTACATCCTCATCCCCGCCGCTGTCCTCCTAACGGGCTTCTCCGCATCAACGCGGGATTGGATCTCCGATTGGACCGGCGGATTTGTCGTCCTAGGCGCAATTGCCTACATAGTCATCGGATCTCTGGCACTCGAACTGATCACACTTCCGCTTGGTTACTTCTCAGGCCACGTCGTTGAGCAACGATATGGCCTTAACCGAAGGTCTGTTGCTGGATGGGTGAAGGACTGGCTCAAGGGGCTGGGCGTCCAAACGGCGCTCCTGGCAGTGTTCGTCGGCTGCATATATGCGCTGTTGGCTACAGATCCTGATCTTTGGTGGGTATGGGCCTGGTTGGTGTTCTCCGCGATCTCGATCTTCATGGCTGCGATCGCGCCAGTCGTTCTGATGCCGATCTTCTTCAAATTCGAGCCTTTGCCGGACGGTGATTTGAAGGATCGCTTGATCAGGCTTTCCGAGAAGCTGGGGACATTCGTTCAGGGAGCCTACATCTGGAAGTTGGGCGATCGCACAGAGAAGGCTAATGCCGCGCTCGCAGGTTGGGGCAAAACGCGCCGCATCATCATCTCAGATACGTTGCTGGAGAGCCATGATGCTGACGAAATCGAAGTAATCATCGCGCACGAGATGGGACATCACGTCAATGGCGACATCTGGCGAGGCATCGTGGTTCAGATCATGATCATCTTCGTCTCGATGTGGGTCATCGATCTAGCTTTAGCTGCATGGTCCGGCTCTTTCGGATTGGACGGGACGTTGTCCGACTTTGCCAATCTACCTCTGCTGGCATTGGTGAGCACCGCCGTCGGTTTAGTTGCGCTGCCTCTTGCAAACGCCTATTCACGACGCCGTGAGACTGCCGCGGACGATTTCGCCATCGAGGTGACGGGGATGCGCTCAGAGTTCATCAGCGCGATGGAGAAGTTGGCAACGCGCAATCTGTCGAACGCAGAACCTCATCCATTGATTGAGGCGGTATTGCACAGCCATCCAAGCGTAAGTCGGCGGATCGGTAGAGCGCGTGGATCGGATTGACGCCTAAGCGGTCACTCGAGCAACTCGATGCTTAGGGTGTATTCGCCCGTGGCTAAAGAGGACGACAATCCGGGGTTCTCTGCTGTCGATATCTGCGGCGACACAACAATGTAAAAGTCCTTTGACGCTACCGCTCGTGCAAACAATTGGGAAGGGTCGCTTCCGAGTTCAGTCCCATCAGCGTCAAGCAGACTCATTTTCGCGAACGGTAGATCCTTGGGCACCAAATCAATCTGATAAGCCTCTCCCTCGGTGGAGGTGAACCGAAAGAAATCACTCTCGTCTTCGAAACGGATGGCTCCCGACAAGGTCTCACCCACTTCGATCAAGGTAGCGCTCGAAAGGTCGTCGCCATGATCGTTCGAGTAATCGAAACGATCCACCGTCAGTTCATAGTCGCCAATGCCAAGACCAGAAATCCTGACGTAGTGTTTACCCGATCTCGCCGCTCTCCAGACAAGTTGGGTGTCGGCATCTCCCACAAAATCGCCTGATGTGTCGAATACTTTGATGCGCGATCTCAGCAAACTGCCAAGCTCGATGTCGATCTGATACGGTTGCCCGCGTTCCGCCACGAAACTGAACATATCGTGGTCGCCTTCATCGGTGCCTGCGACGTACCACAAGTAGCCGGCATCAAAACCGATCACGCCGGACACCGTCTCGCCAAACATCAACGCAGTCGCGTGTTCTTCGTCGTCACCGTGGTCATCTCGGTAGTCTGAACTGGAAACCTTGAAGGTGTATGTTCCTTCATCGGACGACCAGAGATACACGAAATAGTTGCCCGACTCCCAAACGTGCCAAGTGAATTTCCTTTCATCGAACCCTCCCAGCCATGTGCCTTGCGAGTCGTACAACTGCATCACCACGTCGTCCAAAGTCCCGAATTCAACCCCGATGTCGTAGGCCTTGCCCGCAACCCCGACGAACGAGAACGCGTCGAGATCCGACGAGTTGAGGATGTATCCCTCTACGGGTTGGTCGATCAGCACCACCGTCGCCTCGTTGTTGCGATGATCGTCGGCATAGTCCGAGCCGTTCAACAACAAGGTATAGTCACCGATCTCTTCGCCCCAGATGCGGATGAAATATCGTCCCTCATCAGTCGCTTGCCAAATCAACTTAGACTGTTCCCGCGAGATCGATCCGCCCTCCGCGTCTATCAAGTCGAAATAGATTTCTCGCTCAACTTCCGTTTCGACACTCATCTCAAATGCTTGCCCACTCACCGCGTCGAAGTAGAAATAGTCCTCATCAATATCTGTACCGAGTGAGCCCGGCGCGTTTCCGCCAAGAGTGATCTCGGTTGCCGTTCTCAGGTCGTTGCCGTAATCGTCGTAGTAACTCGATTCAGACACCGAGATCGAGTAAGCACTTTGTTGACTGCCCGATACCTGCAAAAAGAATTCACCAGAGGATGGCGCTTGCCAGACCCGACGGTTACTGATCTCCCCGATCGGATTGCGGTCGGTGTCGATCAACGTTACCGTCAGGGCATCACTTCGCTGATCCGGGTCGAAATAATCGCTCGAAGTCACGTCCAACTGGTAACTCACTCCTGCTTCGGCGAGGAAACTGAAATAGTCGAGTTCGTTCACTTGGCGGATTGTCCCTTCAACCATCCCGCTGATCGGTATCTCCGTCGCCGTTTCAAAATCGCTACCGAAGTCATCTACGTAATCCGAAATCGAAATCTCGAACTGATACGGCATCTGTCCAGCACCCTCTGCAATCAGATAGTGGACCCCGCTACTTGGCGTCTCCCACAAAATCGGTCTACGGGTGCTGAATCCTCCCCGACCACTCGTGTTGAAGACTTGGATCGAGAAATACGGCCTCTGATCAACCGGAACGTCGATTGAGCCCCAATTAAAGTCCAGTTCGTACACTAGCCCAGGTGCGGCGATGAATTGGAATACATCCTGATCGTATCCCCCAGCGAATTTCACGTCGATGTTCCCCTCGACGAAATTTCCGATGGCGATCTCTGTAGCACGCCGTAATGGATCACGCCGTAATGAATCATCGTGATCGTCCCACTCCACAACGGAAGGCAACGCTCCGTAGCACATGCCGAAACCAATGATCGCGGCGATGCCGTGGCGATAGTCGTCCAAGCCGACGTCCGGCAACCCGGCAGTTATCAATCGAGGGATATCCACACGTTCCAACACGCGATCCATGCAAGCGATTTCGTCCCTCACCGAGTACCTGCCGAACCGGTCGTCGGTTCGGTGGTAATGCTCGAGTTGGCTCACGAAATCGAATGCAGCAGTTCGATCCAATACGCTCACAGCAGATTCCTGCCCCAAGCATCGCCAGATTGCAACGTCCGAAGTGTCCGTCATGCCGTCGAAGATCGGTCCGTCAAGCATTGATTCGTAGCCTTCCGAACCGAGTTCGCTCCGGATGCAGTCGCGTTCTTCGTCCGTTATCCGGGATACAGCATCACGCCAAACCGCTATGACATCGGGTTCGAAATTGATCGGTCTCGCTTCGTAAACCGGAAACGTCGAGTACGCGTTCAAGTTGGGTTGCGCGTGCAATGAACACCGCACCATGCTGTTCCACAACAATGTCAGATTGCGTCGAACCGTCCAGTGGTACGTGTCGATATCGGTTACGGACGCTTCAAAGTAACGCGCAAAATCGACGTATTGCAGCAGGGAGCGGTGGCAATCGTCAATCTCAGCCAGCGCCTCTTCGGTGCGATCACCCTCAGGTGTGAATTCGTGAAAAGCGGACAGGTACAGATCAACCGCGTTCTCTTGCGTAAGACAACCCCAAATCTCTAACTCGTAACGGTCTGTCACACGCTGACCAGACACCACTCGCCGGGCGAGCATCTCTTCATAGTCGTCTTCGTCGAGCGCCGAGTGGATACATGAGACCTCGATTTCATCCAACGTCTCGAAGTACTCACTCCACAGGGTTTCGTCGCTAACCTGTAGCTCTTCGTCCTCCACTAATATCTCGGGGATAGGAGTTGAAGTGACCGTTGCTTCGGTCGTCGGCGTGGGTGTCGGCTCCAACGTGGGAGTTGGCTCTGGTTCGCTGGTAGTTGTTGGAGATGGGGTCTCTGTAGGTTCCGGCGTATTGGTCGGCATCGATGTTGGCGCAACGACAGTAGGTGTCTGCGTCGGAACCGGCGTAATAGTAGTCGTAGCGGTAGGTTCAGGCGTATTGGTCGGCACGCGGGTCGACGTCGGGCTGGGTTTGAGAGTCTGGGTTTGGGTCGGCGTAGGCGTGCTCGACGGCGTAGGCGTAGGAGTTGTGGTCGGTTCGGGAGTCGGTTTGACTGTAGGTTCAACTTGGACGATAGGAGCAACCGTCGGCGAGGGCTGAGGTTTAGGTTCAATCGGCGTCGGTTCCGCAGTTTCACAAGCCCAAACCGAAACCGCCAATGCCAAACCGACCGCGATTACAGTCAATCGCATCAATTGGGCGACGGATGGACGTTTCATGGGTAAAAGACAGGCCGAAGGGATACGTCAAGACTCTAAAGCCGAGACGTTCACGCCAAAGACGTTAGTGAAATATACGCCCGAATCAGGCGCAGAGTCTCACCCGAGGATATTCGCCATCGCCTCGCCGATATAGGCTGGTGACTCCACAACCGTAGCGCCCGCAGCCTCTAGCGCCTTGTTCTTCTCCGACGCCAACCCGGCCCTACCGGTGATAATGGCCCCCGCATGGCCCATCCGCTTACCCGGAGGTGCGGTCTGACCCGCAACCGTCGCAACAACCGGCTTCGTCACATTCTGCTTGATGAACTGGGCCGCAACCTGCTCACGACTTCCGCCAATCTCCCCGATCATCACAATCGCCTCGGTCTCATCGTCCTCTTGAAACTGCTCCAGCACATCGATGAAGTTCGTCCCCGGTATCGGATCGCCACCGATCCCAACGCATGTCGACTGCCCCAAGTTGACAGCATTCAACTGCGCCGCCGCCTCATACGTCAACGTCCCCGATCTCGAGACAACGCCCACATTCCCCGGATTGACCGCCGCACCGGGAATAATCCCCAACTTGATCCGCTCGCCCGGATGAATCAACCCCGGGCAGTTCGGACCCAACAACCTCGAACTCGTCCGATCCAGATAAGCCTTCGCCTTCATCATGTCTTGGACGGGCACACCCTCGGTGATGCACACAATCAATGACAACCCGGCGTCCGCCTGCTCCAAGATTGCATCAACGGCAAACGGCGCTGGCACGAACACCAGTCCCGTATTCGCCCCCGTCTCCGCAACCGCCTCTTTCACCGTCTCAAAATAAGGCACCTCATCCAGAAACTTCATCCCGCTACGGTTCGGATGCACCGCCGCGACCATATTCGTCCCGTACTCCACGATCCGCTCCGCCTGAAACGAACCATCACGTCCCAACCCCTGCACCAGCAGGCGACACGGATCCTCGACTAGAACCGCCATCAGTTCGATCCTCCGTTACTCATGCTCGCCAGCTTGTCCCGCAACACGATCGCCGCACTCGCCATATCAGGGGCCGGAGTAATATCCATTCCAGACTCCTCGAACAGCTTCAAACCCTCTTCTGCATTCGTCCCCCGCATCGCCGCAACTACCGGTTTAGTCGACCCCACCTCCCGCGCCGCATTGATCACACCGGTTGCCACCACATCCGAACGCGCAATCCCTGCGAAGAGGTTCACCAAAATGATCTCCACATCCGGATCCGACACGATGATCTTGAACGCATGCTCAATCCTGTCAAGATCAGCCGAGCCACCGATGTCGAGGAAATTCGCCGGCTCTGCACCTGCCCACTTCGTGATGTCCATCGTCGCCATCGCCAAACCCGCACCATTCACCATGCACCCAACACGCCCACCCTCCAGCTTCACATAGGCCAGATCAAACTCCGACGCCTCACGCTCCAACGGGTCCATCTGCTCCGGGTCATGCCACTCCCGCAGATCCCGATGCCTGAACATCGCATCATCGTCAATCCCCACCTTCGCATCCAACGCCAATATCTTGCCATCCTCCGTCTCGATCAGCGGATTGATCTCCACCAACGAGCAGTCCTTATCGGTAAACAGCCGATACGCGTTGGCGATCAACGCGCTAGCAGGCCGAATCAACGCCGACGGAAAACCCAGAGCCAGCGCAGCATCCCTAGCCCGATATGGCAGCAATCCGATCAATGGATCGCCCACGATCCGAACGATCTTCTCCGGATGCTCCTCAGCCACCTGCTCAATCTCAACACCACCTTCACGCGTCGCAATAATCGTCGGCGCGCCCTCATCACCATCCATCACGATCGACACGTAATACTCATGCTTGATATCCGCCGCCGGAGTCACCATTACCTTGCTGACCGGCACCCCGCTCGGCCCCGTCTGATGCGTAACCATCCTTGTCCCCAGCATCCCCTCCGCCGCTTCGACAGCATCGTCCACTGTAGCCGCAAACTTCACCCCGCCAGCCTTGCCACGACCACCAGCATGGACCTGCGCCTTCACAATCACCGGACACCCCAACTCCTCAGTCGCCACCCGTGCTTCATCCGCCGATTCCACGATCCGCCAAGGCAAGACAGGAATCCCGTACTCCTTGAAAAGCTGCTTGGCCTGATATTCGTGAAGATTCATGCGGATCAGCCTGGTTGTGGGGCGTGACGACTTTCCGATTCTAGATGACGCGTTTTTCGCAATTGTTAACCGACGAGTCCATCCTGTCCGACATGCAAACCAGACGCGGGGAGCTAAGTCAACAACCCAGTCTCCCGCAAAACCCCCTCGATCTCAACTCTAGCCTCATCTGAAACCGGCGCAATCGGCCTGCGCGCATCGCCATACTCCCAACCCAACATCGACAACGCAATCTTCGGCGCACCGATCGTCTGCATCACGACTGGGTTCAGCCGCGAAGCCACTCGCTGCAACTCTACGGCCCTTTTGTAATCCCCACGGAAACCTGCACTCACGATGTCCATACACAGCGCCGGAGCGATATTCCCCAGCAACATGCACGCGCCATCGCACCCGATCATCGTCCCAAACGCCAGCAGAGCACCGCTACAATTCCATTTCCTCACGCTTGCTGGCATCCGCGGCAAAACCTGCTGCTCGAACAAGATCGAGTGATCGGTGATGTAAGCAAACACGTTATCCATCCCGCACAACTCCGCGATAACCGCAGGCGGTGCCGCCGGATCGCCCCCACGAGCAAACGTCTGATGGATTACGACCACCGGAACGGGACATTTCGACGTAACCTCCCCGTAGTACCTAACCAAATCCGATGGCGCCATCCCCCGAGGGATCCGCATCCGAATAAAATCCGCACCCGCATTCGCATATTTCTCCGACAACCTCAGCGTCTCCCTCGCCGATCTCTCATCAACACCCGCGATCACAAACTTCTGCCCCTCATGCGACGAAGCCACTACCTTCACCGTCTCCAACCTCTCAGCCTCGCTCAACATCGTCTCCTCGCCGTTCGCAGTCACCACGACAAACCCCGACAATGGCGTCTCCAACCATCGTCCGACGTTCCGCTCCAATGCCCCAAAATCGACCGACTGCTCCTCGTCGTCCTTGTAAGGCGTCGGCGTCGGCGCCACAACTATCGGCTGGTCGGATGGTGGTATCGTTGACATATCGAGTTGGCCCTTTGCGTTATCGCCGCGAGATGCAAGCGAGTCTAACCTTGTTCGCCAAACGCCTCTTCACATCCCGCTCATTCCTTTTTCCGACCGCGCTCGCCATCGTCTCAATCGTCCTGTCAGCGTGTGGATCTGGCGACGAACCCGACGAAGTCGTGCAAATCGACACAACGGAACCGCAAGCCGCGTCATCTGAACAATCCTCCCGAACCGAGGCAACCAGACAGCAACCAACCTCACCGCCGGCCGCAACAACCGCGCCAACCATCGCACCCGATCCAACCGTCACACTCGTCCCAACCATCGCCCCAACCGAGACACCTGAACCCACCCCCGAACCCCCGTACTGGACCCAGATCGGCATCCGCGACGCCATCGAACAATACCCACCTCTGAACGAACGCACCGACTACGCCCTCCGAAACAACCAAGAGTGGTTAAACGGCGAACCCACATCGATCAAGGAGCTCCAAGACGCCGGTCAGATCGTCCTGATCGATTTCTGGACCTACACCTGATACAACTGCGAGAACACGTGGCCGGCCCTGAGGGCATGGCATGAGAGCTACAAAGACCACGGGCTCACCATCCTCGGAGTTCACACCCCAGAGTTCGAATTCGAAAAGAAGATCGAAAACGTCCGCGAAGCCGCCGAAGAGAACGACATCGGCTGGCTAATCGTCCAAGACAACGACTTCTCCACCTGGCGCTACTTCAACAACCGCTACTGGCCCGCCAAATACATCTTCGACCTCAGCAACAACCTCCGCTTCCAACACTTCGGCGAAGGAAAATACGCCGAAACCGAGCAGGTGATTCGGCTGTTGCTGACGGAAGCTGGCAACGATGTCACGGGGATTGAGCCGACGTATCCGCTGAACTAATCGTGATCACTCGTTCTGCAACCACTGTTACGAACTGGTTTACAGCTGGCTGCCCTGTTCAATGGGGATTCTCGCACTCGTCGCTAGCGAACTCGATCAAGTGGGAAGTTCAACTACGCTCTCAAAACAACGACCATCGCCGATCGCAGTTCGCGTTCCCTAGAACGAAACGTTCCAGCTCGAACGCTCCAGACAAGAGCTTGATGTAGCCGGGTGCCAGGGGCATGTAATTCTCAATGTGCACCCACGTCGCACAATGGATCCACGATTGGTTTCAAGATTTCTCTCAGTCGCTCATAATCAAAATACACTGGCCCCTTCCCAGGCTCCACGACTTCAATTTCAATTTGGAAGCGAACCTGTCGGTCTTTGTTTTCCTTCCCTTTAACATCATCGTATCGGCGGCCGCCCGTCAACTCGCCTGCAACCAAAAACTTTGGCTCCGGGTGCAACTCCCGCAATTTTCCCACCAATTTCTTGAGAACAGTATCGGGATGCCCTGGTTGGTCATAGTTCCACATTCTCAAAGCGCGTGAACGGGTGGTTGCGATAACATCAAATCGATGTGCCCCTTTACGGTCAGCCGGAACTGGATTTAACGTTTTCAATGGCATACAATTCCCCTGCTCGTTTACAATCTTGGTTTGGGTAACGCCTATGGCACGAGCGTCGTATTTTACTAAACATAGGCAACTGCCCCTCGGCGATCTTGCGTTGTGCCCACCGAGCTTCCTGCGGTTTCCCATTAACCGCTCTATGAAACGACACGGAGACCGCTGATCGAGTAACTTAACCAACAGAATCTGTCGGCAGTCGGGAATCCACAATCCTCGCACCACGATGACCGTCTACTCCAACGAGCGAACCCTAACCATCCCCCAAAATCCGCTCCCAAACTCGTTGCCCACAAACCAACGAGTAGCCATGGACGGCCTCACCTTCATGTCGCAACTCCCCGACGACTCCATCGCCGCCGCATTCTTCGACCCCCAGTACCGAGGCGTCCTCGACAAACTCGGATACGGCAACGAAGGTGCCCTCCGAGGCAAACAACGCTCCGCTCTCCCCCAGATGTCCTCCGAAATAATCACCGAGTTCATCCAATCCATCCACCGCGTCCTAGGCCCCAGCGGACACCTCTTCCTCTGGATCGACAAGTTCCATCTCTGCTCCGGCATCGACGACTGGACACAAGACACCACCCTAGAGACCGTAGACCTCATCACTTGGAACAAATCCCGCATCGGAATGGGCTACCGCACCCGCCGCACCGCCGAGTACCTGGTTGTCCTCCAAAAGGCCCCGAAACGAGCCAAAGGCATCTGGACCAGCCACAACATCCCCGACGTCTGGGAAGAAAAAACCCCCTCATTAAAGGGTGTCCACCCAAAACCTGTTGAACTCCAGAGAGCCCTAATCGAAGCCACAACCGCGCCTGGTGATCCGGTTTTAGACCCCGCCGCGGGAAGCTTCAGCGTGATGGAGGCGTGTCAGTTGGCGGGAAGGACGTTTGTGGGGTGTGATGTTAACGGGTGATACGCGCAATTTGGGATCCGCCGAGAATCACCCCACCCCCACAACATCCTTTGCCAAACTCTCATACGCATCCTGCAATATCTGCTCGCGCTCAGGACGCTTCGACAAAGGTTGCCGCTCCTGCAACAACCTCACCAATCGCCTCGTAAACCGACCATCAATCTCTTCCGCTGGCCTAAGACCATCGTACCGGTACCACATCGTCAAACTTCCAGTATCTCCTGCCAGTAGGAATTCGCACTTGCCGCGGCTAAGGTACCAATTATCTTCGTCTGTGGCCCAACTTTCACCCCGCTCGGTGAGCTCAACCAGAGTCTCTACAATGTCGCGCTCTTTCGCCATCGTTATGATCCTCCTATCCTCAATTCTCAATCAGGAACCTAATAATCGCGGAAATTACACCTATCACGGCGATACCTACGCCAACCAACCACATCACTAGACGAGATTGTAGACGCTCAAGGTCGGCCTTAGTCGCTAGATGTTCATATTGACCTTCAAGCCGGCTGGCTCTTTGCTCCACCTTCGACAAACGTTGTTCAACCGAGACCATGTTTCCTTAATCACCTTTTCCTAGCGGGTTATCCCTTTATGTCTGGATCAATCGCAACTGTGTTGGACATATTGCGGGTGTGCGGTTTTGCAACTGTCATCCCTTGATGATTTATTCGAATTACCTCTAGTGTATCAACAATTCTCGCTTCCTCAAGATCCAATGTCACAAGCCAGAATCCTTCGTTTCACATCCCACCGCCAAAGATCGCTGACCCCATCATCCCACCCCATATATCCTTAACCACGCAAAACCGTCACTTACACAACCCACCTAACCCCATGTCCCACCATTCCCTACACGACTCCCCCTTCGACCTCTCAAACAAAACCGCATTCGTAACCGGCGGTAACGGCGGCATCGGACTCGGCATCGCCCAAGGCTTCATCGAACACGGAGCCAACGTAGCCATCGCCGCACGCAACGCCGACAAGCTCTCCGCAGCCGTCGAAACCCTCACCCAAGCAGCCGGTGGAGAATCCGCCCACGTCCTAGCCCTCTCCTGCGACGTCACCGACCGCGCATCGATCCAATCCGCCCTAGACGAGACTATGTCAACCTTCGGCGGGTGGGACATCATCGTCAACAACGCCGGCACGAACCGACGCTCCGACGAACCCCAGAACCTCTCCGACGAAGACTGGCGATACGTCATCGACACCAACCTCACCTCGATGCACAACGTCTCCTCCCTCACCTTCGACCACATGCGAGACAAAGGCGCCGGAAAATACATCAACATCGGCTCCATGATGTCCATCTTCGGCACCGCATACGCCTCCGCATACGCCGCATCCAAAGGCGGCGTCGTCCAATACACCAAATCCTGCGCCGTCGCCTGGGCCCGCCACAACGTACAAGCCAACGCCATCCTCCCCGGCTGGATCATCACCGAGATGACCAACCAGTTCAAAGAGCTCTTCCCCGAGCGATACAAGCTAGTCCAAGAGCGAACCCCCGCCGACCGCTGGGGCAACCCCGTAGACCTAGCCGGAACCGCCGTATTCCTAGCCTCAAAAGCCTCCGACTTCGTAACAGGAACCTCCATCCCAGTAGACGGCGGCTACTCCGTCTGGTAAAGCACCCTTACACATCATTCCCGGCGAAATCAGAAACCCAAAGGGCAACGCCACCCGTAGGGGCCGTTCGTGAACGGCCCGGGGAAGGGCTGTGAAGGGAGCAAAGCGAACCTTCGCAGAATGATGGACTCCACCAACCGTCAACCTCCACTATCATGCCCATCATTCAAAATCGCACTCGTCATGGTTCCAATCAGACCCATGCAAAACCCGCTTTACATATAGGAAATACCATTTCACGCCATGCAAGAATCCATAATCACCTTCGATGACCGAGACCTCGTCCTCGAAGCCGAGAACATGAGCATCCACTACGGCTCCACGCTGGCCGTCGAAGATGTCTCAATGCAGATTCCCCGCAACGCGATCGTATCCCTTATCGGGCCGTCTGGATGCGGCAAGAGCACCATCTTGCGCTGCTTCAACCGCATGAACGACCTCATCCCAAGCGCACGCGTCTCCGGAAACATCAAATACCAAGGCGTAAACATCTACGACGATGAGGTCGACCCAACTGACATCCGCTTCCGCATCGGTATGGTCTTCCAACGACCAAACCCGTTCCCTAAAAGCATCTACGACAACGTTGCCTTCGGTCCGAGGGTCAACGGACTTACCAAAGACCTGGACCGCGTCGTGGAAGAATCGCTCCGCCGCGCCGCCCTTTGGGACGAAGTCAAAGACCGCCTCAACGAGAGTGGACTCGCCATATCCGGCGGCCAGCAGCAACGCCTCTGCATCGCCCGAGCACTCGCCGTCGACCCTGATGTTGTCCTCATGGATGAGCCCGCTTCTGCTCTCGACCCCATCTCCACGCAGGCCATCGAAGACCTCATTCGTGAACTTGCACAAGAAGTAACGATTATCATCGTCACGCATAACATGCAGCAGGCGACGCGAATATCCGATTATTCCGCCGTGATGATGGTCGCGGAAGACCGTGTAGGCCATCTCATCGAATACGGCACCAATGAGCAGGTCTTCGGAAATCCCGTCGACCCACGAACCGAGGCGTACGTCACTGGACGCATCGGCTAGGAAAGCGAGGGCACTACACGATGCCCAACGAACAACTCGACTACAACCTCGCACATCTCGAAGGTGAAATCGTCCTCCTCGGCGGACTAGTCGAAACCGCCATCTTCAAAGCCGTCAGAGCCCTGCGCTATCGGGACCTCGACCTATCCCGCGAAGTCATAGCCGAGGACGACCGCATCGACGAACTCGAGACCAAAATCCAGAACGACTGTGTGGAACAGATCCGTCGCCAAGCCCCACTCGCCGTCGACCTGCGACGCATCATCGGAATGATGTTCATCGCAAACGAACTCGAGCGCATGGGCGACTACGCGGAAGGCATCGCAAAGGTCTCAATAAATATGGGACACGAAGCGCCGCTGAAGGAGCTGGAAGACATACCTAAAATGTCCGATCTAGCCGTCTCGATGATGAAGCGCAGTATCGACGCAATGACAACGTCCGACCGTGCCGAGTCGTCAAAAATCGCCATCGAGATCGAAAACGACGACGATGAAGTCGACAGGCTTTACCACAAAGTCCAGACCGACGTACTCCTTCTCGTAGAAGACGACCGCGAACGCGCGGTCAGAGCCACATATCTCCTCTGGGTCGCACACAACCTCGAGCGCGTCGCCGACCGCGCAACCAACATCGCCGAACGCGCCATCTACATGTCCACAGGCGTCATCGTAGGCGGCAACGCCGAAGCCCAAGCCGCCGTTCTGGGCTAGGCATCCGGATCCAACATATCCACCGCCACCGTCGCCCAACCAAAATCGGTGCCGCGCAATCCGCGACCGGTCAACGGCGAGTAAAACTCCCGAAAATCCCGACTCGCCATCTCGACTGACTTCGTCTCAATCATCTGAGCAACGTCATCAAACCCATGCCGACGCAACCCGCGCGCCAGTAGCCAGTTCAAGTTCAAACACACTGGCCCCCGCCAGATCGTCGACTCTCCCTCCGCATCAAACGTCGGCTCCGAAACCGCCACACTCGGCACCGGATACTCTGTCCAAAACGCGTCCTTATTCGTCAGATGCCGCTCAACGACCTCCGCAACCTTCCCGTAGTCCTGTCCCGCAATAATCAACGGAAAAATCGATCCCACAGCCAGAGTCTCATCCCGAAACCGCTCTTTCCCTCTCAGATACACCCACCTTCCCAACTCGTCCTTCCAACACATCTCGTTCAACGCCCGCGTCGTCCGATCCCGCATCTCACGCGCCGACACCGCCTCGTCTCCCTGATCCAACAGCTCGTGCAACGCACCAATCGCATCCCATCCATCTGCATATACCGCATTCATAAACGGCTCGATCAACACGAATCGGTTCCTATCCCGCAACCGTCGATAATCATGGCCCTTCCCAAACAGCGCATTGTGCCAATCCAGCAACCAGTTCTTCCATAGCAGCTGCCGACGCTCGGGCATATCCAACCCGAGTTCAGCATCATACGCCGGAGAGTTGTCCAACCCGCATTCATACGGCGAAACAACCCCGATCAACCCGTCTCCGTCCGGATCCCGCTCCCTGCTCAACCACTCGTAAAATCGCCTGACCCGCGGCAGCATCTCGCGAGCGAACTCTAAATCGCCCGATTCCTCGACAACCCGAAGCAAGGCGTGAGCCAACACCGGAGGTTGGATCATCCCCGAGTTCCGCCGACGCCAATCCCCAAAACTGCTCTGACCCGCCGCAGCACTCGCAAACGCTCCCCATCGCCCCCAATAGGTCATGTGACCAACAAAGCCATCTGCCCGTTGCGGTATTAACAGCGTCACCAACTCCGCCTTCGCCAACTCCGCATCCAACGTCGACAACGCAATCGCATGAAAACACGAATCCCAGAACCACTGCCACTCATACCGACCCACCGACGGCATCACATAGGTGAACCGCTGCCCATAGTACGGATCGAACCCCGTCCGCACATTCCGCAGCATCTGGTCCAAAGCCCTAGACCGAAGGTCTTCACTGTTCATTACTACGAGGTTAATCAATGATCCTGTTCAGGCTAGCAAATTAACATCACCCCCATGATCAAAACCGACAGCACTTCCAACCTGACTGCCGCCGGTGACATCGGTGGCACTCAGATCCGAGCCGCACTGGTCAACCGCGACGGTAAAATCCTCGCAGAATCCGTCGGACAAACCCTCCCCGAACGCGGTATCCAAGACGCCGCAACTCGCCTTTCAGACCTTATACACGAAGTCACTTCCGAAATCGACGGCGTAGTCGGACTCGCCGTCTCAACCGCAGGGCCTATCAACCCCGCATCAGGCACCTACGACCATCCTCCCAACCTCACTGGCTGGCACGGCAAGACGATGAAGCCAGACCTCGAACGCCTAACAGATCTGCCCGTAGCCATAGGCCACGACGCCACTCTTGCCGCTCTCGCAGAAACCCGTTTCGGACCCTTCAAAGGTTCGCAAAACCTCGTCTACGTCACTATCAGCACCGGCATCGGCGGTGGCATCGTCGCCAATGGTCAGATGGTCACAGGCTCCACCGGTCAAGCAGGCGAACTCGGACACATCAGCGTTCGAACAGACAGCGAAGCCCTAAGTTGCGGCGTCGGTTGCCACGGGTGCTTCGAGGGTAACGCCTCCGGCCCCAGCATCGGCAGAATGGCCCGCCAAGCAGCGAGGAACGATCCAGTCAACGCCGCAAAACTGATCGAACTAGCAGGCGGTGAAATCGAAAACATCGACGCGCGTATCGCCTTCCAAGCCGCAGAACAAGGCGATCCCGTCGCCGAGAAGGTCATCCTACAAGTCATCGAAAACGTCGGACGCGGGCTCGCCAGCATCCTAGCCGTCCTCGATCCCGACGGTGTCATCGTGGGCGGCGGAGTAGTCCACAGCCTCGAAAGCCGATGGGACGAAGTCATCGATGCCGTCAGAACCTACGCTCTTCCTCGCTACCAAACCAGAGGCATCCCCGTATCCGTCACCCAACTCGGCGACGATGTAAGCCTGATCGGAGCCTCCGTCCTCTCCTTCTCCCGCTTCGGCGCCTCTTAGTGAACTCAGCATTGACAGCTGAGCAGGTTTAGCTAAGGGTTTAGAAATCGCCTCCGCGTATAATCGAGGTTAGTTCAACGTCGGGGAGTGGCGCAGCTTGGTAGCGCGCTTCGTTCGGGACGAAGAGGTCCCGGGTTCAAATCCCGGCTCCCCGACCATTCCCATTCCTCGCTCCCCTAACGGCCGCAATCCTTAATCAGTCGCGCATTCTGCTCGAAGGCATGTCGTAGCGCAGCACCTCGTACTCATCGTCGTCCGGAGATTGCGTCGGCGGTTGATCGTCGTCATCGCCCGAACCCGAACTATCGTCGTCACCATCTTCCTCACCCTCGATTTCTTCTTCGGGTTCTGACGGGCCGATGTTAGACCGGTAGATCATCGCGCCTGCACCAATCACCACCGCCACGATGATCGTCACGATGATCGCCAATATCCAAGCGTTGGTGCCAGTGTCTTCCTCTTCCTCAACAGGCGGCGTTGGAGTAGGCGGTACTGGTGTTGGTGTGTCAGTCGGAACTGCGGTCGGAATAGGCGTATCTGTCGGAGCAGGCGTCGGCGTCTTAGTAGGTTCTGGAATCGCCGTAGGCGTCGAAGTGCTGGTCGGCACTGGCGTGAACGTCGCCGTCGCGGTAGGCGCTGGCGTATCTGTCGGAACAGGCGTCGCCGTTGGTTCGGGAGTCGCCGTGCTAGTCGGCGTTGGCGTCGGAGTATCCGTCGGAGCCGGCGTGAACGTCGCAGTTGGCACCGGTGTCTCCGTCGGCGTCGGAGTTGCTGTCGGCGGCAACACAACTGGTGTCGGCGACGGCGGAGGCGCAAACGTAGCAGTAGGCTCCGGTGTAGCAGTGGGTGCTGCTACTGTAGGCGTCGGAGTCGGCGTCTCAGTCGGCGGAATCGGCGTAGCCGTCGGCTGCAACGCTTCAGGAAGCACCAAGAAGATCAGCCCATCAAAAGTCGCAGCCCTCGCGCATACCCGAGCCGGCGCTCCAGTTGCCAAGTCTGCCGCTCGTCGAGATGGAGAGTTGAGCAGTTGCTGAACACCGTCGTCCAGCAGAAGCATGATCTCGATGTCGTCGAGTAGAGAGGGCTGGATCGCTGAGGGGACCGGCAGACAGACCTCGGCGTGAGGGACAAATGCGAGATCGTTGATCGGCAACGCGTCAGCTGACACGTACGCCACCTGGTACCAGTTCCCGATGGCATCGAACCGGCGCACATTGGACTGCAATACGGCGGCCTCAGCCCCCCTGAGCAGCCTTACACCTATCCAATCGCGGACCGGTATCGAGACAGGCGGCACGTCGAGCCACGCCCCTAGCGCACCTTCCACCTCGTAGCGGCCGCCACTATCGTAGGTAACCGTTGCATACCCGTCACCACGGTACACGAGTTCTTCAGGCGGTGATTGCCCACCAGATGTGACCTGGACCACTTGATCTTCGCCTATTACACGCACTGGTATCCGCTTCCGCACCTCAACCGCTCCGCCGGGAATAGCCTGGACAATAGAAACCCGTATAGCGAAGTCGCCGACACGATGCGGAGCCGTGTACAAGGTAGAGCGTGCATCGGCATTATGAATGTCACCGATCGATGCAGTCCAGCGGATCGTCACATCCTCGCGGTCGGCAAGTGAATTGTCCAACGCACCGTCGATATTGAACATGTTTATGCCGACGAATGTGTCTTGGCCTTTCCTCAAATTGATGTATTCCTGATACGGAATCACATCACCCAACACGGACCCTTCCCGCGGATTGACGATCGGCAAGATCGTCGGCGCCTCGCTCAACGGCGTGACAATCGTCTCGTCCGACCAAGGCCCGGTCTGCCCCAACAGGTTCCGTGCACGGATTCTGAAGGCGTATGAGACATCGGAATCATCGACCTCTACTATTCGTGGCGACGATGCGTTCTCGTCCTTCGGTGTTAACCCGTATCGTTGATCTTCGCGCCGCCAGTCGAGATCGTGTTTGAAATCGGTGAAGTTGTCCCACAACACCACAACCTGTTGATGTCCGACCGCTACAGCTGGCGCCATCGGCGTGGTCGCCGGGACATCGACCTCGATCGCGTTCGTCACTGAGATGAATACTTCAATCTCATCCGTAAGGCCGCAGAGGTCACGCACACTGACATTCAGCGTGTACCACGGGGCCGTTTCGTAATCGAGCTGCTCGGTAGTTACGATCTCCCCGCTCGTTTCATCAATCGCGAACGGTGCATTGCCCGGTTCAGTCACACCGATGGAGTATCGGAGTTGGGAGTACGCGTCTGGGTCATCGGCTACCACCTTACCGACACTCAACCCCTCGGCCTGCTCCTCTCGAACATTCTCGAAGCGGTAGCTCGCCTGTCGGAACAGAGGCGGATTGTTGGATCGCGTTTCATCGATAGACGGGACGACTACATATTCAGCCGACCACTTCGATTGCTCGCCCGTCTCCTTGTCAACGGCTCGAATGTGGAAGACCCACTCGACGCCGTTGGTCAGGTTGTCGACGATCCGACGATCATCGTCAAGTCCTAAGATGTTTCGAGACTCTGCGCTGCTGTAGTTGGGGTTATCAAGTCGCCGCCATTGGATGTCGTATCTAGCAGTGTTGGTCTGGTCCCAGACCAAGAAGGCCTGACCATTGCCACCGCAGACCTGCGTCACATTGGGTACCGGCGGCCCCGCGACATCTTCAACATCGATCCTCAGTTCATGCCTGATCGTCGCACCACCCAGATCGGTCGCGCCTACATTGACCGTGTACTCCTCAATCGACTCAAAGTCGAGGCGTTCATAGACATAAACCTCGCCGGTCTCAGCGTTGATGGCGAACGGCCCGCGCACCGGACTCAACAGTTCGTAGTTGACCACGTCGTTGGTATCGCCGCTAATCGCATCAAACGTCGCGATTGAACCCAGATACACCCGGTTCTCTTGGATCGAGACTTGGCTTACCGTTGTGCGCCATGTAGGGGTATCGTTGCTTGAGCCTGCGAGCGCTCTTGGCTCTCCAGATTCGATGTTTGTCCACGAGCTCCAGATGTTTCGCGAGGCCGTCGTACCGTGCGACGCCATCCCACGCATCCTCACCTCATATTCCGTACCGTTGGCCAATCCCGTGATCTCGTATCGATAAATCCCCGGGTCCTCCACCCGATTCCAACGAGATGAGCCAGAATCTTCAACTCGCCACTCAAGCTCATAGGTATGATCCGCATCCGGCCGCCAAGACACATGCAGCTTGCCATTACCCGAAACCACGGCAAAGTGAGAAGGCGTTCGAGAGTGGTCTGCACGCACCTGCGACTCATCGCTGGTAACCATCAACGCCACTGCATTGGCCGTCGCAAACAACAAGAAAGCGATCGTCGAAAGCGCGGTCAAGCGTCTGATTCGAAGGCGCGCGGATGCGCCCCAATTTCGATTAAGCAGTGCGTAATTCATCGGCGGTCAAACGTATTCCCGACGGGCGGTTCAACTCGATGGCGTAAACATAGCAAAGTGCGAACGCAACAATCAGCGGATTCCCGCGCACCCGAATCGGCAATTCCAACCGCCCCTACCGATCAAAACGCAGGTCTTCAGTCGTGCCGTTCTCGTCCGGCTCTTCAGCTTCCTCACTCGGAGCCTCGTCCGCCGGCGACTCTTCTTCCATCTCAGTTCCCGCATCGTCACCCGAACCACTAGCTTGCTCTCGGCGTCTATCTGCTGCTTGGCGCAGGAATTGTCCGAGTAGGAAGGCTCCAACTAACGCACCGATGAGCAGGACCGCGATGATCGCAATAACCATCGCTGTGCTCACGCCATCTTCTTCATCCTCCACCTCAGACACAGGTTCCGGCGTCGCAGTCGGAGGAACTTCCGGTTCAACGAGCACCGTCGGCGATGGCGTGTTCGTCGGCGGCACCTCAGTCGGTACTGGAGTATCTGTGGGCTCTGGAGTAGCGGTCGGCGTGTCCATCGGTACCGGAGCAGCCGTTGGCACCTCCGTGGGCACAGAAGTCGCGGTCGGGATCGGGGTATCGGTAGGAACCGGCGTGAGAGTAGCGGTTGGCGTAGGCGTGTTGGTGGGTATCGGTGTGGCAGTAGGAGGTACCGGAGTAGCCGTGGGCGTGGGCGTGTCAGTCGCGGCAGGTATGGGCGTAGCGGTGTTCACGACGATCACCGCAGGGTCCGGCGTCGGGGTCTCGGTAGCAACCAAGGTCGGTGTTGGCGTGAATGTGACCGTCGCGGGCACTGGAGTAGCCGTTGGCGGTATCGGCGTCGCCGTTGCCGTCGGCTCCGGGACATCCTCGTTCGCGATCACCAAGAAGAGCTGACCGTCAAACAAATCGGAGTGACCACACACAGACGCCGGGTCGTTGAAGTCCGGGTTTGGCTGGAAGCGAACCGGAAGTTCGAGCAACGTCTGCACATTAGAGGGCGAAATCCTCATCACATTGATCGCATCCAATGCAACTTCCCACTCCTCTGGCACAGGCAGACACAACGCGGCGCTGTTCGTGAACGACATGTTGATGATCGGCACCCCGTTCTTCGCCACGAAATCCGCGGTGAAGATCTCCCCGATCGCAGTGTACCCCGGCACCTGCCACTCAACAGTAGCCGCCGCATCGCCAGGCGCGATATGCACGCCGACCCACTCAAAACTCGGTATCGACTTCTCTCGCACCTTGAGCAACGTTTTGGATGACGCAGGCGGCCGATATTCCTTAGGTTCGAAATACGAGATCACGCCGTACGGGACTCCACCGATATCAATTTCATCCGGTATCTCTTCCTGAGACCTGTAGGGTTTGATCAGCCGGTTGTCCCCAATCACATGCACCACCATCTCAACCTTGAACTGCAACAGCCCGCCGGGCACCCTCTGCTTCACGATGATTGATATATCAAACACACCCTCTTCGTCCGGGGCAGTGTATGTGACAACCCTGGCGTTTTCGTCCGAAATATCCCCAGCATCTATCTGCCAAGTGACAATGACATCATCGCGGTCGTAGAGCGAGTTGTCTAACTGACCGTCGATCCCGAACAGATCGACTCCTAATCGCGTCGACTGCCCGCGCCTCAGGGTTATCCCTTCCAAATGCCCATAAGCGCCGCTGAGCAACTGCCCCTGCCTCGGGGCAACCACCGGTTCGAGACGCGGCGCAGGCACATTCGGATCCACGACCGTCTCCGGCGACCAATCGCCCGGATCACCCAACCGATTGACCCGCCGCAATCGGAATGCGTACGCAGTATCGTCGGACGGCAAATCCACTACCCGAGGCATCGCAGCGTCTGTATCCTGCGGACGTGACAGATAGTCCTGATTGATCTTCCGCCAATCAAGGTCATATCGATCTTCGTGATTTGTCGGCCACACCACGATAACCTGACCGTGCCGAGCAATAATCGCAGGAGCATTAGGGACCAGTGGCACCGTATCGATATTCGGGTCATCCAGCACTGTCACCACCACGTCGGTGTAAGCCGTAGCCCCGCACAGATCAGACGCCCCGATCACCAACTCATACGTGTCCCGAACCTCAAAGTCCAACCGATCCGTAGTGGTCAATGTCCCTGTGAATGGATGGATTTCAAATGGCGCGTCCTCTGGTGTAGCCTCCACAGCCCGATATCGCAGCGACGAGAACCTATCCGCATCATCAGCCAACACAAACCCGACATGCACTCCGCCTGCCTGCTCTTCAACCACTTCAAACTCGAACAGCTGACTGCGGAACTTCGGCGGATTGTTCTGCGTCCCTCCGACAAATACCGCCTCCTGCGAAGACCATTTGCTCTGCTCACCCGTCACCTTGTCTATAGCCCGCACCTGGAACACCCAAGCCGTGTTGCTCTCCAAACCCAAACTCAACTCGTCATCTACGGTCACGTCTATCCACTCATCCCGTCCTGAACTGGCCCTCGCTGACCTGCGTTGCAGTTCGTAGTCGTACCTGCTGTTGTCTCGATTCCAAGTGACTATCACTCCAGACGCCGTCGAGCAAACACGATAGAAGACCGGTTCAGGGGGCCCCGCGACATCGACGACGTCGATCTCTATCTCCTCTTCATCCTCTTCCCCTGCAAGGTCCGTCACCCGAACCGTCAGCGTGTACTCCTCCTGCACCTCGTAATCCAGCTTCCCGAACAGATATATCTCTCCATCCCGAACATTGATTGCAAACGGGAAAATCTCCGGCACTGGCGAAGGTGGAACAATCTCGTAACGCAACTCATCTAGACGATCAGGATCCGCCGCTTCAATCGTCGCTATCGGGTTGTCGTAGTTCTGGTTCTCCAAAATCGAAATCCGACGAGGCACATCGGTAAATCGCGGTGCACGATTGGAGGCGATGGCGTCCTGTGGCCTCGCCACATACCCGCCAGTAGCAGCGCTCTTTTGCCCATTCAAAACGCTCCGCACTCGCACCTCATACCTATCAGTGTTTTGCAGACTTCGGATCGTGTGACTGCCCGGGGACACGCTCCGCCAATCACTTGCAGACGGCCAGTTTGGATTCGTATTCGACGACCTAACCCGATAAGCAAGCTCATACTCATGACTCGGACAAGGTCGCCAACTCACATACAAACGACTATTCCCCGGCACCACAACGAAATCCTGCGGAACCACCGGATCGCCTACAGGACACTTCGACGTCGGCGAGATAGAACCACGAAGACCCCACTCGCTCATATACGGCTCTCGATTCGGCTTGATAACCGGCGCAGGACTCTTAAACACCGAACGAACCTCAACGTCGTACAACACCCCATTAGTCAGACCCTCAATCACATACGACTCGTTCTCCCCCGCATCGACATGATTCGACCAATTTCCTGCACTGCCATTGCTGTCGACCGTCCGCCAACGAACATGGTTCCTCATGTCATCGCAAGCGTTCCACGAGACGAGCAACCTTGAATCTCCCGGCAAAACCCGGATGTCGATGGGCGTCTCCGGCAGATCTCCGCACCAATGCGGAATCCCAAAGTAATCATCGGTCCATCGACCCTCATCAAAGAAGTTGTCGCGTATATAAACCGGCCGAATCTGAATCACGTATCGCTGGCCATTCTCCAACCTCGTGGTGTCCCCTGCTCTATCCCCCGTGATGTCGAAATAGCCGTCGCTGCCAGCGTTTCTAGTATTGGTCCAGCTGAACGGGTTGCTCGGTTGTTGTGACCTCAGTCGCCAACGAATGTCATACCGATGGTCAGGGCAAACATCCCACGTCACCAGAATCCCACCGTCGTGATCCCAAAGCTGCACATTCCGCGGCTCCAAAGGCTCGCTATCCGGATTGGCGCACGCCGTCCCGCCGCTCTGTCCCAACACACGATCCTCCGACTGTACCGCCACCGCCACGATACTCAACGCCATCAACCCTGACACCACCGCCAAAGCCGCAATCATTCTCGATAAACGACCGAGTTTCGCGCCGAAATAACCATCACTGACTCGGTCTATGTGGCTCGACCACATCGATAAATCGAACTCTGATTGAAGGGGATTCTGCGTCGCGTCACTATCTCCCAGCCCACTTCAAAGGCTGGTTTTGCCGATAACATAACAAAGCGAAACCAGCAAAATCCTTGGGTTGATATGCGATGAAACTACTAATTCTCAGACACGGAAAGGCCTATGACCCAGATCCAAGACATTGGCCTGATGACAGTGACCGTCCACTCACCGACGATGGCAAGAAACGTCTAGCCAAATCCGTCCCCGCCATCAAGGCATTGGCACCCAAAAACGTACGCGTCATCTCCAGCCCATACACCAGAGCCCTTCAGACCGCACTGATCGTCTGCGAAAAAGCCGGATGGGATGAACCCGAGATCGACGACCGTCTCTCCGCCCACTGCGGACCCGAAGAAGCACTCGAACTCCTTCAATCCCTGCCCGTCTCCGGCAACTACATCATCGTCGGACACGACCCCACATTCTCCTACCTTCCCGGATACCTCATCGGCGCAAACCGCCTAGGAGCCACCACCCTCAAAACCGGCGCCGTCGCACGCATCGATACAGGAATGGCCCCACCAGCCCAAGGCACTGGCACCCTCATCGCCCTCATCCAGCCGAAAATCCTAGCTCGTTAACGGGCGAAAGCGATCCCGATCAGCGCCAGAACGATAGCGATCCTACTCCCACCGGCCACACCTATCAACACATTTAACTTAGCCTCGAACTTCATGTCCATAGTGTCGAGCCGCCGATCCATGCCATCCATGACGCGTATTCATCTCCCCACGCAAAGACTCAACCGACCCTGTCAAATCCCCCAAACGCTGATCCACCTGTTCGTAGGCACCCTCTAGCTTGCTCAATCGCTCCTGGCCAGTCGTCAGTTCATGCTCCTCGTAACCTTAGATATCTATCCATTACCAGTTGTATTAGCACATCATAACTAGTCTTGCACAGAATATACCACCCTCTTCATCGGCAAAATCAGCGCCAACGCTGCACCTAGCACCGCTATCGTCCCACAGTACCAGACGATCCCCTCAAACCCGCTAGTCTCATAGATCTTGCCCGCAACGATCGGAGACAACGAACCCACGACCGATCCCCCGGCAAATATCAACGCCGTAGCCGATCCCTCCGAACCCCGTTCTACTTGATCCATCGTCGCTGCCGTGACAATCGGCATCACCGAGAAGAAGAACAGTCCCAGCGACGCCATCAGGATCGTAAATCCGACACCTCGATCTATCCACAAAAACGCAAACACCATCGCCGCCATCGAAGCCATCGCCGCAAATATCACCGGCTTTCTGCCCACCCGGTCCGAAAGCCACCCCATCGCCGGCGTCGATACGATCCCCGCAAGCGTCAGCAACGAAACATGCCAACCGATCGTGAAATCCGAAAGCTCCAGCGTCTCCTTCATATACAGCACGATGAACGCCTGAAACGACATATGTATCGCCGACCTGAACGCTCCGAGGAACACCAGACCTAACACCCGGACATTCGACACCAACCGCCAAGCCGACTCCATGTACTCCCCGAAATCGAGATTTCTCGATGCCTCCGATCCCGCCGTCTTGAAACGCCACATCACCACTATCGCCGTCAAAAACATCGGCACCGAAACCCCGATCCCGACCCATCGCCAATCAAACCCCGAAAATTCGAAGCTGCCGATCGCTCCACCCAGCAGGAAGCCGATAATCACCGGACTCGTCGTATTCCCGATCTGCGCCCCCGTCAGATGCGCCGCCATCGCCACTCCACGACGCCTCGGATAGCGCGCTGCCAGCGTACCGAACGCCGGAGCATGCCACATGCTCGTCCCAAACCCGATGATCGCCACCGCAAAACCGATCAGCCACACCCACGGGCTTATACCGATCAAAAAATATCCCGCCCCCACCATCAACATGCTGATCGTCAACAACCAAGCGATACGCTTCCTATACATGTCCGCCAGCATCCCCGCCGGCACATTCGCCACACCCGACGCTATCGAACTGATCGCAAAAATCGTCCCATACGCAACATCCCCCAACCCGAACGTCGCACGGATCGAAGGCATCATCAACAACAACGCACCCTGCCCGAAATGCTTGATCCCATGCCCAGCCGAAAGCCCGTACATCAACCCTGAAGACCTATCATCCTGAATCTCTTCAGCAGTAGAACTTCGCCCCTCAACAGAGACACTGCCACTAGCAGACATGATGAAACGCAAGTTTAGCAACAAAACCCAGACGCAGGCCTCAAACCAGCCCAACACCTTCCACAAAACAACGCACTCCCCCAAAAACCACCGCGTCACCAATCCCGCGCACCCCAACCACACGCTCCTCTCACTCCCCCAAACCTCAACTAAAACCTCCATCAACTACGGACGTGTCCCCTCTCCCGCTCGGCGGGAGAGGGCCAGGGCGAGGGTGACCGGGGAGGACGTGCGGTCGGGTTTCCCCCGCTCGCGGGGGAAATGTCCGAAGG
>CAZMBB010000019.1:0-47031 GCA_964564575.1 uncultured Dehalococcoidales bacterium
CTGATCCGGGGATTTCGACCATGCGGGGGCGTTGTCCGTCTTCGAATACCCAGTCAACGCGGACACATTCGAGGTGAGTGACCTTGCCATCCGAGCCACCGAAGCGTTTCGTCAAGATGTTGTAGTCGCGCTTTCCGCCTTCCTCGTGTGCTGAAGATGTGCGGAAGACGTGGGACCAATCGGGCCACGGGTTGGTTCGCGATCGGCGTTCGGGCGGTCGTGGGAGGAGTTCGAGTTGGATGATGTTCTTTGCGAATTGGCGGTGCGCGGTACCCAAGCAGTCGGCACCGGTGTCTCCGCCACCGATAATGACGACGTGTTTGTCTTCGGCGGTGAGGGTTTCTTCAGGTGAGAACTCTTGGCCTCGTAGACGTCGGTTCTGCTGGGTGAGATAATCCATTGCGAAGTGGATGCCGTCGAGGTCGCGGCCTTGGATGGGGAAGTCGCGTGGGACGGTTGATCCTCCGGAAAGGACTACGGCGTCGTTTTGATCGACTAGGTCTTGTGCGGAGATGTCAACACCGACGTCGGTGTTTGTTTTGAAGTCGACGCCTTCGTCTCGCATCTGCTGGATACGTCGTTCGACGACGTGTTTTTCGAGTTTGAATTCGGGGATGCCGAGTGCGAGGAGTCCGCCGAGGTATTCGGCTCTTTCGTAGACGGTAACGGAGTGTCCGGCGCGATTGAGTTGCTGTGCTGCTGCCAAGCCTGCGGGGCCTGAGCCTACAACGGCGACTTTTTTGCCGGTACGGTAGTCGGGGGTTTCAGGGACGATCCAGCCTTCCTGCCATGCACGCTCGGAGATCTGTTTTTCGATCATCTCGATGGTGACGGGTTCCATGTTTATGGATAGGGTGCAGGCGACCTCGCAGGGTGCGGGGCAGATGCGTCCAGTGAATTCGGGGAAGTTGTTGGTGGCGTGGAGTCGGTTGATGGCTTCTTGCCAGTCGCCGAGATATGCGAGGTCGTTCCATTCGGGGATCAGGTTTCCTAGAGGGCATCCATCGTTGCAGAATGGGACGCCGCAGTCCATGCATCGTGCGGCTTGCTGACGGGCGTCTTTCTCATCCCACTTGAGATAGATTTCTCGCCAGTCGTTTAGGCGGTCGCGGTGATCGCGTCGCTCCATCGGCGCGCGTTCGAATTCTTTGAAACCGCTGGTGCTACCCATGACGAGGGGTTATGCCGGTTGCCCGGCGAGTTGGGGCGTGGGTACTGAAGTTCCGCCGTTGAGAGAGAAGCGGGGGGCGCCGTTGGTGAGCGCTTCATCTTCGGCGCGTTCTCGGAGGACGCGTGCGTAGTCGCGCGGCATGATCTTCTTGAACTGGTGGATGGTGTTGGACCAGTCGTCGAGGACGGATTTCGCGACGGTGCTGCCGGTCCATTTGAGGTGGTTTTCGATGAGGGTTTTGACTTCGGTTTCGTCTTCGGAGCCGGGGGCTATTTCTTGGAGGTCTGCCATTCCGTCGTTGAAGCGGTCGCTGAAGGTATTGTCGTAGTCCCAGACGTATGCGATTCCGCCGCTCATTCCGGCGGCGAAGTTTCGTCCGGTTCGTCCGAGGATGACGACGCGTCCGCCGGTCATGTATTCGCATCCGTGGTCGCCGATGCCTTCGACTACGGCGTGTGCTGCGGAGTTCCGTACGCAGAAGCGTTCTCCGGCGATGCCTCGGATGTAGGCTTCGCCGCCGGTGGAGCCGTAGAGGGCAACGTTACCGATGATGATGTTTTCTTCGGGGATGAATTTGGAGTTTTCGGGAGGGACGATGACTAAGCGTCCGCCGGATAGGCCTTTTCCGAAGTAGTCGTTGGCGTCTCCGTAGACCTTGAATGTGACGCCTTTGACGACCCATGCGCCGAAGGACTGTCCGGTGGATCCTTTGAAGGTGATGTTTATGGATCCGTCGGGGAGTCCGGGGCGGCCGTGCTTGAGGGCGACTTTACCGCTCATCATTCCGCCGACGGTGCGGTTTCGGTTGCGAATATCGAGGGTGGCGTTGGTCTTGGTCTTGCCGCCGTCTTTGATGGTCTGTTCAGTTAGTTCGATGAGTTTGTGGTCGAGGGCAAATTCGAGGGCGTGGTCTTGCTCTTCGCACTGGTAGGAGTGGTCGCCTTCGAGGGGGTATGCGTCGACGAGGATGCGAGAGAGGTCTAGGGTTTGGGCTTTGAAGTGGTCGATGTCGTCGCGCTGTTTGAGCATGTCAGCTCGTCCGATCATTTCGTTTACCGATCGGAAGCCCATCCCAGCCATGCGGTGCCGTAGTTCTTCGGCGAGCATGGTGAAGTAGTTGACTACTGCTTCAGGAGTGCCTGCGAATTTGGCTCGGAGTTCGGGGTCTTGGGTTGCGACGCCGACGGAGCATGTGTTGAGGTGGCACTTTCGGAGCATGATGCAGCCCATTGTGATGAGGGCGGCGGTTGCGACGCCCCACTCGTCGGCTCCTAGGAGTGCGGCGATAGCGACGTCTCGGCTGGTCTTGATCTGACCGTCGGTCTGGACGACGATGCGGTCACGGAGGCCGTTGGCTACGAGGACTTGTTGGGTCTCGCTGACACCGAGTTCCCATGGGATGCCAGCGTGTTTGATGGATGAGAGCGGTGAAGCTCCGGTACCGCCGGAATCGCCGGAGATTAGGACTACGTCGCCTTTTCCTTTGGAGATGCCGGCTGCGATGATGCCTACGCCGGATCGGGCGACTAGTTTGACGTGGACGCGGGAGTCGGGGTTTACGTTTTTGAGGTCGTGGATGAGTTGTGCGATGTCTTCGATGGAGTAGATGTCGTGGTGAGGCGGGGGTGATATGAGTTCGACGCCTGGAGTTGTGCGCCGGATAGATGCGATGTATTCGCTGATTTTGTGTCCGGGGATTTCGCCGCCTTCGCCGGGCTTCGCGCCTTGTGCCATCTTGATCTGGAGGTCTTTGGCGTTGACCATGTATTCGGCAGTGACGCCGAAACGGCCAGATGCTACCTGTTTGACGGCGGAGTTTCGTGAGTCGGGGGCTTCGAAGGGTACGTATCGCTCGTCGTCTTCGCCGCCTTCGCCGGTGTTGCTGCGCGCGCCGATGCGGTTCATGGCGATGGCGAGTGTCTCGTGGGCTTCGCGGGAGATGGAGCCCAAGGAGATGGCACCTGTAGCGAAACGAGGGAGAATCTTTTCGACGGATTCGACTTCGTCGATAGGGATGGGTTGGAATTTGGCCTCGTCGAAGTCAAGCATCTGGCGGAGGGCGATGTAACCCTCTGGCTCTTCGTCGGCGGCTTCCTCGAACTGTTTGTAGATGGTTTTGCTGTTGAGAGTTGATGCGGTCTGGATGAGGGAGATTGTGCGTGGGTTCCACATGTGCCGTTCGCCGGTGGCTCGCCACATGTAGAAGCCTCCAAGGTCTAAGCGGAGGTTTGATGGGATGTCGTATTGCGGGTATGCTCGGGCGTGGTTGGCGATTACGTCTGCCGCGATTTCTTCTAAGCCGATGCCTCCGATTCTGGAGTTGGTCCATGTGAAGTATTCGTCGATGAGGTCTTGAGAGAGTCCTAGGGCTTCGAAGATTTGTGCGCCGAGGTATCCCTGTAGGGTTGAGATGCCCATCTTGGACATCGTCTTTAGGACGCCTTCTTCGGATGCGATGCGGAAATTTTCCTCGGCGATGTCCTGAAGAGGCATAGTGCCGTCGGAAGCGACGGATTCTCGGATTTCGGCGAGGGATTCTAGGGCGAGATACGGGTTGATGGCGCTGGCGCCGTATCCGTATAGGAGGGCGAAGTGGTGGACTTCGCGGGGTTCGCCAGATTCGACTAGGATGTCGGCTTGGTTGCGGGTCTGGTTTCTGATGAGGTGGTGGTGGACAGCGGCGGTGGCTAGGAGGGACGGGATGAAGGTGTTTTCGGAGTCGATGCCGCGGTCGGATAGAACGATGACGGTGTAGCCGTTTTCGATGGCTTCGGATGCTTCTCGGCGGATGCGCTCGAGGGCGGACCGTAGACCGTTGACGCCTTCCCTTACGGAGAAGAGGGTTGAGATGGTGATTGTGCGGATGCCGAGCTTGGTGGACTGTTTGATCTGGGCTAGTTCGGCGTTGCGGAGGAGAGGGTGATCGATGCGGAGCAGGCGTGCATGGCCTTCAGTTTCGTCGAAGAGGTTGGGGCGGCGGCCCACGGGGACGGCCATCTGAGTCACGAGGTGTTCGCGGATGGCGTCCAAAGGAGGGTTAGAGACTTGGGCGAAGTCTTGTTTGAAGTATGCGAAGAGGTTTTGGGGTTTGTCTGAGAGGACGGCCAGGGGAGCGTCGTTGCCCATTGAGCCTTGTGGCTGGTGTGCGGTGACTCCCATGGGACCGATGAGCATTCGGATGTCTTCTTGGGTGTATCCGAATACCATCTGACGGAGGTTGACGGTTTCGAGGTCGATCTGCGGGACGTTTTGCGGCGTGTCGAAGTCGTCGAGTGTTAGTCGGTTGTTTTCAAGCCATTCGCCGTAGGGTTGGCTGGTGGCGAGTCGGTCGGCGACTTCTTCGGGTTGGATGATGCGCTTCTCTTCGAAGTCGACGAGGAACATTCGGCCTGGTTGGAGGCGTGAGCGGTATTGGATCTGGTCGTTGGGGATGTCTAGGACGCCGGTTTCGGACGCCATCACTAGGACGTTGTCTTCGGTGACGGAGTATCGGAAGGGTCGGAGTCCGTTGCGGTCAAGTACGGCTCCGAGCATGTGTCCGTCGGTGAAGACGATCATTGCGGGGCCGTCCCATGGCTCCATGATGCCGCCGTGGTATTCGTAGAAGTCCTTGACGTTTTGGGGCATGGACTCGTGTCCGTACCATGCCGCTGGCATCATCATGGCGGCGGTGTGCGATACGGACCGGCCACCCATGTATACGGCTTCGAATGCGTTGTCGAGGGACGCGGTGTCGGACGGTTCGTCGGATTCGCAGATTGGTCGGATGTCGGAGATGTAGTCGCCGAAGAGTTCAGATTCGAGAGTGAGTTCTCGAGCGGACATCCAGTTTCGGTTTCCGCGTACGGTGTTGATCTCGCCGTTGTGGGCGAGCATACGGTACGGGTGGGCAAGTTTCCAGGATCCGAGGGTGTTGGTGCTGAATCGGGAGTGCACCATGGCGAAGTGGGATTCGAAGTCGGGGTCGGTGAGGTCCTTGTAGAAGTTGTCGGTCTGCTCCGCCATGAGCATGCCTTTGTAGACGATGGTTCGTGCGGAGAGAGATGGAACGTACCACTCGTTCAGGAGGGCGTTTATGACTGCGGCATCTTCTTCGTTGAGATCGGAGCCGGATCGCTCTTCTATCTCCTCGATGCGGGCTCGGACGGCTTTTTCGGTGGATTTTCGGATTACGTATAGGCGTCGTTCGAGCAGGGTCTCGCCGATTCCTTCCGGTGCCTTTAGGAAGAGTTGGGAGATGTGTGGCATTCGAGCGCGTGCCCATACGCCGACGGCGTCGGGATCGACGGGGACGTCTCGCCAACCTAATGGCTCGACTCCGTGTTCGGATGCGCAGCGTTCTAGGGATTCTTTGCAGAAGTTGCGGAGTTCCTCGTCTTGAGGGAGGAAGCACATTGCCACGGCGTAGCGTAGCGCGTCGGGAAGTTGGATTCCGCATTCGTCTGCGGCTTTGACCATGAAGCGGTGGGGCATCTGGACGAGGATGCCAGCGCCGTCACCGGTTTCGGGATCACATCCGCAAGCGCCTCGGTGTCCGAGGTTGCGGAGGACTTCGAGGCCGTTTTGGATGATGTCGTGGGAGCGTTTTCCATCGATATTTGCTACCACGCCGACGCCGCATGCGTCGTGCTCGTGGGATTTGGAATATAGGCCTTCGTTTTCGAGGCGTCGAAATTCAGCGTCGCGCTCAGCTGCGCGACGACGCATTTCAATGTGTGTATTTTCCAACGTCATCGACCGACAATTCCTAGAAGGTCAAACTTGAATCTTAATATCGCGCGAGAGTCCGCGTTCATTTGGGTTCATTTGGGTGTTCGGCCGTTACAGGACGTCGAGATAGCGATTGGTCTCGAAGTCGGTTACGGTACGGTTGAACTCGTCCCATTCGAGGTATTTGTTTCGGCAGAAACTGTCGATTGCGCGATCGCCGATGCTTTTCCTTAGGAGCTCACTTTTCTCGGCGATTGTCACCGCCTCATGCAGGGAGTTCGGCAATCTTGGCAACGAGTGAGAATCGCCGTTGGTGCCTTTGGTGATGGGTGTTGAGAGGGGGTAGTCTTTTTCGATGCCTTCGAGTCCGGCAGCGAGGAGGGCGGTGAATGCCAAGTAGGGGTTGCATGCGGCGTCTGGGGCCCGGTATTCGACTCTCATGCTGGCTTCTTGTCCTGGTCGGAATGCAGGGACTCGGACGAGGTCATTAAGGTTGCCGGCGGTCCATGATGCAAATATGGGGGCTTCGGAACCTGGGACGAGGCGTTTGTAGCTGTTGACCCACTGGTTGGTAATAGCGGTGATTTCGGGCGCGTGGGTGACCAGGCCGGCGATGAATTTCTTGCCGACTTCGGATAGGTGGAATTCGTCTTCGTCGGCGGAGAAGAATGCGTTGTAGTCACCGCTGAAGAGAGACATGTGGGTATGCATTCCGGATCCGGGCCGGTCGGAGAAGGGCTGTGGCATGAATGTGGCGTGACCGCCCATACGTGCGGCGATCTCTTTGACGACGACGCGGTATGTGACGACGGAGTCTGCCATCGTGAGGGCGTTAGTGTGTCGGAGATCGATTTCGTGTTGTCCGTAGCCGACCTCGTGGTGGCTGTGTTTTACGGGGATGCCCATCTTTTCGAGGGCTAGGACGACTTCTCGGCGTAGTTCTGCGCCTCCAAGGTCGGGAGAGGTCTGGTCGAAGTATCGACTGCTTCGATTGAAGCGCATGGAGACTTCGTTGTCCGGCTGGTTCGCCTTGAGGTTGAGCGATGATCGGTCGTCGGGGGAATGACGATATTCGTCGAGTTCATCGGCGTAGTAGAACTCGAGTTCGGGTGCGACGTAGAAGTTGTATCCGAGGCTTCGCGCCCTTTGCATGACGGTTCTGAGAATGTGTCTCCCGTCGGTTGACAGCGGTTCGCGGTTGGGTGTGCTGAGGTCGCAGAACATGCTAGCGACGGCGTCTTGGCTCGGTCGCCAAGGTAGGATCTGCCAAGTAGTGGGATCAGGGAGGGCTACGGTGTCGGCTTCGTCGGTGCGTGCCAGACCGTCGATCACGGCGCCATCGAAGCTGGCGCCGGAGTTCAAGACGTGCTCAAGTTCGTCGATTGTTATCGCGAATCCTTTGACTGACCCTAGGATATCGGTAAACCATAGACGGACGAAGCGGACGTCTTGTTGGTTCGCGGATCGTAAGACGAATTCTTTCGCCTCGTCGTCTGGTGTCCGATTGAGCGGGGGCGGCGTATTTTGTGCGGTCTGCACGATGTGTATTCGAGGAGGGGTCAATTTGCCGAGTTTAGGCCCAGCAAAACTTAAGTTAATTGACGCTTGTTACGACTAAGTTTCGTAACCTGCTGAGCGCACAATTCAGGATCGAGTGGAAAGGCTAGATTTTACCAAAATCGCTAAGTTACAGAAACGCTTGCGCGGGGTTCGCCGTTGGTGGGGGCTTGACGCGATTCTGGTGCGCTGAAGCGGTAGCCGACTCGCCACATGGTCTCGATGACGTTATGGCTGACGTCGTCGAGTTTGCTGCGAAGCCTTCGGACGTGAACGTCGACGGTTCGGGTGCCGCCGAAGTAATCGTCTCCCCATATCCGGTTCAGAATGTCTTCTCGGCGGAATACTCGACCCGGGTTTGATGCGAATAGTTTCAACAATTCATATTCCTTATAGGTAAGCTCAATGTTGCGGCCATTCAAGGAAACTTCGAAGCTATTCACATCTATCCTCAGATCGCCATGGATGATCAAAGGTCTTGATTGGATCGTCGAGCGAGCGAGGACCGTCTTTATCCGGGCCCTCAATTCGAGAGCGGTGGGGTAATCGAAGGACAGTTCGATGTATCCGGAATTGAAGTCGAAGAGGTCGACGCGGGATTGATCGGCGATGGCCACGACAGGAGTTCCCTGCTGTGCGATCTCGTTGGCTATGGCGACGGGCAGGGGCATTGATGAGCCGATGCACCAAACTAGGGCGACTTCGTCTCGTTTCGAGTTTGGGTGATCGTTGACCTGTCCCCAATCTGCATCGACGGTTACGAATGTCTCGTCTTGGAGACGTAGTTCGTCGATGATTGCTCGAGCGTGCGGATCATTGAATCCGTATAGGAGGAGGGTTGTCATGCCTTGGAGATGGGGCTGGATGTGCGATGAGAAGTGAGAGGCGTTGACTTTTAGGCCGTCCTGCCTAGCCTTGTGATGGGTTCAGGATATTACAGGCGCGTAGAAGCATGTTTCCCAATGATTTAATGGTCGAGTTTTGGTTGACGGAAGGTTGTGCGATTTGTATGATTGAACGTTTGAGGAGTTGCGGCGCGACTGCGGTTTCATCAACCTGTCTCAGGGTGAGAAATTGTGGTGGGTCGCAGCCTAGGAGATGGAGATTGCGTTGCCGACGCTAAACCAACTTGTAAGAAAACCGAGGAAGCGGACTCGCAAGAAGCCGAAGACACCGGCTCTGCGCGCGATTCGTAACTCGTTTACCGGCCGCACCCGCGAGCTTCAGAAAGGCTCGCCGCAGAAGGCTGGTGTTTGCTTGCAGGTTCGTACGGTTACGCCGAAGAAGCCGAACTCGGCACTTCGTAAAGTAGCGCGAGTTCGCCTCTCCAACAACGTCGAAGTCACGGCATACATTCCCGGCGAGGGTCACAACCTTCAGGAGCACTCGGTGGTGCTGATACGGGGTGGTAGAGTGCGTGATTTGCCGGGTGTCCGGTACCACGTTATTCGAGGTACGAAGGACACAGAAGGTGTCGAAGGCCGTCGGCGCGGTCGCAGCAAGTACGGGACTCCACGCGGAGTTTGAGCGGGGTGGTGGGTATATAATTTGTTGCTGAATTCGTAGCGAATCGCATAGGCAGGACATTTCGGCCGGAAGATTCCGACGAAATCCGTAGCGCCTATCGAAGCACACGACACCGAAGTCTCAAAGCGACGAACTGTCTGTCTGCTATTGAGACCTAGACCGATCCCCGATTGAAGTAAGCATCGATTAACTAGCACGTATCGCGGCAACGCAACGCGGAAGCTGACGAAAAATGGCAAGACGACGCAGAGCCGAAAGGCGCCCGACGCAACCAGACCCTCGCTATGGCAGCGAGGAGCTTTCGCGATTCATCAACCGCGTGATGATCGGCGGTAAAAAGAGCGTAGCCCGGCGCGCGGTATACGACGCCCTGCACTTGCTAGGCCAGCGTTTGGACATGAATCCTCTGGAGGCGTTCGAACAGGCGATGGCCAACGCGACTCCGTTGCTGGAGGTTCGCCCTCGACGTGTGGGTGGTGCAACGTATCAGGTGCCGAATGAGGTCCGTCCTGAACGCCGAGAAGCCTTGGCGCAGCGATGGCTTGTGACTGCGGCTCGCTCGCGCAAGGGGCAGCCTATCGCGAGGAAGTTATTCACGGAGTTGTTGGACGCAGCAAACAACACCGGCGCAGCAGTACGCCGTAAAGACGAACTGCAACGAATGGCTGAAGCAAACCGGGCGTATGCCCACTTCAGGTGGTAGTCGAAGACTATATGGTCGCCGATTTGCGGATCGGCGCGGTTTTGAGAAGGAGCACGAAAGCAGAGACACAGAGATTTCCATGAAATGGCGCACTTGCTGCCCGATTCTGATCAGTGACTAGCTATACCGCCTCGCAATCAAAACCCGAAGGACAATGACAACGACAACGAAAATGCCAGCTACATCCGAAAGTACGTCCGACGGATGTGCCCGTGACCTCCGCAAGTTGAGGAACACTGGATTCATCGCGCACGTGGACGCCGGTAAGACCACAGTAAGCGAGTCGGTTCTTTACTTCACGGGCGAGACCTACAAGATCGGCCGGGTGGACGAGGGGACGGCCCTTCTGGACTACATGCCGCAGGAGCGCGAACGCGGGATCACCATCACTGCTGCAGCTCAGAACGTCTCTTGGCGTGACCACCAGATCAACATCATCGATACTCCGGGTCACGTTGACTTCACAGCCGAGGTTGAGCGAAGCCTTCGGGTTCTCGACGGCGTGACGGTTGTTTTGGACTCGGTTGCCGGTGTTCAGGCGCAGTCACTGACAGTTTGGCGGCAAGCGGACAAACACCGGGTTCCTCGGTTGGTATTCGTCAATAAGATGGACCGCATAGGCGCTGATTTCGAGTACGCAGTCTCGACGCTTCACAACCGGTTGTACGCGAACGCGGTTCCGATCCAGATCCCAATCGGGCAGGAGGCGGACTTTAAGGGTGTGGTTGATCTCGTGGATATGCGGGCGTACTACTACGAATGGGGCGACCCTTCGGTTGATGGCGATCGAAACGAACGATTGGTTCCTCGAGAAGCTGAGGTTCCGGCTGAATTCCTCGATCAAGCCAATGCGGCACGTGAGGAGCTTATCGCCAAGGTAGCAGAGTTCGACGACGACTTGGCGGAACTGTATCTGATGGGCGAGGAGATCGAGAACGACGTCTTGAAGGCTTCGGTCCGCAAGGCGACGATTGATTTGCAGATATACCCTGTTTTGGCAGGGGCGGCGTTGCGGCATCGTGGGACGCACCAGCTTTTGGACGCGGTCTTGGATTATTTGCCGTCGCCGATGGATCTTCCGCCCGCGGTGGGATTCGAGCCATTGCACCCAGACAAGCAGCTCGAACGCTATCCGACGAACGATGATCCGCTTAGCGCGTTGGCGTTTAAGGTCATTTCCGATGAACACGCTGGACGTTTGATTTTCATTCGTGTCTACTCAGGCGTATTGAAGCGGGGGATGACGGTCTACAACCCGTCAGTCAGAGGCAGGGAACGGATTGGGCGACTTTTGCGAATGCGTGCAGACGACCGCGAGCCTGTAGATGAAGCTGGAGCGGGAGAGATTGTCGCGGCGATCGGGCTGAAGTCGACAAAGACCGGGCATACGCTGTGTGCCGTCAACGCGCCAGTGGCGATGGCTCAGATCGAGTTTCCTGACCCCGTTTTGTCGATCTCTGTTGAACCTGAGAGTCGTCAAGACAAAGATAAGTTGACGTCGACGTTGATGAAGCTGGTGGATGAGGACCCGACGTTGATTCTTTCGACGGACGACGAAAGTGGTCAGCTTTTGCTTTCGGGCATGGGCGAGTTGCACTTGGAGATCATTCTGGACAGGATGAAAGACGAGTATGGCGTGGCCTGCAACCGTGGCCGACCGCGCGTTGCGTATCGAGAGACGATCGGATCGGTCGCCGAGGCCGAAGGTCGATTTGTCCGGCAGACTGGCGGCCGAGGTCAGTACGGTATCTGCTCATTGCGTATCGAACCGTTGGAACGCGGTTCCGGTCTTGAGTTTGAGAGCGAGATTACAGGCGCGACATTGAGCACCGAATGGTACTCGTCGATCGAAAAGGGTTTCCGCGAGGCTGCCCAGTCAGGCATTGTCGCGGGTTATCCCGTCGTTGATGTCAAGGCAGTGCTGACCGATGGCGCGCAGCACGACACCGACTCTTCGGAGATGGCGTTCCAGATCGCCGGTTCGCTGGCGTTCAAAGCCGCGATGCGAAAGGCAACTCCGCAACTTCTTGAGCCGATCATGCGACAAGAGGTAGTGATGCCGGCCGAGATGTTGGGCACGGTGATTGGCGACCTGAATTCGCGACGAGCGAAGATTCAATCGATGGAGACGGCGGAACCCAAGCCCGGGCAGGCCGGTATCGGCAGCGTGATGGCTTTTGTCCCGCTATCAGAGACGTTCAACTACTCGACGGACCTGCGCTCGTTGACGTCTGGCTTTGGCGATTTCAACATGGAGCTGGATCACTACAACGTGATGCCGCAGCATGTCCTCGAGACATTAGAGAGATAGGCAAAATACATTGATGGCGACCGGCAAGATGCGCATAATGCTTCGGGGCTACGATGCCCCGTTGTTGGAGCAGGCGACGGAGCAGATATTGGATGCTGCGACGCGAACGGGCGCGCAGATCTCTGGGCCGGTCCCGATGCCGACACGTCGTCGTCGGTTCACTGTCATCCGGTCACCACATATCACCAAGGATTCGCAAGAACACTTCGAACTTTGGCTGCACAAGCGACTAGTCGACATTGTGGAGCCGAGTTCCAAGACGATGGACGTTCTCCAACGGTTGAACGTACCGAATGGAGTGGAGGTCAGCGTAAAAGTAATTCAATAAAGCCGAAGCGGCCTTGCAAGGCCCTCGGCTTTTTGATCTGAACGGCGAGAGATGACGACGGAAACACAAGACAGAGCGGAAGAATCGGTGGTTGCTGATGAAATCGCCGTTCCTGAAGCGCCAGAGTCGATGCCTGGTTTGCTCGGGCGTAAGGTCGGCATGACGACGGTCTACGACGATTCTGGTCGTGCCAACGCGGTGACGATGGTCGAGGTAGGCCCGTGTGTTGTGACGCAGGTCAAGACCGAGCAGCGCGACGGGTACCAAGCGGTGCAGGTCGGCTTCATTAGGGCGAAGAAGACCAATATGCCTTTGCGCGGCCACTTCGAGCGCGCCGGCGGCACTTATCAGCATGTTCAAGAGTTCAAGGTTTCGGATCTTGGGGATTACGAAGTAGGACAAGAGCTAAGGGCCAACGTCTTTTCGTTGGGTGATGCGATCAAAGTGACGGGCATATCCAAAGGCAAGGGTTTCGCGGGCGGCGTGAAGCGTCACGGTTTTGCAGGCGGTCCGAAGACTCACGGTCAATCAGATCGACATCGTGCTCCCGGATCTGTTGGTGCCGGCACGGCCCCGGGTCGTGTTTGGCCGGGCACTCGGATGGCTGGGCACATGGGCGATCGACGAGTGACAACGCGTGGTTTGTCGGTTGAAGGCGTGGACCCGGTCAAGAACTACATCTTGGTGAAGGGTTCAGTGCCAGGGGCAAGGAACAGCGTTGTGCGGATTGAGAAGCAGGGATGAGGCAAATTTGACGATGGAACTATCGGTGAGAAACAAAAACGGCGACGTGGTCGGTAGCGTCGATGTGAGCGATCGAGTATGGTCTGCTCCGTCGAATGACGCGTTGCTCTATCAGGCGGTGACGGCGCAGCTGGCGAACCGCCGACAAGGCACGCACGAGACGAAGACGCGCGGGCAGGTCTCCTACTCGACGCGCAAGCTGCGTGCGCAAAAGCACACCGGACGCGCTCGATTGGGCAGTCGAAAGTCACCTACGTTGGTAGGTGGTGGTGTTATTTTTGGCCCGCACCAGCGAAGCTATCGTCAGCGGTTGCCCAAGAAGATGCGGCGGCAGGCTTTGCGTGTGGCCTTGAGCGACAAGGTTCGAGAAGAGCGATTGACTATCTTGGACGAATTTTCCTTGGATGCCCCCAAGACCAAGGAGGTCGTAGACCTCGTGGAGGCTTTGGAAATCCGAGGTAAGACATTGCTGGTCACTGAGGGGCATGATCCGACCATGGTGTTGTCGGCACGCGGTGCCGAGCGCGTCGATGTGACTTTTGCGGATGGTTTGAGCGTGGCGAACGCAGTTGGCGCTGCGAATATCGTCGCAACGCGAGGCGCTATTGAGCGGATCGAGTCGCTTTGGGACGATTCACGGGACGTTGAGGAGGCCGAGTGATGAAGATTGCGCGGACTTTGATACGGCCAGTCATCACAGAGAAGTCTACGCTGCTCAATGAGCAGAACCGTTATGTGTTCGACGTTGACATGAAGTCGAACAAATACGATATTGCACGAGCCGTTGAGTGGGCATTTGATGTGAATGTCGTGTCGGTCAGCACGTACCGTCGGCGAGGCAAGATGAAGCGCCGTGGTTTTCGTGAGAAGAAACGGCCTGACGTGAAGCGAGCAATCGTGACCTTGGCGCCGGGCGACAGCATTGTATTGTTCGAAGGCGCATAATCAACGGATTTCCAGATATGCCATTGAAGGAACATAAGCCAACATCCCCGGGACGTCGCAACAACGTTGTCGACGATTTTTCGGACATAACCAAGAAGAAGCCCGAGAAGTCGTTGCTAGCGCCGCTGACGAAGAAGGCGGGTCGCAACAACAGGGGCAAGATTACGGTACGCCGCCGTGGCGGCGGTCATAAGCGACGGTACCGCATGGTCGATTTCAAGCGCGAGCGTGGAGGTCAGGCCGAGGTATTGGCGATCGAGTACGATCCCAACCGGAGCGCGCGGATCGCTCTGATCCGGTACGAGAATGGTGAGAAGTCCTACATCGTGGCTCCTCAGGATTTGGTTGTCGGACGCAAAGTGGAGTCTGGGCCGAATGCGCCGGATCTTCCGGGCAACACGAAGCCTTTGATGAATATCCCGCAGGGAACGATGGTTCACAACATTGAGATGACGCCGGGCAGCGGCGGGCAACTCGCCAAGGGAGCGGGAACTGGTGCCCAGGTGATGGCGCACGAGGGATCGTTCATCCTGTTACGCTTGCCGTCTGGCGAGATGCGTCAGGTCCGGCAGGAGTGCAAGGCGACGATAGGTGTCGTATCGAACCCGGACCACAAAAACATCAAGCTTGGTAAGGCGGGTCGCTCGCGCCATCGTGGCAAACGCCCCAAGGTGCGAGGGACTGCGATGGCACCCGACGCACATCCGCACGGCGGAGGCGAGGGGCGATCTGGTATCGGCTTCTCGAATCCGAAGTCGCCGTGGGGCAAGCCTACTTTGGGTTACAAGACGCGTCGGAACAAGAGAACGGACAAATTCATCCGACGACGACGTGGTCAACGCTGATCGCATCAGCAAAGATGACGTCTAATCGGTAAACGGAACATTAGAACATGAGCAGGTCAGTCAGAAAGGGTCCTTTTATAGACCCGAAATTGATGAAGAAGGTGGACAAAGCCCGTCGAGAGCGAACTCGTGGGGCCATCCGCACTTGGGCACGTGCATCGACGATCATGCCAGATATGGTCGGATTGACGTTCGCGGTTCATAACGGCCGTACGTTCGTGCCAGTGCTTGTTACTGAGAACATGGTGGGTCACCGATTAGGTGAGTTTGCGGCGACCCGGGTCTTCCGATCTCACTCTGGAAACCGCTGAGGAAATCAAGCGATGGCGATCGCACGAGGCAAGAACATAGGAATCTCGGCCAAGAAGCTTCGGCTTGTGATGGACGAGATACGTGGCAGGAGGGTCGACGATGCGTTGGCTTATCTGCGGTATATGACGACGCCTAGCGCGCGTGAGATCTATAGGGTCTTGCATGCGGCTGCTGCGAACGCGGAGACCAATGACCTGCAAGATCGCGACTCGCTGGTCATCAAGCGCATCGTAGCTGACAAATCGGTCACATTGCGACGTTTCCGGCCCAAGGCTCGCGGTCGCGCTGGAGCGTTTAACCGCCCGACATCGCATATCACAATCGAGGTAGACGAGGAGCAATAAGCGACGTTGATTCGTCGTCTGCCTCTGGACGATCGGACTGAATATGGGACAGAAGATACATCCGATAGGTTTCCGCCTCGGCATTTCGGCCGAGTGGCGTTCGAACTGGTTTGCCGGCAAGGCTGAGGGTTACCGCGAGCTGGTCCAGGAGGACTACAGGGTCCGAGAGATCATCGCTAACGAATATGAAGGCGAGGGAGCGATATCCCGCGTCGACATTGATCGTGGCGGCGGCGAGATCAGCATCAACGTTTTCACCAGCCGTCCCGGGATCATCATCGGGCGTAACGGTCAGAGGATCGATCGGTTGCGGCATATGATCGAGCGTTCAACGGGTCGACGCGTTCGGATTTCTGCGAATGAGATCAAGGTGCCGGAGCTTGATGCGAAGTTGGTCGGCCAGAGTCTGGCGGAGCAGCTTGAGCGTCGTATTCCGTACCGCCGTGCAGTCCGAATGTCGATGCAACGGACGATGGACTCAGGTGCTGAAGGCATCAAAGTGGTGGTATCGGGTCGTTTGGGCGGCGCCGAGATCGCGCGTGTAGACAAGCAGATGGAAGGTCGAGTGCCGTTGCATACGCTTCGGGCCAAGATCGACTACGCGGTATCGGAAGCGCACACCACATTCGGAGTGATCGGAATCAAAGTCTGGATCTTCACCGGTGACATGCCGGCGGAAGGTCGAACGCAGCTCAACGGAGGCTCAACGGGTGTTTCGCCAATTGGGCTTGGTCGTGCTCAGAGACATCGACGATAGGTTTTGAGGGCAAATCGCCATGCTACAGCCAAGAAGAACAAAGTACCGGAAGCAGCACCGTGGCACGATGAGCGGTGTAGCGAATCGCGGCAGCAAGTTGGCGTTCGGCGACTTTGGCCTCAAAGCGATGGACGCTAGCTGGGTCACGTCAAGGCAGATCGAATCGGGTCGTCGTGCGATCACAGGTTACGTCCAACGTGGCGGTCAAATTTGGATCCGCATATTTCCTGACAAACCGGTATCCTCTCGCCCTGCAGAGACTCGCATGGGCGGTGGTAAGGGCGCGATCGATCATTGGGTAGCCCCGGTTCGACGCGGTCGGATTATCTACGAAATTGCTGATGTGCCTGAGGCTGCGGCGAGAGAGGCTTTGCGGCGCGCGGGAGCGAAGTTCCCGATGCAGGTGAAGATCGTGTCGCGGGCAGATGAGCTTTAGGGTCGAACAGAATTTTTCAGCGTAGCAGGTATTGCGAAGATGCACATATCGGAAGTAAGAGAGTTGAGCAACACCGAACTGTATCGGGAGTTGGTTCAGCAGGAGCGCGCGTTGATGAATCTGCGTTTCCAGAAGACGACGCGTCAGTTGACGAACACCAACGCGTTGCGGGACACGCGTCGGACGATTGCGCGCATCCACACGGTGATACGAGAACGACAGATCGTTGAAGAACTAGGTTTGGTAGAGAGTCAATCGTAAAGGTTGAACTGATTTAAGCATCAGACAGTTAAGGACATCGGATAGGAATGGCAGGCACACGTAAGACGCGGACAGGCACGGTGATCCGCGACAAGAACGACAAGACGATCGTTGTCGCTTATTCATGGTCGCAACGTCACCGCGTGTACAAGCGCAACCGTCGGCGGATTACAAAGTTCGTGGCGCATGACGAGAACAACGAGGCTTCAATTGGCGACCGCGTCGTGATTGAGGAGCATCGACCTTTGTCAAAGACGAAGCGCTGGCGCCTGCGTCAGATCGTTGAGCGTGTGGAAGTTGTCGCGCCGGACGATGCCCCGAGCCAAATCGATCAACAAGACGTCGCTTTTGGAGAAGGTCAGTGATTCAGCGAGAGACACGACTAAGAGTGGCGGACAACTCGGGTGCCCGAGAGGTGCTTTGCATAAACATGACTGGCGCTAGCAACCGTCGTTACGCCGGTTTGGGCGATGTAATCACCTGTGCGGTGAAGGACGCGCAACCCGGTGGGGCCGTTAGTATGCACGAGGTGGTCAAAGCGGTCATCGTTCGGACGAGTAAGGAGTACCGTCGCATCGATGGCTCGTACATCAGGTTTGATGACAATGCGTGCGTAATTGTCGCCGAAGACGGCAACCCGCGTGGTACCCGCATCTTTGGCCCGGTGGCACGCGAGCTGCGTGAGCGTGAGTTCAATCGGATCGTGTCTTTGGCACCTGAAGTTTTGTAGTTGAAGAGCAATGCCTAACAAGATCAAAAAAGGGGACACCGTCCTCGTAGTGTCCGGAAAGGACAAAGGTGCCCGCGGCGAGGTAATCGGCGTGAACCTGAAAAAGCGACGTGTGGTCGTTGAGGGCGTGAACATCGTGAAACGGCACATGGGCCGGCAACGGGGCGTGATGCAGACCGGCATCATCGAAGACGAAGCACCGATACACATTTCGAACGTGGTTCTTGTCGATGCAGACACCGGCGCGATTGGTCGCGTCCGCTGGCGTGAACTTGAAGACGGGACGCGGGTACGAACAGTGCGAGGGGCGCGCAATGGCTGATACAAACGGCACGGCAACGGCTTACATGCCGCGTCTTCTCTCCCAGTACCGCTCGGATGTTATTCCGGTTCTTACGCGCGAGTTCGGTTACACGAACTCTATGCAGTTGCCGAGTTTGGAGAAGATCATCGTCAACATCGGCCTCGGCGAGGCGATCGACAACTCTAACTCTCTTGACGCGGCAACCAGCGACATAGCGACGATCACTGGTCAGAAGCCGATCGTGAATCGTGCCAAGAAATCGATAGCGAATTTCAAGTTGCGAGAAGGCATGCCCGTTGGTGCGTCGGTCACCTTGCGGTCCAGCCGAATGTGGCAGTTCTACGACCGTTTGGTAAACGTGGCGCTGCCTCGTGTTCGCGACTTCCGAGGGACTAGCCGCAACTCATTCGACGGGAATGGCAACTACAGCTTGGGTTTGGCTGAGCAAGTGGTCTTCCCCGAGATTGACTACAATCAAATTGACAGGTTGCGCGGTTTGCAGGTTGTGATTGTGACCACTGCGCGCACCGATGAAGAAGGTCGCAGGCTGCTCGAGCTTTTGGGCATGCCGTTCGCGACAGGACGTTGAACCACTCAGCAAACTGAACCGCCGATAGATTCGGCGCAACAACCAGACAAAGATAAACAAAACAATGGCTCGTAAGGCAATCATCGAACGTGAAAAGAAGCGTGCTCATCTCGTGGAGAAGTACGCAGAGCGGCGCGCGGAACTGAAGCGCATCGCGAACGATACCAGTCGTTCCTTCGAAGAACAGATGGAGGCGAGGCGTCAGCTTCACCTTTTGCCGAAGAACTCGAGCAAGATCCGACAGCGCAACCGTTGCTTCGCTACAGGTCGACCGCACGGGTACATCCGATTCTTCGGAATGTGCAGAATCGTCTTCCGCGAGCAAGCGCACCTCGGCAATCTGCCGGGAATTCGAAAGGCCAGTCTCTAGACGCCGAAATACGAACGGCGAGATCAACGAACTAAACATCCAATGCCAGTCACCGATCCCATATCAGACATGCTGACGCGCATCCGCAACGCGGTCATGTCGCATCACGAAAAGGTAGTGATACCGCATTCCAAGATGAAGCGGTCTTTGTTGCGTTTGATGCGCGACGAGGGTTTCGTCTCGAATGTGCAGACACACCGCGACGGCGTTAAAGCCGATTTTGAAGTGACACTTCGCTACTACGAAGACAACGATGAATCGGTGATAACTGGTCTGAAACGCGTAAGCAAGCCAGGTCGCCGGATCTACGTCGGTAAGAACGAGATCCCGCGATACTTCGGCGGGCGTGGCGTCGCTTTTCTGTCGACTTCCAAGGGCGTGATGACATCAGAGCAGGCCCGCAGATCAGGAGTTGGCGGCGAGTTGCTGTTTTACGTCTGGTGATCTGAGCAGGTGAAACCAACCAAGCGGGATATATCGAAGTGTCCAGAGTAGGAAAAAGTCCAATCACGCTTCCCAGCGGTGTCGATGTCAAGGTCGCGAACGGTCAGGTATCGGTAAAGGGCCGCTTGGGCGAGTTGAGTCAGAAGCTCCAAGACGGCATCGGCGTTGATGTGAATGGTTCGGAGATCGTCGTGACCCGTTCAGACGACTCTAGCGACCAAAGATCGAAGCACGGTCTGACCCGTAGCTTGATCAACAACATGGTCGTAGGTGTGAGCGAAGGTTTCAGCAAGCGGCTCATTATGTATGGCACCGGATATCGTGCCACGCAAAAAGGCAAGGGCTTAGAGCTGTTGGCCGGTTATTCACACCCGGTAGATGTGGAGCCGATAGGCGACAATTCGTTGAGCGTTGAAGGCAACACGACAATCATCGTGACTGGACCTGACAAACAAGCAGTGGGCCAACAGGCTGCGAATATCCGCGCGGTACGCAAACCTAGCCGTTTCCAGAGCAAGGCCGGCCGCATTCCGCTATTCGGAATCGCTTACCAGGGCGAACAGTTGCGACTACGTGTCGGTAAGACCGTAGCGGGTGTTGGAGGTTAATTGCTAAATGGCTAACAGAAAGTTCGACAGCCGTCCTCGCTGGATACGTCATCGCCGAGTTCGCCAACGAGTTGTTGGTGCGAATGATCGACCGCGATTGTCTGTGTTCCGAAGCAACAAGCAGATCTACGCCCAAGTGATAGACGACATGGAAGGTCAGACTTTGGTCGCTGCTTCGTCTATCGAACCCGGCATTGACGAAGCCGGAAAAATCGATGCTGCAAAGAACGTGGGTGCCATGGTCGCCAAGCGAGCGAAAGAGCGTGGGATCAACAAAGTGGTGTTTGATCGTGGCGGTTATCAATATCACGGACGCGTCAAGGCGTTGGCCGATGCTGCCCGTGCGGAGGGTCTTGAATTCTAACTATGGTTACCCAAACCAGTAATCGCGAACGACGTTCTGACGGCGATCGCCGCGGCAGACAACGAAGACGTCCCCGTCGAGAGGAAACTCCCGAAGGTCCCGAGCTTTTCGAGCGCGCTGTGAAGATTAGACGCGTCTCAAAAGTCGTCAAGGGAGGTCGTAACCTGTCGTTCAGCGCCATGATGGTTGTGGGCGACTACAACGGTCGAGTTGGCGCGGCGCTTGGAAAGGCTGCCTCGGTGCCCGATGCGGTTCGTAAGGGCCGACAGAACGCTGAGCGAGCAATGCAGCAGATCGTCGTTAGGGACGGCACGATTCCCCACGATGTTTCCGCGAAGTTCGGCAGTGCGAAGGTGCTGCTATTGCCGGCGGCGCCAGGTACTGGTGTGATCGCCGGCGGTGGTGTGCGTGCGGTTATTGAAGCTGCGGGTATCCAAGACGTGTTGTCGAAGACCTTCGGCGGCAACAATCCGGTAAATACAGTGCGGGCAACGCTCAAGGCTTTGTCAATGCTGCGCGACCCGGAGGCGGAACGCGCCAGGCGACTCGGATTAGACCGAATTCACAAGCCAGAAGTTGCACCGACGGAAGAGACGCTTCAGGAATCACCTGAGAACGTAGCCGAAGCTGACACCGAGGACGAGAGCGAAAAGTCCAACGACGAGGACGAAACTGCTTCGCCCTCTGAAGCGAGCACCGAAGAATCTACCGAAACCGAAAGTGATGAGAGCGAATCGTCACAATGAGCGAGATACGCATCAAACAGATTCGCAGCGAGATCGGGTCGATCCCTAAGCAGAGGGCGACATTGAAAGCACTCGGTCTTAGGCGGATCAATCACGTAGTTACCCAACAAGACACCGTTCAGATCCGCGGGATGATTAAGAGAGTCTCCCATCTAGTGGAGATCGTTTCCTAACAAACAGACGAGTTATCGATATGCCAGGACTACATGAACTAAAACCCGCCGAGGGCTCACGCCGAAAGCGCAAGCGCGTTGGACGCGGTGATGGCAGCGGCAACGGCTCGTACTCCGGTCGTGGCAGCAAGGGACAGTTGCAGACCGGCAAGGTTCCCTTCCTCTTCGAGGGTGGACAGAATCGTCTGGTCAAACGTCTGCCATTCATGCGTGGATTCAACAACATATTCCGTGTGGAGCACTCCCCCGTGAATGTGGCAAGCCTGAACCTCTTCGATGACGGCTCACAGATCGGACCTGAAGAGCTTGTCGCAACCCGCTTGGTTCGCAACCCGCGATCAACGGTGAAACTACTTGGCGACGGCGAGATAGAGAAGAGCGTTCACGTTTCCGTCCATGCATGTTCCGCCAGCGCACGTTCCAAAGTCGAAGCAGCCGGTGGAAGCGTGACGATACTTGGCGCCGACGAAACTACATCCGAAACGTCCGATTCGGACGAGTAATCGAGACAGGACCAACCCCGTTAAATGCAGACTACGGGAGCACAGACAGGACGCCAATCCGCACTGCCCGCATTGTTCCGGGCAGTCATCGATTCATGGCGAGTCCCCGACCTTCGTTTCCGGATTCTCTTCACCCTTGGCATCTTGGTCGCCTTCAGGTTCTTGGCCCACGTGCCAAACCCCGGCGTTGACCAAGCCCTGCTAGCGAGAGCTTTCGAAGCCAACCCGGTTTTCGGCGTGCTCGATCTTTTCAGCGGCGGCGCGTTGAGCCAATTGAGCATTGCCGCGATGGGCGTCTATCCATACATCACGGCGTCTATCATCTTGCAGGTTTTGACCCCTGTGATCCCGCAGCTCAGGGAGCTTTCCCGAGAGGGCGGAGAAGCGGGACGACGCACACTCAACCGCTACACGCACTATCTCACCGTACCGTTGGCGATCCTTCAAGGTTGGGCATTGCTCAACACTCTTGAGCTTCAAGGAGCGATTACGGGAATCGGATTGGGCGGTGACGAAGTGATGAATACCGTGACCATCATCCTCTGCATGACGGCCACGACGATGCTTCTCGTCTGGATGGGTGAAATCGTCACCGAGAAGGGCATCGGCAACGGAATCTCGTTGATCATCTTCGCCGGTATTGTCGCGTCTCTACCTCAAACGGCAGGCTCTCTATGGGCGCTGCGCGATCAATCGTTCCAAGTTTCGATGCTCGTCGCAATGATGCTCATCATCATCTTCGTGGTCGTGATCTTCAACGAAGCCCAGCGACGCGTCCCGGTCCAATACGGACGCAGCGTCTTCCGAGGCGGTCAGATGTATCGGCAGACTGGCGCATCGTTCATCCCGTTGCGCGTCAACGCGGCAGGCATGATCCCGCTAATCTTCGCTTTCTCAATCGTGACGTTGCCTGCAACCATCGCCACCTACCTCGCCGACCCGAGCAGCAGCAGTTTCACGGCTCAAATTGCGAGTTGGGTGCAACGGACGCTGACTTTTACCAGTGACCCCTATTGGGCGCTGATCTTCATCCTGACCGTGGGTTTCACCTTCTTCTATGCCCTAGTTGTGCACAACCAGCAGAACTTGGCTGAAAACCTGCAACGCAACGGCGGTTTTGTTCCCGGCATACGGCCAGGACAACCGACGCGTGACTATCTGATGCGCATCGTGTTGCGGATCACTTGGGGAGGCGCCATCTTCCTTGGGGTTATCGCAATCACTCCGTGGATTGCGAATCTAGTCACGAACTTAGAGGCGTCGTTAACACTCATTCAAAGCACGAGCATGATCATCATGGTCGGCGTTGCGCTGGACACGATGCGGCAGCTCGAAGCACAGCTCATGATGCGCAACTACGAAGGGTTCGTAAGATCGTGATGCCCAAACGCTCCCAAGTGCTCACAAAGCAGGAGTTGAGCGCGGCTAGCGCTTGAGTGAAGCGAAATGCGGATCGTATTTCTAGGGCCTCCAGGCGCGGGCAAGGGCACGCAAGCTACGATGCTCACCGAACAACTCGGGTATCAGCATCTCTCGACCGGCGACATGATCCGGGATGAGATGGACCGCGGCACTGAACTAGGTCAATTCGCCAAGACCTTTTACGACAAAGGCGATCTAGTGCCGGACGAGACCGTGATAGACATGATCAAGTTCCGTTTGGCCGATGCCGAAAACGTGATCCTCGATGGATTCCCGCGTACAGTGGTTCAAGCCGCATCTCTCGACGACGAACTGTCGAAGATCGGCGTGTCTCTCGACAGGGTAATCTTCTTCAGCGTAGATGTTGAAGAGTTAATTGATCGGCTTGAAAAACGTCGCGAAATCGAAGGTCGAGTCGACGATGAACCAGAGGCGATAAGGCATCGTATGAATGTCTACAATCGTGAAACGGCACCAGTGGTTGACTATTACCGAGACAACGATCGCGTGACCGAGATCGATGCTTTGGGAACGATCGAAAAGGTTCGCGGTCGTCTGATCGAGGCGATTGAGTGGCAAAGGCCATGAACTGCGATTGCCTGGCGACTACGAAATTCGTAAGTTCGGGTACAATAGCGATTGAAGTTGCGTTTTGAAGGATAGTCTCACGAGCAACCCAGATACGGCTCGCCGTATCGCGCTTAAAAGCAAGCGCGAACTGGATGCGATGCGAACTGCCGGTCATATTGTGGCCGTCGCATTGGATGCGGTTTTCGACGCTTTAGAGCCGGGAATAACGACCGCAGAGCTAGACGATATCGCTAGGCGAAAGATTCGCGCTGAAGGAGCGAACCCCGCTTTTCTCGGCCTCTACGGATTTCCAGCCGTGGCATGTATTTCGCTGAATGCTGAGATCGTGCACGGAATACCCAGCGAGCGCGTCGTCTCTGAAGGCGACTTGGTGAGCGTAGATTGCGGCGCTATAGTTGACGGCTACTACAGCGACCACGCACGAACCGCCGTCGCCGGCGAAACTGCCGACGAGGAACGGGAACTGCTAGTCGATGTGTGCCGCGAGGCTTTAATGCGTGGCATCGCGCAATGCGTGGCTCACAATCGCGTCGGTGATATTTCCGACGCTGTTGAGCAGTATGTTCGTGACGCTGACTTCGAACTGGTACGAGAGTATGTCGGACATGGGGTGGGCCGTGCGTTGCACGAGGCGCCGCCGGTGCCCAACGTGGGTCAACCGAGAACCGGCCCCCTACTCATGGAAGGAATGACGATAGCCATCGAACCGATGATAATGACGGGATCTTGGGAGACCAAGGTCTTGGACGATGGTTGGACGGTCGTGACTGCCGACGGCTCGCTATCTGCACACTTCGAACATACAGTGGCGATCACTGCCGATGGGCCAGAGGTCTTGACCTCGGTCAAATAACGGTGATCACAAACGGTCAGTCTGGTTAAACAATGCCAAAAAAAGAAGCGATAGAAGTCCAAGGAACAGTGACCCAGGCGCACCCGAACGCGTATTTTCGGGTGAAACTGCCGAACGAACACGAAGTCTTGGCGCACGCATCCGGAAGAATCCGAAAGAACTACATCAGGATCTTGCCAGGTGACAACGTCATGGTCGAGCTTTCGCCCTATGACTTGACCCGCGGCAGGATAACTTACCGCTTCAGGTAATCAGAAACGGGGAATCCGCGATATGAAGGTAAGAGCCTCAGTAAAGGCGAAACAGCCCGGGAGCCGTGTTGTACGGCGCAAGGGCCGCGTCTACGTAATCAACAAGCAGAACCCGCGATACAAGCAGCGACAGGGTTAACCACCTAAGGAGTTGTGCAATGGCAATCATCGCCGGCGTGAACATACCCGACAACCTGCGCGTGGTTATCGGACTCACAAGTATCTATGGCATCGGACGCAACAGGGCGGCCGACATCGCCAAAGACCTCAACATCGCATCCAGCACCCGGATGAGGGAATTGAGCGACGAAGATCTAGCCGCGATCAGGAACGCAATCGATCGTGCGGGAATCATGATCGAAGGCGACCTCCGACGCGAGAACCAGCTCAACGTTCGTCGTCTAGTCGAAATCCAGAGTTACCGAGGTCAGAGACATCGTCGTGGTCTGCCAGCACGGGGCCAACGGACCAAGACAAACGCACGCACCAAGCGCGGCCGGCGCCAAACCGTGGCGGGCAAGCGCCGGGCACCGTCGCATTAGTAACACTGGCGGTCGTGTCAGGCCGCCGTCCAGCAGGAGCAACCAACTAGGCTATGCCGAGAACTCGTCGAAGAAGCAGAGAACGGAAATTCGTCCCGCAAGGTCGGGCGTACATCATCGCAACGTTCAACAATACGTTGATCACGTTTACAGATCCGAACGGCAACGTCGTATCGCAGAGCAGTTCGGGAGCGATGGGTTTCCGCGGCTCTCGCAAGAAAACCGCCTTCGCCGCCCAGCGCGCAGGAGAGACTGCCGCGAGGGCCGCTGTGACGCATGGTATGCGTACCGTTGATGTGCTGGTCAAGGGACCTGGTAATGGCCGGGAATCGGCGATACGCGCGATCGCCGGGGCTGGGATCCGAGTCAACTCGATCACAGATCAAACACCTATCCCACACAACGGTTGCCGACCACCGAAAAGGCGGCGTGTCTGATTCGTTAGAAACTTGCCGCATTTTTGCCGTTTGAGCGGCAAGATTGCGTTCCGCGTGAAGGCACCAAAGCTGGAGTTAAATCCGTATCGCCCAATTTAGAATCGTTAACTTAGCGCGTAACCCGAATTTGATGGGTCGCGCCGTTGATCCTTGGGAAAACGCCAAAGTCTGACAGTCACGAGAAACAGAGACGGTAATGGCAAGAAACACAAACCCGGTTTGCAAAATCTGCAAATCACAAGGCGAGAAACTCTTTCTGAAGGGAGAGCGTTGCTACACGCCAAAGTGCGCGGTCGATCGTTCGCGGGATAGTTCACGACGAGGCGCGGGGCCGATGGGAGCACAACGTCGCCGACGTCGCCTCTCGGATCACGGTATCCAGTTGCAGCAGAAACAGAAGGCGCGACACATATACGGCATCTACGAGCGCCAATTCCGAGGCATGTTCGACGAAGCAGCGCGACTGAGCGGTGTTACCGGTTCGAACCTCCTCAAACTGTTGGAGCGACGGCTTGACAACGTCATCTACCGCGCAGGTTTCGCCACCTCGCGTCCCCAAGCGCGTCAGACCGTCAACCACGGACATATCCAGGTCAACGGTCGCAAGGTCGACGTCCCTTCGTTCATCGTGAAGCCCGGTGATGTCATCTCTTGGCGCGAGAAATCGAAGAGTTCAGGTCTTTACCAAGCCGCGAACGACAACGTTGGTCGACGTCGGCAGGCCACCAACTGGATCACGGTCGATTCGGAGAATTTGACAGCCGCCATCGACGCTGTTCCCAACGAAGATGACGTTGACACCACGATCGACACTCGAATGATCACGGAATACTACTCAAGGAGATAACCCCGCAACATGTTAGGCGGTATCCGCACGCCAATCTCTACCACCGTCCAGTTCGCAGACGAGACGGAAGATTTCGTACCCCAACTTGAGGTAGTCGAAACCTCCGAAACTTACGGCAAGTTCCAGATCGCAGGTCTGGAACGCGGTTGGGGCACTACTTTGGGCAACGGCCTACGGCGAGTTCTTCTCGGCGCGATGCCGGGCACTGCGATCACCTCGGCGCGTATCGTCGGGCAGCAGCACGAATACGGTTCAGTCCCCCACATGCGCGAGGGTATTGGCGAGTTTCTGATCAATGCCAAGGGCATCCGTATCCGGGCCCGATCAGAGACGACCCAGAAGGTTCTCACGTTATACGCATCTGGTGAAGGCGAGGTTGTTGCGGGCGACATCAAACCACACAGCGTGTTCGAGATCGTGAACCCCGAACACCACCTCGCGACCCTCGACAGTGGCGAGGGCGAGTTGGTCGTGACGTTCGGTGTCGAAAAGGGCGAGGGTTACAGGGCTTTTGATCATGAAGACACGTTGGGTCACGGCGTGTTGCCGGTCGACGCTATATTCACCCCGGTCTTGAAAGCCAACTACGAAGTGGAGGGCATGTCGGGCCGTCTCTCGGGCCGCGACCTACTGACGGTCGAGATTTGGACCGATAGGACGGTTGAGCCGATCGAAGCTTTCCGAACCGCGGCAAACATCTTCAAGTCGAAACTCGACATCATTACTGCTCAACCAGAGACCGAAGATCGGCCGCCGACGGACGAGATGTCGGATCTGCTGGATACCGAGATCAAGGATCTTGGCGACGAATTGAGTTCACGCATCATCAACGCTCTCTCGCGGTACCCCATCCGCACCTTGGGCGAGTTGATGCGTTTCACCCCCGAAACCTTGAAGCAGGAAGTGCGTAATTTCGGTGAAGTCTCTTTCCGTGAACTCCACAACTTCATGGTTGAGAAGGAACTCTGGCCGCCTGAAGAAGTAGAAGCAGTCGACGAAGAGGAGCAGCAACCCTAAACGGTTTGCCGAATTGGGAGTATCTGAACACAATGCGACATCGCCGATCAGGACGGAAATTCGGTAGAGAATCAGCGCCGCGCAAGGCCATGTTCCGAGTCATGGTCACGGATCTGCTCAGGCACGAGGTGATCCGTACAACACATGCCAAATCCAAGGAAGTTGCGCCGTTGGCTGACAAGATGGTCACACACGGCAAACGTGGCGACCTCCACAGCAGACGCCAAGCCGCTGCATTCATCAACGACAAAGAGGTTTTAGCCAAGACATTCGACGAGTTGGCAGACCGATACCGTGATCGAGACGGCGGCTACACTAGGGTCATCAAACTCGGCAAGCGTCAGGGCGATGGCGCCGAGATGGCATTAATCGAACTCGTCGACTAACACCTTCGCCGCACGTACCCGGCGGAAAGGTGCGCTCCTAATATGCGATTGGCGCTCATCGTCGAGTACGACGGTACCGATTTCAGCGGATCGCAGTTCCAATCGAACGCGCGCACTGTTCAAGGGGTTTTGGAAGATGCCGCTTGGACGATCTTTGGAGAGCAGGTTGGGCGGATCCAGATGGCGAGTCGGACCGACACGGGTGTGCACGCGTTGGGGCAGGTGGCATCGTTTGACCTTGAAACGCGGATGCTTGAGGATGAACTTCGAAGCGCCATGAACGGAAATCTCCCTGCCGACGTTGCAGTAAAACGGATTTGTGTCGTTCCTGGCAATTTCGATCCGCGACGGTCGGCGATTGCGCGCGAGTATCGATACGTCATCAATGACAAGCTGACATATTCTCCGTTGCATCGACGCTACGAATACCATGTGCGTCGACGGCTTGACGACGGAGCGATGGCTGATGCCGCGCGACACTTTGTAGGTGTGCACGACTTCGCGTCGTTCGCTGCCGCTTCGAGCGACGAGGGCTCAACAGTGCGTCGCGTTGAACGAGCGACCTTCAACCGGATGAGTGATGGCAGATTAGTCTTCGACATTCGCGCAAATTCGTTCGTCCGGCAGCAAATCAGACGAATGATCGCGGCGTTGATATTGGTAGGTGAAGGGTCAAGATCAACTGAATGGATCGAATCGCTTGTCTTTTCACCGAGGCAAAATGGTGCTACACAGAATGCACCTCCGCATGGATTGACGTTGATGCGCGTGGTTTTCGATCCTGAACTGGGATTGGAGACTACGGAAACAGAGAGCAGATAACCGGATTACCGACCTGCTTGGTAAAGGGGTGAAACTTGGGCGCGCGCAAATTAGAATCAATCTGTTATGCCTACTAAAATCAAGCACTACAACCCTAGCGCGTCGGACATCGAGAACCGCTGGCGGGTATTCGACGCCGATGGCAAGGTTCTAGGAAGGCTTGCCAGCGAGATCGCGACGGTGTTGATGGGCAAACACAAGGCCGAATACGTACCCCACATGGCGTCTGGCGACTTCGTGATAGTCGTCAACGCATCGAAAGTCGAATTGACGGGGAAAAAGGCTGAGCAAAAGATCTACAAGCGGCACAGTCAATATCCCGGCAACCTTAAAGAGATACCGTATGCTCGGATGCAGGAACGCACTCCAGAGCGGATCATCGAACTAGCGGTCCGCGGCATGATCCCAAAAAACAAGCTGGGGCGCAAGATGCTATCTCGACTGAAGGTGTACAGCGGTCCCGAACACCCCCATATGGCGCAAGTGATAGGATCCGAGCGTGCTGAAGTGCGCGAGAAGGCCACCGAGTCAGCCTCCTGAAGTTCGTCCGCATAAATCGGTCTATGTCCTCAATCCGAAGCACTACCTTGCGACGTATGACGAACCGGGCTGACAAGCTTCTGCCCACGAGCGAATACGATCTCAAAACGTCATGGTCGTTCTCGCTTGTGCATTCAACAGATCCGCAACAGCGCGCTAGCCGCGTGAGGAGCGCAACTTGACGACTGAAAACGACGATCACTATTACTACGGCACCGGCAGACGTAAGACCTCTGTTGCCCGGGTCCGCCTCTACAACCGTGAAGGAGGCGTGACCTTGAACGGAAAACCATTGAACGAGGTGATATCCGTTGATCAGTGGTTCTCGGAAGCGATGCGACCACTGAACGTAACTGAACTTGCCGGCAAAGTTACTGTAGTCGCCAAGACGCACGGCGGCGGGGTACACGGGCAAGCTGTCGCTCTCTCTCACGGCCTCTCCCGCGCATTAATCGCGTTCGATCCCCAGCTTCGTCCGGCCTTAAAGAGCCACAAGCTCCTGACGCGCGATCCTAGGATGCGTGAGTCCAAGAAGTACGGGCTCAAACGGGCACGTAAAGCGCCGCAATACACCAAGCGCTAAATCTCGTCCATCATGCCCGTTCACCGCGTGATTAATCGATGCCACCACGCGGCGGAATCGTTCAACGTTGCATCGAATTCCTAGGATTTTTCGCTATGGAAAATCGCACAATGCTTATTGGGAAGCTATGGATGTCTGTAGTCGCACGTCAGATGATCAAGCCCCTGAGAACTTGGGGCGCGGTCTTGGCGGCAACCGCTCTGGTAGCCGTCGGCCTCATCGCGGTGGCGACCAATGACAGAAACGCGCTGCAGGCGCAACAGAACCCTGGTGTCCCTCCACCATTTCCAGCGATAGTATTCAACGGCCAAGTGACCATCAACGGCGAACAACCGGCATATTCCGGCTTCAAGATAACGGCTCGCATCGGTAACAAGTACGAATCCGCGCCAGTTGTCGTCGGTTCGTTGCCCAACAGACCATCTGCCTACGCTCACCTAGTCGTGGCGCCGGATACTGAACTGGACCTCTTCGGATCACAGATCGAGTTCTGGTTAGAAGACACCATTCTTTCGACAACGACCAACTGGTATGCGGTGATCAACGAATTCAGCGGCGAAATCTGCGGCGGTTGTACGTGGACATTCCCTATTCTCAGAGAACTTGATCTGGATTTCCCCAACTTGCCGGAGCCGACTCCGACTGTGACGCCAACGTGGACGCCATCCCCTGAGATACTCAGCCCGGCATTCTTCTCAGGCAGAGCGCGTACGCCTCGAGGTCCGCTGCCAGATGGCTCAGAGATTTACGTGACAGTTGGTGAAGACTACCGTTCATCCAACGTTGAGGTTTACGGCGCTGAATACTTCATCACGGTTGATGTCGTCGACAAGAAGTACCGCAACGCGCCCGTCACGTTCTTCTTAGTCGATCAGAATGATCCTTCGGGTGCATCACGATTCTTGAAAGCGCTATCTCCACCAGGGGCATTCGTAAGCGGTGCAAACTTTGAGAACGTGACTTTGGTCTTCCCGGACCTGTTACCGACCCTCACGCCGACCCCGACACCTACTGAAACCCCGACAATCACGCCGACTCCGACGGCCACGCATACACCCACGATTACCCCGACGCCATCACCGACGTTGACGCCGACGTTGACGCCGACGCCGACACTGCCCCCGACGTTGACTCCGACTAACACGCCGGTTCCGCCGCCTACAAACACACCCGAGCCAACTCTTACTCCAGAACCGCCGACGGCGACACCTACTGAGATCCCGACCGCTACGCTTACGCCGGAACCGACAAGAACACCTCGGCCCACAACCGAGGCAGGGGAAGCAACAGCTGCTGTACCTGAGATTGTCCGTCCTACCCAGTTCGTACCGGGCAGCACCGGAACGGAGCCCCCAACCGAGACCGAAAGCGGTGGCGGTTTCTGCAACGCAACCACGAACCAAAACGGATCGATGGAAGCGACATTGCCGTTGAGCATTGTGGCGCTTCTGAGCGTCTTTGCATGGCGCCTCGCAGCTATTCGTAAGAGAGAAACAGAGCTTTTCCACACCGAGGATGAATCCGCCCTAAATCGGAAGAGATGAGGTGAACCCAGATGCACCACGTAAACGAGCGTGACAAGATCCCGACCCGCCGTGATGGCACGCCGTCCCCGAACGTGGGCATCATTAGATCCTCAACGGCGCGAAATTGGGCAATCGCGCTCGTGCTCGCTGTGACAGTTCTAACAGCGGTTACGACCGCGCTGGTGGTAACTCGCGACGATGCTCAAGCGCAGTCACAGCTACCACCCGCACTTCCGGCCGTTATCTTCAGCGGTTGGGTCACCGTACAAGGGTCACCGCTCGGCGTGGAAAATTTGACCCTAACCGCCAAAATTGGCGATTGGGCCTCGCAACCCGTCATGATCGGCCAAGGCACTGCTGATCGCAACGGTTTCGAAGACCTGACCGTAAACCCATCCGTTGAGCTTGTTGGTAGCGAGATAAAGTTCTTGCTGGGCGGAACGGTTGAAGCGACAACGATCTCTTACTACGCGCTGGTTAACGACGACGGTACTTTCTGTCTGGCGTGTGAATTCAGCTTTCCGGTTTTCCTAGACGATTTCACAATAGACTTCCCGTCTCTGCCAGCAACGACACCCGCAACGACAACTCCAGCCCAGACACCCGAACCAAGCGGAACAACCGTAATGAGGTTATCCGGTCAGGTCTTCACTACTAGTGGTTTAGTTCCTGATGGGTACCAGATCTTCGCGGTAATCGGAAACTTGCCACCGACCGACAAGGTGACAGTGACCGACGGGTCATACACGCTCGAAATCACCAACGCAGACGCCAGTTTCAACGGCTCACCGATCAACTTTTACTTGATCGATAAAGGCCATCCGACCGACCCGAATATCAGGATAGTATCCGAAGAGGAAGGCGTGTTCATGGCCGGTCAGCAAGCTGATGTCCGGCTATTCTTCCCTGCACTGGCTCCCACCGCGGTCCCGGAACCGACAGCGACACACACACCAGAACCGACCCCTGTGCCGCCGACACCGACGCCAGAGCCGCCTACCCCGACCCCGATACCTCCGACGCCGACTCCTGTACCGCCGACTGCAACGCCGGAACCCACTGCGACGCCTGAGCCACCTACTCCGACCCCGATACCTCCGACGCCGACTCCTGTACCGCCGACTGCAACGCCGGAACCCACTGCGACGCCAGAGCCGCCTACTGCAACGCCAATTCCGCCGACACAGGTACCGCCACCTACGGCGACACCAGAACCGGAAGAGACTGGTGGTGGTTTCAATGCCACTATTCCTCTCGCCATCATCTTGGTGCTGCTACTCGTCGGCATCGCGGGCTACTTCGGATGGCAGTACAGCCGAAGGCCCAGCGAGGAAGCTTAGACAGCGGATCAAACCGGTTAGCGGACAACAAAAGCGCCCGCCAAGGCCAACTTGGCGGGCGCTTTCTTATTGGAATGGCGTTGCCTACGATCGCGGTCGCAACACGACCAACTGGCGATCATCTGGCAGGTTGCTCTTAGTCACGCTTACCCGTGGTTGCGGTTCCTTGTTTGCCTGGTCGCTTCCCGTCTCTCCAAGCAACGATTTCAGCATCGTGCTGGGTTCTTCGGTATCGGGGTCAATCCCGTTTGCCAAGACCAACGATGGATCCAACGCACCGATTAAAGACGATAGCTCCTTGACGTCCATCTCCAATCGTGCCGCGTCGAGAAGCAAAACATCCACGCGGCCGATGATCTGAACCGTGCGCGAGTCGGGCGACGTTTTAGGTCGACCAAGCATGTAAACAGCTAAGCTTTCAGCGTCGATCCGAAACGAGGTGACAGTCTTTTTCGACTCGGACTCAACGGGCAGGGCAATTCCACGCAGACCGAGATCGCCAATCTCATACTCCCCAGGATGTGAAATCACGTCAGAACTGGAGAATCGACCCTGTCTACGGAAAGTAGAGTTGGCAGGACGACTCCTCAACACCGCAGTCAGTACCGTGTCGTCAGCGGCCGACGAAGGCACGAAGGTCGCTTCCTCCTCGTTCGCGGGATCGCAGATCACGGTTCCCGAGGCCGTCTTCACAAGAAACGCGTTCTGTCCGTTGAGAGATATCTCCATCGTTGGTTTTCAACTCCGATCTGAGGGCAAGAATCACTTCCATTATCGAGTGTACCCTCCGTGCCTCGGTGACTTCATAATTGGACGGACATGAAGAACACGAAAACAGTTATCTACACTATCGGCCACAGCAATCACTTGTGGGAGCGATTCATCGAACTGATGACCCCGCATAAGATCGAACTGCTAGTCGATGTCAGGTCATACCCGTACTCCCGGTTCGCTCCATGGTCAAATCGGGAAAAACTGGACGCAGGCTTGCGTCGGCAGGGGATCAATTACCTCTGGATGGGAGATGGACTCGGAGGTATGCCTAGGGGGCCTAAAAAACGCACCAGTGACGAGGCAGAATCCAGTAACGATTGGTATCGAACCAGATTGAATGATCCTGATTTCCAAGGCGCAATAGCCCAAGTTTCGAACCTCGCCTTGGGAAATCGGTTGGTCTTGATGTGCTCGGAAGGCGATCCTGCCAATTGCCACCGGACTATGTTGCTAGCACCAGCATTCTCAAGCAATGATTTCGAAATCCTTCACATTCTGCCGAAATCGGTTGGCGCGGCAGTCCAAATGCCGTTGGATTGATCAACCCATAAAGGACTCTTCGGTTGTCGAATTGATACGCCCCGTGTTAGATTCAGTTAACAGGGAGCGGTTCTTTTTCATGGCGAATCGAGTACGATGATTCCCATCAACGACGACGGTCCGACGCAGCCGATCTCAGACTTCCAATAATGTCTCTACCAGAGCGAAGAAGCACAATTCTCACCTTTATCGTGGACGACTACATCTCGACTGCGATGCCGGTCTCATCCAGCGCGGTCGCGAAATCCGGCGGCTTCAATGTAAGCTCCGCAACTATACGCAATGAGATGGGAGTCCTCATCGAAGAGGGCTATCTTTTGCGCCCACACACTTCGTCAGGCGCAATCCCGGTTGAGAAGGGGTACCGTCACTTCGTAGGTGGTCTGGATCTCAATTCGCCACCTCCCGAAGACTTGGTGACGCTGCTCAATCACCGTATGGACATAGCGTCTGACGACGTCGATGCTTGGGTGCGAATCGCCGCGACCGTCATCGCCGATCTGATCGGTGCTTTGGCCTTCATCACCGCCCCACGCGCCAAGATGCCAGACGTCAAACAGATTGAGCTCCTACGGCTTCACGACATGCTGGTGATGCTTGTCCTCGTTCTCCAAGAGGCGCGCGTCTACCGTAGCGTCTTGCAGTTGAAGCGCGAGATCAACGACTCTCAACTCGAAAAAACCCGCAACAAGGTGACCGCCGAAGTAGCTGGGAGAGAGGTCCGTGAACTGGTAGCAAGAAAAGACCGCGAGGATCTCGACGACGAGTTCGAGCAATTGGTTTGGGAAGCAACCATTGAGGCCCTAGTACACGCCGATTCCGTGCCCGGTGAGCGATTCATGAGCGGCTTCGGCCACTTCATGTCGGATCCCGAACTCGCTGCCCAGCCGGCCAAAGGTGCCCAAGCAATCTCCGCGCTCGAAAACGACGACGCTTTCGCCGACTTGATCGCTGGAATCGCGTACGGTAGCCAGCCGGTGGTCGCCATCGGCTCGGAAAATAACCGGCCCGAACTCTGCGATTACAGCGTGATCATGTCCGGTTACGGAGGTGAAGTGAACGCACGTGGCGTCGTGGGGTTGATATCGCCCATGCGCACTGCATACGATCGCGCAATCCCGACGGTGACTTTCGCGGCTGACACCCTAGATGCGATGGTCAACCGAAGCTGAGCCTTCTCCGCCACAACCACCGTCACACACAACACCCGAACCCGGAAGAACCCACCTAATCCGATGAGCGACAAGCGCGATTATTACGAGGTGCTCGAGCTCCCTCGAACTGCAAACGAGGAAGACATCAAGAAAGCATTTCGTCGCAAGGCGTTGCAGTACCATCCTGACCGCAACAAGGAGGAAGGCGCGACCGAACGTTTCAAGGAGATCAACGAAGCATACCAAGTGCTCAGCGATTCCGAGAGCAGGGCACGTTACGATCGCTTCGGCCACCAAGGCGTCAACGGCAATGGAAGCCGTGGATTCGAAGGTTTCAGCGATTTCGGCGGTTTCGGGGATATCTTTGAGTCGTTCTTTGGTGGCGCGGCAGGGACTCGCGTCCGACGCGGTGGGGACGTTGAGCTAGGCGTGAGCATCTCCTTCCGCGATGCCATATTCGGGACCAACCTAGAAACCGAGATCTCGCGGCGTGAAATCTGCTCTCGTTGCAACGGGACAAGAGGAGAGCCAGGCAGCGCCACAACGACTTGCCAGACCTGTAGCGGTTCGGGTAAGGTCCGTCGTGCACAAAGGACCCTGTTCGGGAACTTCGAGCAGATCAGCGAGTGTTCAACCTGTAGAGGCGTCGGGACCAGAGTGGATCGTGCTTGCATCCAATGCCACGCGACTGGCACCTCCAACAATCGGCGCAAAATCTCGATCGATGTCCCTGCTGGTGTAGACGACGGCACACGTATTGTCATGCGAGGGCATGGCGACGTCGGCGAGCTTGGAGGACAAGCAGGCGACCTTTACGTCCGGGTTCACGTCGAACTGGATCGGATCTTCACCCGTAGCGGCAACGATGTTTTGATCCGAGCCGAATTGAACGTCGTTTCTGCAATGCTCGGGGGTTTGATCACCGTTCCAACCTTGGAAGGCGACAAAGAGATCAAGATTGATCCCGGCGTTCAGACCGGGCACCAAGTCATCCTACGCGGCTTGGGCGTCCCAAGGCTCCGGAACGACGGCCCACGTGGCGATCAGGTAGTGCAGATCGCCGTGATCACACCACGGTCTCTCACCAACGAACAGAAAGACATAGTCGGCAAACTTGGTGACACGATGCGTGCAACAGACGCCAGCGCGCTGGAGCCTGTCATTGTGGAGAATGACCAATCTTATGGTTCGCGTTCGACTGAAAATGAGGATGACAACGGTATCTGGAGCTGGCTCAAGGGCGCGTTCACGGGCCAATAATATGGTCGTTGCCACGCGGTTGCATTTCGGCGTTGAACCATTACCGTATAGTCGATGAGTCGTTCAGACTCCCAATCTGATCGCTGGCTAGAGATCAGCATCGTACTGCCCTCAGAGTTCGCAGAACCCGTAACTCACCTCTTCTCGCGCTACGGCGATGGGCGGGTCTTCGTCTCGCAGACAGGTGATTGGGATGCAGACGTAGTCGGTTCAGACTACTCATCGGATGGCGAGGTTACCGTCTACTGCTATCTCAAAATCGATGAAACGATCGAAAACCGTAAAGGCATGATCGAAATCGGACTGCGATTAATCTCTGAACTTACCGATACGGAGCCGCACGAAGAGCGCGTTGTAACGCCAGACGAATGGGTGAACCAGACTTTCCCCACGATCCGCGTGGGTGATCGGATCGTCATCTCACCAAGGATGCCTGACGAAAGGATTCCAGAATACCCGGCAACTGACGATATCTACGTCTACCTATCCCCTGGACTTGCGTTCGGTACAGGCAATCATCCGACAACACGCCTTTGCCTGAAACAGATCCTGCTTGAAGCGGAATCAGGCGGGCTCGCAGGACGACATGCCCTCGATGTTGGTTGCGGTTCTGGCGTCCTCTCGATAGTTGCCTTGAAGTTGGGAGCATCTAGAGCATGGTGCTTAGACATTGACGAAACAGCCATTCGTGCAATCCGAGACAACCTAGCGATGTCTGGTGTAAATGACCGCGCTCATGTTCTCGAAGGATCAATCCCCAACCCGGGCCTGCCTGATACCCAATTCGATTACGTATTCGCCAACATCACATCTCGTGTCTTGATCGATCTCGCCGAACCTCTCGTAGACAGCACCAAACCTGGAGGGATTGTCCTTGCTTCGGGCATCCTTGATGACCAAGCCGACTCAGTCCGAGATGCTTTTCTAGATACTGGGAACGTATCTATCAGTGGAACTCGCCAAGAGGGCGATTGGTTGATGTTACGTATCGTCAAATCCGACGATGACTAATGAACGATCCGATGCATCGCTTCTACATCGATAAGTCCTTGGCTCCAAACCTCGAGGTGGGTGATCGACTCGATCTACCTACGCACATCTCCCACCAGATTGTCAACGTCCTCCGACTTAGGAAGGAGGAACAGATCGCCCTGTTCACGGGGGATGCCCTCGAATGGGTCGCCGAACTTATCACGACACCAAACCGCCGGGATTCAACTGCGCGGCTGGTCGATGTAACAGAGCCGAACGTTGAGATGGAGACCGAAATCTCGATGCTCATGGCCCTGACCAGACCGCAACGTTACGAACTCGCCCTAGCGAAATGCACTGAGCTGGGGGTGTCCGAATTTCGCCCTATCATCACCGAAAGAGTGCTGAAGTCCGAAGCGACAATCAGTGCGAACCGTATACAGAGATGGCAACGCATCGTCTGCGAAGCAGCCGAGTTGTCAGGGCGCGTTCGCGTACCAAACATCGAGGAACCGTCTCGGTTGAAGGACGTCATCCCTGATGCGTCGAACCACGGCGCGTCAGTAATTCTGCTCTGGGAGGACGCGACGGAACCGATGTTCGCCGATTTGCTGTACTCCCTACGGGACATGCCAAACCGACCGCGAAAGGTTTCTCTCGTCTTGGGTCCAGTGGGCGGATTCTCTGAGAGCGAAGCCCAGAAGGCGATTGATCTCGGAGCGACGGTCGCCAGCCTTGGTCCCCGGATCTTGCGTACCGAGACCGCCGCAATCGCCGCGATGTCACTCTCTGCGCAAATCCTTCGCTAGACCAGCCTCTCAAAGCGGATTTCGTCGAATCGTGCTAGTATCCTTGCGCATTGCCGCAATGTAAACCCGTGCGCCTGAATACAGAGGCAACCCGGATGAAACTTCGTCCCGGACCAGCCAATAAAGCTATCTTGATAGGCACCGATGGTGCAAGCATGGAGTTATGGCGACGCATGGCGGCTTCAGGACGGGGTCCCAACATGAAGAAGCTCCTCGAAAACGTCGAGGGTGGAATCGTATACCATGCGCTTGAGGATCCCGACTGGTACCTCAGGCCGTGATGGTGTAATCTGGTTGAGGACTTGACAATTTCAAGCAAACAAAATTCCCTGTAATCGGAAACGGTAATAACGCTCCTAGGAGGAGACAACATGCGCAGAATATGGTTTTCGACATCCGGCGCGGCCTTGGCTATGGCACTTGTGCTTTCAGCCATCGTGTTCGCGTGCGGGACCGAAACGGTGGTTGTCCAGACCGTTGAGGTCGAGAAGGTGGTAGAACGCGCCGTCCCGCAGACGGTCGTGGTCGAAAAAGAGGTCCAGGTTGCCGGCGAGACGGTGATCCAGACGGTGGTCGTCGAGAAAGAGGTCCAGGTGGCTGGCGAGACCGTTGTGCAGACGGTCGTCGTCGAAAGAGAAGTAGCCGTCGAGGTTGTTAAAGAAGTTGCGGTTGAGGTCGTCAAAGAGGTCGAAGTGGAAGTCGTAGTTACGGCGACTGCCGAAGCCTATGGTGCGGGTGCTGGGGCGGCAGTGGAGGCCGCGGCGACGGCGGTGGTAGAAGCGCCGACCGCTCAATCTGGGAAGCTGGTCTTTGTTTCGCCTGATATCGGCGCTGGTTGGTTTACTAGCTCGCCGTACGACGACTACACCAGCGACCAAATCGGTGTAGCCGATGCGTTGATCTACGCCGACCCGGCGCCGATCCCGCAACGCGGAGCGTTCAACCCGGCGATCAGCATCGCCAACGGGTGGAGCGTCGCTGAAGATGCTCGGTCGATCACGTTCAACATTCGCGACGGTGTGCAGTTCCACCACGGTTGGGGCGAGTTGACCTCTGAAGACGTCGCTTGGTCGTTCAACGATGCCCTGCGAGAAGGCAATACGAACTCGCGGTCTGGTTTCGTTGGCGAATACCAAGGTTCTTGGGAAGCGGTGGATGACAACACCGTCATCATGCACGTCAAAGAAGGCGCCACTCTCAGCCCTGTGTGGCTACTTGAGACTTCAAATGTGTGGCGAAACACATTGACCGCGACTTCGAAACGCGCTATCGATGAGCTGGGCAAGGAAACTGGTGGCATAAAGATTGGACAGGGCCCGTTCATGATGATCGAAGGCGAAGCCGACAACTTCATCGAGTTCCAGGCCGTAACCGAGCATTACCGTAAGGTCCCGTCCATCGAAGCGATGCGCATGGTTGCTATTCCCGAGCCGGCTACTCGTGTTGCTGCGTTTGTGAACGACGAAGTCCACATCTCTGTGATGTCTGCACAATTCGTGGTCGAGGCCACAGAGCAGGTTGCAGGTTCCCGGATCCAGCCCTTGGGCGAAGGTCAAACCTTGCACATCTACATGGGCGGCAACTTCTGGCAGACCTCCGATCCTGTTCAACCGGATCTGGAGTTCCCGCGCGAAGGTTGGAAGCCCGACGACGAACACCCTTGGATCAGCGACTACAATGACCCGGCTTCGATGGAACGCGGCAACAAGTTCCGCCGCGCGCTCAGCATGGCTGTTGACCGCGTCGCCATCAATGAGGTCATCGGTCAAGGTTTGTACCCTCCGCACTACACGTTCACTGGTTTTACCAGCAGTGACGCGATTTGGAAGGACTCGTGGGCAGTACCGTTCGACCCTGAAGGTGCCCGCGCCTTAATGGCCGAAGCTGGCGTGCCCGAAGGATTCTCAGTCCCTGTGTGGTTGACGCCTGACTCTGGTTCTCTGCCCTTTGACATTGCCGAAGCGGCGGTGTTGCAGTGGGCTGACAACTTGAACTTGAATGTTGAGATTGATGCGACCGCATACTCCGGAAATCGACCGAAACTGATCGGACGCACTATCGACATTCCGCTGTACCACCACATGAACCTCGGTTATGCAGACGAGCCTAAAGGTCGCCTAATGTCAGCCGCGCGGGGTGGTGCCAATCGCGGTATCGAACTGCCCAACGACATTCTGGAAAGGACCTACTGGGCAAACTTGATTGAATCGGACGCGCAGAAGCGGATCGAGAACAACATCGTCCTGACCGACTTCCTAGCCGAAACCGGTTTGGTAATGTCGATGGTTCGTCAAAACCAACTTTACGCCGTGTCACCCAAGGTTGTTGAATGGATGCCTCATACCGAGACATTCGGCGGCATTAACGGGTTCGACACCATAATGTTGGCGGAGTAACGGCATTAAGAAGTGCCGGTCGGCTGCTTCGGTTAGTCGACCGACAGACGGAGACGGTGGCCATCCTGCATCGGGTCTCGGGTTTTCCGAATTTGGGTGGTCACCGCTTGCCGTTGCGGTGACGTACAAGGCGCACAAATGGCTGCAGTGATTGAAAATGTGGCGGATCATCGCAAATAGACTGGCGTTCGGTGTGGCGATCGTGTTGCTGATCACGATCGTCGTATTTGGGTTGTCCAGAGCTGCCGGAGACCCGCGCAACATCTACCTGGATGAGTATGCAACCCCCGAGGCATGGGACGCTTGGGGGGAGAGGATGGGACTCGACAAGCCTCTCTACGTCCAGTACGGCGTATGGCTTTGGGATACTCTGCGAGGTGATTTCGGCGAATCGCTCTACTATGACATCCCGAGCATCAGACTCGTAAGAGAGCGAGTCCCGAACACATTGCAACTTGGTGGAGTGGCGTTTGGAGTGGCGATTCTGATTGGCGTGCCTATGGGTGTCATCTCGGCTGTTAATCGCGGGTCATTCGTCGATTACGGAGTACGCGGATTCGCGTTGCTGGGTCAGTCTGTGCCTGTTTTTTGGATTGGGATCATGATGATTCTGATCTTTTCCGCCCAACTTGGGTGGTTGCCTTCGAGCCGCAATGAAGGGTGGAATCATTACATCATGCCCGCGATTGCGTTGGGCTGGTTGCCGGCGGCCGGGCTGATGCGGATAACCCGTGGAGCGATGCTCAACGTTTTGGACAGCGAGTACATCAAACTCGCGAGGGCGAAGGGTGTGTCGTTCGGCAAGATCGTCTGGATCCATGGTTTCCGGAACGCAATCATCCCGCCGTTGACCGTGGCTGCGCTCATCTTCGCCGCGTTCCTGACCGGCACCGTCGTAGTCGAGACGGTGTTCGCTTGGCCGGGCGTGGGGAGACTGGCAGTCCAATCGATCAAGAACAACGATTTTCCGGTGCTTAGTGCCATCGTGATCCTCTTCTCGTCGTTCTACATCCTCCTCAACCTCGTCGTCGATCTGCTTTACGCGCAGCTAGATCCGCGCATCCGGCTTGACTGATCCGGTGAGTTGCAATGGCCATGGAAGCAACATACGTCCCGTCGCCGATTGACGACACGTTGCCGCGCAACCCGGTCCTACGAGCGCTTCGGATCGGTTGGTCGTGGTTCAGGCGATACCCGATCGTTCCCTTTGCGATCCTCGTTCTGATGATCGTCTGCGCGCTCTTTGCCGAGCAGCTTTCGCCTCACGACCCGTTGCGGGGCAATTTGCGGGCCTCGCGAACTCCCCCGATTTGGCAAGAAGGTGGGAATTGGGACTACCCGTTGGGTACGGATCACCAAGGCCGTGACATATTGAGCCGGCTGATCCACGGTGCGCGTGTCTCTACAATCATCTCCACTGCTGTGATACTAGCCGGTGGAATCGGTGGAACCGTCATCGGACTCGTTGCCGGATATCGCGGTGGATGGGTCGACCAACTCGCCATGCGAGCCGTCGATTTCACTCTTGCCATGCCTTTCCTTCTCGTCGCCCTAGTAGTTGTGATCGTCTTCGGGCAAAGCCTTGAACTCATCATCGTCCTGCTCATACTCTTCGGATGGGACAACTTCGCCCGCGTCGTTCGCGCTGAAACCCTCACCCTCCGAGAGTCCGACTACGTCAGCTACGCTCGCATCCAAGGCGCCTCGCAAGCACGCATCCTCTTCCGACACATCCTCCCAGGCGTTGTCGGTAGTGTCTTGGTAATCGGCAGCCTCCGCGTAGGCTCGCTAATCCTTACCGAATCTACCCTCAGCTTCCTCGGCGTTGGCGTCCCACCAGACACACCCGCATGGGGCATCATGGCATCCGACGGTCGTCAACACCTCTCCCGCGCATGGTGGATCGCGACCATGCCTGGCATCGCCATCTTCCTAGTTGTTATGGGCTTCAACTTCCTTGGTGATTGGCTCCGCGACTGGTTCGACCCCAGACTCAGACAGCTACGCACTAACTGAGCACAGCGACTACTCCCTCTGCAACTCCCGGCGCATCAACTCCCCCATCGCTTCGGTCGGGGGAACACCATCGAACATGACTTTGTGCGCCGTCTCCGTAATCGGCATCTCGACGCCCAACTGCCGCGCGATCCGAAGGGTCGCCCGTGTTGTAGGTACTCCCTCAGCGGTCTGACCTAGATAATCCAGTGCGTCTTCGACGCTATCACCTTCGGCCAGCCGTGTGCCCAGTCGGTAGTTCCTGCTTAAGGGGCTGTAGCAAGTTGTAAGCATGTCGCCAATTCCGCTCAGGCCGGCAAACGTGGAGGGCTTCGCACCGAGAGCTAATCCCAACTGCGTGATCTCGTGTAGCCCTCGGGTGACGTACGCCGCCTTCAAATTCGATCCCAAGCCCGTCGCATCGATGAATCCCGCACCGATCGCGATGATGTTCTTCAGCGTTCCGCCCAACTCGACGCCAATGATGTCGTCTGACGCATAGACGCGGAGTCGCTCTCCGCTAGTCATCATCTGAATCTGTTCAGCCGTCTCGATTGAAACCGAAGCCGCTGTTGCAAGCGCCGGTAGTCCAATGGCGATCTCAACAGAGAGATTCGGGCCCGAAAGTGCACAGATCGACCTCATCGCCTCGTCCATACCTATCTCATGACACTCGGAAATACTCTCCGCTATCACTTCGCTCATCCGCTTGCCTGTCTCGATCTCCAGGCCCTTTGTCGCGCTGACGACTATCATCCCCGGAGATATGTGGCCGACGTGCCTATCTATTACCTCCCTCATCGCAACGGAGGGGACGGCGATGATCACACAGTCGGCATCCAACAGCGCAAGCTCAGGGTCATGGTGGACCGACATCCCGTACGGGAAGTCCATCCCCTCCAGATAACGTTTATTCTCGCGATCGGCCTCCAGTTCTGCAGCGCGCTCAGCGTCGCGAGCCAGCAATCTGGTTTCGCTTCCTTGCCGCGCCAGTAACACGGCCAAAGCCGTGCCCCATGAACCGGCACCTATGATCCCGATTGCCGAAATCGGATCAGGCTCCCTGACCGTCAGATCCCGATGAACCCTCGGCGGCGTTGATATCCAGCCGGTTCTCCGTGCCTCGACGCAACCGCATCATGTTCTCGCGATGACTGTATAGGATCAACAGCACGGAAGGAATCGCGAATGCGAGGTATTCGATCGTCGCGTAATCGACTGAAATCGACAGATCGACGAATGACAAAACGATCAAGGCCACCACGCCCAACGATGCCCCGATAATCGAACCGAGCGAAACATACCGCGTGACCACTGCAACCGCCAATCCCACCAGCGTGACCGACGCTGCGATCGGAGACAGCATCAGGATCGCTCCCCATCCCGTAGAGATCCCCTTTCCACCCTTGAACCCCGCAAACACCGGCCAAGTATGACCCACGATCACGAAGGTGCCAGTCAGCGCATGAAGCAACTTGGCGTCGGGCACCAGGAGCAGCGACAGCCCGATCATCAACACCCCTTTCCCGAAATCAAACAGAAATACCAGCGCCGCCGCCTTCTTACCCGCGGTTCGCAACACGTTGGTGGCGCCCATTGAGCCGCTGCCGTGCTCGCGCGGGTCTGCTCCGCCGAACAGCTTGCAGACGATGACGCCCACCGGTACTGAGCCGATGAGGTATGCTGCGGGGGCGATGATCACCCACGCCAACCATTCGTTCATTTCACCTCAACCAGCGTCACGGTAAAACATCCTGACAGGTGAACCCGCAAAACCAAACGCGTCTCTCATGCGATTTTCGAGGTACCGCTTGTATGAGAAGTGCAGATACTCAGGGTTTTTGCAGGTTATCACGAATGTCGGCGGTCGTATAGAGACCTGCTCGATACCCGATATCCGTACGCGCCTCCGCCCTCTCGTCGGCAGCGGACGCTCGCCCAGCGCCGAGTAGAGGGTCCTCGACAGTTCGGTATCGTCTACGCGCTTCGTGAACTGTGAGAATGTCCGGCGCACGGCTTCGGGAATGCGGTCGATGCCTCTGCCGGTGAGGGCTGAAGTGACGATTACGGGCGCATCGACGATGAATTTGAAGCGTTGGCTGATCTCGTCCATGGCTTCGTCGAAGGATCGTTCGGCGTATTTCGAGAGGTCCCATTTGTTGACGAGGACAACGCCGGCGCGGTAGGCGTCTTGTGCGAAGCCTGCGATGTGGGTGTCTTGTGCGGTGACGAACTCGGTTGCGTCGAGGACGATGATGGCGACGTCGGAGCGTTCGATTGCGCCTATGGTGCGGATGGCGGAGAATTTTTCGATGCCCTGCTCGGTCTTGCCGCGGCGTCTGAGGCCGGCGGTGTCGAGGAACATGATGGGCGTGCCTTCGTATTCGTAGATGGCATCGACCGTGTCGCGCGTTGTGCCGGGGACGGGGCTGACGATGGATCGTTCTTGGCCGGTGAGGGCGTTGAATATGGCGGACTTGCCGACGTTTGGGCGACCAGCGATGGCGACTTTGATGACGTCTTCCGGGAGGTCAGTTTCGTCGTCGGTTTTGATGAATTCGAAGACGTTGTCCATCATCTCAGCGACGCCGATGTCGTGGTATGCGGAGATGGGGATCGGCTCTCCCACGCCTATGGCGTTGAAGGTGTAGAGTTCGGCTAGTCGGTTGGTGTTGTCGGTTTTGTTGGCGGCTAGGACGTATGGTTTGCCTGAGCGTCGGAGGAGGTCGGCGGCATCGTAGTCGGATGCGGTGACGCCGTCGACGGAATCGACGAGCATGATGACGACGTCGGCGAGTTGGATGGCGCGTTCGGTCTGGGTTCTGACCTCGTCCCAGAGCTGGAGTTCGGCGGAAGGGACGTCTTCAATGCCGGCGGTGTCGATGAGTAGGAATCGTCGGTCGAGCCATTCGGCGTCAACGGATACGCGGTCACGTGTGGTGCCGGGAGTTTCGCTGACGATTGCGATGCGGCTTCCGGCGATGCGGTTGAAGAGTGTGGACTTGCCGACGTTGGGGCGTCCGACTATGGCTATTACGGGTAATGACATCGCAGTGTTGGGTTCGGAGATTCAACTGACTGTGCACTTGAACTTTAGAGGGGCGTCAGTGGCGCGGCTAATTCTCGACTATCTTTTCCATGAGGGCCATTTGCGCCCACATGCGGTTTTCGGCTTGTTGGAAGCAGACTGATGAGGGGTGGTAGAGCATGTCTTCGGAGACTTCTTCGCCGGGGTGGGCGGGCATGTCGTGCATGAAGCGTGCTTGCGGCTTCGCGTACTCCATCAACTCGGGGTTGACTTGGTAGCCATGGAAGTCTTTTAGGCGCTGGGCGGTTTCGGCTTCTTGGCCCATGCTCGTCCAAACGTCGGTGTAGACGAAATCGGCATGACGCACGCCCTCGACGGGGTCGCGCATCTGGATCACGCTTCCAGACCTGTCGCTATCCGAGATGTAATTGGCATTGTCGTTGCGGATGCCGTAGGGCAGTTCGTACCCGTGGGGCGAGGCGATGACCATCGTGCCTCCCAATCCGGCGACGGCGTAGGAAAGGCTGGCCGCCACGTTGTTTCCATCGCCGACGAATGCTACGCGGACGTCATCCAGATAGCCCCGAATCTCCAGCATTGTCATCACGTCGGCGAGTGCTTGGCAGGGGTGCTCCTCGTCGGTGAGTGCGTTTATGACGGGGATGTTGCTGTTTTCGCCGAACTCGTCGAGTGTTGCCTGTGCGAAGGTGCGGACGACGGCCATGTCGGCCATGCTTGCGACTACCTTGGCCACGTCGGCTACGGGTTCGCGCTGTCCTAGTCCGACTTCTTCTGGCGAGAAATATAGCGGGTTTGCGCCCAATTTCTGTGCGCCGATCCAGAAGGAAAGCTTTGTGCGTAGGGATGGTTTCTCGAATATGAGGGCGACCGACTTGGCTTCCAAGGCTCGACTCTCGGCACCGCTCTTCAGCTCGATAGCGCGGTAGAGCAGCGGCGAAATGTCGGCTGCCGGGAGGTCGCGGAACCTCAGGAAGTGCTTGTTCATGTCGATGTCCTCGGTTGAAGCGTGGTTTGGTTCTGCTTCGAGACGATAGTTAAATTGTGCAATATGGTTCTTGGCGCGTTTAGTTGGGGCTTTTCAGCCCTTCTTTTTCCGATATCTCGGTTTCTGGTTTTGCCGGGGGGCATCGCGAGGTTCTCTCC
>CAZMBB010000020.1:0-46342 GCA_964564575.1 uncultured Dehalococcoidales bacterium
AACCGCTCTCCTGCCTCTCTTGTTCATCGATTAGATGAATCACGAGCTCGAAGTCTGCCGACGCGAGTTGGGCGTCGCGTTCCCAATAGGTGGTCGCTTCAACCAGGTATGTCCCTGCTTCGAGATACCGTTCGATGCGCGAATTTCGTCGCTCTCCTCCGTCATCGTTGGCAGCGATCAAGCCTCGCGTCGGCGAGATTAGCGACATGACGGCGTCACCTTCAGTCGACCTCAAATCCATCCGGACACGGCCGCCAGTCGCTATTTCAAACGTGTAGCCGAACGCCGGGTGTTGTACGACGAAACGCGAGCCGCATGTGTCGAGCGTCCAAGTGCCCGACGTTTCGAGATCTGTTCCCAATTCGAGTAGTCCAAGATGGACGGGCTCACAACCTTGGACGCGGCTGATTTTCAGCTCGAAGTCGGCTGCTCCTTGTCGGCGTCCGCCGACGGTCGTCGCCTCGATCGAGTAGGTGCCTGGCGTCAGGTCTCGTTCGATACGAGCATCCAAACTGCCGCCGCCGTCGTCGTTGTCGGTAATCCGGTTGCCGTCGGCGTCGAGAAGATACAGGTAGGAGTCGGCTTCCGCGGATTTCAGATCGATTCTGATCCGTCCGGCCCCGTCTACTTCGAATTGATAGTCATGCGCGTCGCTGTCGGCGTGAAAACTTGAGTCGCAGTCTTCGGTAGACCACCGGCCTTCAGCTTCTAGAGTGGCGTCGGTCGCGGTGCCCAAAGTTCCGAGATCGATGACCTCGCAGCCAAGGGTAGGGGTTTCCTGTGCCGAGGTGGAGACACTCCCCGCCAAAATCACCACAGGCACCATCACCAATAACGCCAACATCGTCGCCAAAGCGACTATGGACGTTGATCCTGCTTGCGATCTTGTCACTTTGCCATCACGTAGATTGATCTTCATGGATTCGCGGAGCCTTTCTTGGAACACTGTTGCTCTTGTCGATGTCACTGGTCTCGACCGGAAGATTGAAACAGCGACAATATCTCATTTTCTAATCGGCACAGCATGTGGTGACGGGTAAAATGCTGGACGTCGCTCCGAATTTGGGGTTGGTTGTTTGTCTGAACTGGGATTTTTGGGATTGGGGGGATTTTTGGGATTTTGTTGTTGGTTGTTTGGGGTGTCCCCTCCCGTTTGTCCTCCCCGGTTGCCCTCACCCTGGCCCTCTCCCGCCGAGCGGGAGAGGGGATGCCCCCCGCTCCGCCTCGCCTGCCCTTCCACCCTTGGGTTCCCGCGTTCGCGGGAATGACGTGGGGCTTTCGCGGGGCTGACGTGGAGGGCGCGGGGGTGGACGGGGCTACTTCCGCCTAGTGGGGGGCCTCCCCTGCCCTCTCCTGAAGGAGGGGGTGGAAAAAGAGGGGGATCCTCGCGCGGCACCTCCTTGTATTCCCTCTCAGAGAGGGGATAGTGGGGGAGCGGAGGGGTGGTCAGTCGTCTTTGAGGAGGGTGGTGATTTCGGTTAGGAGGGTTGGGAGTTCTTGTTGGATTATGTTCCAGATTGCGCGGTTGGCTATGTTGTCGTATTCGTGGGCTATTCGGTTTCTTAGGCCGATGATTGTCTGGTAGCCGGTGATCTTTTCGGCGATGGATTGATCGTCGTTGGCGAGTCTTCTGGTGGCTTCGCCGATGATTTCGAAATGGCGTTCGACTGCGGAGCGCAACATCTCATCGTCTTCGTATTGCTCGAAAGAGACTTCAGAGGTGTTATCGATTATGAATTTCGCCGACTCGTGAATATCCCAGAGATGATTCCTGATTTCAATGTTCATAGATGGGTTCTCTGGTTTGATCGACCTCTTCTCGAAAGTAAGGGTTTTGGATGGCGGAGTCGTCGACTAGGTCTATGGATCGTCCGAATAGGGTTTTGAGTTCTTCGGTGAGTTGGAATCGGGTTTCGAATCGCTGGGCTTCGGGGGAATCGTCGAACTGGACCAGGAAGTCGATGTCGCTTTCGTCAGGGCGGAAGTCGCCGTTGACTGCAGAGCCGAAGACGTCGAGTCGTTTGACGTGGTGGCGTTGGCAGAGATTTCTGATCTGTTGTTTGCGATTGGCTACTAGGGGGATGATTTTTCGTGGTTGGGATTTTGTGTGGATTGGTTGGTCATCGGATTCTTGTTCGAGTACGGCGGTTGCGTCTTTGAGCAACGCGGGCAGATTTTCTTGAACGAAGTCCCAGACCTCGCGTTCTTCCACGATGTCATAGGGTTCAAGCGTTCTGCCCCAGCCTAGGGTGCCGCCGTAGCCTCCGATGCGTTGGGCGATGGGGTCGTCGTGGACTATGAGGCTCGCCAGCGCGCCGCCGATTTTGTTGATTTGGCGTTCGACTGCTGCTCTGAGGACCCGATCGGTGGTGTAGTCGTGGAGGGTTTTTCCGTCGGTGAATTGGAGGATTGCTTGGGCGGCTTGTTGGACTTCCCAGACGTGCATTTTGTAGTTGCGCGGCATGGGGTTAAGGATAGCGTAGGGTATGTCGCTTTGTCCTTCGGACATTCCCCCGCGAGTGGGGGGAAGCCGGCCGCACGTCCGCGGGCATCCCCCTGCGTCTCGCTTCGCTCGTCGCGTCCCCCTTCGCTTTGCGAAAGGGACGGTGCCTCCCCCCCGCTTGCTTTGCATCGCGCTTGAATGATACTGGGTATCATTGCAGAATGGGCCGCAATTTTGATGATTAATGCATGCGGCGGGAGTTTGAAAAATGCCTCATTTGAGTGTTGATAGGAGGAGTCGGGATGAATGTCCTTGAGGGGAGTGAAAACGTGTATGACGTAGTGGTCGTGGGTGCTGGTGCCGCGGGTGTGGGTGTTGCGGTGGCGTTGCGTCATGCAGGCATCGAGAACTTCGTAGTTTGTGAGCGTCACAAGGTTGGCGCATCGTTCGACTCATGGCCGGCCGAGACGCGCTTCATCACGCCCTCGTTTCCGACCAATTCGATTGGGATGCTCGATTTGAACTCGGTCGCGATTAAAACTTCGCCTGCGTACAGTTTGGAGGTGGAGCATCCGACGGGTGAAGAGTACGCGATGTATTTGCGGGTAATGGCGCAATTCTTCGGGATACCTGTTCGCGAAAATACCGACGTATTGCAGGTAGCAAAGGTTGACGACGGCTTTCGCATTGCAACGTCTGATGAGACCTTGCAAGCCAAGCACGTGATTTGGGCCGCCGGAGAGTTCCAATACCCGCGCCTAAATGGGTTTGATGGTGCCGAGTTGTGTCGCCATACCGCGACTATCCCCAGCTATGAAAAGCTTGAGGGTGACGACTTCATCGTCGTGGGTGGCTATGAAAGTGGTATCGACGTGGCCTATCACCTGGCGAGTCGCGGCAAAAAGGTTAAGGTGTTCGACGAGAATCGCCCGTGGGTGGACGAGAGCTCCGATCCGAGTGTCGCGCTTTCGCCGTTTACGCTCGAACGGATGCGTGAAGGTCGGTTCTATGAGCATGTGGAACTGTATCCGTACATGCCTGTCGAATCGGTCACTCGCTCCAACGGCAAGTATGAAGTCACGGCTAAGGACGGACTTCGGTTTCAAACCTCCGTGCCGCCACTGTTTGCAGGTGGGTTTGAGGGGAGTCAAGAGTTAGTCGCAGATCTGTTTGAGCGACGCGAGGATGGCTCTCTGCTTCTGAGCGAAGACGATGAATCGACCATCGTGCCGGGAGTGTTTCTCTGCGGCCCTGCGGTTCGCCACGACAATCAGGTCTTCTGCTTCATCTTCAAGTATCGACAGCGGTTCGCGGTTGTTGCGAAAGCGATTGCGACCTCGTTAGGGCTGCCGGCGGAAGCATTGGAAGCGTACCGCCAGTGGGGCATGTATCTCGATGATCTTTCCAACTGTGGGGAGGAGTGCGTATGTTGACGCGCAACAGCGAAAGAGGCATTGAGTCTGGTGCGTTGCGAAGCCGACTTGCCAGGATGCGGAGCATCAAGTGGCTGGGACAAACGACCGCCAGCGTTTGCTGGATCGGCAGCATGCTGATTTCTGGGATCGGATCAACTGGTGACTGGCTGCAGCTGTGTGCCGCATCCGCATGGCTGTTGGCCAACATCGCAACACTCGTGGCTGCTGATGATGATTGATGCCGGGTCGAGACTAGGCTAGGTTAAAGAGGTTCGCAGTGTCGAGCGTGATGGTGGGCGATGGAGGATTCGAACCTCCGACCTCGTCGATGTCAACGACGCGCTCTAGCCAACTGAGCTAACCGCCCTTGAGTGATGGGTTCAGATTATATATCTGCTAGGAGGGGCGACTTGGATTGTCCGCTTTCGACGCGGCAAGAGATGACGTCAATTCCGTGGTATTTGCGGTGCTTGACGGACGAAGCGTAGTGTCGGAGCACCCTCATCGAGATCTGTTGCTCGTCGTCATCGAGAACGAATTCGTCTGACAAGAATGCCAGCCGGTTCTCCAAGTTACCGTTGACGGCGTCGTCCGAAACGACCACGAATTCGACCTCGGCTGAGCCTTGGTCTCTGCGGACCGTCGCGGTCAGCCTACGGACCTTATGATGTTGATTTCATTCGACCCGGCTCCGGATGTCTGTTGATCCTCCTGATCCAACAGGATCAAGAGGGTCTCTTCTCCGACAAGTCGCAACCTGTTTTTGGCATCCTCCGTCCACCTGTATCGGTCGGCAAAGCGGCTCAGATATTCGTCGACGGCTGACAACGACGAACGCAGAAGGTCGACTCTGATGGGGCGGTTGCGAAGATTGGACAGTTCGGTGAATACTGCGATAGCGACAGCCGTGGCCGCGCCCACCACGATCGGGTTGCCGAACACGTAACTGGCGTCACCTTGAATAAGCGATCCGAAGCTGCCTGCGGAAAGACCCATGACTAGCGGCACGCCGATTGCGAGCGCCTGCTTTCTGTCGAACCCGCCGCTGAATGCCATTCGAGCACCTTCGATGAAGAGCATGCCAAAAATGATCACGTAGACAGCGCTAACCACTGGCCCTGGAACGGCTATCAATGCTGCAAGTAATTTCGACAACAACGCAACCGCGATCGTCATGAATCCCAGAAATACTCCCGCACTCGCGGCGGCTACACCGATAATGCCGATGTAAGAAGCCGTTGCCGACCACGGTGCGGCAACTGGGGGAATGCCTAGTAATCCACATAGAAATGTGCTGGCTGCGGTTACGTTGAGACCACCTTGAACCACTCGGAAATCAAGGGCCACCGGTTCACGGTGCGATGCGGCATATATCACTGAAAGGTCGCCTACCGATTTCATGAAGCCAGTCAAGTTGACGATTGCGAACACAGGCAGCAGTGCCCAGAACTCGGCACTGAACGATAACCCGAATTCAATGCGACTCAGGTCCGGAAAACTGAACCACGAAGCCGCGGTTACACCGGCAACGTCGTAAAGGCCAAGTGGGACAGCTACAACGAGGCCTGTAGCAATCGTTATCGGCAGAACCCACATTCGGACGATCGGGGTGCCAAGCAGAGAAACAAGGATGCCGGTCGTCAGCGCCACCAGTCCGGGAGCGAGGAAGAGCGCTACTGATGTGTCGTCCGTAGGAACCACGGTAACGGACACGATGAATGGAACTGCTGACACCGCGACGAGCATGATCACGGTTCCGGTAACCGCCGGAGTGAAGATTCGACGGAGCGAAGCGAGACGAAGCGTCAGGACCAGCTGCAGCAGCGTGGAAACCACAATCAAGCTAGCCAGCAAACTCGGTCCGCCGATCTGCAAGGCTAACGCGCTAACCGCCAGAAAGGGTACGTTGAAGTTGGTGACTATCAAGCGTCCCGACCCAAAGCGCTGGAAGCTCAAGGCGTGAACGATCATGCTGAGCCCTGTGACGGCCAGCGCCATTATCACGACCCATTGCAGGTAGTCCTCAGACTCGCCGGATGCTAAAACTACCAGCGTCACGAGTGTCACGAGGCTGATGGAGTTGGGCAGCAATATCTGCAATGCAGAAGATATCGCCACGGTGCGAGGGCACTTATCGTCTGGTTCGTAACGGATCTGGTTCACGGTCTGTAAACTCTGAAACTCGCTTCAACTACCGAGTTGGCGCGAGGATTCTACGCTCGGGCGCGTCCATTCCATTAACGAGACGATGCTGCTCGCAGTACACGTGCCAAAGCTTCATGCGGGTCCGTCGTTTCGTGGTCGAACCGATCTGTAAAGGTTTGCCGAAGGGCGTCGGTCGGATAGACATGCCACGACTTTGTACTGGATATGAAGGAAATCTACGTTGTCCCTATTGGTTGTCCCTATTGGGCCGATGCGCATGATACTTAATCTCAACAGATATAATACGGGATTCAGTCAGGTATGTTCGGTCGATGTGATTTACTCCAATCATGCGGCTCGGGCGATCAAGAAAAATCAAGCGGAGGCGCCGGTGATCGTTGCAAAACTAAACGCCAGAGCAGCTGTGATGCTGACAATCCTATTGGTGTATTTCGCTGTGGTCGGAATCGCGTGCACCAGCGAACCAGAACCTACATCGACGCCGGTACCAGCACCCACTTCTACCCCAATCCCTGAGCCTACTTCCACGCCTGTCCCCGAACCGACTTCGACTCCCGTGCCGGAGCCAACTCCTACCCCGAAACCCGAACCCACGTCAACTCCGGAGCCCGAGCCGACTTCGGAACCAGAAATTGAAGCCGACGACGAGGATGCGCGCACCATCGCCTACGTGATGAAGGGCATCGAGTTCGTGGAGAGCGAAGGTCTAGACGCGGCCATCGAACACTACACGAGCGACGACAGCATCGAAGACGGGCGGTGGCTGAGAATCATCGACACCGATACAGGGGTGTTGGTCGCATCCGCGTTGCAGTATGAGGTTGGGCTGCAGATTGAAGGACTCGGCGCTAGCAATCTTGGCAGAGAAATCGCCGCCGTAACTGAAGAAGGGCAGTGGACTGAATCACTCGCCGACCATCCTGAAACAGCCCAACAATTGCCCAAGCGCAACGTGTGGATCCGCCGCGGCAATCTCGTTTTCAATTCCGGGCATTTCGTTCTCCAGCAAAACATCGAGGCACCCGTTCGCAACTACGTGAAGCACGCCGTCGAGCTTTACGAATCCGAGGGTCTGCAAGCAACCATCGACTACTACAACAGCCAAGATAGTCTCGAAGGCACCCTGTACCTGTTCTTGATCGGCGCCGACGACCTCTACCTCGCCCACCCGATATTCCCCCACCTCATCGGCACGGACATCAAGGATGTCGTGGGTTCCGACGGCCAAGAACTCGGCAAGGAGATCGCGGAGGCAACCGAAGATGGCATATGGGTCGAATACCTGTGGCCAAACCCGATCACCAGAAACGAGGAGCACAAAACCACGTGGGCGCTTCGCCATGACGGGCTGATTTTCGCTTCCGGGTACTATTCCGCCGGAGATGATCCCGTCGACCAGCCTTGGGTCGACGCCGACCCGCGCGACTACACAGTCGAATACGTTGAGAACGCGATCGCACTATACGAGCGAGACGGCCTTGACGCCATGTTGGACTTCTACAACAGCGTAGCCAGCTTCCAAGGCCAGTGGTACCTCTTCGCAACCGACGAAAACGACATCTACCACGTTCATCCCCTGCTTCCCCAGTTGTTAGGAACCGACATCAAGGATGTGGTTGGCTCTAATGGCTACGAACTCGGAAACGAGATCGCGAAGGCGACCGAGGAAGGGCATTGGATCGAATACCTGTGGCCACATCCAGCCACGCTGAAAGAGGTTCCGAAAGTCTCGTATGCGGTCAGGCGCGATGGCCTGATCTTTGCCTCTGGTTACTACCCGCCGCAAGAAGACGCACAAGAAACCGCCGTCGACTACGTCCAGCGCGCGATCGACAAGTACGAATCCGAAGGGATCGACGCTGTCATCAGCTACTACAACAGCGACGAAAGCATCGAGGGCGTTTTCAGATTGGTCGTGATCGACGAGAGCGAATCGGTACTGGTATCTCCGTTGTTCGAGCACCTCCGAGGCAGAAACGTCCGCGTACTAGCCGCACACCCTGCCCTCAGAGATTGGGCGACCAACACGCTGAAGACCACCGAAAAAGGGCAATGGTTCAGTGTCGATGCGGCATCCGCCGATGGGTCTCAATCGGGCTTGACCAACAATTATTGGTCGATCCGGCACGACGGCATCATCTTCCAGACCGCGTACAGCGAGTAGCGCGGAACCTAGGACATATCGATCCGCTCAGTTCTCATCGGGCGGCTCCAGCGCACATCTGCGAGAGGAGTTGGTTGCATGGTCGTGGTCGGTTTTCGTTTCGGCGCGACCTGCAATTCAAGTTTGACAACGTGGGTTCACACGTATAAACTAATGCTCAAGTAATCCCCCGTGATTACAGCCACGAGGAAACTCGGCGGTGATGTCTTGCGGGGGTTTTTTTTGTTTGGCTCCGTGTAGGGACTTTTGAATATAGTAAGGAGTTACTTACATGAACATTGAAAAAACAGATCGGGCACTCGCTCTTATCGACGGCATGAACTTATTCAACAACGCTAAGGCGGCGTTCGGTTCCACAGGATCCGTCTACGATTTTAGCTTTCCAAACTACGATGTCGCAAAATTGGCGCGGGTGGTGAGCAACAAGTTGGGTTGCGAAATCTCCGAAACGAGATTTTATACCGGTGTCCCAAGACAGTACATGGACGCCGATAAGCATCAATTTTGGGCGTCGAAAACACAATCGATGCGTCAATCAGGCGTGATTGTCTACACACGTCCCCTCAGAAACTCCAATCCTCCACAAGAGAAAGGGGTCGATTTGCGGATCGGGATGGATGCGTTAGCGTTGGCGCACCAGCAGATTTATGACACTTTGATCATTTTCAGCACAGACCAAGACTTCACCGAAATCCGTGAGCATGTTGAGAGAGTGGCGCGATCGCAAGGTCGGACGATCCGATTCGTCAGCGCTTATCCTAATTCGCCGGGACGGATATGGGGCATAAAGGGTTTCGAACATCTCCCGATTCCTCAGCAAGTTTACGAACAGTGCATTGATCCAAAGGACTACCGACCGCGCCGCGGGCGTCGCTGAACCGCCGAAAAAAGAAATGGCGCGCTTGGCGGGATTTGAACCCACGACCTCAGCCTTCGCAGGGCTGCGCTCTATCCACTGAGCTACAAGCGCGCGTTTGGTGCCACTTCGTCGTCCGCTTCCACACCTTCGAGTCTATCCCATTCTTGTGGTGCCGAGGGCGGGAGTCGAACCCGCACGTCCTTGCGGACACTACGCCCTGAACGTAGCGCGTCTACCGTTTCGCCACCTCGGCTCGGGGCACTGGTACCAATGGTAATCGACGAGTTAATCGACTCCTAAGATGTCGAGGGCGTCGCGGTTGATGATGCCTTCGATCTCTTCCTCTGGGATGGTAGGTAGGTGGTGGTCCTTGGCGAATTTGTTGAGGCCGCGGAGACTGTCGATGTTGTCTTGCGGGCGCGTCACCGGCCAGTCGGATGCGAAGAAGACCTTTTGAAGGGATCCCCATTCGGAGAACTTCAACATACCCTCCCAGAACGAATAGGGACGGTAGAACTGTGCGGAGACATCGGCCCAGACGTTGGGGTGCTTTCTCACGACGGACAGGCAGTCGATCTGCCAAGGGTGGGCCAAGTGGGCGAGGATCATCTTCAAGCGGGGGAAGGCCATCGCCACTTTCTCGGTGGTCAGCGGGTGGGCGTAGGTGAGCGGGGCCTCAGTCATCGGGGATGTGCCCTGGTGGAAAATGATCGGGATGCCGTCGTGTTCGAGACGGGCGAACATTCGGAACGCCTCAGGAGATGTGGGGTCGAAGTCTTGGTAGTTGGGGCCCAGCTTGATGCCCTTGCATCCGAGGTCGCCGACGCAGCGGTCGTATTCGTCTTCCCAGTTCGGGTCTAGCGGATGCAGGGACATGAACGGGATCGTCTTGTCGGGGTTCTTTTTCGCCGTTATTGAAGCGATGTCATTGTGGTTAAGCCCCGGATCCCAACCGCCTTGTCGCAACACACGCTCTTCGGGTTTCCATGGACGGGGTGCGATGCCGAAGATGAAGGTCTTGTCGACCGGGGACATGTCGTTGTAGTAGTCGTCGATGCTGTTGGTGAGTTGGACGGTCTGTCCGGAGCGCATCGTGGACTCGGTCATCATCTCGTCTTCGGGGACGGTGTCCGGGTGGCTGGGCAGATGGGTGTGGACATCGACGATCATGGGAGGTAGCCTCGCTTTGATTCAGTTGCGGATTAACGTCGTTTGGCTGGTAGCATCGATAAGGTTACAAGCAAGATCGGTCGGTTGAACGATTGGAAGGGATGTCAAGCATATGGAAATCGTGATCCTGGTTGCACTTGGAGTCATCGCCATTTTGATCCTTGTCGCGATCTTTCGGCCGTCGGGCAGTTCAACCTCTGAGATCCAACGAGATGACGAAGCTCTGAATCAGGCGAGATCAGATAACGCCGTCCTCGAATCCAGGCTCCAATCAACGCAAGATCAACTCGGCGACGCGTTGAGACAGTTAGATCATGCGCGGAATGTCGAGATAGAGAAAACACGTCTGCAAGAAAGTCTGGACAACGAAAAGGCCCTAACGACTAGAACCGCAGAACTACAGAAGTCCGCTGAGGCGCGACGCGACGAACTTCAAGGACAAGTGCAGAAATTGACGGCGGAAGTGACCGGGTTGAAGACGGAGTTGGTAGGCAAAGATGAGTCTTTGAACGAAGAGTTGAGAGAAAACTCTGACCTGAGGAAGCAGACCGCCGAACTGACCGACCAAGTCAATACTCTGACAGCCAAGGTTTCGAACCTGAACACTCAGCTCGAGAACGCAGAAGAACGGTTGGTCGAACGTGGGGAACTGGAAAAGCTTTTCGGCGACCGGTTCAAGACGATGTCCTCGGAAACCCTTTCCAACCAACAAAAGCAGTTTCTCGAACGGGCCACTCAGACGCTCAAACCGCTTTCAGACAAGGTGGAAAAACTCGACCGTGAATGGGCAACGACCTCTGGCGCATTTAAGCAGCAGATCGAATCTCTCGCGACTGAAACCCGCACTCTATCGACAGCCCTGACTAAACCCCAAGCCCGTGGTCAATGGGGCGAGATGCAGGTTGAACGAGCGCTTGAGCTGTCGGGTCTCGTGAAGGGGATCCACTACGATACCCAAGTTTCTGACAACCAAGGCGGACGGACAGACTTTATCGTCCATATGCCTCACCGCAGAGACATAATCCTCGACTCCAAGGTGTCGCTCGTGGCGCTGATCGAGGCCCAAGACACAACCGACGAAGACCAACGCGCCCAGCACTTGAGCCGCCACGCCCGACATATGCAGGATCACGCCGATTCGCTAGCCAGCAAGGAGTATTGGAACCAATTGCCCGACACGGCCGACTTCGTCGTGATGGTGGTTCCCGAATTCGCATTGCCGCCTGCGGTCGAGCGACGCCCCAACCTAATTGACAACGCGCTTCAGAAGAATGTCGTGATCAGCACGCACTCAACGTTGGTAGCACTGTTGAAAACCGTCGCTATGGGTTGGCAGGAGCGGAAGATAGCGGAAGAGGCCACCGAAATTGGTCTTCTGGGACGCGAACTGCATGATCGGCTGGAGGTGTTCGCCGATCACTACGCTCGGGTCGGACGCTCCTTGGATCAGGCGGTTCAGCGGTATAACAGCGGTGTGGGATCTCTGGAGTCTCGAGTCCTCAGCCAAGCGCGCCGCTTCCCGCAGCTAGGTGTTCAGACGACCAAAGAGCTGCCCGAGGCTCAGCCAATAGAAACTTCGATTCGTGCGATGAGGAGTGTGCCGTCGTCCAACCAAAACGGCGATGGGGCGTAACCCCTAGACCATCACCTGCCCGCCGTCGCATTGGATGGTTTGCCCCGTGATGTTCTTGGCGTCGTCTGATGCTAGGAATGCTGCCAAGGCACCGATATCCGATGGTGTCTGAGGCCTTCCGAGCGGTATCACCTCCGCCGCTGCCTCTTCGAAAACGTCCAAGTGGGCACGTCCCGCGACGTCTGGATCGCCCCGTTCATCTCTCCGTTCCATCCATTCTTGGTGGAAGGCGGTCCAGATTCTGCCGGGAGCGATGGCGTTTGCGTTGATGTTGTCCGCCGCGAACTCCCTTGCCAGCGCCTGCGTGTAGGCGATGACGGCCATCTTTGTCGTGGCGTAGTAGCCGGTCACGTATCTGGCTGCGCGTGCAGCCACGGATGAGATGTTGATGATCTTGCCGTATTGTTGCTCTCGCATCTGCGGGAGAATAGCCTCGGTAACATCTGCCAAGCCCTTCACGTTCACCTTCCAAGTGAACTCCCAGTCGACGTCGCGCCACTCCGTGCCGGTCGAACCTGGTGCACCAGAAACTCCGGCATTGTTGGCCAAGATGTCGATCCTGCCGGCCGAGTCGTATGCCAGTGCGACCGCTTCGGAGATGCTCTTCTGATCCATCACATCCATGTGCACGGCGTAGCCCTTGCAACCCATCTCGTCGACTTTAGCCGCCGCCGCTGCCGCGTTCTCGTCGTTCAGATCGGCAATGATGATGTTGGCGCCTTGCCCTGCCATCCGCTCGACAATTCCCAAACCCAAACCTTGACCGCCGCCGGTCACCAAAGCAGTTCGTCCCGTCAAGTCAGCTAGCATGTCGCAGTTTTTCCTCGTGGTTGTTGGGTTTCTAGGGTGTCGATCCCGTTTGAGATGGTGCATAATTCTAGCACCGCGAAGATTATCTACTCCCACGGAGATACCGAGCCGTGTCGCTGCCAGACAACCATGTAACCAACTACGAGCCTGTACCCGGATGGGCCAAAATCCCACACGGAATCTGGATGAGAGAGGCCACGTCGGTAACGGTCGACTCCAAAGACAACGTCTACGTCTTCAATCGTGGCAACATGCCCGTTCTCGTCTTCGATCCCGATGGCAACGTGATCAACATGTGGGGCAACGACGATCCGCAGGGCTCCGTCCGTATTACCGAGGACCCCTACGGCAACCGTCTGCAGTTCTGGGATACGTGGTTCATGAGAGCACATGGCATCACCTGTGATTACGAGGACAATCTTTGGCTCGTCGATGATGTCGGCAACCAGATTCATAAATACGCCACCGACGGCCGGCACCTTCTCACCATCGGCACCGGCGAGGATGTTCCTAGGCAGAGCGGCAAGATGTTTAACCGTCCGACCGATGCCGACGTCAACCCCGCGACTGGCGACGTCTTCATCTCCGACGGGTACGGCAACTCCCGCGTCCACCGCATGGACGCTGAGGGCGACCACATCATGTCATGGGGCGAACCCGGCACCGACAACGGCAAATTTAACTTGCCCCACAATATCTCAGTCCTTGACGACGATCTCGTGATCGTCTGCGACCGCGAGAGCAACCGCGTCCAGGTCTTCACGACCGAGGGCGAATTTGTACGACAATGGCCTGTCCACAAGGCGACGGGCATCGAGGTCATCGGCAAAGGAGCCGATGCTGTGATCTACGTGGGAGAGCAAGGCCCTGCACCAGTCCAACGCGGCGTCGCCGACATCGGCAACCGTGTCAGCATCTACGACTGGGAAGGCAACATGCTTGACCGCTTCGGCAACCCGCACTTTGGGCAAGAGCCGGATCAGTTTCTGTGGCCGCACTCGGTTGGAGTCGATTCACGAGGCGACGTGTACGTAGCGGAGGTCTCGTTCGTGGAGTGGGGGAGACATCAGATGCCGCCTGTCGACAACCCGGCTAGTTTGCGGAAGTGGCGGCGGAAATCCTAGCAGGACCCGCACCGAACGCCTCGCCACTGTCAAACCCGTTCAGGACGTCCGATAAATTGCCGAAAGGTGAAACCAAAGCGTCGGTTCTACGCTGAGTCGATGCTCCGCCGTATACCACCGCCTTGCTCCAGATCTCGGGAACAACCTCGGCGACCCGGTTCAAAGCGAAGAAATAGTCCGATGCAACAGTTGCGCCAGACTTGATCTCAACGGCTCCGAATCCTCGTACTGTCTCGTAGAAAAGGTCGCACTCCAACCCATTCGAGTCGCGGAAAAAACTCAGATTGGAACGTCGCCCTCGGTTGAAACGGTGCTTCAACGTCTCCGATATGACCGCGTTCTCGAAAAGAGCCCCCCTCAACGGGTGCGTCGCGATCTGCCCGGCGTTTTCGATTCCGATCAGGTAACTCGCCAACCCGACATCATAAAAGTACAGCTTGGGTGATTTCACCAGTCGCTTTCGCATGTTCGTGTAATGGGGTCGTAGCCGGTAAACGATGTAGCTACTCTCGAGCACCGAAAGCCAGTGATCGACCGTCGACCGTGATACTCCTGCATCGGAACTCAGGGACGAAACGTTGAGCAACTGCCCGACTCGGCCGGCGCATAACCGGACGAAACGCTGGAAGCTCGAGAGATCGCGGATGTTGCCCAATTGCCGAACATCGCGTTCGACATAGGTCTCAAAGTAGTCTCCCAAGGCCTGAAGCGGATCCAATCCTCGGTCATGAATTCTCGGATAGAAACCCGTATACAGCATGCTGTCGAGATCGTCACTACCGCCAGATCTCCTGAGTTCGGCGAGTGAAAATGGCAATAGGCGAAGAAGCGCTGTCCTGCCTGCGAGCGACTGACTGATGGTTGCCGATAGTCTGAACTGCTCGCTGCCGGTCAGCACGAAAAGACCGTTGCCACCATCTTCGTCCACCAGCACCTGCAGATATGAAAGCAGCTCGGGCACGCGCTGCACCTCATCAATGATCGCTCCGGTGCCGAGTTGGGCGAGGAATCCACGCGGATCAGATTCGGCAAATTCTCGATCGTCCGGTGCCTCTAAATTGACGTGACTCAGCTCTGGAAAGACTTGTCGGCACAACGTCGTCTTGCCAGATTGTCGTGGCCCGGTGACTGTCACGACGGGGTTTTTCTGAAACAGGTCGGAAAGATGCCCGGCGATGTCACGTTCGATCATGCCAAGGATTCTAGCTGAATTCTATGCAATTTGCAAACTACACTTTGCAATTTACATAGAATATTGCTTTTAGCCTATGTAAATTGACAACTACACTATACAGATTACATAGAACCCCACCCGCTCACACCCACCTGTTCACACCTCTTACAAACTCAAAAACCGATCCAAGATCCCCCGCGCCTCATCCACCCGCTCCTCTGGTGCCATCAGCCTGACCGGCAAAGCCGAAACGCCGAGAAACGGTATCCCATCCGACTTCACGGCACAGGGACAACCTTCATTGCGAACCAATCCCGCCCAAGTCTCAGCAGTTAACTGATCTGGCGCGGTAGCGAACTCGACCCAGCGCTCTCGCATGTTATGTCGTGGCGCTGGAGTGCATCTCCACGTTGCTTTCACCCAGAATAATGGCGAGTTCGGAGTGCAGCTCCTCGGTCGGTTCAACGTTGAAGAACGGGAAGTCCATCGAGACTGTCTTGCCGGAGATGACGAGTTTGGCAAGCACCTTGCCGCTCCCCTTGTGCTCGCCCAAAGCGAGGAGCACTTGATGAATCACCTCGCGAGAAGGCGACGCGTTGCCATCGCAGTCGAACATCAAAGTCAGTGCGGGTTCGTCGGGCGAGTCGTGATTGGTCTCTGCCATGTAACCACCGTTTGTCTGCGCCATCACAGGATACGAGGGAGTTTCCTCATGATAAGCCGTACCGTTCGAATGCCCGTTGGCTGAGCCGTTCATGGCACCATTCGTAGCCTTGGCCGAGGGAATATAGCCCTGCGCGCTCGTGACATCCACCGAGGCTGCGCCATTGAACATCCTGATCGACCCGCTCACCTCAGCATATACATCCTCGTGCCAGATGCCCCGTGTGCGCTCCAAGGTGTTCGACCATACCGTCAACTCGATCTCATCGTCGAGCAGCGCCATCTTCGCCGTGACGAACGGGTTGCCGTTGCGAGTGCTCCGATGATCGATCGAGACAAGTTTGCCGATAACCTTGACGCGCGCTCCCTCCTCACCGAGCCGTTCATGGCTGGCGTAGACGATGGCGTTAGGCGCTTCGTGTTCAATCGCGGCGCGTTTCTCGGCTTCTTCTTTGCTTTCGGTGATCACCAATCCGAACAGTTCTTTCTCCCACTCGCGCAGCGTCTTCTGATCGACGCCGCCGTTCGTTTGAGGCGTATCGAATTCGATCCCGATGAACGAATCACTCGAATCCACGCCTCCGAACATGGAGTGCTGGCCGGACGAACGCGCGGTTCCGATCTTCCGCATGTGAGTAATCAACTGTCCAGCATGGTCGAGGAGCTGCTGGCGTTGTGCCATCCCATCGAACGCCCCTGCCATGATTAGAGACCGCAGCGAGGATTCGGGCGGTGTGCTTTCCGCAAGCCGGTCGCAGAAGTCGGCAACATCGGCAAACGCCCCCTTGCCGTCTCCTTCCCGGACCTCCACGATCTCGGCAACGGTGCCCGGCCCGATCCCGCGGATCGACGCGAGACCGTAACGGATGCCTCCATTCTCCCCTACATTCTCGTCCACGGTGAACGAAGTTCTCGAGACATTGATATCGGGTGGTAGCACCTCGATCCCCCGTTTCTTCGCCTCCAATATGCATCGTTGAACGCGCTCAGGCGCACCAGTGAACGACTCGAGCATCGCGACGAAATATTCCAGCGGGTAGTTCGCCTTGAAGTAGGTCGTCCAATAGGTGATGTAGGCATATGAGACGGCATGCGCTTTGTTGAAGCCGTAACCCGCGAACGGGAGGATGTAGGTGAAGAGGTCGCGCCCTTCCTGCTCGGAATGTCCCTTTTTGACCGCGCCTTCGACGAACTTCCTCTCCTCCTCCCTCATGATCGCGGGCACCTTCTTGCCCATCGCCTTTCTCAAAATGTCGGCCTCACCGAGGGTGTAGCCCGCGAAATCTTGGGCCGTCAGCATCACTTGGTCTTGGTAGACGATCACGCCGTACGTCGTGTCCAGCAGGTGCGCAATATCCGGATGCGGGTACTCGATCGGCTGTTTCCCATGCTTGCGAGCGATCAAGCTGTCGATGTGCTGCATCGGGCCGGGCCGGTAAAGCGCGATCATTGCCGCGATGTCATCTATCGATGTCGGTTTCAAGTCCTTGATATACCGCGTCATCCCGGCACCTTCGAGTTGGAACGACCCGAACGTATCACCTTCTGCCATCAGCTTGAACGTCGCCTCATCGTCCAGAGGAACCTGGTTCTCGTCGTAAAGTTCGATCTTCTCGCCGCGGTGTTCGGCGATGATTTTCAGACAACGGTCAAGGACAGCCAAGTTCGTCAACCCAAGGAAGTCCCACTTCAACAACCCTGCGAACTCGATTGGATACATCGAGTACTGCGTCGCCGCGAGACCAGTGTCATTCCCCTTCTGCGGACGCTGTAGCGCCGTGTACTTCACAAGCGGGTCGTCGGATATCACTACTCCGGCAGCATGAGTGCTGACGTTGCGAACGCGCCCCTCGACCCCCATAGCCTTATCTAGAACCTCCGCCGCAACTGCATTCTGGCGGACCAGCTGTTGAAGCTCTACGCTCTGCTCTCGGACGGTCCTTAGGTTGAACTCGCGCGGCGGTGCTTCATCCTCGTCGTCGTTAGACATCGGGGAGTAGTTGGCAACGATCCGGACGAGGCGGTTGCATGCCTCGTTGATGTCAGCGTTCTCAATCGTCCCGTCTTCCATGACCCGCGCCGCGTCGCGTATAGCCGCACGGGCCTTCATAGTTCCAAACGTCGTTATCTGGGCGACACGTTCTGGACCGTAACGCTCCAGACAGTACTCGATAACCTCCCCGCGACGGTCATCCGCGAACTCCATATCGATATCGGGCATCTCCCGACGTTCAACGTTCAGGAAGCGTTCGAAGAAGAGGCCGTAGGGCAACGGGTCAAAGTCGGTGACTTGCAGGCAGTAGAGGACTAAACTCGATGCTGCCGACCCCCTCACTGTAGACAAGATACCTTCGCGTTTTACGAACTTGAAGATGTCCCAAACGACGAGAAAGTAGTCGGCGAAGTCCGTCACCTCGATGATGTGGAGCTCTTTTTCAAGACGTTCTCTCACCGCCTCCGTAAGCTCGCCGAAGCGATTCCTTGCGCCTTCGTAACAGATCTGCCGCAGATATTGGGCCGAGGACATCCTGTCCGGCGTTGGATACTGAGGCAACTTCGTCCGGCGCTGAGACAGCTCCAGATTGCACCGCTCGGCAACGACCAAAGAGTTTCGAAGCGCGTCGGGATGTTCGGGGAAGACCTGAGCCATCTCCGCAGCGGACTTCACATAGTAAGAATCGTCTTCCATCCGCAGCCGACGCTCATCCGCCAGCTTGCTGGACGTCACGATCGCGGTCAACGTGTCCTGATGCGTTGCATCCTCGGGATAGACATAGTGACAGTCGTTCGTCACCACCAGATCGATGCCCATCTCCTCCGACAGCTGGCAAACCGCTTGGTTCACCATGTCCTGTCCCGGAACATTCTCGTGATGCATCAACTCGAGGTAGTAGCGGTCTCCGAAGACCTCTCGGTACCAGCTTGCGGTTCCTCGAGCCGCGGTCAGATCTCCGCCCGTCCGCAACACATCACGCGCCAACTCGCCTGATAGGCACCCGGATAAGACGATTACACCTTCGGAATGCTCTTCCAGCAAGTCGCGGTCGACGCGGGGGCGATAGTAGAACCCTTCGAGGTGCGCTTTCGTTGCCAGTTGCAAAAGGTTGCGGTAGCCGGTCAGATCCTCTGCGAGCAACGTGATGTGAGGCTGCGATCCCCCGCTCGCTCCTTCTGCCGCAGTGCGTTCGTGCCTCGATCCGAACGCTACATATCCCTCCATCCCGATGATCGGTTTAATATCCGCCGATTTTGCCGCCTTGTAGAAATCGATCGCCGCGTAGACGTTCCCGTGGTCCGTCAGCGCCATGGCAGGCTGCCCCAGCTCTGCCGCACGTCCGACCATGTCCTCTACGTGCCCGTAACCGTCGAGCAAGGAATATTCAGAGTGGTTATGTAAATGGACGAACTGGTCGGTCACCCTTGCAATCACGCCTTTCCGTTGCTCAGTCCTGTCAGCCGGTTTTCGTCTGTCGATTAAGTTTTTCCAGTTTATACACGTTGCATCTGAACACGAGAATTCAAAGCGGGAAACCGCGTCATCGTATCCCAGAACCTAGTATGCTATGCGGCAGTGAAATCCGACCTTAGGTGAGACGAAATGACACTGCCGACCCTCGAACAACTTGAACAAGATCCGTACTCTGTATTAGGTGTTCGCAAGTTCATCAACGCAACCTGCCACCACACGAACATGGGCGGCACTCTGATCCCGGAGACGACGCTGAAGGCGATGCGCACTGCGGCCGATAACTTCGTCGACCTCCGAGAACTGCAAAAGGCCACGGGCCGCATCATCGCCGAGGTGACGCACGCTGATGATGGATACATAGTCTCAGGTTGTGCGGCAGGTCTAATGGTCTCCGCTGCCGCCATAATCACAGGCACCGACGAAGCGTTGATCGAGCAACTCCCGTATGTCCAAGGCGGACAAGTCCCGTGCGTCGCTAAACGGTTCGCTCGAGCAAAGAACTACAAGGGCGAAGAGTACGTCAATCACGGTTACGCCATGGCGGTCAAGACAGCTGGCGTCAAGTTCGTCGAGATCGGCGAACCGGACCCAGAAGGTCGTCCCACCAAGGTCGTCAGCGCGGAGGAGTACGAGCAGGCCTTCATCGACAATCCGGATGCCAAGATGGTCTACTGGGTCGGGTACGCGCCGCCGGAAGACATCGCCTTGGAAGACGTCATCGACATCGCACACGCTCATGGAGCGCGCGTGATCATCGATGCATCCAACTGCCTTCCCCCGCGTGAAAACCTCTATCGCTTCATCGACCTCGGCGCTGATGTCGTCTGCTTCAGCGGCGGCAAGGGCATCCAAGGTCCTCAAGGCTCGGGCATCATCGCAGGCAGCCAGGACATCATCGACTCCATCGCTATGCAGTCCGCACCATCCCACGGTATTGGACGTGTCGCGAAGGTCTCTAAAGAAGAGGTCGTGGGCCAGATCGCGTCTTTCATCTGGTGGGTGCAGCAGGACGACGAGGAGCGAATGACGGAGCATCACCGCAAGACGGGAATGCTCTTCAACAGCCTCGCAGGTCTCCCAAAGATGTCCGATTCCTACATCGAGTTCCCGGATGAAGACAACCGGCCCATGCCGAACGTCCACGTCAAAGTCGACCAGGTCACAGGCAAAGACGCTGAATGGCTCATCGGAGAACTCCGCGATGGCGACCCTGCGATTGCCGTGGTCGGCCACGCTAGAGACCCGCAGATCGTGCGTTTCGATGTGCGATTGTTGGAAGACGAAGAGATCGCCGAAATATCCAGGCGACTTCGCGAGCTCCTAGGATGATCCTGCCACATCCAGTTTCCCAGGGGATGGCTAAGCCAACCTCAGATTTCGACCCCTACGCGCATTACGAGGAAGCAATGATCCCCATGCGCGACGGGGTTCGTCTAGCCGCCGACATCCACTTCGCTGTAACGGGCGAAGGTGATCGCGTAACCGATCCCGCTCCTGTCCTGCTCGTGCGCACCTCCTATGACAAGTCCAAAGAGGAGTGGGACACTGTTCGGGACTACTACCCTCGGCATGGCTACGTGTTCGTCAACCAGGATCTCCGTTCGCGCTTCCGGTCTGAGGGCGATGGTCGCTACTACCACACCTGCAATCCGTGGGAGGGGGAAGACGGGTACGACACTATGGAGTGGATCGCGAAGCAACCTTGGTGCAACGGCAAGATTGGGACCCTTGGAAGTTCGCATCGAGGCATCGTCCAGACTGTTGCGGCGCTCCATCGACCTCCTCACCTCGTCGCTCAGTGGGTTGAGCAGGCACCGACCAACATCTACGCGCACGAGGCCCGCGAAGGTGGCGCTATGTGCTTCCACATGGCGGCTGCGATCCACAACCATGCCCTCGATTCACATGAGCTTAGGGACAAGCCCGAAGGCGTTCTGGCCGTCGCCGAGACCTTCCAGAACATGCGGGAGTTCCTTTCCGGCGTGCCATGGAAGCGCGGTGAAATCGCCCTGTCGCACGCTCCGCACCTTGAGGAAACTCTTTTCAACTACATCACGCGCGGCGAGTACGACGAGTGGTGGGCGAACGAGAATCTTGACCAGACTCCGTACCTCGAACGTCATGCGGACATCCCGGTCATTCTCACGGGCGGATGGTGGGACCCGTTTGCCGGGGGTACCGCCGATCTCTTCGTCGATCTGACACGCCGTAATGAAAATCCCACCCACATGGTCTTTGGACCTTGGGCACATGGGACTCAGCGTGTCGACGCCACTCATGAGGGCGATGTTGACTTCGGGCCCGACGCGCAGTGGGGGATGTCAAAGTTCAATCCGATACGCCGTAGATGGTTCGATCGTTGGCTCAAAGACGAACAGAACGGCGTCGATGACGATCCTCCGATCCTCCTCTTCGTGATGGGCGGGGGCGACGGCAATAAGAATGCTGAGGGCCGCTTGAACCACGGCGGATACTGGCGAAACGAGCAAGAGTGGCCTTTAGCAAGAACGCAGTTCACGAGCTTCTACCTCCACGCCGATGGGACTTTGTCGACCGACGAACCTGAACCGGATGCTGCATCGATCACCTACACCTTCGACCCGAGCAACCCTGTGCCCACTCTCGGCGGGAGCGTTGCTGGCTTCAGCGTGATTGACAAACCTGAAGAGGGCGGGCCGACATTTACCGAGAGCCCTCCTCCGGGGCAACAGGCCGACACGATACTCCAACACTCCTACTCGTTGGTCACGCCCGGCCCGATGCACCAAGCTGAGCGTCCGGAACTCATGGCTTGCAAACCACCTTACGGTCCGCTTGCCGATCGTCCCGACGTACTCGTATTCCGAACTCCGCCTCTAGAGGAAGACGTCGAAATCACAGGTCCTATAGAAGTCAACCTCTGGGTATCCTCAACCGCGCCGGACACCGATTTCACCGCCAAGCTGCTGGACGTCTATCCTCCCTCAGACGACTACCCGGACGGGTACCACATGAACCTGGTCGACTCGATACTCCGTTGTCGATACCGAAACTCGTGGACTGAACCTGAGTTGATGTCGCCCACGGAGATGTACCTGATCAAGATCCCGCTTCCTCCTACGAGCAACCTCTTCAAGGTCGGGCACCGTATCCGCGTCGATATCTCTAGCAGCAACTTCCCTCGTTTCGACATCAACCCGAACACCGGCGAACCGATGGGACGACATACGCAGACTCAAACTGCGCGCAACACGCTCTATTTGGGCAAGCCCAACATGTCGCACATTGTGCTACCCGTCATTCCGTCAGCTTAGGCGTAACTTGAAACGTCCCGCGGGATGATCCGTATCGCCTCTCGTTTCAACTCTCGGTGCTCTTGCATTTCCAAGTTGAAGTCTCTGTCCAGTAACTCCTCTGCAACCCCGCGCGCCTTGCTCAACATTTCTAGATCATCGAACCGTGCAAACCGCCATCCGCTCCATCCGCTCTGCACCTCTGCCAAGTTCCTTCCCGGCCCTCGCAATTCCAAATCCTTGTTCGCCAAGTCAAAACCGTCGATGTTATCGATGACCGCCTGCAACCGGGCCTGCGCCAATTCCCCCTCGGCGTGGGAAACCAAAATGCAGGTGCCGCCATACTCGCCACGCCCTACTCGTCCACGTATCTGATGCAACTGCGACAAGCCGAAATGGTCCGCGGTCATGATCACCATCACCGTGGCATTCGGAACATCTACGCCTACCTCGATAACCGGCGTCGCCACTAAGATATCGATTTCGCGCCCCCTGAACGACTCCATTACAGACTGCTTTTCAGCCAGACTCATCCGTCCATGCAGCAACCCGACTCTGAGATCTGAGAAGATATCCCTGCTCAACTTTTGAAACTCAACGACCGCCGATGCACCTGGCACATTCTCTGAAGGATCGATCAGCGGGCATACAACGAACGCTTGCCGTCCGTCCTTGACTTCGCTTCTAACCTTTCCATACGCCTCTGCGACCTCAAACGGTGTCTGAGCCCAGATGGTCTCGATCTTCTGCCGGCCGCGCGGCATCGCCCTCAATGTGGACAACTCCATCTCGCCATACATCGTCATGTGCAGAGTCCGAGGTATCGGGGTCGCGGACATCGCCAATAGATGAGGTCGCGGTGTCCGATTGGTCAGCACCGCTCTCTGCTCCGTTCCGAACCGCTGCTGCTCATCCACGACAACCAGCGCTAAATCATCGAAGTCCACACCCTCTTGCAGCAACGCATGGGTTCCTACCACCAGATCGAGCTCTCCATTCGCGCACATCTCGTGCATCGTCTGCTTCTGGCGCTGAGACAAACTTCCTGTCAACAATCCCACGCGCAGATTCCGTCCCCGCTTCTCTACCCGATACAGCGGCGACTCATAGACTGGTCCATGTCCGCTCAATCCTTCGCGACACTTCAGCTGCTCCAACATGCTCAGGAAGTGCTGCTCCGCCAAGACCTCGGTCGGGGCCATCATCGCGGCCTGCATTCCGTTGGCACCTGATACCGACAGCATCGCGGCTATCGCAACCACCGTCTTGCCGCTTCCGACTTCTCCTTGCAGCAACCGTGCCATCGGAAAACCAGACGCCATATCTGCCAGAATCGTCGCGATCCCCTCGCTCTGGTCCCCGGTCAACTCAAACCCCAACGACGACACAAAGCTCTTCACGACCTCGCGATCCGGCGATAGTTCCACCGCTTCGACCGTCCTCCGCCATCTAGCACGCCTCCTTATCGCGGCTATCTGGTTGTACAGAAACTCGTCAAATGCGAATCGCCGGATGGCCGACCATCGCTGACGTGTTGCCAATGGCCGATGCATCGCCTCAAATGCATCCGCTAAGCCCATCAGATCGTGTTCTTCACGCACCCATTCCGGCAACGTCTCCTTCACCAACGGCAACCCTTTGTCCAAAGACTGCATCACCCCATTTCGCACTGTCCGCTGGTTCAATCCCGCGCTCAAGGGATAGACCGGGACTATCGCCCCGGCATGAACAAATCCCATCTGATTCTCTCGACCGCCGCGAGTAATGTCGTCATACTCCGGGTTCTCCATCGTAGGGCGTCCGCGAAACTCTCCGACCCTCCCGCTGACGACGATTTGGTCTCCGTTCTCCCATCTCGTAGCCATGTAAGGCATGTTGAACCAAGTGATGGGCAGATAACCGCTGCCATCGCTGATCCGAACCCGAGCCGAACCTCTCGGCCCTCCAAAGCGATTGAACTCCGACGTAATCACATACCCCTCAACCGTCGCCTCCTCACCGGGTACCAGGTCAACGATGTTCGATCGCTGCGTGTAGTCGATCATCCGCAACGGGAAGTGCCATAAAACATCCCGCAAAGTCGCCAATCCCAAAGCCTCGAATGCCTTCCTATGGGAAGAATGTAGATACCTCAAGGACGCCACTGGCGCGTCAAGGCCTGTCTTAGCAGGCGCAGGAGGTCGACGGGATCGCGGTGCTACTTTCTTAGGTGCTTCAGCTGTAACGACGGTTTTTGGCCGAGCCGATGCCGGTTCGCTCTTAGGACGTGTCGCTGTTCCATGCAACCTTCGGTAAGCCGCTGTTGCCCAGGACCGCCTCTCCGCTGGAGACATCACAGCATACCGCCGCCCTTCCATCGGTGCCAAGCCTCGAATCGTCCCCGCAATCCGGTCAAAACGCGGCCACATCGAATCCAACCCACCACCCAGCACCGCACTGTTGTCAAAGCCATTCTTGGCCTCGACTTTAAGTACATTCACCAGAAGCTCGGTCTGGCGCTCAACAACTGGTTCAGGCATCCATCAAAATCAACGAAGCTCCAACAACGATGTAAACAACCTTATGCCAAAACCTCATCATCCCCTAGTGGTAGTGGCAGACGGAAATCTACCACGAAACCGCCAACCCGACGGTTCCGTTGCCCAGATGCGCGCCGATCGCCGGTCCTATATTTGCGGTGATCGTCATACCGCCTGGAGCGACATGCGATTTCAAATCCTCAAGCACATCCTCAGCCTCGCCTTTTGACGACGAATCGGCGTGCAGAACCGCCAAGTTTGTCAATGGGGAATGATCCTCGACCAGAGCTGAAATCAACTTCGACATGGCTCTACGGTGAGACCGGGGTTTGGCCAGCACCTCCACCTCGCCATCAACCATCGCCAAGACCGGGCGAATGTTCAGAATATTCGCCATCAGCGCCTGCGCGCCCTTTAATCTACCTCCGCGCTTCAAATACTCCAATGTCTCAGGCGTCCCACCGAACTGCACCCTAGGCACCATGTTCCGTGCCTCCGAAACCGCATCCGTCAGACTCCCTCCATCATTGATCACCCTGCGAGCAGCGAGCGCCAGCCAGCCTGTAGCCATCGACGCGGATCGCGAGTCGACGTGCTTTATCCTCTCGCCGCTCGGGTCTGCCTGGGCCGCTCCTGCTACCGCAGAGGCATACGTCCCACTAACCGCCGACGAGATGTGGATCGACACGATCTCGTCGTGCTGTTCCAGCAACCCGTCATAGACCGTCTTAAAATCCCCGGGCGATGGTTGAGACGTAGTAGGGAACACATCCTTGTCACGCGCCAGTCGAGCGTAGAAGTCCTCCGTCGCGATGTCCACTTTGTCCCGAAACTCCTCGTTTCCGAACCTCACGAAGGCCGGAACGGTGGTGAGCTCATTCTCTTCCACAAGATCCGATGGAATGTCGGCGGTGCTGTCGGTTACTACTGCTATGCTCACGATGGTTCTCCCGCAATTTCACATGGGTTTAACGTCGCGCTTGAAACTAAGTTACACCATGTGACGATTCAATATGAGACTATGTATGCCTAATCTGCAGATACATGATTGTGAATACCCGCAAATAAAACCTATTCTTGAATCTCCACCATGTCGCCGTTCCGCAACCCAACCCGTTGGCTGACGCTCCGCAAACTGCGTGATATCAGATCGCGCAGCGGACGGGGCTACCACGAGATCGTCCGCCGACGTCGACAGCGTCAAGCACGGCGCGGCCGCATACGCCGAACCTGTATCCGACTCACATACCAAATACCCATATCTATCCTCTTCGCACTCGGATTCGTCGTCATCATCATGCAACCCGGTGACCGACGACTCCTCGAACCCGAAGAGATTGCCGCCGCAGGATTCGGATACAACCTCACCTCATTCGAGATCGTGAATCTACCCGCAAAATGGGCGCACCGCATCTACTCGTCTCTTCCATGGGTGGAGATCGACAACCAGACACGCAACGCTCACCTAGACCGCTACCCAGATTTAGCCCGTGAACTCAGAAAAGCCCGCGACGGTCTCAAACTGGCTCTAGCCCAAAACGACCAAATCGCCGTCTCTATACATCAGACCCATATCGACAACCTCATCGCCGAACGCAACCAGATCCGAGACTCTGTCGAAGAACTCCTAGAGTCTGCGATCTCCACAGAACTCATCAAACTAGGACTCCATCAAGACGGTGAGTTCATCTGGCCCCCCGTGGACTTCCGCATCGACGATACACCGCACATCCTCGTCACATCTCCACGCGACAAGATCGAACGCGACTCCGTCCGCCTCCTCCAACCAGACCTCATAGAGCAAGACAAGCTCCACATGGAGACCGAAGTCCTCGAAAGGGCAGATCTCTCCGCCGTAGTTTTACCAACCGGGGGCCTCGCATCGTACCCGAATCTGGTTCCTTCCGACTACTCCTTGCAGTCTTTGCTGGAGGTCTCTGCCCACGAATGGCTCCACGCCTACCTCATATTCCATCCCTTAGGACGCGCCTATTGGTCCAACGGCGACATGACATCCCTCAACGAGACATTGGCGAATCTCTTCGGAAAAGAAGTAGGACGCACCGTCTACAACCAACTCACCGGCGAAAACGTGCCCACTCTGGAAGCCCCGTACATCCCCGACCACGACAAGGACGATGATGAAGAAGACGAAATCTTCGACCCCCGAGAGTTCCTGCACGAAACCCGGCACGAGGCTGAGCAACTCTTATCCGACGGCAAGATCGACGAAGCCGAGACTTACATGGAATCCCGACGGCAAACACTAGTCGAAAACGGACACAACATCCGCAAAATCAACCAAGCCTACTTCGCATTCCACGGAACATACGCCGACTCTCCGTCATCCACAAGCCCCCTGGCTCGACAAATCTATCAACTCCGGCAACAGACCACCAACGCCGGTCAACTAGTAAAAACCCTCCAAACAATCTCCAACTACAACGACTTCCAAACCCTCATATCAAACCACGGCATCGAATAACAACTGGTTTCAAACCTGCCCGCGAGCGCGAGATGCCCGTCCACCACCAAGCGCGCATCCCTCCCCTACCGATATCAAACTTAATGCACTTAGGTTTTTGTATCGGCAAGTTCAGTTATTGCATTATCAAAAACATCTCTTCCCAAACACTGAGCGCACATGTGTCGCCACCTTAACGATCATGGGAAAACTCGAGATATCAATGATGTTCTTCTTCTGCGTCTTCATAGGCGCAGCAGTTTTCCTAATGCTCGAGTTGACGAAGTAGTCCTTAGCCTTAATCAGATGCGTTGACGCGAACTCGTAGATTCGAGAGTTGAACCCGGATCAGCCGCGGGTTGCAACCCGCCCAAAATCCGATCTATTCAAACCTGCCCTCCCGAGAAGCAGAAAAATCAAAAGGCCGAAAGGCCCAATTAAGCGCGCCCAACCCGTGATGTATATTTGCACCTCAGAAATCACCCGTATCGCTAACCGAGTCGGAGAACCAAAAACATGTACGTAGGCACACAAGTCGCACCCAGAAACGACGATGACCTCCGCCAATGGGCGCAACTCGGCGTAAACAACATCTGCGCCGACCCCAGAGAAGGCAACGCCCACACATGGACACAAGACGACCTCGCACGATGGCGGGAACACGTCAACTCATTCGGCATCGAGCTAGATATGATCCAGCTCCCACTCTCCTCAACTCCCATCGAGAAGGCCGAAGCCCCCAGCATCATGCTCGGTATCGACCCTGACCGTGACCGCGAAATCGAAGTTGTAAACACCCTCATCGAGAACTGTGCCGCCGTGGGAATACCCGCCGTCAAATACAACATGAACCTCATCGGCATCCCACGGTCCGAGCGTGAACCCGGCAGAGGCGGCTCCAGCAACTCCACCATGCGCTTCGACAAGATCGCTGACGACAACGCCCCGGGCATCGCAGGCGAAGTCTCAGAAGACGAATTCTGGGAGCGCATCGACTACTTCCTCGAACGCGTCGTACCCGTCGCAACCGAGAACAAAATCCGCTTGGCATGCCACCCACACGACCCCTACACGCCCCCCGGTTTCCGAGGCGTCACCCGCGTCCTGGGCACTCCCGACGGCCTGAAGAAATTCGTCGCCATGCACGAGAGCCCATACCACGGCCTCAACTTCTGTCAAGGGACCGTCACCGAGATGCTCGACGACCCCGGCGAAGAGATCTTCGACATCATCCGCTACTTCGGTTCCCGAGAAAAGATCTTCAACGTCCACTTCCGAAACATCCGAGGCCACAAGCTCGACTTCATGGAAGTCTTCCCCGACGAAGGCTCAATCAACATGTTCGAGTGTGCCAAGGTCTACCAGGAAGTCGGCTACAAATACATGCTCATGCCCGACCACGTGCCGCACATCGCCGGCGGCGACCCCCAAGGCACCGCCTTCGCCTTCGTCTACGGCTACATAACCGCCCTTCTACAAGCAATAGGCGAACCCCGCAAACAACCTTGGGTGACCAAAGGACCATAATCGTTCCGGTGCAGGCTGGAATCACATCCTTGAACTTCGAAAAGATTGTTCAACTTAGACAACGAATACACCTTCGCCATCATGATGGCCGTCGCCACAGTTGTCGTGGCGGTGGTACTCGAGATCATCCTCAAGCTAGTGAAGCGCCAAATGCGCGCCGGCGCGGACGACTACGTACCTACACCTAAGTACATCGTCCTAGAGGCAATCGATGGTCCCGCGATCTTGATGATTCTGTTGGCCGGAGGAACCTACTCGGGCGCTTTCGCCCTAGACCATTGGCACTCGGGACGAGACCTCGATACGGATCTAGCGGCGCTGTTGCGGAGAGCCGGCACGGTAGCAGTCGTGGCAGTCGGCGCTTTTTTGGCAACACGTATCGGATCATTGCTGCTCGATTGGTACGCGGACCATGTCGCGACCAAAACGTCCACTCAACTCGACGACCAACTCATACCTTCTTTCAAGAGGATGTTGCCGATCCTCGTGTACGCCCTCGCCATCCTCTGGGGACTCGCCATATTCGAGATTGAAATCAGTCCTCTCCTCGCCACTCTTGGCATCGGCGGAATAGCCATTGCTCTAGCCGCTCAGCCAACGCTTTCCAACTACTTCGCCGGAACCTACGTCATATCCGAAGGCGAGATCGAACCCGGCGACTTCATCGAGATCGAAGGCGGCCCCTCCGGCTTCGTCGAAGACATCTCATGGCGAAGCACCAAACTCCGATCACGCTTCAACAACCTCATCATCATCCCCAACTCCATGATGTCCGACAACATGATCACCAACTACTCGCGACCAGCGCTCGCGATGAACGTGATCGTGACCGGCGGCGTCAGCTATTCCTCAGACCTCCAACAAGTCGAAGACATCGTCATGGAAGTCGCCAACAAAATCGTCGTCGAATCCGAACACGCCGTCACCGAAACCGAACCACGAGCAGGCTTCAGCACCTTTGGAGACTCCAACATCGACTTCTGGGTCTTCCTCCAAGCCACCGACCGCGCCGGCTCCTTCCAACTAAAAAGCCAACTAATCAAAGAGATTCACGAGCGCTTCAACGAAGCAGGAATCGTCATCAACTACCCGATCCGACACCTAGTTGTGGATGACGTGCCGGAGGAAGAAGATGCGGAAGAGCGCGAACCCACCGCGCCAGAACAGATCGTGGAGTTTGTGCGGGACAGCTGAGTCAAACGGTTTATGTCACCCTCATCGCTGGGTCTTGACTCCGCTGATATCCACAGGAACTCAGAATCCGCGAACGTACTCTCGCATTACGCGTCTTGGAGAGGATTTGCCAACACCGGGCGAAGCGAGCCGCACCCCGCACTGCCTGAGGATGTGTGAAGCCCTCGTAGCCGCCCAATCACAAGGCGAAGACCTCGAAGCTCACCGCGTAGTCGCACCCGAACTCCTCACCCACCGCGTTGGCGGTCATAGTCAGGAACATCTCTGGGTCGAAGTCCCGACCAAGGCCCTTGATGTAGATGTCGTGCTTCTCCAACGACTCCACTCCTCTGTAGATGTGACCCCCCACGTCCACCGCATGGGTGGCGTTTGGCGAGGCACCGACCAGCACCATCTTGACTTCGTTCCACGGCTCCAGCCCATCTTCGTTCAACTCTGTGAATATCCAGCGATTCCCTGCGTCTCTGCTTGCATCCAGCGCCGCAAGCCCGACGGCGCGATGGTCTGACTGATTGGTGCCTCCACCGCGGAAGCGCATCTCGAAGTTCATCGTGACCACCACGTCCGGCTTGTGCCGCCTAACAGCTCTGGCGATGTCGCGTCTCAACGGCAAGCCGTACTCCACCATTCCATCCGGATAGTCGAGAAACTCCACGGTGTCCACTCCGACAACCTTCGCGCTGTCGATCTCCTCTTGAGTACGCACTCTCCTAGTCTCGTCCGGATGCATCGCGTCGATACCCGCCTCGCCTCTCGTCGCCAGTAGATACGTGAACTCCTTGCCCTCCGAAGTCCACTTGGAGATGGCGCTGGCCACCCCGTACTCCAGATCGTCGGGATGTGCAACTACAGCCAATCCCCGTTGCCAGTCCTCGTCCAGCTGTTCGTATCGCAGTTCAGTCATGCAGCAAAGCCTCTCTCAACTTGCCTCTTCAAATCAGACTTACGAGAAAAGTGTAACGAGAGAACCTCTCGCTTCATCTCTTCTGCTCTTCGTCATTCCTGCGGAGCGTGCCTCGCACCACCACGGATGCCCTAGCTGCTCTTCAACAACCACTCCGTCAGCGGCCCGGTCTCCCGCTGCCTAGATGCGACGTTCACATCCAGCCGTTCCAAGTGTTGCGCCAGCGTCAGTTCTCCGGTAGGCACGCTATGTGCCTCGAAGAACTGCTTGACATCGGCCGCTTGCTCAGGTCTGGAAAGCGATTGGACACCGCTGACCATCCTCACGATGCTGTTGTCGGGGTACGCCTCCAGCATTTCGTCCCAGTGGGATTTGATGAACTCCCACGCCGAGAACCCGTGGTGTCGGTTGAACATCGCGCCACCTGCCAGATACGGCGCGTCTTGCGAACGAACATCGCCGTTTAGGCACATCTCCAGCGTATTCTGCATCTCACCTTCGCCCGGGAAGGACGACAGCAGACTCATGTAGCGTCGCTCCTCTTGAGGTGTCGCCGCATCTTTGTAGCGTCCAAGGAACGTCTCGTAGTCGCCAGCAGTTCCAACGATCGCGACCGCATTGGCCGATGCCGCGGCTAAGTTAGGTTCGATTGAAGCACCCGCCAAATAACCGTCATGCAGTTCACGCAGACGCGTTAGGGCATCTTCGTTTCTTGCTGTAATACCCAATGAGCGGGCGAGCACGCCACGTAACTCTAAATCGCGAGGCGAATCATCGTCGCACGGTTCCCATTCCAAACGCGATAGTCCGGCGCTGTAGAGCGCGCCGAGGCGTGATCGCATTCGGGACCTTGCTTCGTCGTTTTCGATGATGCGTTCCAAGCTCCCCAGATTACGTGTCAACAAGGTCCAAACATCTAGATCGTCCTCATTCGAATACCCCTCGGCGAGTTGCAGATAATCGATTGCGGACGAATTGCCAGCCGCCATCGCCGCCCACTGATCATCTGCGATGCTGTAGCGCTCGATAGCATCCATCTCGCCCATCACATCCCGCAACGCCGTCATCAGATCAGACGAATAGTTGACCCGATAGAACCCATTGCTGCCAGCATTGGCGTTGACCCACCTGACGCCCTCCAACTCGGCGACCTCAACATCGTCCTCAGTCATCAGCATCTTCATGCTGCCGGGGTTGTCGTCCGCGTCTTTGAACTTGATGCCGATCGGTATCGGCCAGATCGTCTCATCCGCCTCATCCGGTGCTTTGTAGAAGAAGCGGTTCTGCTTCAAGATCGTCTTGTTGCACCCGTCGCACTGCTTGACGTTGACCAGCGGGTAGCCGCGCTGGTAGATCCAAGCATCCATCGTGCTCCGAACTGGTTCCCCAGTAACCTCCTCCAAAGCATCCCAGAGGTCAGACGTCTCCGTATTCCCGTACTCATGCTTCTTGAGGTAGTGCCGAATACCATCTCGGAATCGATCCGGACCTAGGTGCTGTTCAAGCATCCTCAACACCGAACCGCCCTTCTCATACGTGAGCAGATCGAACATCCCATCAGCATCCGCCGGTGACTTCACCTCATACTCAATCGGGCGCGTCTTCTGCAATGAATCGACATCAAACGCCGCCGACCGCTCAAGACTGAACTGATCCCAACGTCGCCATTCGGGATTGAACTCGTCGGTGCACATCGCGGCCATGAAGGTGGCGAAAGCCTCGTTGAGCCAGATGCCGTTCCACCACTCCATCGTCACCAAGTCGCCGAACCACATGTGGGCAAGCTCGTGAGCGATCACATCCGCGATCCTGAGCAATTCCGGTTGAGTGGCCTTCTCAGTATCAACCAGTAGGATCACTTCGCGGAACGTCACGCAGCCCAAGTTTTCCATCGCGCCAAAAGCGAAGTCGGGAACCGCGACTAGATCCAGCTTCTCGCCGGGATACGGGATGCCGTAGTAATCGGTGAAGTACTTCAGCGAGAATGCACCGGATTCGAGAGCGTACGGAGTGAGATGCCCTTTGCCGATTGGATGAATGATCCTCAACGGCACGCCATCCACATCGACGGGATCGGTCGCCTCGAACGGTCCAACTATGAACGCGACCAGATACGTCGACATCTTGATCGTTGTGCCGAACTTTACCGTGCGCTCGGTACCATCCTCCGACATTTCTTCGGAGATGATCGGACCGTTCGAAGCAGCGAAGAGATCGTTCGGCACTGTTAGCGAGACCTCGAACGAGGCCTTCATCGCTGGCTCATCGAAGCATGGAAACGCCTGACGAGCATCAGTGCTCTCGAACTGGGTCGTCGCTATTTTTCGCTCGGTACCCGATTCATCGGTGAAAGTCGAAATGTAAAACCCCGCCAGTTTGCGGTTGAGTATGCCGTCGAAATCGATTGCCAAGTTGTATGAACCAGACGGCACTTGGTCCTCAAGTAGTAGCGTTACACGTTCCAGTTCCTCGTCGTACTTGAAATCACTGACCTCAACCTCGGTGCCTGTGTTGGTAAGACGAGCAGACTTCAACTCGATCTCTTTGACATTCAGGATGATCTCTGAGATCGACTCGGTCGTCTCTAACGAGATGTCTACGTGACCCGTGAATGTTTCGGAATCTAGGTCTGGCCGGAGGTGCAGTTTGTAGTGCGTTGGGGTTACCGAACTTGGCAGACGGTAGGGATCGATTTCGGCAGCAACTGATTGGGTGTCAGACATGCGAGTTCCTGGATTTGATGCTTCAGACGGAGCGTTCGGCGCGGTGCTCCATATTCGAATCTAAAACGCAGGCAAGCGTAATGAAGGTTTCAACCGATCAAGTCTGGCAGTCTCGACCGGGAATCCTAGATCGTTTCCAGCGTGTCTTCCGCTTCACGAGCTTCGACACCGCCAAACTTCGCGCTAGCCACTTCGCGAAGTTGCGCGAAATCTGTCTGAACACCCTTCAACAAAATCCCAACATCGCTTGAATGCAGAACGAATCGAGCACCTAACTCGATCGCCTTCGTCGATGCCTCCATCGTCTGCTGGTGAACCATCGTCGGAACGCCGTGTTTCTCGCCCGTGTCGATGATGTGCTTCAATACTTCTAGGTACTTCGGGTTCTCAACTTCGTCGGGAATCCCAAGCGATGTAGTTAAGTCGTTGGGTCCTACGAAGATGCCATCGATCTCGGCACACTCGAGCAACTCGTCCAATCGATTGACAGCTGGTTCGGACTCGACGCCCATGATGAAGATGTGGTCTTTGTGGCGGTTGTGCAGGTACTCGCTGGTCTTTTCGCTGGGCAGTTCGCCGGTGAGACATGCACGCTCGAAGTACTCTCCCTTTAGGGGGTGCAGACGCAGTTTGTTGGCACAAGCTCGGACTTCCTCGAGCGACTCGCAATATGGGACGAGCACTCCGTCGGCTCCAGCGTCGAGAGACATAGCGACATAAGTGTCGTCGGTGTTCGGCGTGCGCACGATGCAGGTGATGCCGGCACCCTGAACACTTCCGATCAACTCCGATAGCCGTTGACGATCCCGAGATGCGTGCTCCCAATCGATGATGATGTAGTCGAGCGTCGATCCCGCGTACATCCTCGCCCATCGCAACCCTTCGATTGCGAAGATCATGAAACCGAACGCGGGTTTGCCCGATTTCAACGTCGCTTTGAGTTCGGCAGGTTGCATAAGCTGTTACTCCATATCAAGGACGACTTCGCGCCCGGTGCGGGCAGATTCTTCGGTTGCTTCCAACACCTTCAGAACGTTGAGACCGTGAACCTGTGGAATCGGGGTGTCGTCCTCACCCCGTTCAAGAGACTCGATAAACTCGGTGAACTCGTCTAGGAGGCTGTTGCGTTGCGGGACTTCCTCTTTGCGCCATGTGCCGTCACCCGTGTCGGCGATGAAGAGCGCCGGTGCGTCACCGCCACCGTAGGGCAGGCGGAACCGAGCCATGCCGTTTGTAAAGAACCAGTCGCCTCCGTACTCGGTTGCACCACGTTCCCAAGCGATCCGGCTGACGGTAGCAACGATACCGCTCTTCCATCGGATGAAGTACATGCCGGTATCGTCGCAATTAATCGCAGGATGCTCTGACTTGGGGTAGGTGAACTGTCCCTGCTGTGCAGAGACGGTTGCGACATCGTAGCCGATGATCCAGAGCAACCGATCGATTTGGTGAGTTCCGTCCATCTGGCCCATTCCTCCGCCACGGTCCCTATCAAGCATCCATTCCGGTCGGTTGTAAGGGCCGTAAGGCTTGTGCCAGACGTCGTATGCCATAAGAACGGAGCCAAGGTCACCGCTGTCTACTACGCCTTTCATCGCCCTGACGGCAGGGTAATACCGTTGCGTGTGGGCTGTCATCAACTTCACGCCGTTCTCGCGTGCCGCATCGAGCATTTCTTCAGCTTGCGACGCCCAAACCGCGGTCGGTTTTTCCATGTAGATGTGTTTGCCAGCGGCTGCTGCGTCGAGTGCCGCTTGGTGATGCAGCCAGTGGGGAAGCGTCCCAATTACGACATCGACATCGTCTCGCTCGAGAGCGTCGTGATAGTCGGCGACGAAATCGACATCGGGATGCCGGTCCTGCCAAGAGGCCGCGGCGTCTTCTCTAGGTTCGGCGACGACTTTCACATCCGCGCCGGGGGTGTTCTTCACAACATCGATGTAGTTGCCGCCGATCCTACCAGTGCCTAGTACTGCAACTCCGAAGGACATAGTGGGAGATCCTGCTTTCTAACCAGTTCTACGAGTCAGGAATTGACTCTATCAATGGAACGCGAAGGTAATGATACTTCGCGAAGTTTTGCGAACCGGGATCGTGGGACCAGTGGCTCAACTGATAGCCAGCACGTCTTTTAGTTCCGTCACGTTCCCAATCACCATATCCGGCACGGGAGCATCATCCGGATACCGCTCGCTGACCCGTATCCAAGCCGTTTTCATCCCGACTCTCGCTGCCCCAGTGATGTCGGTGTATGGGTTGTCGCCGACGAACAAGATTTCGGATGGTTGGATGTCGTCGATGCCGTCATAGGACAGCTTCAAACGGCGAACCGCTTCGTGGTAGATGCGCGGGTCGGGTTTGTCGGCTCCGAAAAGGCGGGAGACGATGGCGAATGGGACAATATCGGCGTAGCCGCTGTGTTCAAGTTTGATGACTTGGAACTTCTTGCCGTTTGTGACGACGGCCCAAGGGAAATTAGCGTCGTTCAACTCGTTGACGAACTGCATCGCGCCTTCAATCGGTTTGGCTTGGCGGCCCATGGCGTTGAAGAACCATGCTTCGAATTCAACCGGTTCCAACTCGATTTCCGGCCATCGTTCCATGATTCGAACGGCTGCATCTTGCCCGTCGATCGTGCCATGAGGCGAAAGCGACCAGAAGAAATCTAAGGCCTCGTCCCATCCGATGGTTGAGTTGATGACCGAATGGGAGTCGAAGAACTCCTTGAAGGTAGCCTCGAACGCGCTGTTGCGATCTAGGAGCGTGTCGTCCAGATCGAACAGCGCGGCGCGAGGCTTTTCCATATCAGGATCTTAGTTCCGAATCAATGTTGTTTGGCCGAAGCCAGTCGCTCAATTCGCCAGCGTGGTCTGCAACAGTATCTCAACTGTCACCTCGTCTTCGACCACGAAAATCTGGCTGACCGGTGCCTCCATGCCGAAGTCGGCCCACACAAAGTTGGACGTGCCGAGAACCACCAAGTCAGTTCCATTGTCGAGGCGGGCGGTGATGTCGAAGGCGAGGTCGGCATCTGCACCGTTGACGTTGACGGTCCCGGTAATCGTGGTCGTATGCTCAACGCCGCCGTCGAAGAACGATGCGGGGATGTCACCGAGATCCGAGAAGCTAACAGTCGCCATCGGTTGGCCGGGGAACAGTTGCTCACGGACGTAGCGGTCGCGACGTGCTTGGTCGCTCTGAAGAGTGTGGAGGTCGATCTCTACCGATGCGCTGTTGGAGCCGAAATCGACAGACCCATTCAGCGTCTCAGTTTCTAACGAAACGATGATGTCAGCGCCGCGCAAGTTCTCGCCGACCTTGAACAGACCCTTCGAACCCGATCCTACGGCGAAACTCTTGGCCGATGGCGACATCGAACCCGAATCATCCATCATCATCGATCCGGCGCCCAAATCAACAGGGTCTCCAGCACTCACAAAGATGCCGGTAGAAGCGATCTGACCACCTTCGATCTTCCAGATCTCGATCGTGTTCAATACGTCGCCGTTGCCGTCGAACTCCTGTTCTCCAGCCGCGCCGACGTAGTCGATATCCTGACCTTGGCTGATGAGCTCCAGTGCTCTTCCAAGATCGCCAGGGCCGACCTTCTCACCCGGAGCATTGGCGACCTTTCGCATCGCCGCCTTGATGTCATCGCCATCTTCCGAACCGGCCTCGGCGATTGCAAGGGCGAGGATCGCTGCCGCATCGAACGCCTCGGAGATGAAGATGTCCGAAGGATCGCCGTCCAGTTTCGAAGCGTAGAGTTCTTTGAACGTCTCTTGCGAAGGCGTGCCGGGGGCTCCCGGAGCAGTGCCGTAGCTACCCTCAAAGTTCTCGGCACCAAGGCCGTCGAACATCTCTTGGTTCTTCGTGCCATCGACAAACATGAATTCATCGAAGAACTGACCCTCGACCGCTTCACGCAGGTAGACGCCTGCCGTCTCGGGGTAAGACATCGCGATCAAAACCGTGGCTCCGCCTTGGGAAGCTTGGCGCAACTCGGAAGAATAGCTCGCTTGACCACCTTCGATCGGAACCGTAGCGGACACGGTCCCGCCAAGTCCCTCAAACGTGTCCGAAAAGACGGTTGACAAGCCTTCGCCATAGGCGTTGTTGATGTAGAGAGTCGCCACGTTGTCGTATCCGAGTTGCGAGGCGACGTTTGCAAGGATTACGCCTTGCAGAGCATCTGAAACCGTCGTTCGGAATACCAAGTCGTTGTCGTCAAGGTTGGAGATCGCGGGCGACGTCGATGCCGGAGAGACCAAGACCGCGCCATTCGGTATCGTGACCGATTCGGCGACTGCCAACGAAACTCCGGATGAGAGCGATCCGACGATGGCTTCGACACCATCTATGTTCACCAGTGCGCTCGCCGCGTCGGTCGCTATCTGAGGGCTAGTCCCGCTATCGCGGTGGATCATCTCTATCGGACGCCCATCGATACCACCTGCTTCATTGATGAGCAATGCAGCCAAATCCGTCGCCAGTACGATCGGCGGACCGAAAACCGCCAAGTCACCGGTAGCGTCGATCAGCGTTCCGATCTTGATGGGTTCGCCAGAAGCCTCCATCATCTTCGACTCGGCAGCGATATCGATCGAATCGCCTGGCCGCGCAAAGATGCCGGTGGAGGTTATCTGACCGCCTTCAATCTTCCAGACCTCGATGGTGTTCTGCACATCACCGTTCTCATCAAAGTCTTGATCCCCTGCGGCACCGACATAGTCGATATCTTGACCTTGGCTGATCAACTCCAATGCTCGGGCCAGGTCACCGGGACCGACCTTCTCACCCGGCGCGTTCGCAACTTCGCGCATCGCCGCCTTGATGTCATCGCCATCCTCGGAACCAGCTTCAGCTATCGCCAGCGCGAGGATGGCCGCGGCGTCAAACGCCTCGGAAATGAACAGGTCTGACGGATCGCCATCCAGCTTTGAGGAGTAGAGATCCTTGAAAGCCTCTTGCGTCGGAGTTCCCGGCGCGCCCGGGGCCGTCCCGTAGTTGCCCTCAAAGTTGTCCGCGCCGAGGTTGTCGAACATCTCTTGGTTCTTGGTGCCGTCCACGAACATGAAGTCGTCGAAGTATTGGCCTTCGACTGCCTCGCGGAGGTAGACGCCCGCTGTCTCTGGGTACGACAAAGCCATCAAGACTTCGGCATCGCCTTGAGAGGCTTGGCGCAGCTCAGACGCGTAGCTGGCTTGTCCGCCTTCGATGGGCACGGCCGCGGAAACTGTGCCGCCTTGGCTCTCGAAGTTCTCTTGGAAGACGTTCGATAGACCTTCGCCGTAGGCGTTGTTTATGTAGAGGGTCGCGACGTTTTCGTAACCGAGTTGATTGGCGAGTTGTGCAGCGATAACTCCTTGCAACGCATCGGAGACTGTGGTGCGGAATACCGTGTCACCGTCGTCAAGGTTGGTGATCGCGGGCGATGTCGATGCAGGAGAAACGAGAACAGCACCGTTGGGAATGGTCACGGACTCCGCAACGGCCAAAGTCACGCCTGATGAGAGCGAGCCTACGATGGCTTCCACGCCATCCACGTTTACTAGCGCGCTGGCAGCGTCGGTTGCGATTTGTGGGCTGGTCCCGCTGTCGCGGTGCACCATCTCAATCGGGCGACCATCAATGCCGCCTGCCTCATTGATCAGCAGTGCCGCAAGGTCTGTAGCGAGAACGATCGGAGGACCGAACGCAGCCAAATCACCGGTAACGTCGATCAACGTCCCGATCTTGATCGGGTCGCCAGTTGGTTCTATGGTTTCTTCTGGCGCTTCTTCTGGTGCAGGCGCTGGCGTCTCAGTCGGTGGTATCTCGGTCGGTGGGACCGGGGTAGCGGTCGGCGCGGCGGGTACGGGTGTCGGAGTTGGTTCGTCGGCGCTACATGAGGCTACCGCGAGGCTGACGCTCAAAGCGGCGATGAGCAACAGCAGGAACACTCCAGACAATCGAACAGCGGCGTAGGATTTCAGTGCATTCATTTCGTGTATCGGTATTCCTTTTCTTCGGCGATCGATCTCGCCATTTCAACTGCTTTCGCAGTATTCCTTTACGGCATTCATGTCTTTAACCAGACCCATTCTGATTACGAACTTCATGATGGGCACAAGAATCTTTGACTTGAACGTGTATGGCGCAGCATCCATCACCAGCATTAACTCGGTGCCGCCATTAGCGGGTCTCACGGTGAATATCGAGTCCCATATCGTTCCACCTTCGTCGGATACTAGCCTCACCCGCTCGTTCTCCACGTACTCCGTAACTTCCAAGATCGTCGATGCTTCTCGTCCCATCATCAAACGTGTCTCACGGAAACGCGAGCCGACACCGCTCCTGACGTCGGAAAGAAACTCGACATTGACGATGTGAGGAATCGCTTTTGAGTAGTTGTCGATCTCAGCTACCGTGCGGAACACGAAATCTGCGGGTGCATCGATCGTTCTACGGACGGTGGTTTTGGACATTTGATCATTCTCACGGGGCCGCATTCTGGTGAGGCTCAGCCCACACCTAGATTCTATCGACAGCGCCGCCAACTCCCGACATGGTGCTGCATTCTGTCAAACGGGAACGTTGATCCATACGCGACGGAGTTAAAACCGCTGACCGCTCACGATGAATCCGTTATTCAACGGCTTCTAGATTTATAGGTTCGCCGGGGGATACGAAAATGCCTGTGGAGCCGATCTTCCCGTTCTTGATATGCCAGATCTCGACGGTACCCTCCACATCTCCATTCTGGTCAAAATCCAATTCTCCGGCTGCGCCGACGTAGTTAACATCTTCACCGTTCCGAACCAGATCTAACGCCTTGGCTATATCCTGCGGACCGACAACTGTCCCCGGCGGATTCGCGATCTCACGCAACGCATGGCGTATCGCCGCCGGATCCTCGGAATCGGCCTTTTCGATCGCCAATGCGATCATCAAGCCGGCATCGAACGCTTCGCTGGCGTACGGAATATCGATGTTCCCGTTTTTCTGGGTTGCAAAGTGTTCGAAGAACCATTCCCGCGCCGGGGTCAATGGTGTGCCGGATTTGGTGCCGTACGACCCCTCGAACTTATCTGCTCCCAGAGCATCGAAAAGCTCCTGACTATACGCGGTTGTGAAGAACAGGAACTCTCTGAAGTAGCCGTCATCCACGGCCTCGCGCAACAATGTGTGTGATGTTTGGGTGTACGCGATCGCTATGAGAGCCTCTGGATCTCCAGCCGTCGCTTGCTTCAACTCCGAGGCATAGGTAGGTTGTTCCTTGTCATGACTTATCTGCGCTGTCACGTTACCGCCTAGGGTCTGGAAATGGTCCGAGAAACTGGCTGACATGCTTGTGCCGAACGTGTTGCTCACATGGGTTGTCGCGACGCTTTCCCAACCAATTTCACGCGCCAACTCCGCCGCGACTTTGCCTGTTGTGGCATCAGAGAACGTAGTCCTGAACACCAAATCTTCATCATCAAGCGTAGTTATCAAGCTCGATGACGAAGATGGCGATATCAGTAGCACGCCATTGGGTATCGCTACTGCCTCTGCAATCGCCATCGTGACACCCGACGATGCGGCGCCGATTATCGCCGGCACGCCATGTTCTCTTATCAACGCGCTCGCCGCCGCTTTGCCAAGTTCCGGATCCGTCCCACTATCGCGATGCAGCGCCTCGATACGCTTACCATTCACTCCGCCAGCGTCATTCACCAAGTCGAACGCGAACGATACCGCTAGCTGACGCTCCTTGCCAACAAAAGACAGGTCACCAGTTTGAGGCAGGACAGTGCCTATCATTACCGTGGATTCATCTTCCGATGACGCTGGATCATCAGATGTCGATGATGACGGGACGCCCAAAGACAGACTAGACAGATCGATCTCGTCCCCCGGCGACGCATAAATGTCGCTGTCGACAATGGTGTTGTTTTCGACGTACCAGACGCGCATCGAACTGACCACGTTCCCGAACTCATCGAAGTCAACGTCGCCAGATGCACCGACATAGTTGATATCTTCGCCATCTCGCACAAGCTCTAGCGCTCTTGCGATGTCACCGGGTCCTACTACTTCGCCCGAAGGATTGGCTACCGAACGGAGCGCATCGCGTACCGCAACAGGGTCGTCGCTGCCAGCCTTTTCGATGGCCAGAGCCAGAACCACGGCCGCATCGAACGCTTCTGTTATCAAGGATGCCGATGGGTCTCCGTCAGTGCGTTCCGAGTACAGCTGCCTGAAGGCTTGGACTCCTGGTGAATCCGGAGCGCCGGGTGAGACGCCGAAGTCGCCTTCGAAGTAGTTGCCGCCGATGGCGTCGAACATCGATTGGCTTCGTGTCACGTCTACGAACATGAAGTCGTCGTAGTATTCGCCTTCTGCCGCTTCCCGCAACAGGATCTGACCCGAGTCTGGATAGGCGATGGTGAGTAGAACTTCTGGCGAGCCTTCAGCCGAGTCGCGAATTTCTGACAGATAGCTGGCTTGACCAAGTTCGTGAGATACGGTAGCAGTAACGTTACCGCCCATGCCTTCGAAGGCTTCAATGAACGATTCATTAAGGCTTGCGCCGTAGGCATTGTTTACGTAGGTGGTTGAGACGCGTTGGTACCCCGCGGCTACGGCGAGTTCGGCGAGGACTTGGCTCTTGACAGCATCGTTGACGCGGGTCCGAAACACCATGTCGTTGTCAGCCAAGGCAGTTATCGCGTTCGATGACGATGCCGGCGAGATGTGGAGCACGCCGCTAGGAATGGTTACCGATTCCGCGATGGCTATAGTCACGCCGGAAGAGACCGCGCCGAGAACGACATTGACGCCTTCCACATTCACGAGACCACTGGCAGCGTCGGTACCCACCTGTTCGCTGGTGCCGCTGTCACGGTGGATCGCCGATATGTTGCCTCCGTTCACACCGCCTGCCTCGTTGACCAGATCGAAGGCTAAATCAACAGACTTCTGCATTCCCGGCCCAAGTGTGGAGAGGTCGCCGCTGACCGGCAAAACCGTACCTACCCGCGTACTCCTTTGGGCATCTCCACCGTCAGATTCGTCTACCAAGAAACAGGCATAGCCGATGGTCGAGACAAGCAACACAATCACTGTCAACAACGCGGTTGACAATAGCCTCGTGTGCGCGGATTTGGTCATTTCTAGTCGCATGTTTTGTTTACTCCAATTATTTGACTGATGACAAATCGATATCGTCGCCAGGCAATGCGAAGATATCCGTGTCTTGGATTGTTCCGTCCACCATCTGCCACACCCGCATCGAACTCAATACATCGCCGTTCTGGTCGAAGTCGATTGAGCCAGCGGCACCCTCGTAGTTGATGTCCTTACCGTCTCTAACCAGTTCCAGCGCTCTGGGTATGTCTCCCGGGCCGACTACCTCGCCGGGCGGATTGGCGACTGACCGCAACTCGTCGCGCACGGCTACTGGATCATCGGTATCCGCCTGCTCAATCGCCAGCGCAAGCACGATCGCCGCATCGAACGCCTCGGCTATTACTTGGGCAGTAGGGTCGTTGCCGGTGCGTTCTGAATAGACCTGACGGAATGCTCTAACCGCAGGCGTTTCAGGACTTCCGGGAGCGAGGCCGAATGAACCATTGAAATGATTACCTCCGATTGTGTCGAACATTGACTGCGACTTTGTCTGATCGACGAATATGAACTTGTCAAAGTAGCCGCCCTCGGCAGCTTCGCGCAGCAAGGTTGTTCCGGAGTCGGGATAGGCGATCGTGATCAATACCTCGGGGCTGTCTTCCGACGCGTCGCGCAGTTCCGAGATGTAACTTGCTTGCCCTAGCTCGTGCGGCACCGCGGCTGAAACGATACCTCCGACCGCCTCGAAGTTTTCGACGAACGACTCGTTCAAACTCTCGCCATACGCGTTGTTTACATAGGTTGTTGCCACCCGCTTGTAACCGATGGCTTGGGCTAACTTCGCCAAAGCCTGCGCCTTGATGCCATCGTTCACCCGCGTGCGGAAGACCATGTCGTTGTCGTCCAGCGCCGATATCGCCTTTGATGACGAACCCGGAGATATCTGCAACACTCCGCTAGGGATCGTTACCGATTCCGCTATAGCGATCGTTACGGGCGACGCGTGAGCGGCCATGATGAAGTTGGCGTGATTGACGTTCACCAGTCCGCTCGCAGCATCTGCGCCGAGAGTGGCGTTCGTTCCGCTGTCGCGATGCAATACCTCGATCTGCGAACCGTTGACTCCTCCTGATTCGTTGATGAGATCGAAAGCCAGGCTCATGGAAGTTTGCGCGGCCGGGCCCAGTGTCGAGAGGTCGCCGCTTACCGGCATCACCGTTCCGACCTTGACATTTCCTTCGCCATTATCGATCAGTCCGCATGAAATGGATGACAAAAGCAACAACATAACTAAACTTGCCGTAGTAATAGTCAGAGATGCCGCATTGGCAGGGCTTGCCTTTAGATAATTGCTCACGCTCTTATAGATTCTATTTTTCGCTAAATTGGCAGGATTCAATAATTATCCTGCCCTATAAATTGAGAAATTGAGCGGGAAGAATCAAGCAGGCGGCGGAGGAAGGGAGAGGCTCGGAGGTTCGGGATTGAATCCGAACTCGTTGACAGTGAGGATGTAGCCCGCGGCGAGCATGGCGATGGTGAGGATGATGGCGAACCAGATGAGGTTGGTGTTGTTTTTCCAGCGTTCGATGATGGGGGTGAAGACGCTGGCGGAGATGGTGACGATGCCGGCGAGGGGTATGACGTATCGGATGGTGTTGGAGAACTCTCCGATGTATTCGGCGACCCATGCGACGGCGACCACAAGGACGAGGAGGATGGTGATGATGATGTTGAAGGTTCGGGAGCGTTGCTGGATTTCACCGGACAGTCGGGCCCAGATCATGCCGTAGAGCAGGGCTCCGAAGATGGATATGATGGCTACGCTGCCAATGTTGGCGATGAGGTCGTCGGGTGATCGCAGGGGTGCGTTGACGCCCATGGCTACTGCTCCGCCGATTGCCGTTGCGAGATAGGCCGGCATGCGCGCGAGGATGTGTCGGCGCAGGCCGGTTTCTTCTTGGCGGATTTCTTGGTCCATTTGATGCTTTGGTAGAGCCCCCTTTGTCCTTCGGACATTTCCCCGTGAGTTTTCGATCTCTTTGGCGGGGGAAACCGCACGGTTAGGGTTTGACCATGCTTCCGTCGGCTCGGCGGACGGTGTCCCACGCTCCTCCGAATGCTCGTTCTTTGAAGGGGAATTTGGCGGCCATATCTTCGTCGATGTCGATGCCTAGGCCGGGTTTTCCGTTTGGCCACATCATTCCGTCTCGGACTTCGGGGAAGCCGGGGAACATTTCTCTGGTGTTAGCTCCGGGGATGGCGTATTCCTGGATTCCGAAGTTGTGGCAGTTGACGTCGAGCATGAGGTTTGCGGCGTGTCCGACGGGTGATGTGTCGCCGGGGCCATGCCATGCTGTTCGGACGCTGAAGAGTTCGCCCATTGCGGCGAATTTCTTGCCGGGGGTGATGCCGCCGATCTGTGACATGTGCATGCGGAGGAAGTCGACGAGTCGGTCCTTGATCATGGGGATGATCTCGTGGGGGCTGTTCCAGAGTTCGCCCATGGCGATGGGGGTTGAGCACTGCTGTCGGACCATGCGGAAGTATTCGTTGTCTTCGGGGCTGAAGAGGTCTTCGAGGAAGAAAAGCTGGTACTGCTCGACTTCTTTGGCGAACCATACGCCGAGGATCGGGGGGATTCGCTCGTGGACGTCGTGGAGGATTTCGATGCCGTATCCGAAGCGGTTGCGGATGTGTTCGAAGAGTTCGAGAGCACCTCGGATGTAGGGTTTGGGTTCGAAGACGCCGCCGGGGTGGGCATAGAGCTGGTTGGGGTCGTATTCGCGGGTCCATGTGGTTGCGGCGATGGGGCCTTGTGAAACGTCACGGGCGTTGATTGATCCGTCGCCGGAAGCTCCGTGGGAGCCGTATGAGGAGTAGCCGGTTGTGGCGGCTTGGACGCGGATGTGGTGGAAGCCTTTTTCCATGTATGCGGCCATGCGGTCGGCGGTTTCCTCTTTGGTTGCGCCGCTTGCGTGGACGTATACGGGGGCGGCTTCACGTGCGCGTCCGCCGAGTAGGTCGTAGACGGGCATTCCGGCCATTTTGCCTTTGATGTCCCAGAGGGCTTGGTCGACGCCGGAGAGTGCGTTGTTGAGGACGGGTCCGTTGCGCCAGTATGAGGAGACGTATGAAGACTGCCAGATGTCTTCGATGTCGGCGACGTTTCGTCCGATGAGGAAGGGTTTGAGGTAGTCGTCGACTGCGGCTTTGACGGTTGATGGTCGCTGGGTGAAGGTTGCGCATCCGACGCCGTAGAGTCCGGGTTCGGAGGTTTCGATTTTGACGATTACGAGCCGGATGTTGTCCGGTTCGGTCATGATGGTGCGGATGTCGCGGATGGTTACGTTGTGATTGTCGTTGGCGGTCATTTTGTCTCCCTTGCGGGAGTCAATGATATTTGCTGGGATTTTGCTGCACCTCTGGCATTCATCGGGGCATGTGTCTGCGACTGTGAGCTTGCTGGGCGTGTTTTTATGGCCACTAGTGGGTGGCTTGGTTTTTCTGCTCCTCCCCCTGCGCCTTTTCAGGGGCGCAGGGCTGTCTTTGCCTT
>CAZMBB010000021.1:0-38304 GCA_964564575.1 uncultured Dehalococcoidales bacterium
AGAGATATTGGAGTGGGCAACTCAGCGCGAACTGGTCGTGTTGTCGAGAGACTTGAAGTCGATGACTGCCTTTGGTAGGCAGAGAATAGATCAAGGCGTACCGCTTTATGGGTTACTGCTGGTCCACAACCGTCTGTCCCGCGGGACGATCATCGAACAGATCGAATTGTGGAGCAGGCGCGAGCGAGATGACGCCTTCGCCTATCCGATCCAATTCATCCAACCATATTGATCGGAGTCAGTCGATAGGCGCTTTGACCTGGCTTTGAAACCCGGTCCTGATGTGGGAGTTGTCGCAGTAGGGTTTCTTGTTGGATGAACCGCAACGGCACAGCCGAACGCGACCGTGTTGCCGAAATTCGCCACCTTCGGCATCCTTGAGGTCGAATTCGCCCCGAATCTCGATAGCGTCGTTGTTCCAGACGTAGATCTTGGTTGGTTCGGCCATTGGTTTAGGCTCTGCAGGAGTCTTGGAAACCGGCTAGATTGTGGGAACCATCGCAGAAGGGTTTGTCGTCGGATTGCCCGCATCGGCAGAGGTAGGCTTCGCCTTCTACTGGATATGAGTTTCCGTCGGCATCGTTGACTACAAAGTTGCCGGAGACCCAGTATGGGCCGTTGTCAGAGATCGATACGGTGGTGTCAGCCATGAGTTACTCTCCCGCTCTGGAGCGTTGTTGGGCGATTAGGTTGTGGTCTGTGAGCATTGTAGTTTAGCGCTTATCATTCGTAATCGATATACGATGCGATACGAGTTTGGGTGTCGCTGGCAACTGCAATGAACGGGAGTTACGGGTCAGAGATGAAGATCACAGAAGTCAAGACATTCTTGATGAGCGGCGGGGGAAGTCGGAATTGGTGCTTCGTAAAGGTCTACACTGATGCCGGAATCTACGGCGTCGGTGAGGGTTCGGGTTGGCCGCGGGTTGTACAGACGGCGGTGGAGGATTTGGCCACATTGATCATCGGAGACGACCCGACTGATATCGAGCGGCTCCATCAGAAGATGATCGTCGGAATCATGGGACATGGCATGACCGGCACCCCTGGGTCTGGAGCGATCAATGCCATCGACATGGCGCTCTGGGACATCAAAGGCAAAGTGCTTGACACTCCGGTATGGAATCTTCTCGGTGGACGCGTCCGTAAGAGGATCCGCACCTACGCCCACGCCGGTACGCCCGAGATCGCACTCAAGGTGAAAGACCGCGGCATCACGGGCGTCAAAACCGGAGGTGTTTACCGCACCGTCGAGAGAGTTGACGCCATCAGACGCGCGGTCGGCGACGAGATGGACATCATGGTCGATGCCCACGGCCCCCCTTGGTTTACCGCTAAAGACGCCATCATTGTCGGAAAGGGACTCGAGCCGTACAACCTGTTGTTTTATGAAGACCCCGTGCCCCCTGAGAACACCGAGGCGATGCGACGCGTCCAGGAAAGCGTCGACATCCCCATCGCCGCGGGTGAACGCCACTCCTATCTTTGGGGCGTGCGCGAGATTATCGAGGATGAGATAGTGGACGTCGTCCAGCCCGACTCTGGGCGGATCGGCGGCATCACCCAGCTCAAGAAGATAGCGGCGTTGGCCGAGGCGCACTACATCAACGTTGCGCCTCACTCCGGTTCGCTTGGGCCTGTTGCGGAGTACGCCGCGATCCACATCTTGGCGAGCATCTCGAACGCTCTCATCCTCGAGCGGCTCGAGGACGATGTACCTCAACGTTACGAGGTCATCCAGCCGCACCTGCCGACCGTTGACGGATACATAACGGTGCCCGAGGAACCGGGTCTCGGCGTCGATTTCGACGAGGATGTAGTGGCGGCGAATCCGCCTGAACCGAATGTGCGAACTGGTCCCGACCCGTCGAGCGGACACTATGCAGCAGGCACTTACGACGAGCATGTCTACTACCAGCAACGGTATAGCCGGGGTAACGAGTTGAAGAGGATTCGCCCATGAGGTGAAGATCGGCGGTTTCACAGGGGTTCCGGCTTTCGCCGGAATGACGTTAAGTTGCCGGAATGGGCTCGCTGTTAAACGAGGTGTGCGTCGCGGCGGCGGATCAGGAGGAGGCCGTCACGTTCAGCGATCATGACGTTGTTGACGCGGTCGTCGTTTTGGACGGTCTCGTTTAGCTGTTGGACCGCACGAGTCGATGCCGAGCGTTGGTCGTCGGGGATGTCGGTTTGTAGTACGCGTCCACCTTGGAAGACGTTGTCTACGACGATGATGCCTTTTGGCGACAGGAGGTCGAGAGATTTTTCGTAATAGGCGGGGTAGTTGTCTTTGTCGGCATCTATGAAGATGACGTCAAAGAGAGGTTTTAGGGTGTCTAGGGTTTCGGTTGCGGGGCCGAGGATTAGTTGGATTTTGCGTCCGTCGGGGTGTCGCTCCCAGTGTTTTCGGGCGATGTTTGTGAACTCTTCGCTTACGTCGAGGGTGATGAGTTCGCCGTCTTCGGGCAGGGCTGTTGCCATCATGAGGGCGCTGTAGCCGACGAAGGTTCCGATTTCGAGGACGCGGCTGGCTCCTGTGATGGCGACTAGGGTGTTTAGGAAGTATCCAACGGTTCGCCCTGACATCATGCCCGCGGACGGGGTTGTTTGTGCATCTTTTGCGATGTCGTCGAAGATGCTGTCGGGCTTTGTAGTGTGGGCTACCGCGTAGTCGGAGATTTCCTGTCGCGATGGGGTTGGCATGTTTTCTCTTTAGCTGCGAGGTTTGACGACTACGTGTCGTTCGGGACCTTGTCCTTCGCTTTGTGTGACGACATCTGGGTTGTCAGACAATGCCATGTGGACGATCCGGCGTTCTTCCGGGGTCATGGGATCCAAGGATTTAGGTCGGCCTCGCGAGGCAGTCCTAGCGGCGTTTTCGGCGATGGCGTGGAGTTTCTGTGTGCGGCGCTGTTGGTATCGTTCAACGTCGATGATGACGTTTGCGCGTTGCTCAACGCGTCGGTTCACCAGCATTCGGACGATGAATTGAACGTCGCGCAGGGTTTCGCCGCGGCGACCGATTAGGAGGCCAGCGTCTTCGCCTTCGATTTCGAAGACGACGGATCCGTCGCGGAGTTCGTCCAAGACGTATGCGTCGACGTCGACGTTCATTGCGGAGATGAGATAGGCGAGGATTTCGCTGGTTACGGTCTCGAGTTCTTCGCGATCTTGGATGGGCTCGATAGGCGCTTCGGTTCTGCGAGGGCTGGTTGGTTGTTCTTGAACAGGGGCGATCTCGGGTGTTTCGACTGCGTCGGTCAGTTGAGCGGTTTGTGGTTCGGGAGCTGCTTGGGGTGTGTTTTCAGGCTGTCGGCGCGGCTGGCGAGGTTGTCGGGGTTGACGCGTGGGGCGGGATCCTGTGCGTTCGGCGCGTTGGCGAGCCGGTGCCTGACGGCGGTTGCGGCGCGGCTGTGGCCGGGGGCGAGAACGACTTTGTTGCGGATCTTCGGCAGCGTCTTCTTCCTGTGCTTGGGGTTGTCGCTGCTGTCTACGCGGCCTTGCGGGGCGGGGTCGGCTTTGCTTTTCATCGGCGACACCGACTGCCTCGTCCATTTGTCGCTGTCGTTCCTCTGCTTCAGCCGCCTCTTCGGCGAGGACGTCAGAGAGTTTGGCGACTTCAATTTCAGCGAGGGCGCCGCCGAGGCCGAAGATGCCGGCTCTTCCGGGGTTTATGACCCTAATGTCTACGTCTTCGAGCTCTGCGCCTAGAGTTTCGAGCGCGACGGCGGTTGCCTCTTGAACGTTCTTGCCTGTGAACACTCGTCGAATCGTCATCGGTTGATTCCTCCTCTTCCGTTTCACCTTCGGACAGCTTTTTTATCTCGAGCTCTTCTTTTGCTGCAATCGCTTGAGCTCTTGTTTCAGCGGTTCCGAGGTAGAGTTTTCCGAACAGATCGATTGGCTGTCTTCCGCCGACGAAGTACTGAATGACAACGCCGACGATGTTGGATAGCAATATGTAGATGCCGAGTCCGGCGGGGAATTGATATGTGAAGACGCCGATCATCACCGGCATCATCCATTGCATGATTCGTTGCTGGGATTGTTGTCGCTCGTCCATGGCGACGGTGGATGTCATCTTGGTGGTGATGAACATTGAAGCGCCCACGAGTACGGGCAGTATGAAATTGAGGGGGAGGTAGACCTGTGACACGGTGTCTGCGAGGTCTATGCCGAGGAACAGGCGGCTTAGGGGAACGTCGGCGCTTGCGGGGTTCCACGCGTAGAAGGATGCTGAGAGGTTTGCCATGCCCTCGGGTGTGGTGGGCATGGTCCTGATGATTGCGCGGTAGAAGCCGATCCAGATGGGCATCTGGATGACCATTGGTCCGAGGCATCCGATGGGGTTAACTCCAGCCTCGCGGTATAGGGACATGGACTCGGAGGACTGGGCACGTCGGCTCTCGGAGTCTTTTTTGTCGCGGTATTTGTCTTGGATCGCCTTCATCCGAGGCTGCAGGGCTTGCAGCTTCTTCATCTGGTTTGTCTGTCGTATCGTGAGCGGGATCATCAGAACGCGCACGACAACGGTGAAGGCGATGATGCTGAGACCGTAATTGAGGAAGAGATAGTGGTATAGCAGGGCAAGCGAGTTGATCATGGGTCGCATGATGCCCTGATCCCATATGAGGCCGAGGAATTCCATTAGGGGTTACTCCTCGCTTTCGGCCCCGCCATGGATTCCGGCCTTCGCCGGAATGACGTCATCGTTATTCGCATCGTCCACCGTCCTTCAGGGCGACGCAACCTTGGAGGGTCTGGTCGCTTGGAGAGTACCATTTGAGCTGGCCGTCCAGGGTGTGGATGTATACGAAGTCGTTGATAAGTACGGGAGCGGATTTGACGGCGCTGTCGGTGGGGAATGTTCCGATGATTTGTCCGTCGTTTACGTTTATGACGTGGACGTCTTCGCTTCCGGAGGGGACGGCCAAGACTCGTTGAGTGAATTCGTTGCGCGTTCGTTCGAATAGGAGGGGTGCACCGATGATTTGTCCGTCGATTTTGGCGCTCCAGATCAGGTCGCCGGATCCGATGTTTAGGGCGTAGATGTGGCCGCCGAGGGTTGAGACGTAGATGGTGCCTTTTTGGTCGTCGGGGATTCCTTCGGCCCAGACCCATGCTTCGGCGTCGAATTGCCAGTCTATGGATTGGCTTCTCGGGTTTAGGCGGTAGAAGTTGCTCGCGAGGTCACCGAAGTAGATAGCGCCATCATGGAAGATGACGTTTCCTTTGATGGCCCCTTCGGAGGCGTATTGCCATTTGACGCGTTCTGAAAGATCGCCTTCTGAGATGTTGATGGCGTAGAGGGTTCCCGCGGAAGTGCCTACGTAGGCGGTGTTGGTCGTGTTGTCTACGGCGACTTCGCCCCAGACTTCGCCGTCTAGGGGGACTCGCCATTCGACGCGCCTGCCGGCGTTGGGGTCGGCGCTGAAGGCATAAAGGTATCCGGGCGGATCGCGTTCGTCGTCTACCGGGCCAGTACCGATGAGGAGGAGTCCGTTGTCAGTGGGTTTGACTTGGCCCACGAGTTTGGTTCGGATACGGAAACCACCAGAGTTCCATGAGATGCCGCCGCTCTCGGTTGAGACGGCGAAGACTTCACCGTCGCAGTTGGAACCAGTGCATGTGTAGCCCGCAGCGTAGACGGCACCGTCTTGGATTATGGGTGCGCCGTAGATGGCACCTAGGCCGTTGGGCTTTTTGCGGACGCCGTCGAGTTCGTATGGGTAAAGCCAGTTGACGTCGTATGCGTGGCTGACGGCGTCGAGCCTGACGAGTACACCGTCAAGGTTTCCAATGTAGATGAAGTTTCCATCGGAGGCTGGCGCGGACCATCGGCCCTGGGGGGTGAGGTCGTTGAGACAGGCTGTGAGTGAGATGGCGGAGAGGACTGCCAGAAGGAGTGCGGCTGTGCCGCGTTGCAGGTGTCGCGCTCCGCGTGCCGGATTCATTGGGCGGGGGTCTCCGTGCCACCTGCGGATGATGTGGGGAGTGAGTTCTCGTTGATGGCCGGGACGGGGTCAAGACCACCGGTTTTGAATGGATTGCACCGTGCGATCCGTTTGGTACCCATCCAGGTGCCTTTGGCGACGCCATGGGTTTCGATGGCTTCGGCGGCGTATTCGGAGCAGGTGGGCTGGTAGATGCAGGTGCTGGGAAGATAAGGAGAGATGGCGAGCTTGTAGAACCTGAGGATGGTCAACGCTGATTTCTTGATCATGCGTTCACCTCGTTAGGCGTCCCGTTAGGCGTTGGGGGCGAGTGCGGTTGCCAGACTTTAGGCGTTTCAGCAGTCTGGCTACCGATTCCGACAGTTCTTGTGACGTTGCGTTCGCCGCTGCCGGAAAGGCGTATATGACGTAGTCCCATCCTCTGGGGTGGTCCGCTCTGTCGGCAATCGCCCTTAGACGTCGCTTTATGCGATTGCGTATGACTGCGGTTCCGACGCGTTTTGGAATTGCAAAGCCGTAGCGAGGTTCGGCGTCGGTGTTTTTTGAGTCAACCGCGGTGATTGAAAGCAGGTGGTCTCTGGCGCGTTTGCCGTCTTTTAGTACTTTTCGGAACTCTTCACGACGGCGAAGTCGCCGATGCTTGGAGAGCCCCATGTTTGCTCATTTTTAGTGCCGTTGAAGCGGCGTTTGCCAAGCGTGTGGACGAACTCAGACGGTAAGGCGTTTGCGACCTCGAGCACGTCGTCGCGCCAGAACCGCGCGTCCGCCTTTGGTGGACATCCGGGATCGGAAGCCGTGAACGCGGGCGCGTCGGCGCTTTTTGGGTTGGTAAGTTCGCTTGGGCATAGTGTTTTAGGTCGCAAACGTCGATTGTAACATTCGCGGGTTTCGATCCTCCTTAACGGATATTTCCCCTCGCGAGCGGACGGTCCTAATAATGCTTGCGGTTATCTGTCGTCTTCGAAACCGGCTCCGTCTAGGGTGATGCGTAGGCGGTGGGAGGTTTCGTTTAGGTTGTAGAGGTCTTCTTCGGAGAGGGTGATGTCTAGAGCGCCAAGGTTGTCTTGCATCTGGTCGGCGGTATCGGCGCCGGAGATTGCGATGGTGATTTCGGGGTGTGAGAGGACCCATGCCTGAGCAACTTGTGCGGGGGTTGCGCCGATTCGTTTTGCGACTTGGGCGTTGGTTCGGATGACGTCGGCAGCGGCTCCTCGGACGACTCGGTTGAAGGCGTGGGATCGTCGGCTGCCCCATAGCCTTGTGCCATCGGGCATTCGGTCAGGATCATAGTCGCCGGAGAGGAGTCCGACGGCGAGGGGGCTGTATGCCATGATGCCAAGACCAGTGGTGCGAACCATGGGGAAGATCTCGTCTTCGAGTTCGCGGTTCAACATGCTGTATGGGTTTTGGATAGTGATGAGGTTTCCGGCGTTGATGCGATCTTGAACGCGGAGGGTTTGGACGACTTGCCATGCCTGGTAGTTGCAGAGGCCGGTGTATCGGATTTTGCCGTCTCGTACCAGGTCTTCGAGGGCTCGGGTGCGCTCTTCGTAGCCGACGGTATCGTCGAAGTGGTGGATGAGATAGACGTCGATGCGGTCGGTCTGTAGGCGTTTGAGGGATCGTTCGACCTCGCGCATGATGTGCCAACGTGAGGTGTTGTGGTCGTTGACGCGGGGGCCGATGGGGCTTGAGACTTTGGATGTGATGACGATGTCGTCGCGGTCGCCACGATCCTTGAGGAGTTCTCCGAGGATGATTTCGGAGGTCCCGGCGAAACGACGGTTATCGCCTAGCCCGTAGACGTTGGCACAGTCGATGAGATTGAGGCCGCCGTCAAGGGCTGCGGCGATGGTCTTTTTTGCTTCGTCGGCATCGTTTTGGCCTCGGAAACCGAGACCAAGAGCCATGCGAGTGACCATCACGCCGCCGTTGCCGAAGTTGACGTATTCTCGTTGCATTTTGTGCTTTCACCCTAGCCATCTTCCGCCAAGCGGGAGTGGGAATTAATGGTTGTGGCCCTTTTCGCCGAGGCGAAATGGGAGTAGATTTTGGGGGTTGTTTTTGTGATTGTTTACGGGTTATGGGAGGTCGATTGGGACGCCGAGTTCTGCGCCGATGGAGTCGTACCATTCGATGACTTCGCGGTGGTATGGGATGCCCTCGGCGAGGCGTTGTTCGGTCTCTTCGCCTTCGATGAGCCCGGGATAAAGGACGCGATCGTGGCCTGGGGCTGGTTTCGCGGATGCGAGGTGGGCTAGGGCGTCGTCCATGTTGTCTAGGAATTCGTCATGGTCGCAGAAGGCTTCGATTTGGAATGCGGCGAAGAAGTGGTATCCGCCTTGGTACTGGTTGCCAGATCCGGCCATTCCGACGCCGGCGAGGGTCTGGCACATGATGGCGCATACGGCGGCGAAGCCGTAGCCTTTGTGGGAGCCGTTCTCACGGGTGCCTCCGAATGGGAGGAGGAAGTATTCGTCGGGGGGATCGACAGGATCGTTGAATGGGACGCCATCGGTGTCGGTGATCCATCCGGGTTCTAGAGGAACGCCGATGCGTCGGGCTAGTCCGACTTTGTTGTTTGCGATCTGGGTGCAGGCTACGTCGAAGAGGAATGGGTGTTGGTTTCGAGCTGGTGCGGCCCATGCGATGGGGTTTGTTCCGAGGCGGGATTCGGCGGCGAAGGTTGGGAGCATTCCGCCGGATGCGCGGGTACCGTGACCGCCGGTCATGCATAGGCCGATCATGCCTTGTTGGGCAGCTTGGGCGGCGTAGTATCCGCATCCGCCGAGGTGGCCGGAGTCGAAGACGGTGACTGCGCCGGTGCCGTATTGCTTGGCTTTGTCGATGGCGATCTGCATCATGTCGCCGCCGATTTGGATGCCGAGGGCACCGTCGCCGTCAACGTTTGCGGTGGTTGCGGTCTCTCGGGCGATTTTGAGGTCGGGCGTGGGATTCAGGGTTCCGGCCATGTATGAGGCGACGTAGTTTCGCATCATGTTTGAGACGCCGTGGGTCTCGACGGCGCGGAGGTCGTTGGTGAGTAGGACGTCGGTCGAGGCTTTGGCCCCGGCTTCGTCTACTCCGCATCGCATGAATAGGGCTTCAGTGGCTGCTCTCATACGTTCTATATCGACGTAGACGCGGTCTTGTTCGGGGACGTGGAATTGTTCGAGCACTGTTTCGTTGCTCCTGTGGGTTAGTGAGTCTGAAGGGAGTTTAACTTACGGGGAGGGTAACTATGGTTGCCGTGGTGGATTCTGATTTCGGTTGATGGTGGTTAGAAGTTGTGGTTGTTGGGGGTTAAACTTGGGGAATCGTCTTGGGCCTTTGGCCGGTTGGTTATCTGATGTCGATGTTTAGCGTTAGTCGTCTCGCTCGCCGTGCGAGGGTCGGGGCGCGTAGGCGGAATCATTTTTATGGGTGGAATGTTGTTGGGGCGATGTTCTTCGGGATGTTTCTGGTTTTGGGGACGCGGAACGGGTTTGGGGTTTTTGTGGCGACTTGGGAGCGTGAGTGGGGAGTTACGACGGGGGAGATATCGGTTGCGGCGGCGATCGGGTGGATTGTGAATGGGGTTTCTCAGCCGGTGCTCGGGAAGATCGTGGATAGGTATGGCGGGAAGATCGTGGTTGTGGTGAGTTTCGTGGTGTTGGGGATTTCGTATCTGCTGCTGGCGTTCATCGAAGGCGTGTTGATGCTTGCGGTGCTGTTCGGGGGTGTTGTGTCGTTTTTCGCTGGGGGCATCTCGCCCGGAACCTCGGGAGCGGTGATCACGCGATGGTTCCAACGAAAACGGGGCGTGGCGATGAGCGTCGTTGCGGCAGGCGGTTCGCTCGGCGGTCTGGTGATGGTTCCGTTTCTTGCTCAGTTGATGCTTGCGACGAGCTGGCAGACGACATGGTTCGTGTCGGGGATTCTTGTGCTGGTCCTAGGTCTGCCGGTGTCGATACTGATAATTCGTAACAGTCCCGATGAGCTAGGGGTCCTGCCCGATGGAGAGGCGCGTGCCAAAGGTTCGCAGGCTTCGGCGGATCAACGGATGCGTGCTCAGTCTTTGATGCGCGGAGGGCCTTTGGGGTCGGATCGATGGACCGAGGCGTTCAAATCGTGGCCGATGTGGCAGCTTTCGATCGGTTATTTTGTTTGTGGCATCACGACGGCGAGCATCTCGACACATTTTGTGCGCTGGGCGATCAGCGAGGGGATTTCGCAGTCTAACGCGGCGTGGGCGTTCGGGATACTGATGGGTATCAACGCGGGTGGCGTAGTTCTTATCGGTCTGCTGTCGGACTACATCCAGCGCCACTACCTGTTGGCGCTCGTGTATCTTGTGCGAGGAGTGGCTTTCGTGACGTTGATCGTGCTTCCGGGAAGTGCTGCGATGTGGGCGTTTGCGGCGATAGGTGGGGCGTCTTGGCTTGCGACGGTACCGTTGACGACGGGTCTGACGGCGGATGTGTATGGAGTCCGGAACGTGGGGATGTTGGGCGGATTGATCAACTTTTCACACCAGATGGGCGGTGGCGCGGCGGTGCTGATTTTCGGATTGACGTTTGACCGGCTTGGAACCTATGACCCTGCGTTTGCCGGTGGTGCGATATGGCTGGCGATTGCGGGGATTGTGATTCTGACCATCAAAGAGAGGAAGTACTCCGTCAGATATGCACCGGCGGCGACGCCGACGGCGGCTGGCTTGGCGGTTCGGTGAGGGTGATCAGGGGCGATTAGCACTATGCACGCGCCGATAAAAGAGATAGGGCCGAGCATTTCGGTGCATATGCACCATACGGAATCGGTGGACCCCACGCTTGCGGGTTGGATCAACGATCTGCTGCACGATCTGTTGGGCTGGGGGCCATGGACGTTCGTGGTAGTGTTCGGTTTGGTGATCGTAGCGGTGCCGATTTGGCTTATCTACACGTCGCTGCGAAACGGGCCTGCGGCGGACGACGCGGAAGGTGACGAGGAGTAGAGGTCGGTCGGTTTTTTGGTACCCCGTACGGGATTCGAACCCGTGATCTCCGGCTTGAAAGGCCGACGTGCTAGGCCGCTGCACCAACGGGGCGGGAGTGATCGCGAGTTGCGATCTGCACAACCGATTAAGGATAACATCGGGGTGTTTTTGGATTGGGATTCTTGGGATTTGGTGTTAGTTGGGGGAGTCCGTCTGGCCCCTGCCTTTCGCCCGGTCACCCTCTCCCTAGCCCTCTCCCGCTGTTGTTGGGTGTTTGGGGGAGAGGGGACGTGTCCTTAGTCGGTCGAGTGGTGGTTTTCGAGTTTGGTTGGTGGTGGTTTGGTGGTTTCCCGCCTCGGCGGGCATCCCCCGCTGTCGCTTCGCTCCCGCGCCCCCTTCGCTTTGCGAAAGGGGCAGGCCCCCTTTGTCCTTCGGACATTTCCCCCTGAGTTTTTGGTCTTTTTGGCGGGGGAAACCCGGCCCCGCCCGACCTCCCCGGGCCGTTCGTGAACGGCCCCTACGGGTTCCCGCTTTCGCGGGAATGACGATGTTGGGATTAGTTTGGGGGGTGGTCTTCGGCTCGGTCTTGGGGGTTGTAGTTGATGGTTTTTCGGGCGTGGTCTATGTCCCAGAAGCGCCATCGGTTGTTTGAGACGCCGTAGAAGATTTCGAAGCTTAGGTCAGCGGTAAGGCATCGGTCGACGAGGTGTGCGAGGTCTCCGTGGGAGAGCCATGTGGCGTAGGCTCGTATGTTGGTGGGGCGGTTCTGGGGGACGACGCTGCCGATGCGGAGGCATGCGACTTCTAGGCCGAAGTGTTCGTTGTAGTAGCGTCCGGTGGCTTCGCCGAAGACTTTGCTTACGCCGTAGTCGCTGTCGGGTCGGATAGGGACGTGGTGGTCGACTTGGGGGATGTTTTGGGGGTCGTTGTCGATGAGAGAGTAGTCGCCATTTCCGATGCTTTTGTATGGTTCATCGAGTTCGAAGTTTCCTACGGCGTGGTTTGAGCTTGCGAAGACGAGGCGTTTGATGCCGTGTTGTCTTGCGGCTTCGTAGACGTTGTGAGTGGATGCGATGTTGTTGCGCAGGACATCTGGCCACGGGGTTTCGACGGGGGCGTTTGCGGCGAGGTGTATGACGGCGTCTTGGCCTTCGAATGCGGGGGCTATGGCGTCGTAGTCGAAACAGTCGGCGAGAGTGAAGTTTGCTAGTGAATCGTCGTCTATAGGGCGAGCGTCGATGCCGGAGATGGTGTATCTTCCGGTGTCGCCTAGGCGGACTCGGAGTACGGTGCCGATGAGGCCGGTTGCGCCGGTAATGAGGATTTTCATGGTGATTTGGGTTTCCGTCTTGGGTTTTGGCGTGTGTCGATGCGTTGCGTCGTTATCATGTTAAGTCGCGCGTTCGGCGATGTATATCGGGATAAAGTTTCAATGAGTTTGGCAGTTAAAGGCATGGTATGGAGACATTAATCGAGGCGGCGAAAACCGTTGGCATCGACGTTGACGAAGGTCAGGTCGAGCGGTTTGAGCGCTACCGGGAGTTGCTGTCGGAGTGGGGTGGGCGCATGAATCTGACAGGGGTGAAGGATCCTGATGCGGTCGTTGAGGAATTGTTTATTCGTTCGTTGAGGATAGCGGTGCCGGCGGGAGGGAGTGTTTCGACGGCGGGTTGGTTTGATGAGCGTCGGGTGATTGATGTCGGATCGGGTGCGGGGATACCGGGTCTGGTTTTGAAGTTGGTGTTGCCGGGGGCTGAAGTTACGTTGCTGGAGTCGAATGGCAGGAAGTGTGAATTCATGGAGCATGTGGTGGCGGATTTGGCTTTGGACGGTGTAACGGTGTTGAATGCTCGTGCGGAGGATGCGGGACGGCTTGCTGGTCATCGGGAGGATTATGATCTTGCGGCGGCGCGTGGCGTGGCGAAGCTGTCGATTTTGGCGGAGTATTGTCTGCCGTTTTTGCGATTAGGAGGTGTGGCTGTATTGCCGAAGGGCCCAAATGGAGAGGGCGTGAGTATGGAAGCGGATGATGCGGCGCGTGCGGCGGATGTGATGGGTGCGGCTCCGGCGATTATTCAGCCGGTGGCGCATCCGGGTAGGTCGGCGACGGACCATATCGTCTATTGGATGAAGGTTCAGCCGACGCCGGATCGGTATCCGCGGCGTGCAGGGATGCCTTCGAAGCGACCTATCGTTGCGGAACGCGTGAGCGTTTAGGTGAGCTTTGCGCTTTTTTGGCAATAATTCGAGATCTGGCGGCAACGGCCAAGATCTGGGCGTCGCTGATGTTGTGCGTCGTGTGTTTTCGTTGCAGACGATCTTGAGTGTGGGGTTTGGGCTGGCGATTATCGGATTTTTGTTGTGGCGGGTGCTGGATTTCGAGTGGGATGCATTCGTGAATCATTTGACGGGGATCAAGTGGTGGATGTTTTTGCTGGCGGGAGTGCTGTATTACGTTAGTTTCGTGTTCAGAGGGTGGCGTTGGCGTTTGATTTACAGCTCTTTGGCGACACGTTCGAACGATCCTGATCTGAAGCGTTCGGAAGTTCCGTCGACGGCCACGATGGCGGTGTTGATATTGATGGGTTGGTTCGTGAATTCGGTGATGTTTTTCCGTGTGGGCGATGCGTATCGTGGTTGGGCATTGGCTGATCGGACATCGAGCGATGTGCCGTCGGCGCTTGGGACGGTATTTGCGGAGCGGGTGCAGGATATGACGGTTGTGCTGGTGCTTGTTGTGGTGTCGGCGGTTTGGGCGCTGCTGGTGGATGGTTTTGCGGCGTCGGGGAGGATCGTGGATGTGGCGGTGATCGTGATGGCGGTTGCTTCGGTGCTGGTATTGGTGTTGCTGCTGATTCTTTATGTGATGGGGAAGGCGGGAGAGAGTTTTGCGCGCTGGTTGCCAGAGCGGGTCCAGAGGCAATATTTGAGATTTCAGGATGGGACGCTGAACAGTTTCAGCGGGAGAGACCTGCCGTTGCAGATCGCGTTGGGCATCTTGGGTTGGATTATGGAGGTGCTGCGTTTCTACTTCGTGGCGCAGGCGATGGGGTTGGATATGGCGATGAGCATAGCGATGTTTGCGGCGCTTGCGAATGCGATCATGACGACGATTCCGGTGCCGGGCGGATTGGGATTTGTGGAGACTACGCTCGTGACGGTGCTGTTGCTGACGGGATTGAATCACACGGACGCGTTTACGCTGACGTTGCTGGACAGGTCGATCTCTTGGCTCAGCATAGTGGGCATCGGTGGCCTGGTGTTTCTGGTGATGACATTCAGGCGAACCGCGGGAAGAAATGAGGCGCGCAAAGTCGAGGATGTGAGTTGCGGTGATGGTTGAGCCTAGACTCAGAGATGGCGCCCCTGACAGGACTCGAACCTGTGGCACACGGTTTAGGAAACCGTTGCTCTATCCTCTGAGCTACAGGGGCAACTAGCGTAGTGCGGGGCTACTAGAATCATTGTAAACGGGCACGATTAGGCGGCTTCGCAGCAAAGGCATCAATGGCGGTAGAGACACGTTCCAACATCTTCCGGGTATTTCCGGGCAACGTGTTGAATCGTGTGCATATTCCGGGCGAGCCGGGGTCGCATCAGGTTGCGGTGATTGATGTGGGTTCGAACTCCACCCGAATGGAGGTGCTGCAGCTTACGGCGGATTATGACCTGCGGGTTATGTCGGAGGTCAAGGCGTTGCTTCGGCTGGCGAGTCGGAAGTCGAAGGATGGTCGGTTGTTGCCGTCAGCGGTATCGGATCTTTGTCGATTGATTTCGGATTTCGCCACGGTTGCCAGGGCTTCGAATGTGGATGACATACGCGCGGTGGCGACGTCTGCGATGCGGGATGCGACGAATGTGGAGGAAATTGTGGAGGAGGTTAAGCAGGAGACGGGGATCGATCTGGAGGTGATCACGGGGGAGCGAGAGGCGGAGTATGGTTTTTTGGGCGCGGTGTTTTCGTTGCCGGCTGTGGATGGTGTCTTGTTTGACATTGGCGGAGGGAGTGTGGAGTTCTCGTTTTTCGAGGATCGGTCTTTGAAACAGGTCTACACGCTGGACTTGGGTGCGCTGCGAATGAGCAACCAGTTCCTGAACTCTGAGAAGCCTGAACAAGAGGCGGTGTCGGCTTTGAGGCGTCATGTGAAGCAGATGTTGAAGAGTTCGGGAATGCCGCCGATGCAGGAGAGCGGTGTTCTGATCGGTGCCGGTGGGACTATTCGAAACATGACGAAGATCGACCGAGGTACCAAAGAACATTCTTTCGGTCGGTTGCATGGTTCTGTGGTCGGGTATGGGTCTTTGAAAAGGATTGTCAACGGTTTGCGCGGGTTGGACCAGACGAGTCTGATGTATATGCCGGGGTTGAATCCTGAGAGGACGGACAGCATCCTTGGAGGTGCGATAGTTGCGTCTGAGATTGCCAAGTATTTCGACAAGAAGCCGATTATCGTTTCGGGACGAGGGATACGTGAGGGTCTGGCGATGTCGGGATTGATCAAGGAGCTGCCGTCGATAGATGAGGTGCGGCGTCGCTCGATCTATGCGCTAGGGGCGCGATTCGATACTTGGGACAGGTTGCGAGCGGATCGTCGGGCGGCGATTGCGCGGAAGATGTCGGAATTGCTTTCAGAGCATTTGGAAGATGAGATGATGGCTTTGATTCCGTATATAGCGCGTCTGATCGATACGGGTAGGAGCGTGAATTACTACGACCGATATATGCATGCTGCGAGCATCATCGAGTTGGGTGAACTTGGGGGGTTTTCGCATCGTGATATTGGTCTGATGGCGGCGGTGCTGCGATTTGGGAATAGCAATTCCGCATCGATGTCGCGATACCGTCCCGAGTTGAAGAAGCGGGACAGGCCGGTAGTGCGACGTGCTGCGAGTGTGCTGAGGATTTCAGATGAGATGGAGCGACGATTGGGTGCGGAGCGTTATTCGCGGATCGGGATGGAGCTAGTTGACGATTGTTTAGAGGTGAGAGCTCCGGAGTTGAGTGCTTGGGATCCGACGCGGTTTGCTGCTCGGTTCAAGCGGGTTTTTCGGTTGGGGTTTGCGGTTGTGCGGTGAAGTTTCGATTGCGGCGTTGAATTCGCCGTACTTCGCGTGGAAATGAGGGTTTGGGTGATCGTCCGGGTACATACGGACGATGATTCCGCGAAAGCGGCACAACTCAGGCATGAATCAAGTTTTGGTTAACGCGCTCAGAATATTCGTCGAATGAAATACCCGTGATTTCCATGTATAGGGAATCGCCGCAAAGTTCATGGAAATCGCTGTCGCCCCATTTCACCACGTCGTCCTCGGTGATCCAGACACTTTCGAAAAAAGCGCGGTCTTCCCATCTCTTGAATAAACCGCCGCGCGCAACTAGGTTCGATAGATCGACTTCCCCTTCAACGCCGTCTTCGAACTTTAGCCAGATCTTGTGATTGTTTCTAGCTTCGACTTGAGTGAGTTTAATCATTGTTTGGATGGTCTAATCGCTTGGGCGGGTTAGTTTGGGTCTTAACTCAAGGGTCGTTCGAAGTATCGGGCCAATTCGTCGCGTTCGAATGTGGTTATAGGTTGTCCGGGAGTTTCAGGGTCGGTTTGGATGCTTACCCAAGGTCGCTCACTTTCGTCTGACGGTTGCTCAGCGGTTCCGATGACTTGTGCTTGGATGTTGGATTCTTGGAGGGCGTTGACGACGGGACCTTGATGTTCGGGACCGACGGTTGCGATTAGGGCGCCAGAGGAGATCAGGCCCCATGGGTCGATTTCTAGAGCGTTGCAGATGGTTTGACAGAGGGGGAGGATGTTTACTGCGGAGGGATCGATGGTGATGTTGACGTTTGAGGCGAATGCGAGTTCTTGGAGGGCGGTTGCTAGTCCACCTTCTGTGGGGTCGTGCATAGCGGTTACGCCGCCTGTCTCGACGACGATCTGAGCATCTTTAACGACGGAGATGCCTGGGTCTTCTAGGAGTTTGGAAGCGGCGTTGATGTCAGATATCGGTACGCCGGCACGGGTGAGGGCTTCGCGGCACTCGTTTGCGAGGATTGCAGTGCCTTCAATGGCGATGCCTTTGGTGAGGATTACGGCGTCGCCGGGTTGTGCGCCGGATGCTGTGACGGTGCGGCTTGTAGGTGCTTCACCGAGCATGAATCCGCAGATGACGGGTTGGGTGACGGATGGGGTTATCTCGGTGTGGCCGCCGGCGAGTTGGACGCCGAGTTCGGAAGCTGCTTCGCCGAGTTGGGTGAAGATGTCTCGGACTTCGGCTTCGGTTGATCCTGGGGGCATCATGAGCGTGGCTAGGAACCACTTGGGCGTGCCTCCGGCGACAGCGATGTCGTTAGCGTTGACGTTTAAGGCGTACCAGCCGATGCGGTCTGTGGTGAAGGTAATGGGGTCGGTCTTTGCGAGGATGGTGTTTTCGCCGTACAGGATGTGTGCGGCATCCTCGCCAAGACCGGGACCGACGAGTAGACGTTTATCACTGCCCGATTTGGGTAGACCTTCGATCAGGTTTTGGAGAAGCGGGCCTGGCAATTTGCCAGTTTTGAGCACTCGGCTTTCGTTTGACATGGAAGTCGCTCAAACAGATTTGCCATGAGGGTTTGAGCAATAGATGATACCGTTTTCGGCGGTATCACTCCTCGGGTTCAAAGGTGGGGAGTGCCGGTATGGGTTCGGCTGCGAAGTACGGAGAAACGGCGTCTAGGAGTGCTTTGGTCAGTGCTCCTTGCGTTTCTCCCCAGACTGTTTTTTGTCCGCCGACCCTATACCAGTCGTCTCGGCAGAAGAATCTGACGGTTTCGATGCCTCGGAGGATGTAGAAATCGAGCCTGAAGGCGGTTTCGCATATTGCGGTGTTACCGATTGGTATCGGGGTGTTGAGAGCGTCGATGAGGATTTGAACCTGTGCCGGGTTGTCGATGTCTTGAACTGGTTGCTCCTCTCCACCTGGGGAGCCGCGGTACAGGACTGCGCGACGCGCTTCGTGGAGTCGGAGGTCGTGGACTAAGTTGACGGTTGGTTGCACTGGGTTTGCGACATCGGTGCAGTTGGCGATGATGTCGTCGGAAAGGTGGGCGTTGCTCTTGTTCTCCGTGCTTGCGATGTGGAATGTGTAGGTCTTTTCCTCGTTTCCTATTTCTAGGATCCAACCCTCGACTGCCTGAGCGGGGTTGTTGCCTTCGACATATCCGCATCCCAGCGTGGTGTCTGGCCAGACGTGTTCTATGACGCTCAAGATCTTCAAGTCGCCCTGTTCGATGCCTTGGTCGATGAGTTGACCTCGGGCGTAGATCTCGAGTCGAGTGGGGACCGTTGGTGCTGGTGTGGGCGTGACGGTTGGTGTTGGAGTTGGTTCGGGAGTGGGAGGGATTGTTGGTGTTGATGTAGGTGGTGGTGTGTTTGTGGCGGTTGGCGCGGGTTCGGGAGTGGGCGGGACTGGTGTGGGAGTGTCGGTCGGTGCTTCTGTCGGTTCAGGAGTGGGGGCGATGTCCGGGACGGGGGTATCGGTAGCCGAGGGAGTAGGTGTCTCGGTGGCTGTTTCGATTTCTGCTGTTGGCGTCGGCGTGTCCGCTTCGGGTGACGGAGTTGGAGTGTCAGCGATCTTTAGAGCAGGCGGCTCGGTGGGTTCAGGGGTCGCGGTATCGGTTGGAGGTATGGGCGTCTCTGTGGGTTGAGGAGGTTGTGTAGGTCTTGGGGTGGGTTGTACGCCGACTTCTGGGTCGCGACTGTTTGCCCAGATAGCGGCGAGGATGATGGCGATGGCGATGATCCCGAGGGCGACGACGATGATGAGGGTCTGCCTGAGCCGCGGTCCGTAGCCGGATGCGCGGAGGCTTGAGTTGTTTTGATCGTCGGATTGCGCCATCTGAGTTGCCGTGCTGTCGCCGGTGCGAAGTCCGGCGTACCACAACTTTCTACGCTAAATAATCCCTCAGGGATGTTGCGATAGCAGGCAGCGCGTAGAAGCGCGAGATTTCTGCGGAATTTTCTGTATGACTTGCGAAATGCTGACTCTATGGGTAATAATTAATGCGTTGATGATTCGAGCGGGGAATCAAGACAGCCAACATAGAAAACCAAAACGAGGTTGTAACTGAGGTTGTAACTAATGATAAGCCGTCGGGAGCCCCGCTCCTCTGTTCCACATCGCGTCGCGTTCATGCAGAACAGCAAGACGCTCCATCTCATCACCTTTGGCCTCGCGCTTTTAGCGTTGAGCGCGGTGCTCATCGCATGTGGTTCGCAGCAGTCAGCGACGCCCGTCGTAATTGAAGTCGAGAAGGTTGTCGAAGTCGAAAAACCTGTAATCGTCGAGAAGCAAGTCGTCGTAGAGGTTGAAAAACCTGCTGCCGAGCCCAATACTCTCACGGTTTACTCCGGGCGCAGCCAGTCTCTCGTCGACCCTATCCTCAAGGAGTTCGAGCTTCTCACAGGCATCCCGGTCGAGATTCGCTATGCGAGTACCGGGGAGATGGCAGCGACCCTTCTTGAAGAAGGCGACAGATCTCCCGCGGACGTCTTCTTTGCTCAGGATCCCGGCGGATTGGGCTCTGTCAAGCCGCTCTTCATGACTCTGCCGGACGATATCTACGAAAGCTCCGCGACATGGGCCAGCGATCCCGATAAAAAGTGGGTCGGCATTTCCGGGCGAGCCAGAGTCATCGTATACAGCACCGAGAACGTCTCCGAGGACGAACTGCCCGATTCGATTTGGGATTTCACCGACCCTAAATGGAAGGGCCGTATCGGGTTTCCTCCGACCAACGGATCTTTTCATGTGATGGTGACGGCGATGCGACTGGATTGGGGCGAAGAGAAGACCCGCGAATGGCTGGAAGGCATCATGGCTAATGAGCCGATCTTCTATGCCAAGAACACTCCGACTGTGGCCGCGGCTGGCGCGGGCGAGGTGGATGTCGGATTCGTCAACCACTATTACCTCCACCGTTTCTTGGCGGAAGAAGGTGAAGAGTTTGCGGCGCGCAACTACTACACTTCTGCAAACGACGCAGGATCGCTCGTGATGGCGGCCGGGGCAGGAATCCTCGCATCAACGGATGCGCAACCTGAAGCGGAACGACTCCTCAGATTCCTTCTCGGTGTCACCGCCCAACAGTATTTCGCCAATCAAACTCACGAATACCCGTTCAACTCGAGCGTGCAACAGTCCGAGTTCCTGCCTGACCTTGGCGATATCGGCGAACGATTCGATATCGACCTAGGACTCCTCGACGATCTGGCCGGCACGCAGCAACTACTACAGGAGGTTGGTGCTCTTCCGTGACCCGCTCTAATGCGGAAGCAGCGATTCAGCCCGCTCTGAGGCCCCGCCGTGCCGTACGTCGCGGCACCCGCGGGGCCCCGGTCTGGGTAGCTATCGCGGCTGGTTGCGTCGTTGCGGCCGCGATGCTGCCAGTTCTGTATCTCTTTGTACGTGGCATTGAAGGCGGCGATGCCACCCTCGATTTCCTGACCCGCTCAAATTCACTCAAGGTGATTTGGCGGACGGTTTCCATCATCTTCGTCGTGACGCTTGTCTCGCTCATCGTTGCCGTACCGGCCGCATGGTTGACGATGAGGACCGACATGCCGTTTCGACGCGTCTTAGCCGTTGCCTTGGCGTTGCCTCTAGTCGTTCCGAGTTTCGTGATGGCTACGACACTGATCGAGGCGTTCGGTCCAAAAGGGACCTTGCAGGGATTCTTACAGCCGATAGGCGTCGAACGCCTGCCCTCGATATATGGACTGCCCGGCGCGACCCTCGTCCTCGTCCTAATGACATACCCGTATGTTTATCTCACCGTTCGAGCCGCAATCGCGGGATTGAACCCGGAGCTGGTCGAAGCGGCAAGGAGCATGGGATACCCGGTGCTCGGAGCATTTCGACGAATCACTTTGCCTCTGTTGATACCGGCGATCGGATCCGGCGCGATCCTAGCCTCTCTATACACCCTCCGAGACTATGGCGGAGTGGCTCTTATGAGGCATAACACTCTCACCGTATCCATCATGACCAACTATCAGACGTCTATCGATAGGACTGCGGGAGCCGCGATGTCGATGCTTCTGGTCTTATTCGCCGTAGCTCTGCTTCTAATCGAGTTGGTGATCCGTGGACGACGGAGATACGACGATGCATCAGGCAACGTAGGCAGAACAAGCCGCGAAATTCAGCTAGGCATCTGGACAGCCCCGGCACTTATATTCACGTTGATACCGATAGTTGCTGGTGTGATCGTGCCGATCGCGGTGTTGCTGGAGTGGTTTATACGAGGATCAATCAAGGGGCTTGAGGGCTCGCCGATCTTGTCTCCGTTATGGAACTCGCTTCAGGCTTCGGCGCTTGCTGCCATCGCAACGATCATATTGGCACTGCCGGTCGCGTTCGTCACGGCTCGTTACAGAGCATGGATAAGCGATCTGTTGGAGAAATCTGCTTACATCGGTTTTGGATTGCCCGGGGTCGTCATCGCGTTGTCGCTCGTCTTCTTCGCCGTCAATTTCGCACTGTTCGCGTACCAAACCATGCTCTTGCTTGTGTTCGCATACGCCGTGCTCTTCCTGCCGGTCGCGCTAGGATCGTTGAGGTCCGGACTGTTGCAGATAAATCCAAACCTCGAGGAAGCCGCGCAATCTCTAGGCGTTACTCAGTTCCGCGCCTTCATCCGAGTCACGTTACCCATCTTGATGCCTAGCATCTTCGCCAGCGCCGCGCTTGTATTTCTTCTGACGATGAAAGAACTGCCGGCGACATTGATCCTCGGCCCGACCGGCTTCGACACTCTTGCAACCTCGATATGGTCCGCATCCTCTGAAGCATTCTTCACCAAGACTGCCGCATCATCCCTCATCCTCGTAGCAGCCGCCGGAATCCCAACCGCTTGGCTCGTGTTGCGTGAGCATGCGGGGACACGGTAATAGCATTTGGGGTAGATGAAACTGTTTCGACGCCCCAAGAAGATCGAAGTAAACCCGATGCAAACTGGACTTAACCGCCCGTCGGGCATCGGCGCGATCAACCTTGAAAACGTACAAACCCGTTATCATCCCGACGAACCACCTGTTCTTAACGGTTTCAACTTGCAGGTGCAGGATGGCGAGATTGTCTGTCTTCTCGGTCCTAGCGGCGTCGGCAAGACGACTGCTCTCCGAGTAATCGCTGGTTTCGAACGGGTCATTAATGGGTATGTGCGTTTGGGAGGCAGGTTGGTCGGTTCTCCGTTTATTCATGTTCCGCCGCATGAGCGTGCCTTGGGGCTAGTTTTCCAGTCCTATGCGTTGTTTCCGCACCTGACGGTCGCTCAGAACGTCCAGTTCGGGATTAGAGACTCGTCCGATGCGGAGAAACGGAGGAGAACTCTTGAAATCCTAGAGATGTGCGGCATCGCCGGGTATGCGGACCGTGACGTTCACGAACTCTCGGGTGGAGAACAGCAACGTGTCGCGCTGGCCCGCGCGATCGCGCCTGATTCTGTCGCTGTCTTGCTCGACGAGCCATTCAGCAACCTCGACCCTAGCTTGGTCGGACAGCTGCGGCGACAGGTGAAGGAGATCATCCACGAAGCCAACAAGACCGCCATTTTGGTTACTCACGACCGTGAGACAGCGTTTCTGACGTCTGATCGTGTGGCGGTGATGCGCTCAGGCCGGGTCGCGCAGATCGGGACGGCAGAAGAGGTTTACGCGAGCCCGGTCTCCCCACACGTGGCTCGAACGATTGGCAGTTCATCGTTCATAGATGGGACCTATCGCAACGGTCGCGTCTTTACCGAAGCCGGCGAGTTCCCCGCTGTTGCAGCTAACGGCTATAAGTTGCAAGACGGACAGGAAGTCTCGGCTCTAATGCGCGCATCCGAGCTTAGGTTGCGCCGTCACGACACCCGAGGCGAGGAAGAAGATGGTTGGAGCCTCGAACCCTTCGCCCCATGCGGCACGGATTGCCGTTGTACCGCTCGAATAGCCTCTCGCGAGTTCCACGGAGAATTCACCGATTTCAGCGTTCGCCTACCCTCCGGCGACACATTCGAAGTCCGTAACCGCTCTTACGCCGCCGTACTACCAGATGGCTCACCTGTCACCGTCACTGCAGTCCGCGGCGCTAAGGTAATCGTCTACCCCGCGGATATGCGCTGAATTCGGTTGGATTGGAGTCAATTCGCCGACTCGGCAAGTATTCGGGTTTTCCCCAAAATATCGGGCAGGACCAAACCATATGCGTCGTGACGGCAATCACGCGCCATGCTCAACTCAATACACAGGTACTTCAATTTAGACGACGTATCGAATTTAGTGGTATAAACACATTCAAAAGATAGACGAGATACATAGAACAACGCGCGGGGGCTTGTCATGAATAGAAGAAGATTTTTGCCGGTCCTGATCCTAGCTGTGATCGCCGTAACTGCCATGGCTGGTTACGGATGCGAATCCGATGGAGGCGATGACGAACCATATCGTATCGGAGTGATGGAATCGTTGACGGGTCCGGGTGAGACGTATGGCACGGTGGCAAACCAAGCCAAGCAGCTGGCGGTAGAAGAGATAAACGCAGCAGGCGGGGTTAATGGGCGGATGATCGAATTGGTCGTCGAGGATTCGAAATGCGGTGCTCAGGACGCGATCACGGCGTACAACAAGTTGACGGATGTGGATGGTGTGAAGATCATCTTGGGAACGTCTTGCAGCGGCGCCATGCTCGGTGCGGCACCATTGGCTGAAGAAGACGGCGTCGTCCTCTTCTCCGGTCTTGCGACGAACCCGGATATCGCGACTGCTGGCGACTACATCTTCCGAACTTCGATGAGCGACGCGCAGTTGGGCGTGGATACGGGCAATCTGTTGTGGGCCGACGGGATCCGCAATCTAGCCACTATCACCGAGTCGACCGACTACGCCGAAGGTGTGCGTCGTACTTCAGTTGCTCAGTTCGAGCAACGTGGCGGCACTGTTGTCGCTGAAGAGCGTTACGCGTCTGATGTAACCGACTTCAGGACACAACTGACGAAGCTCATAAACGCGAGCCCGGATGCGATTCATCTGGCAGCGCAGTCGGAGTTTGCCGGTGGGACGATCGTCAAGCAGGTACGAGAACTGGGTTACGACGGTCCGATCTACAGCGAGGTTGTCCCGATAGGCGCAACGGCGTTAGAGATCGCGGGTGATGCCGCGACCGGTTTGAAGGCGGTGACTGCTGACCTCGACCCGGCAAACAACAAAGCTCAAGATGTGCTCCAGAGCTTCAGAGAGAAGTACGACTATGTCACGCTTCCGTGGTACCTGGGCTCCGCGTACGATGATGTGTACATCACGGCCGAGTGCCTGAAGCAGACGGAAGACGACCAAGATGCTGACGGGTTCCGTGACTGCCTCTACGGCATAACTTGGAGCGGCGCGATCGGCAACAACTACAGCTTCGATTCTCAAGGCGAAGTAGTTGGCTTGGCGAACATCGTCGCCGAGGTCCTGCCAACTGGCGAACGAACCGAAGACAACCAGGGCTACAAGGTCTTGGGTCCAGCACCGATCGAATAGGCGTTGACCCAAACAGAGACGCCTAGGCAAAGCCTTCCGACGATCGTAAACATATCGTATGCACTAGTCGTTTGAGATGACTCGCACACGGATCTTCTGGCTTTCGATTCCGATTGTCCTGGCGACAATAACAATCGCCGTCTTCACAGCTTGTGGAGGCGGCGATTCGACCGAGCAGGATGCTTATCGTGTCGGTGTCATGGAGTCGTTGACGGGGCTTGGGGAGACGTACGGCACAGTGGCGAACAATGCCAAGCAGATGGCGGCTGATGAGATCAACGCCGCGGGCGGCATAGATGGCCGGAGACTGGAACTGGTGGTCGAGGATTCCAAGTGCAACGCGCAGGATGCGATAGCCGCGTACCACAAACTGACGGACGTAGAAGACGTCAAGATCGTTTTGGGTCCCTCGTGCAGCGCGTCGATGCTGGGTGTTGCGCCTTTGGCAGAGAAGGATGGCAACATCCTCTTCTCAGGAGTGGCGGTGCATCCTGATATCGCTCATGCCGGCGACTACATCTTCCGGAACTCGATCAACGGCGAGAAGAACGGAACCGGTCTCGGCAATCTCATGTGGGAGGAAGGGATAAAGTCTGTTGCGACGTTGAGCGAATCGACGGACTACGCGGAGGGTGCGCGTCTCACCACTACGGAGCAGTTCAAGAAGCGAGGCGGCGAGGTCACGGCTGAGGAAAGGTATCCTTCGGACACGACCGATTTCCGGGCGTTGCTGACCAAATTGATAAGCAGCAATCCCGATGCGATATTCGTCGCCGCGCAAGCGGAGTTTTCCGGCGGCACGGCGATCAAACAACTCGGAGAGCTCGGATACCAAGGCCCCATATACGGCGAGATCGTCGCCGTGGGATGGACGGCGCTTGAGATCGCGGGCGAAGCGGCTACTGGTGTCAAGGCGGTAGTGGCGGTCCTGGATCCGAACAACGAAAAGGGGCAAGAGGTGGTTACGAAGTTCAAGGAGCGGTTCGACTACATCACACTCGCTTGGTATGTCGCGTCGACTTACGATGACATCTACATCACAGCGGAGTGTCTCAAGCAGACAGGGGATGACCAAGATGCGGATGGTTTCCGAGACTGTCTTTACGACTTGACTTGGAACGGAGCGATCGGAGAAGGGTACCGCTTCGACGAGCAAGGGGAAGTGACAAATCTGGCGCCGTCAGTGGTGGAAGTGTTGCCGATCGAGGAGAGAACGGAAGACAACCAAGGGTATCGAGTGCTCGGTCCGGCATCGACCGAGTGAGTGATTTCTGGTAGATACTGTAAGCACGGTGCGACTAGGCTGGGCTAGTTTATATTGGGCTAGTTTTGGCAAACGGATCGAATTGGGTGACTGACCTTCGCAGCTACATATCCAACCGAGGCAATGCTTTGGCGGTGGTGCTCGTCACGCTCGTCGTAGCGTATATCGCTTGGAAGATCACGGAATCACCCAATCAGGCGTTGCAGTTCGCGTTCAACGGCGTATCCGTCGGGGCAGTGTACGCGCTAGTGGCGATGGGGTTCACCATCGTCTACAGCACGGTCTGGTTCTTCGACATGTACTACGGCGCTGCGGCCGCGTTGGGGGCGTATGGCGTCTTTTATCTTCGATCGTCTGAAACCTTGGGGGGTCTTTACGAGGTCAACAACCCGGTAGTTAATGGCATCTTCTCGCTGGTGGTAGTTGGGGTCGTTTTTTGGGCTTTGCACACGGCTCTGTATTACCGTTTGCGAGATCGGTACAGCGACACTGTGCTGCGTATCGGTTTCGGCGTGGTCGCGCTTATCGCGGGGGCATACATAGACATTGTTCTGACGCGCCCGGAAAGTCTGCATATCACGTTGGGTCCTGCGATCGTCGTCCTGATCGCGGTCGGACTCGTCTGGACCGGGCGAGCGGTGTACGCGAAATTCATCTCATCCGGTACGCCCCGCGCTCTGACGATTGCGCTGGTCGCCATTGGGATCGCGGTCGGGATTTTGGCGGCCATCTGGTTCTCGGGTACACCGGGATCTAAGCTCTATTTGAGCTGGGCGGTGTCTTGCTTTTTGGCGGGAACCGTGTCGCTGGCGCTGTATCGAGGGCTTTATGTCTTCATGCGGGAACGCGCTCGATCTCCGTTGGTGATGCTGGTGGCGACGTTGGGGATACTGCTGGCGTTCAGCGCGTTGATCGTTATCGTGTTCGAATCGACGCCACGCCCATTGCCCGAACCATTCGGAGGCGGGGCACACGAGATCGGTGGGGCGAATATCAAGACCCTCAACATTTTCACCATCGCCGTCGCAATCGTCGGCTTCCTCGGGCTGTTGTGGCTCCTGAAGATGACGACCTTCGGACGAACGGTGCGCGCCATCGGCGACGACGAGGAAGTCGCAAAGGTTGTCGGCATCAACACCACGGTGATCGTCGCGATGGTCTTTTTCATCGGTGCGGTATTTGCCGCGCTAGGCGGACTCCTGAGCGGTCACGACACCGCGATCCAACCCCGAATGGGACTGCTGCTGCTCTTGAAGGGGTGGATCGCGTCTGTAGTGGGCGGCATCGGCAACCTCCACGGTGCCATCCTAGGCGGTTTCCTCTTGGGAATGCTCGAGCAGTTCGGGATATGGGACTTGGCAGGCGAGTGGAGAGATGTGGTGTCCTTTGTCGTGCTGATAATGTTCCTGTCGTTCTGGCCTGCGGGCATCTTGCCGAGGAAGTAGGCAAACGATGAACAGCAGCCCCGCCGCCACAAACCGGTCGCTCCTCGAAAGAGGGATGTCCACCCTCCGAGAGAAGGGCGATCTTGAACTCTATGCCAATGTGTTCGTGATCGCTTGGGCCGTGATCTTCACGCTCTCGCAAGGCGTCGGATTCGCGGTCACGCTCGGAACCGTGTTCTGCATCTGGGCGATCCTGTCGGTCAGCCTCAACCTGGTGGTCGGATACACCGGTCTTCTCTCCGTGGGACACATCGGTTTCTTCGGCATCGGTGCTTATGGAATGGCGATCTTGACATCGGACACTTCCTACGAGCTGTTACGGACCGATTCGATCCCGCAGTTTGGATTGCCCTTCTTCGCCGCGCTGCCGCTGTGTGTGCTGCTCGCCGGTATCGTGGCCATAGTTGTCGGCGTTGTGTTCAACCGATTTCGTGACGATATCTACGTCTTGGTCTCTTTTGGCTTCGCAATCATCGCGTTCAACGTCTTCCTCAGTTGGCGTGCACTTACCCGCGGGGCATACGGCATTCCCGATGTGCAGAGACCGCAGATCGGTGACTGGGTTGCCGACGGAGAGATGGAGTACCTCGTGGTGTGCGCCGTCTTCCTGCTGATCGTGGTCGGTATCTCTTGGTTCTTGGTTTCGTCATCGTTCGGGCGGGTATTGAAGGCGATACGAGAGGATGAGCAGGTGGCGCAGGTTTTCGGCTACCAGACGACGTACTACAAGTTGGCGATCTGGGTAATTTCAGCGATGATGGCCGGGCTCGCTGGAGGACTATTCGGCAGCTTCACTTCTTTCGTCGATCCCAACTCGTTCATCCTGTTGGAGTCGATGCTTCTCGTCTCGATCGTCATCCTCGGCGGTCTTGCATCTATCCGAGGGTCGTTGCTGGGAGCGCTGGCCTTCGTGCTTCTCGAAGAGGGGATGCGATTCATCCCTTATCTCCCGTCCGAATTCATCGGGCAGGCACGTCAAGTCGTTCTAGGTGTCCTGCTGGTGTTGCTGATGCTTTTCAGGCCGCAAGGTTTGGCGGGGAGGTACAAGCTATGACTTCTCAGAACATCGACCTCAACGAGTACTACGGTGTCCAGACCATCGGGATCACCAAACAGTTCGACGGTGTAAAAGCCCTCGATGACGTTTCGTTGACGATCCCGATTTTCGGGATCACGAGCATAGTCGGACCAAACGGTTCAGGAAAATCCACCCTCGTCAATCTCATCACTGGTGTATTGCCCTATGACGAGGGTACCGTGGTGATCGAAACCAACGCATTCAAGGTCATCCATGCCCACGAAACGCCTGATCACGGTATCACCCGCACCTTCCAGGAAGTACGGCTTTTCGATCAGATGACCGTCTGGGACAACATAATGGTTGTCCTGACCAACCGCAAACTCTTTCCTTCGATGGCCGAACGTTCCAAGTCCGAGCACCACGAAAAGGCCGAAGAGATATTGAAGCAAGTCGGGATGTGGGAGAAGCGCGAGGCCATGGCAGAAGACCTCTCGTACGGTCAGCGAAAACTGATCGAGATCGGGCGAGCCATGGCACTAGACGTGCAGGTATACATACTTGATGAACCGTTCGCCGGGCTCTTCCCTCAAATGCTTGAGCGCGTCAAGGACCTTCTCAGAGACCTGCGTGCCAACGGCCGCACCGTCGTCTTCATCTCGCACAACATGGATATCGTCCGAGAGCTTTCCGACCACATCATAGTTCTCGAGAGCGGCAAGTTCCTGTTGGCAGGCGAGGTCGAAGATATCCTTAATCGGCCCGAGGTCATCCGGGCGTATCTGGGCACCTGACATATTCTGAGGATCGTCCAGACCATGGTTGCCACACACCAAAACACAGACGTCGATTCCGAACACGGCGCTCAAACAGACGACCATCTCTTAGAGTTGATCGATATCTCCGTGCATTACGGAGCCGTGATAGGGCTTGACAAGGTCTCGCTAGCGGTAAACCGGGGTGAGTTAGTGGCGGTAATGGGACCCAACGGTGCAGGTAAATCGACCGTGTTGAAGGCGATTATGGGGCTGGCACCTGTAGTTGGCGGCACCGTTTACCTGCGGGGTGATCCTCTTGACGTTGCGACACATGAGATCGTTAAACAAGGGATTTCCTTCGTGCCTCAAGGCAGGCGCGTCTTCACCCACCTCACCATCGAAGAGAACCTACGCTTGGGTTGCCTGCATGTAGACAACCGTGACGAACAGGAGCGGCGTTTGGAGTCGACGCTGGACCTTTTCCCGATTCTCCGGGATAAACGCCGCGATTACGCCAGCGCCATGTCTGGCGGACAGCAGCAGATGCTCGCGATCGGCCGGGGCTTGATGGCGGGGCCGGACATCCTCCTTCTTGACGAACCGACTCTAGGCCTCGCTCCGATCATCGTCACTGAAGTGTTCGAAAAGGTCTCCGAGATCAGCCAAATATTGAAGACGACAATCTTAGTTGTCGAGCACAACATCAAGGGGATTTTGGATATTGCGGACCGGGCCTATGTCTTGAATAACGGGCGTGTTGCTCATGATGGGACGCCGCAGACGGTTCAGGAAACGGACATCTTGACTGATGTGTTCTTGGGGAGAGTTGCGGATGAGGAGAGTTAACCTCATGCGTTCTTTTCTGTATTTGCTCTTTCGCGTATCGCTACGACATGAAAACACTGCCTGAGGACCTTTCAGACCGAGTTGTTGCTGGAATAGATCTAGCGGCACCAGTCATCGCAAACTCTAACTACGTCGTTGCGATGACTGGTGCCGGGATGTCGGTTGAGAGCGGGATACCTCCGTTTCGAGGCACAAACGGTCTGTGGACGAAGTACGGAACTCCGTCGATGGACGGTTACCCGCAATTCAGGGCGGACCCCGAAGCCTATTGGGATCGGCAGATTAATGCCCAGATCGACGAGCACATTCTTGAACTGCGAGAGGCGTTGCGGAACGCCAAGCCGCATCCGGGTCACTTCGCGCTTGTGGAACTGGTCAATCTTGGGCACATCAAGTCGGTTATCACTCAGAACATCGACGGATTAGATCTGAAAGCGGGTATGGGGGACCAGCTAATCGAGATCCATGGCAACCGATCCAGATTGCGTTGCATCGGTTGCTCAAAGCGAACTGACCTCAATGATTTTGTGCCGCTCTTTATTCCCGACCCGTGTGATGAGTGTGGTCAACCTGTCAAGTTCGATGCGGTGATGTTCGGTGAGCCTATCGTGCCAGAAGTGATGGCTGCGGCTAGGGAGGAGATCGACCGTGCGGACTGTGTGGTGGCGATAGGGACGTCGGCGACAGTTCGGCCAGCGAGTGGTTTGCTGTGGGTAGCGCGGCATCGTTCTAAAGGCGCAGAGCGAGGCAATGGTTCAATGCGGTCAGACGCTAAACTCATCGAAATCAATCCAAACCCCACCAAACTGTCTACGATCTGCGACGTTGTTGTTCGTGCGACCGCCGGGGAGGGTGTTCCGGCTCTCGTCGAGGCTCTCAATAAGGCATCGACGATTTCCGTCGCGAACTGAACCTATCTGGAGGAACGGGATGTTACGTCAAGTGAGCGTCTTGTTTGCGGATCAACATCATCCCGTCTCGGACCGTCAGCATCACATTCACTACACGATCATCGTTCTGGACAATCTCGTTCAGCGACTTGATCGACCTAGTGGCATCTTCCTCCATTTCCCTTCTGCATCATCGGGTCCTAATACGCGCCCGGCCCACAGGACGTTGTCGACCACGATCAGCCCGCGCGGTGCCAGCAGTGCTAGTGCCTTTTCGTAGTAGACGTGGTAGTTCTTCTTGTCGGCATCTATGAAGACCAGATCGAAAGGCGGGGTCAACTGCTCCAGAGTCTCTGTCGCCGGGGCCAAGCGCAGGTCTATCTTCTTGCCCGCGGGATGCCTGGCCCAGTGTTTTCGAGCGATTGCGGTGAATTCCTCGCTGACATCACAGGTGATTAATTCGCCGTCCTCGGGCAATGCCGATGCCATCATTAATGCGCTGTAACCCACGAACGTGCCGACCTCTAGGACGCGTTTCGCTCCGCTGATCGTTACCAATGTGTTCAGGAAGTAGCCGACCGTTCGGCCTGACATCATTCCTTCCGCACCTGTGGACTGTACATCCACCGCGATGTCGTCAAAAACGCTGTCCGGGACCGTAGTGTGCGCCGTCGCGTATTCGTCGATCCCTGCTGGGAAATCGAGCATTAACCCTAACCTCGTAGTCCTTTAGATCGTTCGTTTTGCCTGACCTAAGTCAAGGCTCCAATCACGATACCCGAAACGGTGACCAACACCGCTGCGTGTCCGCCTTGGATCCAGACCAGGCGGTTTTTGTTGGCGAACATATAGTGGGGCGCTATTGTCATTCCGGCAATGCCGATTCCCAATAGCAGGCCTACGACGAGGCCGTTCACGACGCCCCCACCGACGTTTGACAATACCAGCGCAATTGTGACGTTGGAAACGAGGGCCATCACGAAGGTGATGATGTAGATGACCGGTGATCCCGTGTCCTGCAAGTCACTCTCCGACAATCCCTCACCCTCCATCCACGCGTTGCCGAATACCTGCGGCATGTACCAGATGAAGGAAAGGACCATGTATGCCACAGCTCCGATGGCTACACCGATCCATTGCTGCCCTGAAATCGCGAATTCAAAATCCATTTCGACCTCCTTGATAGCCTCAACCCATTCCTAAGAGACACGAATATTCTAGCCCAATTGCGCGTTGAGGATCGGGAACCGAGATCCCCTGCGATATCGCTTGAAAGAATCGGTTTTCCGGCACCGCGCGCGTAGAAGCATTCCTATAAACTGATTCCATCTATTGAGATGCCATAGATTGCGGAAATCGCAAAACCTCAAAGCGGTTTTTCCGAATAGGTGTAACCAACCTCGCCGATGCGTCGCGAAAAGGAGGAATGTGATGCGAAACATGTTCCGGCATGATGCCCGAACGTTGCTGTTGATCTTCGGGAGTACCTTGCTAATCCCCCTTGCAGCGTTCGCCGCGATGGCCTGCACCGACGACTCGGGGCCCGCGGCAGAAGGTACCGTCACTATCGCAATAGGCGAGGTGCCGCCGTTGATCCAGGAGCCTCGTCGCGACATCCGTGCAACTGGAGGGATTGGCAAGGACCTCTCTATCTACGAGACGATCGTGCGAGCACCGCATGTATCACCGCCGACCCCGCCACCTCAGGACCATACCGCGTACTCGCCTTCTGACCTAGGACTCGCAGAGTCTTGGGAAGTAGCGTCTGATTTCAACAGCATCACCTTCACGATCAGGGAGGACATTCCTTGGCACAACAATGGAGGTGACTGGGGCGACCTGACATCCGAAGATGTTGCTTGGTCGTTCAACTCTGCCTTCGCGCCTGACTCTGTCAACAACGGTGCGGAAGAGATCGGACCCGAGATGAAGGTCGGTTTCGACGTCATAGACGATCGAACGGTTCGACAGAATATTGAGCCTGGCGGTTTCGACCCGACATGGGCGTGGCTGCAAGGCAATGCTGGTTTCAACGGCATCGTTGTTGTCAGCAAGATGGCGTTTGACGAACTGGGTGCGGAGGGTTTCGGCACCACTGCTGTAGGTACCGGGAAATATCGAGTGTCAGAGTGGGTGGCGGACGACCAGGTGGTTCTCGAATCGGTTCGTGACCATTGGACGGGTATCGAACCGTCGGTGGGCACCGTAAAGATTGTTCACATGCCCGAAGCGGCGTCTCGTGAAGCGGCTCTACGAGCAGGCGAGATCGATATTGGTGAACTCAGTCCTCAGGTCATCAACCAAGTCGTGAACGATATCGGGGGTTCGGTCCAAGAGATCGGCATTGCGCGACCGCAAGGCTTCCAGATGGCGGGTAACTACTGGTCGACGAATTGTTCCGACTGCGAAGGCGGAGAGATGCCACGACCAGGTTGGGACGAAGGGATTGCGGAAGGTTTCCCATGGATCGGTGACCCTTCGGATGCGGCATCAATGGAGAACGCTCGCAAGGTTCGATGGGCCATGGCGATGGCGGTTAACCGAGAGTCGATCATCGAGAACGTCCTAGACGGCCTCGGCCGTGTGATCTACGCATGGCAGAACATTCTTCCGGATGACCCGAGCCACAAAGCCGAGTGGGTGATCCCTTACGACGTTGCAATGGCGAAGCAGTACATGGCAGATGCCGGCGTGGCCGATGGTTTTGAAATGGAGATCTGGGTGCCTAGCACCTTCTCGCCAGGCACTATCGCCGCGGCTGAAGCCACTGCCGAGATGTGGCGAAGCGACCTAGGGATCAACGTGACGATCGACCGGACTGAATATGCGGCTCGGAGGCCACAGACCGTCGACAAGACGATCAACGTTCCGTTCACGCACGGCATCAACTGGATACCGGGCGCTACGTCGGCGAGATACATCTGCGCCGCCGCGGGACACATCGTCGGGTTCACTATGGAGCAAGAGTACTGTGATGTCGGGTTGTCGAACGCGACCGAGCGATCGTTGGATCAGCGCATAGCGAACAACATTGCGGTCCAGGACTATCTGTCTCACCAGATGCTCTTCCTGCCGATGTTCCAGCACAGCGCCAACCTGTTCGCGGTTGCTGGCACAGTGGCCGAATGGGATCCGTACAACTCCCAAGACGTGCTGCCCAACCGGCCGGAGTCGATTGTCCTAGCCTCTGAATGAGCAACACTTCGGCCTGTCGCCAATCATCGAGACGCTCCAGTTCTCCGGATCGGAGCGAGGAGATGAGGCGACGGGCCGAGTGCTATCAGTTAGCGTAGACTGTGCACACCACCGCATGGGATTGGTTGCGGTTGGTTTCCGTTTGATTGGACGCGTCCCTTGGTAAGGTTTCTGGCACGAAGAATCATCTACATGATCGCCGTGATGATCGGCATCTCGATGATCGTGTTTGGTCTGTCAAGGCTCACGGGCGACCCGCGGCTTCTATACATGACCCAAGGGACCCGTTGGTCGCAAGAGGTTTGGGATGCGCGAGGGCGGGAACTGGGGCTCGACAAGCCGATGGTCGTTCAGTACCTGGTTTGGGCAGGGAATGCCGTTCAGGGAGATTTCGGAGATTCCCTTTGGCACAAGCGGAACTCTTTGCGGATCATCATCGAGAAGGTTCCGGCGACGATTCAGCTCTCTGGCATCTCGTATCTGATGGCTGTGGTGCTCGGTGTGACCCTTGGGACGATATCGGCGGTTACGCGAGGATCGTTTATCGATATCGGGGTCAGGTCATTCGCTCTGGTGGGGCAAGCGGCACCGCCGTTTTGGCTTGCTCTAATCTTGATCTTCATCTTCGCTGTTCATTTTGATATTTTGCCCACCTCGCGGCGCGGCGATTGGACGCACTTCGTACTGCCGGCCACGACTTTGGCTTGGCTTGGCTCTGCCGGTCTCGCGAGGTTGACGCGGTCATCGCTTCTGGAAGTACTTGATAGCGAGTACATCAAACTGGCTCGGGCAAAGGGTGTGTCCACCTCGAAGGTGATCTTCAAACACGCGCTGAAAAACGCGTTGATCGCGCCGCTGACGGTTGCCGCTATCTTGCTCGCCAGTTTTTTGACGGGGACGGTGGTGGTGGAAACTGTGTTTGCGTGGCCGGGTTTGGGAAGGCTTGCGGTTGATGCGACGAAGAACAATGATTTTCCGCTGGTGACAGGGATAACGGTGATATTTGCGGCGATGTTCCTCTTTTCGAGCCTTTTGGCGGATCTGCTGTACGCGTACATCGATCCTAGGATTCGCATCTATGATTCGTGATACTCCACTGCCGGGAGCATCTGCTGACGAATCACGGATCCATATTCCGGTTGTCAGCACGCTTTATCGATGGATACGGCGATATCCGGTGTTGCCGGTGATGATCGCGATCGGTCTTGCGATCATGGCGATCTTCGCGCCTTGGGTCGCGCCGAATCATCCTCTGGAGAGCGAGTTGGACCATCTTGCTGATCCGCCGGTTTGGATGGATGGGGGCAGTTGGGACTATATCCTAGGCGCGGATAAGATCGGGCGAGACCTTTTGAGCCGGATCATCCACGGGTCGCGGATTTCACTCTCGGTGGCGTTCATCGTAATCATCTGCGGCAGCATTATCGGGAGCGGGATAGGGATTGCGTCGGGGATGGCCGGGGGGATTTGGGATGAGATTGCAATGAGGATCGTGGACCTTGTATATGCCACTCCGTTTTTGTTGATCGCGCTTGTGGCCGCGGTGGTGTTCGGAGCGAGCTTGCAGCTTGTGCTGATCCTGTTGACGATCTTCTCTTGGCCGATCTTTGCGAGGCAGACGCGGGGGTTGACGCTTCAGCTGAAGAATATGGACTATGTGGCGAGCGCGCGGGTTACCGGCGCGTCAGAGCTCAGGATCGCGTTCAAGCACATTCTTCCCGGAGTGGTGAACACGGTGGTGGTTATCGCTACGTTGCAGATCGGGTCGCTGATCTTGACCGAGTCGGTGCTTTCGTATCTTGGAGTTGGTATTCCAGCGCCGCAGCCGGCTTGGGGGAGCATGGTTGCCGATGGTAGGGAGTTCATCACTACGGCTTGGTGGGTTCCGGTGATGCCCGGGGCGGCGATCTTCCTGACGGTGTTCGCATTCAACTTCATCGGGGACTGGTTGCGAGACTATCTTGATCCGCGGTTGAGGCAGATCAACTGACAGTAATTGCTTCCGACTTTAGACCCGAAGAAATGTCCGTGTGCCGATTGAACAGACGGCACAGGCCAGCCCGTCAACTTCCCGTTCGTTTGACGGACTGCAACCCTGGCGGTTTACCATTCGAAGTTTGCGCAGCTTTTGGTGCTGGACGGCGTTTTCTACCTCGGGTGTTGATCGCCTTGACTTCTGGCTTGCTACGTATTCCAAGCATGAATCACATCCTAGCTCTCATCTTATGTCATACACTGACTCGACCGCCCAACCTTTTTGGTCTCGCGTACTCGTGCCGGTCGTCTGATCGTTGAAAAACGCATACAGCGACACGGTATCAAAGACGTCCTCCACGATGAATTCGTAGGTTTCAGCTTCAGTTTCTCCCGGCTCGATAACGAATTCGTCTCGCTCCCATTCGCGATCATACTCTGCGATCGTTGGAAACGGAATGTACTTTTCGTCGGCCGGTTTTGCATTGAATTCGCGAAATAGTTGCTCCACCTCACTGTCCGGGAAAGGAGCGACCTGTTGCATTCGGAATGATGCGTTTCGGATCTCGATCTTGACTTTCGACGTGTTGACCAACTGGACGCGCGATGAAACATGAATATATCTGTCACCAGCTTTACGGTGCGTCACGATCTGAGAAACGGTTAAATGAGGTCGAAACTCTCTAAACACCTCGAATTTGTACAAGGCAAACACGCCACCGAATCCGATGGCCAAGACCGTGAACGCAGATTGCACGATGTTTAGCGCTGTGAGATAACTTGCGTCAAGCATCCAAGCAAGCGAAACAACTAAGGAGATCAAAAACAGAACCCATGCGGATGAAATCCACACGATCCGTTTGACGGTGCTCTTATTCACAGCACCATCGTAGCATCCCGGGAGGGAAATCCTGTACCTTGATGGCAAGTACATTTCCCCGCGCGTAAACTAATCGCATCCGATTAACCGAGCATGAAAGATCGAGGTTTCCGAGGACATGAAGATCACAGACGTCAAAACCCATGTTGTGAAGATGCCAACCACGATGCCGTGGGTATTGGTCAGCGTTGAGACGGACGAGGGTGTGACTGGGTGGGGCGAGTGTACCGACTACATCGCAAACCCTCAGCTAGTCCGGGGGATCGAAGCTGTCAAGCCGTTCGTGATTGGGGTCGATGCTTCTCATATCGAGGAGATCTGGCAGCGGATCTTTCATCTCTATTCGGACTTGAATGGGCGGGGGTTCGTGTCGCACTTGATCAGCGCGATCGACATTGCGCTGTGGGACATCAAGGGGAAGGTTTTGGATCGTCCGATATACGATCTGTTGGGCGGACCTGTGCGTGCTTCGGTGCCTCTATACACGCATGTGAGCGACACTTCGCAAGGCTCAACGTTTGACGAACACCTTGCGGGAATGATGGAAGATGCTCGGCGTACGAAAGAGATGGGGTTCGAGGCGATCAAGACCGACCCGTTCCCATCTCGCCGCGAGTACGGGAAGTTCCGGGGGGCGTTCATGGTCGAGCGACTTGATCCTGCGGCGATTCATGATGCGGTGCGGTGGATGGAAGGTCTGCGTGAGGCTGTGGGTGACGATTACGAGTTGATGGTTGACGCGCATGGTCGGTTTGATGTGGCGTCGGCGATCGAGGCGTGTCGAGCACTCGAGCATATCAATCTTGTGTGGCTGGAGGAGCCGATACACGTTGAGAATCACAATGCGTTGAAGCATGTGCGGGAGAATGTGAATGTGCCGCTCTGCATAGGAGAACGGCATTTCACGAGGTGGGACTACTGGCAGATCATCAATGACAGGCTGGTGGACTACATCATGCCGGATATCGCTTGGTGCGGAGGGATCAGCGAGATCAGGAGGATCGGCGCGATGGCTGAGGTGGGGTATATCCGCATCAGCCCTCACGATGCGCTTGGGCCGATTGCGATTGCGGCGAGTTTTCAGGTGTGTATGACGATGCCGAACCTATATCGGGAGGAGTGTGTGCATCACTGGTTCTCGTCGTTCGAGAAGCTGATCGAGCCGATGTTTGATGTTCGTGACGGGCACATTCATCCAAATGGTCGACCGGGGCTGGGCATCGAGCCGATACCCGAGGCTCTCGAGGAGTACGGGATTGATGTCGATGCTCCTGAGGCTCAGCGGACGGATTGGTACGGGTCGTTTGGGGATGAGGATGACGAGGATTAGGGGGACTACGCTATGAAGGGCGTGATTGTGGAGGTTTCGGCGGGGTTGGGGTAGTTGTGCTCCTGCATGGATGGACGGGATGAGGGGCATGTGTTTGTTGGCTGGACGCGTTGAAACGTCCGGGGTTGCCGGACGGGGGCGCTTGGGGCGTCGGGTTTGTCGGTCTTGTTTTGTTTCGGGTCTAGGTTTTGTTCATGCTGTTGCTGTTGTTTTCCGCCTTTCGGCGGGCCTCCCCCTGCCCCCTCCTGAAGGAG
>CAZMBB010000022.1:0-36795 GCA_964564575.1 uncultured Dehalococcoidales bacterium
CCCCGGTCACCCTCACCCTGGCCCTCTCCCGCTGAGCGGGAGAGGGGATTTGTTCATAGCCGGTGACGGTTTTAGTTGGAGGAAGAGGTTGTGGGAGTGGGATTGCTGGAGGGTACACTGGGTTTTATGACTACTGCTGGGGCGCAAGTTGGTGTTTGCAATGTTCCTAATCGGACGATTTTTGAGGGGGACAATCTGGATGTGATGCGGGGGATGAATGATGGGTGTGTGGATTTGATCTATCTTGATCCGCCTTTCAACTCGAACCGGGACTATGCGGCGCCGATCGGGAGTAAGGCGGCGGGGGCGGCGTTCAAGGACACTTGGGACTTGACAGATGTGGATGAGGCTTGGCACAACGAGATCGCAGAGGCTGATCTGGCGCTTTACAAGGTGATCGATGCGAGTGAACACAGTCATGGCAGCGGGATGAAGTCGTATCTGATCATGATGGCGGTGCGTCTGCTGGAGATGAGGCGGATTCTGAAGTCGACGGGGAGTGTCTATCTGCATTGCGATCCGACCGCGTCTCACTATCTGAAAAATTTGATGGACGCGGTTTTCGGATCGGGTCAGTTCAGAAACGAGATAACTTGGCAACGCACTGAGAGTCACAACACGCCTGACCGCTTCGGCAACATCGCGGACATCGTCTTGTACTACACGAAGTCCGATGAATTCACATGGAACCAGCAGTTCCACGACTATAGCGAAGCACAACTCAAGCGTTTCAGGCATCAAGACGAGAACGGGCGCAGATACAGACTGGACGATCTCACCGCGCCTCGGCCCGATTCGATGTCTGGCAAATTCGATTGGCGCGGCACGATGCCGTCACCTACGCGCGGCTGGGGATACAAGTTGGAACAGTTGGAGGCATGGTGGCAAGAGGGACGGATTCAGGTGAAACGGGACGGCACGCCGCGCATGGACGGATTGAAGCGTTACTTGGACGAATCGGCAGGCAAGGTGCTGCAAAACATCTGGACTGATGTCCCAAGGATTCCCAACACATCTGCAGAAAGAACCGGATATCCAACGCAGAAGCCTCTGGCGTTGCTTGATCGCATCATTCAAGCGAGTTCGAATCCGGGCGATGTGGTGTTAGACCCGTTCTGCGGATGTGCGACTACTTGCATCGCGGCGGAGCGGTTGGATCGTCAGTGGATCGGGATCGATCTGTCGGCGTTGGCGGTGAGGCTGGTGGAGCAGCGGGCTCGGAACGAGCTTGGGTTGATGGGTGGGGTTCAGGCTATTGCGCGGTCGGATATTCCGATGCGGACGGACCGTGAACCTGCGCCGCCGTTGAGCGAATCAAAGGTTGTGCTTTATGGGACGCAAGCCGGTCACTGCAACGGTTGCGGTACTCACTTCATGCAGCAGCATCTGACGGTGGACCACGTTATTGCGCGGTCGAAGGGTGGGACTGATCATCTTGACAATTTGCAGTTGCTTTGTGGGCATTGCAATTCGTTGAAGGGGGATCGGCCTATGGAGTATCTTAGGGCGCGGTTGGTGCGGGGGATGGTGTGAGGGGTGGTTGGGGGTTGGGATTGAGTATATGAATCAAGCTCACTAGGAGTTAGTTGACGATTTCAATGGTCGCTTCAATATTTCTTGGATCGTGCTGTTACGCTCAATGAGCTTTTCAATCAGATCTGTCTCGAAGCCTATCGATTGCAACACAGTGAGTTTGAACAAGACCTCAAGCTTCAATGCCAGTATCCAAATCGTTTCAAATTCCCCTTGGGAATCGAGATCACTGTCACCCCTGTGCGTTAATTGGTTACGCGTTTTCACTGTGAGACGGACTAGTTTATTGCGTTGTTTGTTGTTGCCAAAATACGATTTAAATGGTGAAATCAATTCTTTGATTCTTTTAGCAAATACCAATTGATTTGCCCAACGTAGTTTTTCTTCTAACCAGTTACGTAAATCTGTTTCAAGTTCAAATTGTGTTAATATCGAATTTAGACGAAATTCATATACATCTTCAGGCAATTCATCATGATCCAGCAAAGATCTATGAATCGTCTCTATCGCGCGAGTCATGGTCAAGAAATTGGCTTCCAAATAATCGGATGTATTGTTGGCAGCCGCAAAGTAAAGGTTTACTGGTGTACCTGCACTTCCAAGGAGGCTGAACCAGCCTCCAATGATTGCTTCGAGTTGCTCAGCCACATCATGATACGTGAACAACATCGAATGAGAGTCGATAGATCGCTCTGACGCGTCGTGATTACCGCTTCGATAAAACATTTTTATTGATCGGGGATATGATTGACCATCGTTAGAAGTTGTGATGGCTTCAGCCGAATGGGCTGTAATAGAGGTGATTGGCAATTTACGGTCGGTAGCATAACATAGAAAGTCTCGAATGTGAGTAGCCGTTTGTACAGCGTGTTGTAGTTGCATAGGATGATTTTCTGTGTATGAAATGTAAGTCCTTTGCCTAACTGTTGCTTCGAAATCAAGACGTCTTATGCAGGAGTCGGCAAAATCAAAACGAAACTGTAGTGTTCTCTCAGAAGATGGATTGATAGATATTTCATTTGGAGTATCGGCATGAACGCTGAAGTCATGGTAGTCATTGCGGTGAGTTACCGAAACGCCTGATATATTTAACCATCCTTCCAATCCGGCAATCGTAATAGAAATTTCGTCGAATACAATTTCAGAAGGCTGGTTGAAATGCCAACCCAAAAACGCGTAATTAGCATAGACTGTGGATGTATTGATTCCTCCGAACGTTATGCCTCCAGTATCCCAACATTGATATAAAGTTACTCGGCCATGCCCAGTAACGATGCCATGCAGAATATCCCATTCTTTTTTGACGAAACCGATATGACGATTCAATCTCCGGTTCATCATGGCAACCGGATCGCCAAGAAATCCGATCAGACTCAATCTAACTTCGCCGGATCGGGAGATGTGCAGTGTTCCTGAAACTTTGTCTTCAGGATTATCGGGTAACCAGAATGTTCCATGTGCTTCGATGGATTCATTTAACCGCATGGTTTTGGTTCCTTGAGTAGTGCTTATTAGTATTATGCTGATCTAACTGTGTTCCCGCCTTCGCGGGAATGACAGATAGTTGCCAGTTCCAGATTAGGTTAAGCAACCTTAAGGTTTGGTATAGGCTGACGCGGTGAATGAAGACTGTGAGTATGTTGAATTTAACGCTGATCATGACACTTTTAGCCATTCAGTGTTTGCGCGGAATGTTGTCTAGGATTGCAGTACATTGTCCGCGCATCACGGTTACCAAGTTGTTGACGAATCTAAGGAACAGGAACCCCATGAATGCGAGACCACCGTAGATGAACGAATGCGACCACCACTGATCTTTGGGTAATTCTTGCAATGATTGGGCGAAACCCGCACTGAAAGCTAACCAAGTTAAGAATTCAAGAGTAGGTACGAGAGGTGTGGATAACCGTAAAGTGCAACGACGGAGAATAGGGACAACGCTTGCCAGAACCAAGACGACGGACATTGCAAGTAGCAACGCAATGGCGGAATTGGTCCACCATGTGGGTACGGAAGGGATGTCGATGCCTATGACCAGCTCGGTTCGTCCGTCGGGTGACCTCGGGGTTTGAGCGATTATCAGACCGCTGAAAAATGCGATTACGGCGTTGTTGACAAGCCAGTCGGACTTGATTTGCGAGTCTTGCATAAGCGTTTCACTATACACAATTGGCTCGGTGTGCGCCCCTTTGTCCTTCGGACATTTCCCCCGCGAGCGGGAGAAACCCTACCTACTGCCCGTCCGCCCGGGCATCCTCTGCGATCTCGCTTCGCTGGCTCGCGTCCCCTTGCGTTAAAGCGAAGGGGAGGGGCCTTCCTCTCATACCCGGCTCCACCCTTGGGTTTCTGCTTTCGCGGGAATGACGTAGTGGTTTTCGTGTTGGAGTGTGGTTGTTTGGGGTTTTCCCGCCTCGGCGGGCATCCCCTGCGATCTCGCTTCGCTTGATCGCGTCCCCTTGCGCTAAAGCGAAGGGGAGGGTTCCGCCTTGGAGCGGTGCTATGTTGGGTTGGTTTGTTTTTGGGTTTTTGTTTTTCGGCGTGGTGGTTGGGTTTGTTGTTGGCTTTCGTGTTGTTTGAGTGTTTGGTCGATGGTGTGGAGGACGGATTCGGTGTCGAAGATTACGTCGTTGTTCCAGAAGCGTAGAACTTGGTATCCGGCGCGGTTCAGGCGTTCGGTGCGGGTGGTGTCTGATTGTTTTCGCTGGTCGTGTTGACCGCCGTCAACTTCGATGACTAGTTTGGTTTTTCTGCAGAGGAAGTCGACGATCATGCCGTCGATGATTCTTTGACGTAGAAATGGATATCGGTAGAGGCGTCTGTTTCGGAGCCTGTACCAGAGGATGCGTTCGGCATCGGTGGGGTTATTGCGCATTTTGCGTGCGCGTTGTTTGAGGGTGTAGTAGTTGTGCTTCATATGTGGGATGATATGTGAGGGGGTGGTGGTTGTTTGAATGGGGTGGCGAATGTGTGTGTGAGGCAGTGCGGTGGGCATCCCCCTGCGTCTCGCTTCGCTCGCCGCGTCCCCCTTGCGCTTTGCGAAGGGGGGGCTCCTCTCCACTCGTCCACTCTTCCGTCCACCCTTGGGTTCCCGCTTTCGCGGGATGACGATGGTGGTCGGCTGGCGTTGCTACTCGGAGTCGAACACTCTGCGAACGAAGTTATGGACTAGGGGGCGGTCGGCGTCGCGTTCCCAGTCTTCCATTGTTCCGTGGTAGAAGTAGACGTGGAATTTCTCGGCTAATCCGAAATACGCTTCGATTAGCGGGTCTTCACGCTCGGCGGCTAGTCGTATTGCGGCGTTTTTCAAGGCGCGGTGGCTCTCGTGGGGCCAGTCGCGTTCCTGTGCGATGGACATGATGGAGTGGGCTGCGGCGCCCCATAGCTTTTCTGCGCCCTGCAAGGCGTCGCCGCGTTCGAATTCGTCGTCGGATGCGGTGAGGAAATCGAGTGCGATCTGGCGGTGCTCTGTGGGGGAGATTTTGGTGGTTGCCATGTTTTGGGGGACTCCGGTTCTGATTTTATCGCGATGGGGGATGGTGATTGGAGAGCGGTGGTTTTTGGTGGAGTCCATCATTCTGCGAAGGGCGCTTCGCTTCCTTCGCAGCCCCTCCCCGGGCCGTTCACGAACGGCCCCTACGAGATTGCTTCGCTGGCACCCCCTTGTATTCCCCCTCGGAGAGGGGGAGGGTGGTCAGTCGGTTTTGAGGATCGTGTTGACTTCGTGGAGGAGGGTTGGGAGTTTGTGCTGAATGATTTCCCAGACTTCTCGGTTTCGGATTTCTGGGTATCGGTGGACTAGGATGATGCGGAAGCCGATGATGTCTCTGTAATCAGATATCTGAGAGGCGATGTCTGGGTGGTGCGTTTCCAGTCTGGTCATGGCTTCGCCGATGATGATAAATAGGCGCTCGACCAGCAGAGACACTGTCCAGTCCGCGTTGTACTTTTCGAATGTAATCTCGGCGGTTAATACGTTTATGCGCTGAGCGGCTTGTCGGATATCCCACAAGTAGCTGTTGGGATCATGCCTCAAAGATCGGTTCCCTCGTGTTCTCCACGGAACTCCGGAAGTAGGGATTTTCGACATTGGAGAGGATGACGAGATCGACTGGACGGTCGAAAAGTGACTCCAATGCTTGGTTCAGGTCTCTGCGGGTTTGGAAGAGCAGCATATCGTCAGACTCGTCGAACTCGACTAGGAAGTCGATGTCGCTTTTTTCGGGGTTGAAGTCACCGACGGCTGCGGAGCCGAAGAGTTCTAGGCGCTTGACGTGGTGTCGTCGGCAGATTTCGGCTAGTTCGTCGGAGTGGTTTGTGATTAGGGGGATCATGGGGTGTGGGGTGTGTTGGGTTTAAGGATAGCGTAGGGGGAGTGGTGGTTTTCGTGTTGGGAGTTAATCGTCAGTTCAGTTGGCGGCGTAAGGCTGTTCGCAGATCGCGTTAGTGGCCGCGATTGGTGGGCTACCCGACCAGTTCCAACACCAGTTAACGAGATTGCAACTCACCAGACTATGGGCACGGGGTAACGTCGGATCAAGTCGTCAGTAGTGACGATGAGCATGTTATTGGCGATGGCTTGGGCGATGATGATGCGGTCGAAGGGGTCTCGGTGGATGTCTGGGAGTTCTAGGATGCGGAAGGTGGTTTGTTCGTCGATGGGGAGAGATTCGATGCGGTGTCGTTGCCTGTTGATTGTGATGTATCTGTCTGGAGTGTCGGATAGGATGATGTGTCCTTTTCCGTATTTGATGACGATCTCCCAAGCGGATGCGGCGCTTAAGAAGACTTGGCTGTTGGGATGGGCGATTGCGCTGCGGGCAGTCGCACTAAGTCTGGGGTCTTCATCGACGAACCAGATGAAGGCCACGGTGTCTAGCAAGAGTTTCAAGTGGGGTTCGTAATCTGACGATGATGATGATAATGACGGGGTTTATGTCGTGTGTGGATCGAAGTAGTCTAGGACGGCTTCTGGTAGGGGGTCGAAGAAGGAGTCTTTGATTTTGGCTTCGCCTTTGCCGAGTCCTGAGGGGCGCGGGGCATCGTCGGATTTTGGGATGATTCGAACCGAGGTTTTCGGGTTTGTGCCGCCAGTGATGACGGTGACGTGGAGGTTTCCTTCCTCGTCGTAGTAGGGTTCGCTAGGGGGGAGTCCGTTTTGGTTTTGGTTGGGCATGGGGTGATTTGTATTTTAGAGGATGTGCGTGGTGGTTTGCGACTTTGGTTGGGGTTTCCCGCCTCGGCGGGCATCCCCTGCGATGTCTGTTGTCGCACGTCTTGGGCTCCCTCGGGTCCCCTTACGTTTCGCGAAGGGGAGTGGCTCCTCACCCCGTACCATCTTGAGTTCCTGCTTTCGCAGGGATGACGGTGGGGGGTAATCAGGAATAACGGGGCTACTTCCGCCTGACGGCGGTCCTCCCCCTGCCCCCACCTGAAGGAGGGGGTGGAAAAAGGGCGGGCATCCCCGCTGTCCGTTGGTGGCGGTTTGGGCTCCCGCGCCCCCTTTGTCCTTCGGACATTTCCCCCGCGAGCGGGGGAAAGCGTGATCATGCGTCCACGCTTGGGTTTCTGCTATTTGGTGGTGGGTGCTCTGCTGATGCGGTATTCGTTGGGGTTGTCTAGGACTCGTTGCAGAGATACGGCTGATTCGATGCGTTGGGGGAATTCGGTGCCCCAGTGCTCCATGAGTTTTTCGACGATTTCGCTGAACTGCATGGGTTCGTTGCCATTCACGATGAGGATTCGGAAAACGGCTTCAAGCAGCGACATTCCGGTGGTGACGAACTGCACCTTGGTTGGGCAGGTCCGTGAGGCGTTGTAGATGCCCGCGACGGTGGTGTTTCCTGGAACTATCGGCTTCCCTTCCGGGAATCGGCGACACAACCTGCACTCTCCGGACCAGCAGAGTCGTTCCCAAACCTTGAAGAGGTAGTCCTCGCCCGCATCCTCGCAGGCCTGTTCATCTACTGCGTAGAAAACGTCAGTCTCGGCGCCACTTAGCGCAGATTCTTCCGAGATTTCGGCACTGGTTGTCATTTAATCCGTCCTGATTGCTGAATCCACCGCTATACAAATATATGTCGCGAGTGCGCGTATCCGCGCAGATTTCGGTAGATCACTCAGCGAATAGCTCGCTTAAGAGGTCGTCATCGGGCCATTCCAGCATCTCGACCTTGATTTTGGCCCCTGCCGGGACGGCGTCAACGTCGTCGGGACAGATCGCCAACCCCCGTGCTCTGGCCATCGAGTGCAACGCTCCTGAGCTTTGATTGCCTGTCAGGCGTGCTCGATAGTTGCCGTCGTCATCACGATAGACATCGACGCGGGCGTATACGCGTCTGCCGTCGTGGTTTTGCACCGGGTCATCGAGTGTTGCGAGGATATACGGTTTGGGCAACTGCGACTTGCCCAACATGACTCGTATCGCGGGCCGTCCGAACTGTTCAAACGCGACCATCGCGCTCACAGGGTTGCCGGGAAGGCCGAGGTGCGGCACCTTTCGACCGTCTGGCGCGTTCAGCGCACCGAATGCCAGAGGCTTCGCGGGCCTCATTCGCACCGACCACAGAGCTATCTCGCCGCCCTTGGCGAGGACGTCTTTGACGACATCGTAGTCACCCTTGGAGACTCCTGCGGAAGTCACCACCATGTCGTACTTGACTGCTTCTTCGAGCATGGCTTCCAACGACTCGATGGTGTCCCTTGCGATGCCTATGATCGTCGCTATCGCGCCGTATTTTTCGGACATTGCGGCGACGCTGTAGGCGTTGGAGTTGTAGATCTTGCCCGCGTCGCGTTCCTCTCCCGGGTCGACCAACTCGTCTCCTGTAGAGACGATCGCGATCACAGGCCGACGGATCGCTTTTACCGAAGTCCTTCCTAATGAAGCGGCTACTCCGATGACGCCTGCGGTGAGTTCAGCCCCTTTGGCGACAACGGTGTCTCCACTTCGGACATCCTCGCCTGCAGGCCGTATGTTGTCACCGGGTTCGGCGCTGTGCTGGATTCCTATCTCAGATATGACGTTGCCGTTTTGTTGCCTCGTTTCCTCGTCGGTGTCTTCAAACGGGACCACCGCATCTGCGCCTTCGGGAACTGGAGCGCCAGTCATGATCCTCATCGCGGTGCCCTGCTCAACCGGTGCTGTGGGAACGTCGCCTGCGGCGATGTATCCGTTTACAGGCAGGAGGACGGGGTTGTATTTCGATGCTGGCAAGACATCTGCCGAACGTACCGCGTAACCGTCCATCGCGGAGTTTGCCAGCGGGGGGATGTCAAAGTCAGCGACTAAATCTTCGTCCAAAATGAGGCCAAGAGCATCTAGCAGCGGAACATCGACGGAACTCAATGGCTCGAAGTAGGAGAGGATTCGGTCTCGCGCCTCTTCGACGCTTAGCATCTCGGCGTCGTAGTGGTGGCGATGGGGGCGTTCGTGAGTATGGGAGCTGTGGGTATGTGTGGTCATTATTTACAGTTCTTGCCCCGATCCTAAAGGCGTTTAGCGGCAATACCGCCGATTTCAGTTTCGAAGCGTAACGCCCAACTCATGCTCAAGCCGACGCAGGATCTGCTCCTCGGCGCGAGAAACTTGCTCCGAGGTCAGGGTTCTAGAGTCTGACTGATAGATGACGCGAATGCCGATCGACTTCTTGCCTTCGCCGACACCGCCTCCTTCATAGACATCGAATACGGACGCGGATTTTACAAGCCGGTTCTGCTCGCAGATTCGGATGGCGTCGCCCACATGAACACCGGCATCGGCGACCAGTGCCAGATCTCGTTGCGAGTCCGGATATCGGGGATAGGGCGCGTAGTTGTCGGCACGGGTTTTCTCGCCCACGATACTGCGGAGCGCTTCCATGTCTAACTCAAACATAACAGCGCCTTCGCTTTCGGCATCGAACCGCTCCCAGATCGCGGTATCGACAACGCCGATTGTGCCTAGCGTCATGCCGCGTCGATCATTAGTCACTACTTCCGCGGCCATGCCTTGTGCGTAAGTCGCATCTTCCAGCGGGATGAATTGCACATCGATGCCTAGAGATTCCAATACATGCTCTACGGCACCTTTGGCGTCGTAGAAGTCGAAATTGTCGGTGTCACGGCCCCATAGCGTGTCGTTACGCGGGCCGGTCAGCACTCCAGTCAATCGCTCGTTCTGCAGTGGAAGAGCTTCATTGGGATCTGGGTTGTGCGCGAAGACTAAGCCCGTTTCGAAAAGAGCGACGGGCCCGCGCCACGTTCGGGTGTTGCGTGCCGCCGATTCGAGGGTCGGGGCTCGCAAAGAACGTCGTAGCGTCGCATGTTGCCCTGAGACCGGATTGTCCAGCTTTATGCCGTCTGCAACTCCATCACTTCCGGGTCTAGGAGGAGGCGGAGGTGCCTTTTCCTCAAGCTCGTCCGCGATGGCGGCGTAAGTGATGGTTTGTCTCATTCCAACCGCGGTCAACGCATCTACAACTCGTTGGCGTAAAAGGTGGTTAGCGCCCGGTTCCCAGCTTGGAACTCTGCCTGCGACGACTGTCACTGGCAGATCGTCGTAGCCAATGATCCGCGCAAGTTCCTCAACCAGATCCTCCGGTATCGCGATGTCGGAACGCCAATAGGGTATTGCAACTCGCCATCCATCTCCAACGTCGTGATCTAGAGGCTCAATTGCGAATCCGAGTGCGTTCAGGGTAGATTCGACCTGTTCAATCGGGTATTTCACACCCATGACGCGCGAGATTTGGTCGCGGGTCAGGTCGACATACTCCTGCTCCGATCCTTTGCCTGGCCACTCGTCAATCAATCCAGGAGCGACCTCGCCACCAGCCACTTCGAGAATGATTCGCAGGCATCTCTTGATCGCCGCCTCGGCCAGTCCGGCTCTCAGACCCTTTTCAAACCGCAACGTCGCTTCGCTCCGCATCCCCAACATTCCAGCGGTTCGACGATTGTTCTGCGGGTTGAAGTTGGCTGATTCTAGGAAGATATTGATGGTTGTTTCCGAGATTTCCGTGTTTTCACCGCCCATGATCCCTGCCAGGCCGATGCCTCTTTCCGGATCAGCGATGAGTAGAGACTCGGTATCAAGTTTCCGATCCACGCCATCTAGGGTGGTCAGAATCTCGCCCTCGGCGGCGCGTCTCACGATGACATGACGGTCGGCAACTTTGTCGTAGTCGAAAGCGTGCAACGGTTGCCCGAGTTCAAACATCACGAAGTTTGTGGCATCGACGATGTTATTGATTGGACGTTCGCCTATCGCGAGCAGCCGCTCTTGCAGCCATTGGGGCGAAGGACCGATTTTGACGTTTCTGATGACTGCTCCGAGGTATCGGGGCGAAAGGTCACCATCGACGACTGTGACTTTGGCAAGTTCATCGACATCGGGTCCGCCTGTCTCGTATTCGAGCGAAGGGAAGCGAAGCGTCTCACCCGTCAACGCCGCAACGTCTCGGGCAACACCCACAACTCCCAAACAATCGGGCCTATTCGGTGTCAGTTCGATATCTAGGACTGCATCGCCGATCACATCCCCGATAGGCGTACCAACAACGGCCGCTTTGGGAAGCACGATGATTCCATCGTGGTCGTCACCTATACCCAGTTCCTTCTCTGAGCACACCATTCCAGAGGATTCGACACCACGTATCTTCGATCTCCGCAACCGCCGTGTCTTTCCCGGTTCGTCGCTATAGGGGTCGAACAACTCCGCACCTATAGACGCGTACGCTATCTTCTGCCCTTCCGCTACGTTAGGAGCTCCACAAACCACCTCGTGCACACCTTCACCATCGTCAACCTGCACCAATCTCAACCGATCTGCATTCGGATGCGGCCCGACGCGGAGGACCTCGCCTACTGTCACGTTATCTATATGCCGGAACTTCTCGATCGAATCGACCTCGTTTCCGGCCATCGTCAGTCGATGCGCCAACTCGTCAACGTCGATATTTACGTCAACGTACTCGCGGAGCCATGATAGGGGGATTTTCATCGGGCGGCGGATCCGATCGGCTAGAACTGGCTCAGGAAGCGCAGGTCGTTGGAGAAGAAGTGGCGGATGTCTTCGATGTTGTAGCGGAGCATCGCGATGCGCTCAGGCCCCATTCCAAAGGCGAACCCCGTGTATTTCGACGAGTCGTATCCGACTCCTTCCAACACTTTGGGATGCACCATACCTGCACCCATAATCTCGACCCATCGCCCATTCCAGTCAACCGACACATCAACGCCCGGCTCTACGAAGGGGAAGTAATCGCAGCGGAACCGAATCTTCTGTTGAGCGCCAAAAATGCGGCGTGCGAACTCGTATAGCGTGCCCTTGAGATCGGACATCGTCACGCCTTCGTCAACGGCGAGTCCCTCTATCTGATGGAACTGCCATTCGTGAACGGCATCGGTGGCTTCGTGTCGGAAGCAAAGGCCGGGGGAAACTATCCTCACCGGCGGTTTCTGCTTCTCCATCGTCCGGATCTGCATCGGCGATGTCTGTGTCCGCAATAACACCTTGTCTCTGGACTTCCGATCGATCCAAAGCGTGTCCTGCAGATCTCGCGCCGGATGGTCCGGCGGCACGTTGAGCATGTCGAAGTTGTACTTCTCAAGCTCCACGATAGGCCCTTCGACGGTTTGGAAACCCATGTCGTTGAAGACCTCTAATATCTCCCGCATCATCATCTCAGAGGGATGAAGGCCGCCTAGATTCGAACGTCTTCCGGGGAGAGTGATATCGATGGCATCGTGAGTCGCGGTTTCGCGCCCTGATTGAGAGGCGGTTTGAACCGCTTCATCAAAGGCGGTGGTTAGGCGAGACTTCAGACGGTTTAGGCTGGCACCCGCTTCGCGGCGTTGCTCAGCTGGCAATGATCCGACTGAACGTAGACGAACGGACAATTCGCCACGTCGCCCTAGATACGCAATTCTCCAATCCTCAAGCTCAGTCTCGGACTTCGCTGCGGCCAATGAATCTAGTGCCGCGCGCTCCAACTCTTGCGTTGATGCGGCTGAACTTTCCGCCATCAACACACCCCCGCTTGCGTTTTCTTGCCGTCCGACGTCATGTACTGGTTGGATGCCAATTTTGGCTTAAACCCAAAGTATAAATCTGCCCGAATCCTCAACCGTCGCGAATGGAGACGGACACCGTAACATGGGGCGTATGAGTAACGACAACACGATCCCGATCAAGAACATCCTCGTCACCGGCATGAGCGGCCTAATCGGCGGACTAGCAGGCCGAGAGCTAGCCCGACGCGGATACCAAGTCTCTGCGCTCAACCGGCAAGATGTGTCTGGATTCCCGACTACCCAAGCCGACATCACAGATTTAGACGCTATCCGACCCGCGTTCGAAGGCATCGACTGCGTAGTCCACATGGCAGCCTATCTAGGGCCGTCTGATGCCATGCAACTCTCCGTGAATATTGAGGGCACTTACAACGTGTATAAAGCGGCCAAAGACGCTGGTGTTAAGCGCTTCGTATTTGGCAGTTCTGGCGCTACCCAGATGGGGTACGAGCGCGAAGAGCCGGTCCTCTCTATGGTCGAAGCGCGCTATGAGGACATCCCCGACCCGCCGGGACGGGTCTATGTCGATTCACCGGCGCGGCCAGACAGGATGTACGGCGTCGCCAAGGTAGCTGGTGAAGTTATGGGTCGTTACTACTCGGAGACTCACGGAATGTCTGTGATCTGCATCAAACTGGGCCGAGTCACCGCCGAAAACGAGCCTGCCGATGCTCGGAGTGCCGCTGTACATTTAAGCCACCGAGACGCCGCTCAGATCGTCTGGCGCTGCGTTGAAGCCCCGGCTGACGTTCGATATGACATCGTCTACGGCGTATCCGATAACAAAACGCGGTTCAGGGACTTGGAACACACGACGAAGCTGGTTGGTTACGTGCCAGAAGATGGCGCGGAGTGGTGATAGCGTAATAATCAACGCTGTTCCAGATAGAAGGCTAGACCTAACACGGCACACAATAACAGGGTTCAAGATCATGGTCACAAAAATTACAGTCGAATTCGACGAAGATGTTGCAGACTACTCAACGAGGAGGGCCTCCGACAGAACAAACCGGTTGACCGTATCGTCAATCAGTTCATGAGGCAACACATGCCCAAGAACTCGCAAATCAAAGAAGCCGGAAAGCGGTTCAGGATCAAACCGTTTAGCTTAGAGTTCGCGCCCGAGTTCGAGGGTATGACCCCTAAAGAAATCCTCAGCAAGTTGGACGACGAATATTATGCGAAGAAGTTGGCTGGCGGAACCGACGCGTTCAATGCTGAGAAATCCTACAAATGATCGTGCCTGATCTCAATCTGCTTTTATAGCCAATACCCCTTAAAGCTGTAAAGGAGGCATCGAATGCGCCATTATATCGCCGTTTTCGGCGTGTTTTCAACTTGGGTGGAGGTGTGATGTGGCTCAGGTTTCGGTAAAAGAAGCTGAGGCGGTCGTTAACTCGATGTGCATCGCGTTGTCGTACGCGTTCAGCATGTCAACGGCCCCATTGTCCCAACAGGAACGCGATGGTATGCGCAAGTTGATGGTTGAGGAGTTGAAGATTTATCTCAACACCGAATACAACAAGCGCAACTTGTCGGACAACGAATTTGCCTATTTCGCAGGTGCGATCGAGAAAATGATCATTGCTCTTGAAATGCCTTCGATACAGAAGATTTGGGACGCGCAGGACAAGTTGCGCAGTCTGCGCTAGGAGTCCCGCCATGAGTCCATGACACCGCTCAACAGTTGCACCCCACCACCAATCCGAGTGAAGGAATGAACAACATGGTTCCCCCTAGCACGAACATCAATAAGATTGTAGAGCAATTGACATACCTTACGGAAACTGACGTAGTGAAGTGGACATTGGATGGCAGTGGATGGCAGTGGATGGCAAGGCGTTTATAAGCGTTGCACGGTAAACGTTAAACGCAAAGATGAAAGCACCTTGCTTGTAACTTTGCGATCAGGAAATGAAAGTTACACTCTCGGTTACTCAAAAGATGAACATGACGCCACTGTGTTGCGAACGTTGTTGAAGAAACGTTTCCCACACTCAATGAGCGATGAGGAAGCTGAAGCAGAAATCCTGAAGCAGCTAGTGCTTTAGAATCCAAAGAGCCTGTGCAATCGTTGCGCAGGCTCTACATTACAAGGCCCTAGCGCGAACTAGTGCAAGGATCAGGAGGCCATCCTATGACGGACTCTAGCACGCCGCGTCGTCGGATTTCAGCGTTTTTCGACGACAGCCCGCAAAATCCCACCGCCTACGACATCCAGGGCAACCCTTCCAGCTCAGACATGGCGTTGATGGCCGGCTACAAACAGGCGCTCATCAACGAGTGGGAAGGCTCTGGCGGCCCGCCAAGGATCGTGATGCCAATCTTCGAGTTCTACGAATAGTGGTTATACTCCCCTCCCCTTTTATACGCATATCGCACTCAAGACCCGAATCACGATACGGCCAGTTGGTGGCAGCAGGTGATTGATGGGGCACAGAGAGTTGGTATTCCGTGGGCGGTGGTGATCGGGTTTATTCGGCTGACCACACACCCAAACTCGCCTTCCGGACCATTACCTGTTACGTTGGCGGTTCAATATGTATCGGAGTGGTTCGCTTGCCCCCACGTCTCGCCGATTGAGCCGCGCTCACAACATCTGATGCTGGTTGCTCAGATTTTGAAAGCAACGGGTGTGGGCGGTAATTTGGTGACCGATGCCCATATCGCCGCGTGCGCCTTGGAATACGACGCTGAAGTCCACTCCGCGGATTCAGACTTCGCCCGCTTCCCCGGCCTCCGCTGGCACAACCCTTTGCAACCCGTCAACCGCTAGATAATCCTCGTCCCGATCGGCTCTCCCTCCGCGCATTTGACCAACGCACCCCTCACCCGCCCATCAATGATGTGTGCCGATTTCGTGCCGCCCAAAGACTCGATGCAGGCCTCCAATTTCGGGATCATCCCCCCTCCTGCAACCCCGCTGTTGATCAAATCTACACACTGCCGCTTTGTCATCTGCGGTATCACTCTACCCCGCATATCCAATACGCCCTCGACGTCGGTCTGGAACACGAGCGAGTTGGCCTCCATCGCCCGTGCCAAATGACCAGCCGCGGTATCCGCGTTGATATTCAGTATCTGGTCTTCCAGAGACGTAGTTTCCAAATTCAATGCTGCTGGACCTACGACTGGTATTCTCCCTGAATCGACAATCACTTGCGCCGGCTCGGGATTCGTCTTATCTATCCGTCCCACATAGCCCAATTCGGGATCTTGAATCACCGCGCTGAACATCCCATCGGACACGCCTGACACGCTCATCGCCGGAGCCCCGGCACGCGTAATCTCAGCCACAAGGTTGGAGTTGACTAGACCGGTCAATACCGCTACCGCCACCTCAAGGGTAGCTGAGTCCGTCACACGCAAGCCGCGAACGAACTGCGAACGAACCCCTTGCCGCAAAACCCACTCGGAGATAGTCTTGCCGCCGCCATGTACAACCACCGGACGCATTCCCCTGCGCCACAACTCGACGACGTCGTCAATCGTCGAGTCTCCTTCCCCGAGCGTCGAGCCACCGATCTTTACAACGATGCAATCTTGGGCAGGCATTACGTGGTGTACGCAGAGTTGAAGACCACATACTCCTCAGTCAGATCGCATCCCCAAGCCTCGCCGAAGCCGTCGCCGCAGTGCAGATCGACCCGCAACTCCACCTCAGGACGATCCAACGCCGCGATCACGCTCTGGACGTTATAGGCGATCGCTTTGCCCTCGAACACGATCTGAATGCCGTTCACGAAGATGTCGATCTTTGATTCAACGAGCGGAATGCCGGTCTTGCCTACCGCCATCATGATCCGTCCCCAGTTCGGGTCTCGGCCATACACTGCTGTTCGCACCAACAACGATGCCGCCACCGAACGCGCGGCTTTGCGTGCATCTGCGTCTGAGTAAGCTCCCTCCACAATCGCGGTGATCAGGTGCCGTGCACCTTCTCCGTCACGCGCCAACTCGATCGCGAGATGACGGTTGACAAATTTGACGGCACTCATGAACTTCGCCGAGTCATCATCCCCACCAGCAACTCGCGGACTACCTGACGCACCATTCGCCAGAATAGCGACTGTATCGTTCGTGCTTTGATCACCATCAATATCGATCTGATTGAAGCTGAGCGTCACAGCCTCCGAAAGAGTCGATTGCAGGAAAGACTGATCAACGTCAGCGTCCGTCGAGATGAAGCAGAGCATCGTCGCCATGTTCGGGTGGATCATCCCCGCTCCCTTCGCGCATCCACCCACGGTCACTGTGGAACCGTCACTCGCCTCATACTGCACCGCCACCTGCTTCGGATGCGTGTCTGTCGTCATGATGGCCTTCGCGAATTCCAGACCCGCATCGTCCCCGCATCGCACTTCGATCCGCGGCGTGTAGTCCCGGATCAAATTCATCGGCAGTTCGACGCCGATCACGCCAGTCGATGCCACTAACACCTCCTCCGCATTCACGCCGAGCTGCGAAGCACCTATCGATGCCACATCTCGCGCATCGATTAATCCCTGTTCGCCAACCGAACAGTTCGCACACCCGCTGTTGGCGATTACTGCCCTCGCGTTACCACGCGCAACCACATCTTTTGACACCGTCACCGAGGGGGACATGATGCTGTTCCGCGTGAAAGTTCCGGCAACGGTGCAATCTCGCTCCGAGTAGAGAAGACCCAGGTCGTATTTGTCTTCTCCCGGCGTCTTGATGCCGGCGAAGACGCCACCGGCCTTGAAACCTTGCGCCGACGCGACACCGCCGCCGTCGACTATCGTCAGATCGTTATCGTTAGACATTGCTCACATCTCAGCCGACACTCGTTGCGCGGTCGGCATTGGACTGCTTACTCTTCAAAGGCGAAAATCGCCCTATGAAATAGACTTTATAAGAGAGAAGCCACCGTCCCAATTGGCAACGTATTTTTCCTCGTCGGGGTCCTTGAAATGCTCGAAACTCACAAAGCCGATGTTCTAGTCGCAGGTCAAGGTGCCGCTGCTTTCGCCGCTGCTTTATACGCCGCCAGATACCAACTCAGCACCGTCATCGTCTCCGAATCCTTCGGCGGTGAGACCGCCATCGGTGGACTGATCGAAAACTACCCCGGCGCACCAGACATCGATGGTTTTGATCTCATGCTCAAGTTCAAAGAGCAGGTCGACAAGCTCGAAGTCCCCACCATCACTCGAAACCTTGAAGCGGTCGAACCCAGCGACGGTCGATTCATCTGCACCCTCGACGGCGGCGACATCGTCGACGCAGGCTCCGTCATTCTCTGCGTTGGCCGCGAACGCCGAACTCTCGGCTTGCCCAACGAAGAGGAATGGACCGGTAAAGGCGTCTCTTACTGCTCCACATGCGACGCGCCCCTTTACCGGAACAAGGAAGCCGCTGCTGTCGTCGGTGGCGGAAATGCCGCCGTCGAAGGCGCAATCCTACTCGCCCGATACGCAAAACACGTCTACCTCATCTATCGAGGCGACGAACTCTGGCGACCAGAGCCGATTCAGCTAAAAGTCCTGTCTCAAATCCCTAACGTCCGCGTCCTGTTGAACACAACGGTCACTGAACTCATCGGGACGGACCTCGCCGGATTGACTTCCATCCGAATCTCACGACCAATGGACGACAACGAGACCATCAACATTCATCCAGACCAGACCGAGCCGATGAACAAGTCTCGCGAAGACGATCATGGCAAAGATGTCATCGACCTTGATGGCATCTTCATCGAGGCTGGTGCCGATCCTCGGCTGGAAATCCCCAACATGCTCGGACTCGACCTCAACGAAGCGACCGGCGAAGTCCACGTAGACCGCGGGCAACGGACCAGCATGCCAGGCATCTACGCCGCTGGCGACCTCACCGACGGCACATCCCTCAAACAGACAGTTACCGCCGCATCCCAAGGTGCCATCGCTGCACTCTCCGCGTATGGCTACGTCCTCGCAGGCGAACACCACTACGAAGCGGCCTAATCTACCACAACCACCGTCGCCATGAAGGCGTAACAATGAGAGCGCCGATCAGCACAACTTCGCGGGAACGTCTAGTAACCGCGCCCGACATTCCGCACGTTGAACCCAAACTCGGAACGGTCGCCGTTCTCTACACCAAACCGGAAACCGTCCTAAGCGACTATGCCGACTTGATGGATCTGGCGGGATACCGTGATTCGCTCACGCCAGACATTCCCACTCTCCTGAAGGTAAACATCTCTTGGCAGCACTACTACCCCGCCTGCTCAACTGCCCCTTGGCAGATTGAAGGGGTGGCGAATAAGTTGCGAGCCGGTGGATTTGATGACCTGACTGCGGCACACAACGGGACAGTGGTGGTTGATCCAGTCGAAGGCCGGGTCAAAAACAAACACGCCAGTGTCGAAGATCGGCTCGATATCCCGCACGTCATCCTCGACACTCCTGAGATGGAGTGGGTGCGTTACAAACCCCAAGCCGAGATGTTGGTGCTCAACGACATCTACAAAGACGGCATCTACATTCCCGAGATGCTGCTCGGCACCAACATCATCCAACTCCCGACCGTCAAGACCCACGTCTTCACGCAAATGACCGGTGCCATGAAGAACGCTTTCGGCGGTCTACTGCACCGATACCGCCATTGGACACATGCGCAGATACACGAAACCCTCGTTGACCTTTTGCAGATACAGCGCGAGATTCACAGCGGCCTTTTCGCCGTCATGGATGGGACATTTGCAGGCGATGGTCCCGGCCCGCGAGCCATGCGCATACACACCAAGAACATCATCCTCGCTTCCGCCGACCAAGTCGCCATCGACGCAGTAGCCGCCAAACTGATGGGCTTCGACCCCATGTCCATCCCCAAAATCCGCATCGCCCATGAAATAGGACTAGGCATCGGCAACCCCGCCGAAATCGAAGTAAAAGGCGACGACATCGCCAACGTCAAATGGGATTTTTCCCCAAACGAAAACACTTTTGCTTCTCGGGGTCAAAAACTCATCTACTGGGGGCCATTGAAACCACTTGAGGGCATGTTGCTGCGATCACCCATCACTCCTTGGGCGTTCGTGGCCTCCAATCTTTATCACAACGAATTTTGGCTTCGGTTCATCGGGAGGAAGCGTGTGGCAGATGCGCTTAAGACTTCTTGGGGCCAGCTTTTCAAGGATTACTGAAACCATTCAGTCCCTCATCCTCACTCCGCATCGGAACAACCCTGAACTAACATAACGCGAGTGTGGGAAGGGGACGTGGTTGTTTGAGTTGCTGGTTGTGTGGTGGCTTTATACTTCTCCGCCATCATGCATCGGTATGTGGCGTTTCTTCGTGGGATGAATCTTGGTCGTAGGCGGATCAAGAATCCGGAGTTGTGCGCGGCTTTTGAGGGGATGGGGTTTAGTGATGTTTCTGCGTTTTTGGCTAGTGGGAATGTTGTGTTCGAGTCGGAAGAGGGAGATGCAGGGGTTGTTGCGGAGATGATTGAGGTTGGGTTGCAGAGGGCGCTTGGGTATGAAGTGCCGACTTTTTTGCGGTCGGCGGATGAGGTTCGGGTGATTGCGAGGTATGAACCGTTTTCTGGATTTTCTGGGGAGCGTTTGGGCAAGTTGCAGGTGGCGATGCTCAAGGATGCGCCTGAGCGGTCTGCTCGGGATTCGGTGCTTGGGATGGCGTGTGAGGAGGATATGTTGGAGGTTGCAGGGCGGGAGCTGTACTGGTGGCCTGAGGGGAATTTATCGTCATCGGAGTTGGATTTGAAGGCCGTGGAGGGGATTTTGGGTCCGATGACGATTCGGACCAAGGGGACTATTGAGCGTTTGACGAAGCGGTTTTTGAGTGAATGAATCGGGGATTTATCACGTCCGCCATAGTCTCTCGAATGCGAATTGTGTGGGACCTGTTTGCTTGAGTATGAAGACGTCGGGGTTGGTTAGGGATTGCCAGCCTTGGTAGCCGAAAGTTGGGTTTATGGAGTGTAAGAGAATGGCGAGGAGATTGCCGTGAGTGACGAGTACGGGCAAAGATCGATCTTGTGTCAGGATGTCGTTCAGGGCTGATCGGGATCGTTCGAGGACTTCTGAGGCGGATTCGCCGCCGGGTGCACGGGTTTTGGGATCGGCGAAAGAGTCGCGAATGACTTGCTGCCAGTTTTCGATGGGATCGGCGGAGAGTGTGCGCTCGTTGAGTCGGTGATCGACGTGGACGGGGAGATTGTTCTGATCGGCGAACGGTTGAATGGATTGCTGCGCTCGGAGGTATTCGCTGGCGGTTATGTGGTCGACTGGATATCGGGACAGGAAGTTGGCTAGGAATTGGGCTTGACGGTGGCCGGTTTCGGACAATGGCGCGTCTGGTTCTTGCCCGGTGGATTCGCAATGGCGGATGAGGATCAGGAGCCTAGATTCGGGTTTTGGTTGACTAGATTTCAATGGGTCAGATTGTGGTTGAGATTGTGTGGAGACCTAGCACGGAACGGGAGGGCAGGTCAGGAGTTGATGATTTGGATGTGGTTGGTGAAGCGTTGGAAGTCTGCGGTGTTGAAGGTTAGGAGTTGGGATTCTCCGTGGGCCAACATGGTTGCGACGATGTTGGCGTCGTGTATTTGTCGTCCGCCGACGGGGGTTTCCCGGCAGAGTTGAATTAGGGTGTTGGTGACTTGTGGTCCGTCTTCTAGGATTTCGAAGGTCTGGAGGAAGCTTTCGGCGTCGAGGAGGGCTTGTTCGCGGGTGATGGGCACCAACCAGTTTTGAGGGCGAGTAACGGCTGCGAGGTACTCCCGAATGATTTGGCGACTGATTCTGAGAGGTTCTTGTTCATCGGCGGCGCGTTGGATGATCTCTCTAGTGGGAAGATGGAAGGGCGTTTTCAGGTTGCGCGAATATATCAGGGCATTGGTGTCGATGAACATACAGGGATTAAAACCTATCGTCATACATGTCTTCCCGACGGAAGGTTGGCACGTCGGGCCACTCTCCCGGGTCGTGGACGGGTATTACTTCGTCAATGTCGAACGGCTTGGGTTCAGGATCAGAGTCCAACGGTTTTAGTGACAGGGATTCGGATTGTAGGTTTACGTTTGCGGTGTCCCATCCGGCGGCGTTCCATGCGAGGGCTTGACTGTGTCCGTTGCCGTTGCGCTGGTTGGACCACCATGGTCGGTGGAGGCGTGCGGATGGCGGGAGTTCGAAGCCTAGGATGGATTCGATTTCTTGGAAGGTGGTCTGCCATTCGCGCCGGGGGCGAGATTGGAGGTGGTTGTAGAGGCGGCGATATTTTCCGCGGCTTGCCATTTTTCGGTATTCGAGTTCGCGGTTGATGGTCATGGGGGAGGGGGCTGGTGAGGTTGTATTAGTTAGTTAGGTTCAATGATATCGATCGAAGCTGGAAGTCGTTGTTTGGTTGGGTTGATCAAGGCACTTGAAAGACTTCGAGGTTTCGACGTTGGGCTTCTTGGCGGTCGGGATATGTTCCTTCGCCGTCGTAAGTGACGTTTTCGATGCCTAGTTTGGCCATGTCTTCGATGGAGAAGGTCCAGCCTATAGTGCCTGAGCCCGACCAGACTTTCCAAGGTTCCGGCAACATTCCGTAAACCATTACATCCACACTGACGCCGATTTTCTCAAGGAACTCTTGTTCTTCCATTACCTCTATTGGAGTACTGTCCTTAAAACCTTCGATGAACTCCATCCGGTCTTCCTCCGAAGGATCTGTGCCTCTTCTCATAACGAATTGGTCGTAACTCCTACTCAGGTGGTCGTGGAGAGTCGTTCCTGCCCTTTGAATGATGTATCCGGTTTGTTGTCCAGACCCATGCCAACCCACGACAGAGTTAGCTTTGAGAGTTTTGTTTTTGGCGGCAGTGAATATATAGTTTGCGCAACTCGAGAAACACCAATTTTCTACGATTACATCGATGTCGTTTTCGTGAATCCATGTGCCGATTTTTCGGCCGACGGAGGTCGTGCCACCAGATGAATCTATGTGAACTGTTTCGATACTGTCTTCCTTGCCTTTGATCGCGCATAGAAATTCGCGATATGTCCTTGCGTCGATCCCAGCTCTGTAAAACAGAGTAGATCCAACTATTGAGATGTCGGCTATGGGTTCCAGCGAACAGTCGAGATGCGGCGCGTGGATCGGCGTGGATGGCTCGGTCGTCGTGCTCGTACCGGAGGGCACATCGAATATCAAAAGTCCACGTTCCTCGGCGAGATTCTGATCAGGGTATTCGCCTTCGCCTTGATAAGTGACGTTGTCGATGCCGAGCTTCGCCATGTCCTCGACTGAAAACGTCCAGCCCTCGGAATCGCTACTGCTCCATATTTCCCACGGTTGCGGCAACAATCCGTAGACCATGACATCCACGTCGACGCCGATATTCTCGAGGAATTCTTGTTCTTCGATCGCGTAAATTGCAATATGGGCCTTGAAACCTTCAATGAAACGCACCCGACCGTCGTCCGAAGGAGTGGTGCCTGTTCTCGAGTTGAGTGTGTCATAGGCTTCACTCAGATAGTCGTCGAAGGTTATGCCGCGCCGCTGGATGATGTATGCATGTCGTTGTGATGATCCATGCCAGGCGACGGTAGAGTCAGCTTTGATGATTTTGTTTTTGGCGGCAGTGAATATATGGTTCGCGCAACTTGAGAAACAGTTGTTTTCTACGACTACGTCGATGTCGTTTTCGTGTATCCAAGCACCGATTCTTCGGGCGATCCTATCCACTGCAGCTGAACGGCCGATGATTGAGAATGAACTGGCCGCGTATGCGGCAGGGTTTCCACCGAAGGAATCAATTTGAAACGTTTTGATACTGTCTTCCTTGCCTTCGATCGCGCACAAAAATTGTCGATACGCTCTTGAGCTGATCTCACCTCTGTAAAACAGAGTAGATCCGACTACGGAGATGTCAGCTACGGGTTCTAGCGCGCAGTCTAGAATCTCGGCGTGAATGGGTGTCGGCGTTGCGGTCGGTGTATGGGTAGGGGTGGGCTCAGGCGTTGGCGTTTGAGTAGGTGTCGGTGTGTTGGTCGGTGTTGGCGAGTAAGTGGGCGTCGGGGTAATGGTCGGTATGTTCGTAGGGATGGGCGTTGGCGTGTTGGTCGACTTGGGTTGAGGCGTCTGAGTCGGAGTACTAGTAGGTGTGCCCGTGGATGTAGGTAGAGGGGTTGGTGTGTCGGTAGGCACATGAGTCGGAGTGTTGGAAGGTGTAGCCGAAGGTATTGGAGTATGCGTAGGCGTTGGAGGTTCGGTGGGAGTGCTCGTGGCGGTAGGTTCAGGTGTTGCCGTATGAGTCGGCGTCGGTACGGGAGTTTCGGTCGGTGCTGGAGTTGATGTTGGCGATGGTGTGCTAGTTGATGTAGGAGCGATGGTGGGAGTGGGAATTGGGATGGGGGTTGGCTCTGGAGCCGGTGTTGGGACCGTTTGGGTACATCCGATGACCATGAGAAAGGTGAGGAGGCACAAGACAGGTGCGGTCCAGTGAAAGAACAGTTTTGAGTTCGGCATCGTATCCGTTAAGGAGAAGGACGATGAATGTGTTATGGGGTTACGAGCCGAATTTAAATGAGAAACGGGTTTTAAGTCCATGATCGATACGATATCTCATATTGGCATATTTCGAATAGAATCTCCGTCGGCGTGATTGGCTACATGATCTTACAACAGGAAAGGAGATTGAGACAGTGTCATCGGAACAGGTTGAGGGTTCGGCGTATGCGATGGGGTATAGCGACGAGTTTACGCAGATATTGCATCGTCGGAATGCGGAGACGCACGCTGCTCATTTGTTGCCGCACCTGAAATCGGGTTCGCGGGTGTTGGATATCGGTTGTGGGCCGGGGACGATTTCAGTGGGATTGGCGAAGGCTGTTGAGCCTGGGGAGTTGCATGGGATCGATATGGAGGAGTCGCAGGTGATGATTGCGAGGGCGTCGGCTGCTGCGGGTGGTCATGGCAATGCGACGTTTCATGTGGGGGATGCTACGGATCTACCGTTTGAGGATGAATCGTTTGATGCGGCGCATACCCATGCGGTTTTGATGCATGTGCCGGACACGGAGAAGGTGTTGAGCGAGGTTTTACGGGTGTTGAGGCCGGGTGGAGTGTTGGCGATCAGGGAGGTGATTACGGATGCGTCGTTCGTCGGGCCTGAGGATGCGGTGGACGATGAGGCGTGGAATACGTTCAGCAAGTTGGTAAGTGCTAATGGTGGTCATCCGAATATGGGTCGGGATTTGAAGGATGTGTTTGTGAGGGCCGGGTTTGTGGATGTGGAGGCTTCGGCGTCGTTTGATGTTTTCTCGACGGCTGAGGATGTTGCGTTTTTCCACGGGTTTGTGAATCAGTGGTTTTTGTCGGATGAGGTGATTGGACCTGCGGTCGAGTTCGGATTGGCGACGTTGGAGCAGTTTGAGAAGTGGCGAGGGGATATGGATCGTTGGGATGGTCATCCGGGTGGAGTTGCAGGGCTTGCGTTTGGGGAGGCTGTGGGATTTAAGGCTTAGCTTTGGATTCGGCTCAAGCGAAACTCGGGCGTCGATTCACAAAGCAGTGAGGTCAGGTCGGCAGGAGGTCGTCCTGCGGTGTTGCCCAAGGCAGTTTGGTTGTGAATGAGAACTGGGGGGCGCGCGGCATCTCTAGGTCGTGGACTGGTACATCGATCAAGACCGGGGCGTTTAGCTCCAGCGCGTGAGGGATGAGCGTGGCGAGATCATTGGCGTGGGAGGCGCGAAGTCCGATTGCGTTGAAGGATTCGGCGAATTCTACGAAGTCTGGGTTGTGCAGGTCAGTTTCGTAGGTGCTGTCGAAGACCTCGACCAAGTCTCGCTCTACATTTCCATAGGAGTCGTTGTTGAAAATAACGGTAACGACATTGATGCCGTATTTGACTGCGGTGGCAAGTTCGGCGGCGTTGAACATGAACCCGCCGTCTCCGGTCATGCAGATGACTGGCCGGTCGGGTTGGGCAATCTTTGCTCCCAACGCTGTGGGGAAAGAGGAGCCGAGGTTGAAGGCGTATCCTGAGTCGATGTAGGTCTTGGGTTGATTGACTTTGTAGTGGGTTCTGGCGTACCAACCGAACTGGGTGACGTCCCATGAGATGAAGGCGTTTTCGGGGATTGCAGCTTGGATGTTCTCGAGGATTTCGTACGGTGGATCGTCTAGCCGTTGATCGTAGTGAGAGATGAGGTTTCGAGCGGCGGTGACGGCTGCTGCGGGAGATGGTCGGTTTCCCGCGCCGGAATCGACCAGATATGGGATCAGAGCTTCGATGGTGGCTTTCGCGTCGCCGTGCAATGGCACGGTGTTGGACTGAATGCGGGTTAGGTCGCGGTCGTCGATATTGATGTTTATTAGTGTCGACGCTTCGCCAGCCGGGTTGCCAAGAGAGAAGCGTGCGCCGATGCCTATGACTACGTCAGCGGACTGCATGACCTCGAAGAGTTGGTTCATCGAAGGTTGCTCGGCCATAGGACTGAAGCATGATCCGTATGAAAGAGGGTGATTGTCCGGTATGGTTCCCTTGCCGCTGTTGGAGGTTACAACGGGGATGTTTGTTGCTTCGGCCAAGTTGACCAGAGCTTTTTCCGCATCGGCTATCGCGACACCTCCGCCAGCGTAGATCAAAGGAAGGCGGGAGTTGGTGATGATTTGGGCCGCTTCGCGCAGCTGCTCTGGACTTGGCACGATGCGAGAGATGCGGGCTGGTTGACGCAGGACCACTTCTTCGCGTTCGACTCCGGTGTCGGGCGGCATTTCAATCAGGACGGGGCGAGGTCGGCCTGTCCGCATCTGCCTGAAAGCTTCAAAGACAGCGTCAGGGACGTCTCTGGGTCTCGTGACTCTTGTACGCCACTTGGTTACGGATTTCAGTACGCTGGGTTGATCGAAGATTTCGTGGATGCTACCGATGTCTTTGTCGATCAAAGCGCGTGGGATTTGACCCGCGACGAGCAGAACGGGTGAGTTGCGGGCGAATGCGTTTGCGACGCCGGATGCGGCGTTGTAGAGACCGACGCCGGGGACGACTAATGCGACGCCTGGATCGCCGGATGCTCTGGCATAGCCGTCGGCCATGTATGTTGCGGCCTGTTCATGGCGCGTCGTGACCATTCGTATATTTGGCTCGTCGCGCAGTGCGGCAACGATGCCGTAGATCTGGATGCCGGGGATGCCGAACACCACCTCCACGCCTTCATTGACGAGGGATTTGACTAGGGCTTCACCACCGCTGATTTTCATTTTCGAACCATTCCGAACGGACTGACATCATTGGGTTTAGCATTTTATCGGGCGTCGAACAGATCGAGTCATGGGACTAGTTGCGAAAGTTTTCGATATAGTCATCATTGGCGAAGGAATATGTTGCCTTCCGTTGCGTAGAGTGAGATTGAACGGAGGAGATTGGATCATGAAGCGAGTTGGATTCTTGATGAAGATCAAGCCTGAGGCGATGGAGGAATATACGCATCACCACGCGAATGTTTGGCCGGACATGCTGGAGGCATTGCGGAAGCATGGTTGGCGTAACTACAGCATCTTCGCGAAGGATGATGGGACTTTGTTCGGATACGTAGAGGTGGATGAGACGTTTGAGAAGGCGTTGGAGGGGATGGCAGGTGAGGAGGTGAATGATCGGTGGCAGGAGTTCATGGCTCCGTATTTCGAGATACCGGAGGGTGCACGTCCGGATCAGATGATGATTGAGTTGACGCAGGTCTTTTACACGGACTGATTGTCCCGAGATTGGAGTTTGAGATGGCTCTGCCGCCGTTCATCGATACACATCACCACCTTTGGGATTTGGAGAACAACCCGTATCCGTGGTTGACGGAGGGGATCGATCACTTCGTTGGAGATTACTCGATATTCCGTAGGACGTATCTGATTTCGCATCTGCATGATGATGCGGCGGGTTTGCCGTTGGTGAAGTCGGTGCATGTTCAGGCTGAGTGGGACCATGAGGCTGATCCTGTGGGAGAGACGGCTTGGTTGCAGTGGGTGGCGGATTCTGAGGGTTCGCGTGGGATGCCTCATGCGATCGTCGGGTTTGCTGATTTGTCTCAGCCGGACGCGCCGGATTTGGTTGCACGTCATGCGGAGCACTTGAACTGGCGGGGTATTCGGCACATGTTGAATTGGGCCGAGGATCCGAAGTGGCAGTTTACTGACCGGAACGATTTGATGACCGATGCGGATTGGTTGAGGGGATATCGGTCGTTGGCGGAGCATGGCGGGTCGTTTGACTTGCAGGTTTGGCCATGGCAGTTGAAGGATGCGGCGGATCTGGCGAATCGGGTCCCGGAGGTGCCGATTGTGTTGGATCACACTGGTATGCCGCGGGATTGGGATGGTGCTGGCGTCGAGGTGTGGCGCGATGGGATGAGGGCTTTGGCGGACACTGAGAATGTGTCGGTGAAGATATCGGCGCTAGGGATGTTTTCGGGAGAGTTTTCGGCGGATCGAATCAAGCAGTGGGTGTTGGACACGATAGAGATTTTCGGGGTGGACAAGTGCATGTTTGCTTCGAATTACCCGGTGGATATGCTCTTCAGCTCGTATCGTGCGATCTGGGAGGCGTATGACGAGATCACGGCTGACTTTTCGGTCGAAGATCGAGAGAAGTTGTTCAGAACGAATGCGGAGAAGTATTACCGGATCTAAAACCCCCTTGTATTCCTCCTTGGCATCAAGGGTGAGGAATTGGTTCGCGTATAGATAATGTTTAGGGCAACATGGTTTGTTGCGCCAATAGACAAGGAGAAAGAGACCGATGACGGTTGCACATCTGCGGACATACACGATCAACAAGGGGATGATGGATTCCTGGTTGAAGCTGTTCGACGAGACGTTGATTGACGTGATGGACGGATTTGGGATGAAGGCGGAAACAGTCTGGGTCAACGAAGAGGAATCGCAGTTCATCTGGATCCGGTCGTACGGCGACACGATGGAAGAGCTGGAAGAGAAAGAGGCGGCGTTTTACGGCTCAGATTGGTGGGAAGAGAACATGCCGCTCGTGCGCGGTCACCTTGCCCACCGTGACATCAAGGTGATCAAGTCGGTGGACTAGCTCTCGCCGACACTCGAAAGCAGAATCCTCGCCGAAACCGCGTCGGCGCGTACCGAGCAGTTTGAGCTGCTGGGTGCGCATAGAAGCGTCTCAAGGACGTTCGTGGTGTTGGTGTTGCCAGTGTTGAACTTGCTTGGATGGCGGGTCAGTCATCCGGAGTTTTGGTTTATTCCTTCGACCATGGATGACGCTGATGCTCGGATGGTTCATGCCCTGAGATCGGACGCGGTCCCGGATCGGACGTTGGCGGTAGTTGAGACACGGGCGTTAGGTGCGGATATTGTGAGTGGGATCGAGTTTCACTTGCAGAGGTGCGTCGAAACTGGGGTTGCGGTGTTTGCGATCACTGATGGTCGTTATTGGCATCTGTATCCGATCGTTCGGGGTGTGACTCCGGGGCGGCCTGCTGCGGAGTGCGATCTGTTTAGTCGTGACGAGAATGATGTTTCAGCGATGAGTATGCTGGTTTGTCAGACGCCGGCGTTTGAGAATGCAGCAAGTTCGTGAGGAGATCGAGACGATGACCGATTTGTCGAGATGCAAGGCTTTGACGTTTGATTTGTTTGGGACGGTGTTGGATCTAGGTGGGAGTTTGACGCCGTTTATTGCGGAGTTCATCAAAGGGCGCGGTGAGGAGGATCGTGTGGATGCTTCGGCATTTTGGGCGGAGTTGCGGCATCGTCAGAGGATCGAGCAGTATCAGGACTCTCTGGTGGAGTTGGGGCATTCTGGTTATCTGGAGACTGCTCAGAAGGCTTTTGTGTATGTTGCGAGGCTGAATGACCTGGATCCGACAGCCGAGGAGGTTGAGGCGTTTATGGCGGGTTGGCAGGTTTTGAATCCGTTTGAGGATTGTCTGCCGGGGTTGGGTCGGTTAGCGGCGAAGTTTGAGTTGGTGGCGTTGTCGAACGGCAATCCTTGGTTCTTGGACCATCTGGTTGAGAATCGGATCGGTTTTGATTTCGATGCGGTGATCTCGGTCGAGGTTGCGGGGGCGTTCAAGCCGCATCCGGGGGTTTATCGGAGCGCGGCTCGGCTGTTGGACAATGAGCCGGGGGAGTTGATTATGGTCTCGTCGAACTCTTTCGACGTGATGGGTGCGAGGACTTGCGGGTTGAGGGGGATCTATGTGAATCGGTACGGTCTGCCGTTTGAGGACACCGACAAGCGGTATGAGCCGGATTTGACGGTGGCGGATTTTGGTGAGATGGCGGATGCGTTGCTCGGGAAATGAAAGGTAATGTGGCGTGGTTGATCTATCAGAGACAGTACGGCCTGGGCTGAGGCACGAGCGGGAGTGGGTAGTTGAGGATTCGATGCTTTATTCGCCGGGCGGGAATCCGGCTCGGGCGACGTTGTCGAGTCCGTCGATGATCAATGAGTTGGAGACGACGGCGATGCTGGGGTTGGATTATCGGTTGCCGGATGGTGGGTTCACGGTTGGATTTCATGTAGACGTGAAGCATGTCGCTCCTGCGCCACCGGGTGCGAGGATGCGGACGACGGCGGAGTTGTTAGAGGTAAATGGGACACGTTTCCGGTTTCACGTGGAGGCGCATGATTTGGATAGCGGGAATTTGATCGGGATCGGGACGCATCGGCGGGCGGCGATTTTTCCGTGAGGTTTGTCGCTGGATTCCGGCCTGCGCCTGAATGATGTGGGGAGGGCGCGGTCAGGCTTGGTTGGGGCCGGTTGCGGAGTCGGACGTCCATTGATGGGCGTCCGCTAGGTTGGCCTCGGATACGGTGCCCATGAGGTAGCCGTTTTCGTAGACGAGAAGAATGTCGATGCCGCGTTTGGCAAGAAGCTGTCTGGCAACCGCTAGGTCGGCGTCGGGTTCGATGGCGAATGTGGATACGTGATGTGCAACGTCGGCGACGGTGAGTCCTGAGCCTTGATTCTGGGTTAGGCCGAGGGTTGTCACGTCTCGCATTGAGATCATGCCGGTGACGCTTCCGTTGGTGATGACGGGGATCGAGACGTCAGGGCGGATGGAAAGTACGTTGCGGACGGCGGCGTCGAGAGGAGTGGACGCGTTGAGGGCTGTGGGGACGGCGGACATTATTGATCGGACGGGGATGCCTGTGGATCGTTCACGTTGGCGGTCGCGACTTGCCATTTTGGTTTCGGCAGTGGAAGCCGGGAGGATGAACATTGCGATGACGATGAGCCAGAGGCCGTTTGAGAGGTCGCGGCTCGTGAGCATCATATAGACGCCTGCAAGGATCAGACCGATGGCGAGGATCTGCCCTGCCCGTCCGGCTACTCGGGTGGCGAAGTTTCGATTTCGGGTGAGTCCCCAGACTACGGCTTGGAGGACTCGTCCTCCGTCGAGCGGTATTCCTGGGAGCATATTGAAGATTGCGAGGGCGATGTTTTGGAGTCCGATGTAGAAGAGGATGCCTTGGAGCATTGCCGCACCGCCGGTGGCGAAGGGATCCCGGTAGATGAAGTAGAGAAGCGCAGACACAATGCCAATCGCCAGCGACATGGCCGGTCCGGCGGCGGCGATGAGGAAATCGTGAGATGCCTTGGAACGAAGTTCTCGGATCAGGCTGACGCCGCCGAAGATCATGAGGGTGATCGATGCGACTGAGTAGCCGAGGCGTTTCGCGGTCAGGGAGTGGGCGAGTTCGTGGGCGAGGACCGATATGAACAGGCAGATGGTGATGGTGGCGGCGATGATCCATTCTTGAGTTTCGGTCAGGCGGAGGTTGATGAATGGGAGACCGCCTGAGGCGATGATCATGGTGATAAGGACAAAACCGATGAGCCACGACCAGTGGACGCGTATGGGGATATCGAAGAGTTCGCCGATGCGCATAGTGAATGATGTTTGGGGTGAGTAGGAAGATTAGTGGCGACGCGGTTCCGTCGCGGCGTCTTTCTTTAGATACGTTCTTTGAGGGGAATCATATCTGTAGGTGGGTGTTTTACACCGCGGCGATCTCGTGCAGAGCAGTCGGGGAGCAGCTTTGGACTCCAGATTACGGTTCGATGCGATTTGGGGATTTACCGTTTTGGAGCATCTGCCAAGCCACATGCAACTCCGCGTTTCGCTTGTCTACTCATGCGATCAACTGACGACGTTTCCTGGTTGGAAAGTGGCCACTATCGACTTTGACGGGACGAAGCGAAACTTTGATTCGATGTTCCCCGTATCTGGCGTGAATGTGGGGTGGATCGTGGTCGTTCGAGTGGATCGATACGGTGATGCCGTCAAACCTGCAAAGTTCAGGCATGTGTGACTTGACTGTTCGAAAATTCTTCGGCTTCCTCTAATGGCACGCCGCTAAGCTGGAAATAAAACGGTTCTGCACATAGGTCAACTTCACCTACCCAGATGAAGTCACCCGAATCATCGACACGTGCATTCTCGAAAGACGCCCGGTCATCCCAGCCCTCGAAAAAGCCACCTCGTTTTCTAAGCGAAGATAGATCAACCTCGCCTTCGACGCCGTCGGAGAATTTAACCCAGATACGATATCCGTCTCGGGCTTCTACTGCTGTTGGTTGAATCATTTTTGCGATCCTTGAGCGGGTGAACTCATTCTACGATATGGGTTGGTTCCTGACGGTTAAGGCTGTGCCTATGTCCTCGATAGAAGCGTTCGATACGACGGTTGCTGCCGCGCGCCGCGCTGGCGTGCGGTTTGATGATGCGCGTGCGCCGTCGACTCATCGGATCGAGCATGATGATGGGTTTGAGTTGAACTTCATCGACTGGGGCGATGAGACGGGTCAGAAGCCGACGATCATCTTCATCCATGGGTTTCTTCAGCAGGCTCGGACTTGGGATTTCACGTGCTTGGCGTTGCGGTCGAGGTTTCGGTGCATATCGCTGGATTTGCGGGGGCATGGGGATAGCGGGAGGCCGCGAGGTCCGGACTATACGACGCATTACTATCAGTCTGATCTGCGGCGGTTGATTGACCACATGACGCGAGAGATGGGGATCGATCGGTTTGGGCTTTGTGGGTTGTCTCTTGGGGGGCATCAGTCTTACATCTACGCTTCAGAGCATCCGGAGGTTGTGGATGCTGTCGTGGTTGTGGATGTTGCGCCGGAGACGAATCGGCAGGCTAGTCGGGGGATCAATCGGTACATTTCTGCGCTGCCTAAGGACGGACCGTTTGAGGATCTAGTGGAAAAGGTAGCTAAGATGAGTCCGATGCGGAGCCGCGAGGCGGTTAGGGGTTCGTTGTTGCGGGCGACGAGGGTTAAGAAGGACGGCGGTTGGGAGTGGAAGCATGATCCGAGGTTGCTCGAGCATCATCGTCCGAGTTACACGTCGGATGAGTATTGGGCCGCGTTGGGGAAGGTGGTATCGCCGACGTTGTTTGTGCTGGGCAAGAATTCGAAGTTGGTGACGTCGGACACAGTTCGGAGGATGGTTGAGTTGGTGCCGGGGAGTTCGGCGAGTTACGTTCCGAACGCTAGCCACCGAGTTCCGGGGGATAATCCAGTTGGGTTTATTCGGGCGGTTAAGCCATTTCTGGAGCGTTACGTGGTCGAGAAAATCGTAGAAGGTGACAACGTCAATCAAGCGCCGACCTAAGGTTTTCTACGGATGGTGGATCGTCATCGGGAGCGGGACGGTCCAGTTTTTCACCTCCGCGGTTTTTTGGCGCGGGTTTCAGGCTTATGTTGATCCGGTTCTTCGTGCGTTTCCGGGATGGGGATCGGGCGTGTTTGGGACGGCGATGGCAATCCAGCGAGCTGAGAGTTCGCTGATAACGCCGTTCGTCGGGGCGGCGATAGATCGTTTCGGGCCAAGGCCGGTGTTGGCTTTCGGGGCGTTTACGACGGGTTGCGGTTTCATTCTCATGAGCCAGGTGCAGGAGTTATGGCATTTCTACGCGGTGATGCTCGTGTTGGGGATCGGGTTGTCGTTTGGCGAGTTCATCGTGTTTGTGGCGACGGTGGTGAACTGGTTCGTGCGATATCGGTCTCGTGCGCTTGCGGCTTTCATGACGTTTTCGGCGATGGGGGCGGTAGCGTTGCCGCTGCTTGTCTGGTTGATCTCGACGTTTGGTTGGCGGACGGTGATGATCGGAGTCGGGATCGGGTTTTGGGTGATTGCTGTCCCGGCTGTGTTGTTGTTGCGCCGTCGACCGGAAGACTACGGGATGCGACCGGACGGAGATAGTGAGCCTCCCGGTTCGATGGTGGATCCCGGTCGTGGTTCGCTCCGGCGACCGCCCGAGGTATCGATCGGCATTCGGGAGGTGTTGCGTCTCCGGGCATTTTGGCAGATCGTCATTGCCGTGAGCATTGGCGAGGTGGTTGCGATGTCGAATCTGTATCACCTGCCGGCGCTGCTCGAGTATGAGGTGGATCTCTGGTTGGCATCGGTCGCGGCGGGTGCCGTTGCGATCGGCGATGTGTCGGGGCGTGTAATCGTCGGGTTGATCGGAGATCGTTTCAGGTTGAAGAATCTCTTGGCGACTGCCCTCGGGATTCAGGTCGTGGGTGTGACGTCGCTGGTGCTAATCAACTCCGACATTTTGGGTTTGAGTTGGGGTCTGGTTCCGATGCCTCTATTCGTGCTGTGTTCGGGATTGGGATTTGGCGCGTCGATACCGCTTCGGCTCGCGATTCTTGCAGATTACTTTGGGAGGCGGAGCTATGGGACGCTCGTTGGGACCGCGAGTTCGATCAGTTCGTTGTCGGTGACCTGCGGATTGTTGTTCATAGGATTCATGTCAGATTTCACAGATTCCTACAGGCCGGGCTACATGGTTTTGGCGGTTCTGCTGTTGCCGGCGGTGCCGCTTATGTTGACGTTGGAGTCGCCGCGTCGCGTTGCGGCAAAGGTTAGACAGATGGAGCGGGCGCGGATGCTGGGGGTGACATAGGAGATTTGATGCGAACGAAACTGACGACTCTACTGCGTTCGGAATCAGGGATTCGCCAGTAGCGTACGCGATATTCTGATTCGGATATCGGCGCATGCACGCGTGAGCGATGTGTGCCCGATCTGAGTTGATACCGATGACACTCGAGGCCGTACGTCGCTAGGTAAGTCTCCAACCAAGATCTTTTACGGCTGGTGGATTGTTTTTGGCGGCGGGTTCATGCAGTTTTACGCGTCGGCTGTATTTTGGCGTGGTTTTCAGGCGTTTGTAGATCCGATATTGGCGACGTTCTCGGGTTGGAGTTCGGGAGCGTTTGCGGCGGCGATCTCGTTGCAACGGGGTGAGAGCGGTTTGATATCGCCGTTTGTGGGTGTGATGCTGGACAAGTTCGGGCCCAAGTGGGTGATGTTGTTCGGGATTGTTGTAACGGGTGCTGCGTTCGGAATCATGAGTCAGATGCAGACTTTGTGGCATTTCTATGCGGCGGTGTTGCTGTTGGCGTTTGGGATGTCGTTCGGAACGTATATCGTTTTTGTGGCGACGGTGGGTAACTGGTTTATCCGGCAACGTGCGAAGGCGTTGTCGATGCTGATGACGTTCTCAGCGGTCGGCGCTTTCGTGTTGCCGCTGATAGTTTGGGCTATCGCGTCGTTCGGGTGGCGTGCCGTTCTGTTGTGGATCGGGATCGGTTTTTGGGTGTTCGGGATTCCGGTGGCGTTGATGATGCGGCGACGACCAGAGGATTTCGGGATGTTGCCGGATGGGGAATCGGAGCTTGAGGTGAATACTCCGAATCAGTCAGGCGGGCGGTATCGGCGTCGGGTCCGTGAAGTTTCGATAGGAGTCAGGGAGGTATTAAGGCTACGTGCATTTTGGCAGCTTGCGATTGCGGTGAGTTTGGGTCAGTTGGTGAGTTCAACGAACCTGTTTCACTTGCCAGCACTGTTGGAGTACGACCTGAGCATCTGGTTGGCATCGGCGGCGGCTGGTGCGGTTGCGATCGGGGATATTCTCGGCAGAGTGAGTATCGGGTTTATCGGGGATCGTTTTGACAAGCGATTGATTCTGACGCTGGCGTTTGTTGTTCAGATGGCAGGTGTTGGAGCGTTGGCGATGATTAACTCAGACTTTTTCGGGATTTCATGGGGGCTGATACCTTTGCCGGTGTTTGTGCTTGGATTTGGGCTTGGATTTGGTGCTTCGATTCCGCTGAGACTGGCGATATTGGCGGACTATTTCGGGCGACGGAGCTATGGATCGGTGGTTGGTATCGCCAGTTCGGTGAGTGCGATATTTGGGGTCGCGGGACCGCTGTTTGTGGGGTTCATGTATGACTTCACGGATTCTTACCGTCCCGGGTATGCGTTTATGGCGTTGATGATCTTGCCGGCGTTGCCTTTGACGATGACGTTGGAGTCGCAGTCGAGGGTTGCGGCCAAGGTCCGTCAGGCTACTAGGAACCGAGTCAGGCGGATGGCTATCAGTCGCTAATCGGCACTGGGCGGTTTGATCGAACTGAGGTTAAACGTCGTGCTGTTAAGATGATTTCTCGGATTCCAACTTAAATCTGTAGCGAAATCAGGGGTAACGTCGAGAAATGCCGGGCAACATAATTCTTCCGCAATGGGGCATGGGGATGAACGAGGGAGAGGTGGTTCGATGGCTGAAGGCCGTGGGCGATCCGGTTGTTAAGGGCGAGCCTTTGGTGGAGATTGAATCGACGAAGGTTAGTGCGGAAGTTGAGGCGACGGCTGATGGGACGCTCGGGCGAATCATTGTTGAGGAGGGGAAGACGGTTCCTGTGGGAACGGTTTTAGGGATGTTGTTGATGGCTGGTGAAAGTGACAATGATTTGCCAGAGGAGGAGGCGCCGAGGGAGAGACGATCCAGAGGCGGTGCTGCGGCTCGTAGGTCTGCGCGTGCTGGTCGGTCTGGTGGTCGGTTGGTCATCACACCTAGGGCTCGACGGTTGGCGCGTGAGTTGGATGTTGATCTTGACAGCATCACGGAAGGGACCGGTCCGAGTGGCCGCGTTACGGAGGATGATGTTCGGGCTGCTGCGGAGGGAGGAACGGCGGTTTCCGATGACGGGATGGCGGCGAGTCGGACGATACCGTTGACTGGTATTCGCGGGACGATTGCCAAGCGGATGTCGGAAAGCGCATCTGCGGCGCTGGTTACGCTGAACACGACGGGGGACGTGACGGAGGCGGTGGCGATGCAACGTAGATTGACGCGTGAGTGGCGTAGGAGTCGGGTCAGGCCGCAGTATCAGGACCTCGCGATAGCGGCGACGGTCAAGGC
>CAZMBB010000023.1:0-36365 GCA_964564575.1 uncultured Dehalococcoidales bacterium
GGCCCTCTCCCCCGAGGGGAGAGGGGGTTTGTTCGTTGTGGGTGGTGATTGGTTGATGTGGTCCCGCCTCGGCGGGCATCCCCTGCGACCTCGCTTCGCTCGTTCGCGTCCCCTTACGCTTCGCGAAGGGGAGGGCCCCCTTTGTCCTACGGACATTTCCCCCGTGAACGGGGGAAACCCGGCCACTCTTCCACCCTTGGGTTCCCGCTTTCGCGGGAATGACGGGAGGTTGGTTACAGGCTTTTGCGGGCGGCTTGGAGGGTTTGGTTGATGTCTTGGGTGGTGTGGGCTAGGGAGATGAACCAGGCTTCGTAGGGGGATGGTGGGAGGTAGATGCCGTTTTGGAGCATTTTGTGGAAGAAGGTTGTGAATTGCTCGTGGTTGTTGGCGGAGGCGGTGGTCATGTCGGTGACCCCCTTTGTCCTTCGGACATTTCCCCCACTAGTGGGGGAAACCTTGTCATCTGTGATTCCGAAGAAGAGGGTAAGCATTCCGGTGGTGTGGTTTATTGTTGCCGAGGTTTCGGATTCGGTGAGGATCTGCTGGAGGCCGTCTGCTAGTTGGTTGGTTTTTTCGGATAGGCGGGTGTAGGTGTCGGGGGATTGGAGTTGTCGGATGGTTTCGGCACCTGCGGCCATTGCTACGGGGTTGCCGGAGAGGGTTCCGGCTTGGTACATGGAGCCGAGGGGTGCGACGTGGGACATTAGCTCTGTGGATGCGCCGTATGCACCTACGGGGAAGCCTCCGCCGATGATTTTGCCTAGGCAGGTGATGTCGGGGTAGATGCCGTAGATCTCTTGGGCTCCGCCGAATGCGGCGCGGAAGCCGGAGATTACCTCGTCGAAGATCAGGAGGCAGCCGTCGTCGCGGGTGATGCGTCGGAGTCCGGCTAGGAATTCGGGATCGGCAGGGACGACGCCCATGTTTCCGGCGATTGGTTCGATGATGACGCAGGCGATGCGTTCAGAGTGGGCTTCGAAGATGCGCTCGATGGCATCGAGGTCGTTGTACGGGGCGACGATGGTGTCTTGGGCGAGTTTCGGGTTTACGCCCGCGGAGTCTGCGATGCCAGAGGTCGCGAGTCCGGATCCGGCGCGGACTAGGAGGGCGTCGTCGTGTCCGTGGTATCCGCCGTCGAACTTGAGGATCATGTCGCGTCTGGTGGCGGCTCTGGCGAGTCGCATTGCGGACATTGTGGCCTCGGTGCCGGAGTTGACGAAACGGACCATCTCGATTGACGGAACAGCGTCGACGATTAGCTGAGCGGCTTCGATTTCGTATCGGGTAGGAGCGCCGAATGATGCGCCTTTGGCGGTGGCGGTCTGTGCGGCTTGGACGACATCGGGGTGGGAGTGTCCGAGGATTAGCGGTCCCCACGAGCAGACGTAGTCGATGTAGGAGTTTCCGTCGGCGTCGGTTATGTGTGAGCCTTGGCCAGATTCGAAGAATAGGGGAGTTCCGCCGACGGATCGCCATGCTCTGGCAGGGCTGTTTACGCCGCCGGGGATGAGTTTGGTAGCGGTCTTGAAAAGTTGTTCGGAGTTTGGTGTGGTGCGCGAAGTTGAGGTTTTCATGGCAACCAATCATGGTAGCGCATGGGGTGAACTAGGATGTTGCAGGATGGAGTAAGGATTTTAAGGATGGGTTTTGGTTGTTTGGGGTGCCCCGCCCGTTTGTCCGCCCCGGTCACCCTCACCCTGGCCCTCTCCCGCCAAGCGGGAGAGGGGATTTCCCCTCCCCCCCCCCCCCCGACGAGGGGGATCGTTGCGAAACTGTGTTCAGATGCGATGCCTGACGTGTTTGCGTAGCGGGCCCCCTTTGTCCTTCGGACATTTCCCCCACGAGTGGGGGAAACCCAGCCACCCTACCCCGGGCATCCCCTGCGACCTCGCTTCGCTTGCTCGCGTCCCCTTACGCTTCGCGAAGGGGAGGGCATCCCCCTAGCCTCTCCTGTAAGGAAGGGGAGGTTTTTTAGCGTTTTCGCTGTTTGAGGATTTGGATGGGGTCGGCTAGGAGGGTTGGATCTAGGCGCTACGGCGTTTAAGTGATGCTTGGTTCAGTCAGAACGCCACATGATTTGTTTGACTGCTTTTCCGAATTCTTCGTTGTCGGCGATGTTGACCAATACTGATACCAACTTCTTGGACTCGTCAACATCGTCCCTTAATGCGTTGACTTCCTCGGCCAACTCGTCGACACGGCGCTCTATGTTCCGCAACCCGAAAAACCACCCGATCAGCGCGACGCATAGACTCCCGAGAAAACCTCCGAAAATGGCCCACATAATTGTGGTTATGATCATAGATTTTTGGTGACGAGTTCTCGGACGACGGCACGTTGTTTCTTCAGCCTTGGGCTGAATGTTTTCACGAGTTTGCTGACATCGCCGCGCCGTGTGGCTCCCTCTTCGTCCAAGATTTTTAGAGCGGCGGCTCGGTACTCTCGCTGGATGGACTGGTAGTCGCGCACGGCTTCGACGACCTCTGGAATCTCTTCCAATTTTGCGATGTCGTCGTCAGTTAAGTCTTTGACCGCATGGCGTTCTTCGATGACCATGACTCAGCCTTTACAAATGATGTCCAGAGTTTTCGAGACCGAAACAGTGATGATCCAAGTATATAGGGCACCGTATATAGGGCACCGCCTTTGTCCTTCGGACATTTCCCCTGAGTTTTCGGTCTTTTGGGCGGGGGCAACCGTTCGCCTACCCCGGGCATCCCCTGCGTTCGCTTCGCTCCGCGTCCCCTTGCGCTAAAGCGAAGGGGAGGTTGTTTTAGCGTTTTCGCTGTTTGAGGATTTGGATGGGATCGGCTAGGATGCGTTTGACCATTGAGCGGGTCATTGCGTCTAGGGCTTCGCGGGTGTCGGGGTCGATGTTTTCGAGTTTGGTGAGGGTTCTTTGGAGTTCGGCGGTTCGGATGCGCTCGGCGGATTCGCCGATGTCTCGGAGAAGGGGTTGGATTTCGATGTCGGTGATGAATTGATCGGCGGCTTGGGCAACGATCTCTTCGGCTTTGGAGCTGGCCTCGGCGATTTCGGTACGGTGGTCAACTTCTAAGCGGTGGAGGTCTTCGATGGTGTAGAGATCGACGTTGGGGATGTCGGTTGCGGAAGGCTCGACGTCTCGGGGGAGGCCGAGGTCTAGGATGTGGAGTCGGGATGTGCGTGAGGCGGTGGAGTCGACGACATCGGATTTCGAGATGACGTGGTTGGTAGCGCCGGTGCAGGTGATGACGATGTCGACTAGGGACATCTCGGTTGGGACGTCGTTGAGGACCACGGTTGCGGCGCCCATATCGGTTGCGAGTCCGTGTGCGCGTTCGGTGGAGCGCGAGGCGATACGCATGTCTTTGACCCCGGCTCGGACCAAGGACATCGCGGTGAGGCGTCCTGTTTCTCCAGCGCCGATCAACAGAGCGGATTTTCCGTGCAGATCGCCGATTTCACGCTCTAGGAGTTTTACGCCGAAGGATGGGATGGAGACTTGTGACCATCCGAGGCCGGACTCTTTTCGTGCGAAGCGTCCGGTGCGGAATGCGACGTGGAACATCCGCGAGAGGCTGGTGTCGGTGGGTTTGTCAATGGATCCGAGTGCTTGGAAGGAGCGAGAGACTTGTCCGGCGACTTGGTGGTCGCCTTGGACCAGGGAGTCGAGACCGGTGACTACTCGGAATAGGTGGTGTACGGCCTGGAACCCGGTTTTAGCGTAGATGAATGGTGCGAGTTCGGTTCGGGCCTTGGCGAGGTTTGAGTTTTTGCGTCGGGCACCTAGGAAGGAGAGGTATGTGATCATCTCCTCAATAGCGGCGCCGGGGTTTTGTGTGACGGCGTAGAGTTCGGTGCGGTTGCAGGTTGAGAGGATGGTTGCCGAGTCGGAGGGTTCGAGGCGGTCGGATAGGTCTCGGACGTGATTCGGTAGTTCTTCCTCTGAGATTACGACGCGCTCAAGGATAGGAAGGGGCGCGTTTTGATGGCTTACGCCGGTGAGGATGAAGGTCAATGTGAGATGGAGAGGTGCGGTTGGGGGGCTAGGTTTCTATTATCTATATGGGGACTAGGATGCGAAGGATTTTGGAAGGATGAGAAGGATGGGTGTTGGTTGTTTGGGGTGTTGGGCTGGGGGAGTCCGTCTGGCCCCGCACCGCCCCTCGCCCTCACCCCGGCCCTCTCCCGCTGTTGTTGGGTGTTTGGGGGAGAGGGGGAAGCGCCTTTGGCGCTTTGTTCGGGGGAGTCTTTGGCGCTCGGGTGTCACAGTACAATCGAGTTTGGTGCGAAAACTGATAGAGATTCAGCGACTATGGCAGTAGAGATTCTTCCTCCGAATGAGCGTGGATATGTGGATGCGAGCATTTTGGTCACTACCGATTGGCTCGCGGAGCATATCGACGATCCGAATGTAGTGGTCGTCGATACAGATGACCCTAGCGAGTATGCCGAGGGGCATATACCGGGGGCGTCGAATCCGCCTGACAACTACTACAAGACGTCGTTGGAGGATCGGACGCATATTCAGGGGTCGGAGCAGTTCGCGGAGACAATGTCGTCGTTGGGTATCGGAGATGATTCGCTCGTGGTGGCGTATGACCGGACAGGTGGGTTGTATGCGCTGAGATTGATGTGGGCGCTGCACTACTACCGGCACACGAACGTGAAGATGCTGGACGGCGGATATCAGAGGTGGGTTGCGGATGGTAGAGAGGCCTCTACGGAGGCTTACGCGTCTGATGGCTCGGCTTCGTTCACGCCTCGCGAGCCGGACGGGTCGATCTATGCGGGTATGGATGATGTGCTGGAGGCGATCAATGCAGGTGACACGACGCTGTTGGATGTGCGAACAGATGGCGAGTGGGAAGGCTCTAACAAGCGCGGAGGGAAGCGCGGGGGTCACATGCCGGGTGCGATTCATCTGGAGTGGGTGAATTTCCACACCGGCGGAGATGTTCCGACTTTGAAAACCGCGGCTGAGATCAGGGAATTGCTGGCTGCAAGCGGAGTGCCTGCGGATGGCGGTGTGATCACGTACTGCCAAGGCGGGATCAGGGCCGCGCAAGCGTATTGGGTGTTGAAGTTAGTTGGTATCGACAGCGTCAGGAACTATGACGCGTCGTGGCGGGAGTGGGGGAACAACGACGACGTTCCGATTGAGGGCGAGACTTAGGCCTGCGGGATAGCACCGCGCGGCAAGTAGGTTCGTATATCGATGCGTCAACAACGATGGCTCGGCAATATGCGGTCGGGCGTAAACGCTCTTGTGAATGATGCGGAGCAGGAAAGGGTGGACTGAAAGATGAGTTCGATGTGGAAGCGGATCTGGGGGATGAGGATTCGGCCTTTAGCCATCGGCGTCGTAGTCCTGTCGCTGGTAGCGACGTTGGTTTTGGTGGCCTGTGGCAGTGAAGAACCGACGGTTGCGCCTACGCCGGTCCCGACGGAAGTGCCCACGGCGACGCCTGAACCGACTGAAGTGCCTACGGTCGCGCCTCCAGCGGTGAGTTTCGAAGACCTGCCGCGTTTCGACAAGGATGTGACGGATGTCGACGCTTGGATCAACAGCGACCCGGTGACGATCGCGCACCTGGTCAATGAGGGCAAAGTGGTGCTGGTGGATTTCTGGACCTACACGTGCGTCAACTGTCTTCGCACGCTGCCGTTCCTGAGGGACTGGCAGGAGAAGTACGCGGACAACGGTCTGGTGATCCTAGGCGTGCACGCGCCGGAGTTTGACTTCGAGAAGGAGTTGGACAACGTTCAGATGGCGGTGGATGACGAGAGTATCGAGTGGCCGGTGGTGTTGGACAACGAAATGCACACTTGGCGTGCCTTTAACAACCGTTACTGGCCGGCGAAGTATCTGATCGGTGCAGGCGGCGAGATCTTGTACGAGCACTTCGGCGAAGGATCGTATCGGGAGACGGAGCTTGAGATTCGTAAGGCTCTTGAGGGTGCCGGGTACGATGTCAGCCATATTCCAGTGGGCGAGGTCGAGAACACGCCACGCGATTCGACGGCCCGGACAGTGACACGTGAGTTGTACGGGGGATATGACCGGAACTACAGCGTCTACGGGCTGTACGCGGCACAGGATGAGTACTACGTGAAGCCGGATGTCGAGAGGGAGTACGAGGACAAGTACGCTGAACACAGCAACTATCCAGCGCAGCAGTGGGTGGTGCAAGGTCTTTGGCGGAACGAGAAGGAAGCGATCGTTCATGCGCGTGAGACGGATGATCTGAGCGACTATCTCGCGTTCCGCTTCCAAGGTCGAAGTGCCAATGTGGTGATCGATCCGCCGGAGCCGGATGAGTTCAATGTCTATGTCGAGATCGATGGGCGTCCGTTGATGGATAGCGAGGCTGGGGATGATATCGAGTTCGACGACGAGGGTCGATCGTTCTTCCATGTCACCGAAGGGCGGATGTACAAGATCGTGGAGGTGCCGGAGTACACGAACCAGATTCTCAAGCTGAGCAGCGACTCAGAGAACTTTGCGATCTTCGCATTCACGTTCGGCATCTATGAGGGTGGCTTCTGATGTTGCGGCCCGCTACCGGTAGATTGGTCAGCCACCGAGCTTTGTGGCTGACCGCAGTTGCGGTGTCGGTGATGATTGTCGCGGCGTGCTCGACGGCTGAACCGACGGCGACGCCCGTGCCACCGACGCCGACAGTCGCACCGACGGCTACCAGTGTTCCTACTGCGACGCCGGAAACCGAGGCGCGACCGGAACCGAGTGGCGGTTTGCAGGAACCGGAGCAGGAATGGGTGATTCGGAGGAACGACGAAGAGGTCAATTTGATATTGGCTACTCCTGATCTTGCGCCGGGGACTCGGCGGTTTGCGATGGTGCTGACCGACAAGTCGGGGATCGTCGCTTTTCCGGTTGTGCAGGTGGAGACGTTCCGGTATCCCGATGGGGCTGAATCTCTGGACAATCGTGAAGGTCCTATCGAGAATGCTCTGGCCCGGTACTTTCCGTTTCCTTACGGCACGCGGGGCATCCACGTGACGGAGTTGAACTTCGATGAGGTCGGGACTTGGGGCGTTGAGGCGAGTGTGCCTAGGCCGGACGGGAGTGTGGCGACGGTTGAGGTGATTATGGAGGTTGCCGAGAGAACCTTGTCGGTGGATTTAGGGGAGATTCCACCGTTGAGCATGTCGCGGACGATCAAAGACGTGTCTCATATTTCTGAGTTGACGACCGGGTCGAGTCGGTACGACGCTCTGTACCAGACCTCGATTGCAGATGCGCTGCAGAACGGGAAGCCTACGGTGGTGGTGTTTGCGAGTCCGGCATTTTGCACCAACGCCGTTTGCGGACCACAGGTTGAGGTTTTGAACAATCTGAGCAGCGCGTATCCTGGCCGGGCGGACTATATCCATATCGATCTGTTCACCAATCCTCAGGAGATCCAAGGCGACCTATCGCGGGCTGTTCCCAGTCCGTTGCTGGAGGAATGGGGTCTGGTTTCGCAGGAGTGGACCTTTGTGATGGATGGCGGTGGGAAGATTACCGGTCGCTTCGAGAACTTTGTTCCCGAGGAGGAGTTGGAGGTGGCGCTGGTGTCGGTTCTAGGCGCAGAATCTAGCGCGGCGGAGGTTACATCTGATCCCACCGCGGTGCCTGAGACGATGCTCAGACCTGAGGAAGAAGAGCTGGAAGGCGCGTCGTCCACAGAGTCGGAAGCGCCTGATTTCGTGATCGATGAGACGACGATCTGGCTGGATGCATACGCCCTGTTGAGTGATGCGGAGCAGAGTTGCATCCGAGATGAAGTGGGTGATGTGGCTCTGGATTCGGTCCTTCGTCAACGGGTAACGCAAGAGGGACAGCCAGAGGAATGGCAATATGCCTTCTTCGAGTGTCTTGAACCTGCCACATTGGACTCTTTCTTCTATACAACCACGCTCGGAATGGTTGGTAATCAGCTGTCGATGGAGGGTCAGGTCTGCGTCCGAAACCTGATCGAGAAGTCTGACGTCCGCTCGGTGCTAGCTGGCGAACGTGCGGATGCTGACGAGGAGGAGATCGCAGCGGCTGGAGAATACTTCGCGGGAATGATGGCCTGTTCGCTGGCGGAACAAGTCGGCAACTCAGAGACCTGGGATGAGGACCAGCAATGTTTGGCTGACTTGCTTGAAACTACCGATTTTGCGAAGGTCTATGTCGGTGGTCGTGAAGGAGCGAGCCCCGAAGATGCTACCGCAGCGGAAGCGTTTATGACCAGGTTGTTTGATTGCATGAGCGGGATCATGGAAGCCGAGTTCCAGAACGCGGCAGGGAACTGACTTCAACCTATCGGTCAGTAGCGTGCTTGAGTAACTTAAACGTCGGTAACTGAGACGACTAACCACGAAAATCCTGTAGCATTCTAGATAATCACTATCTCTTCGCGTGCGCCGAAACCGCACGTATCCATATCTATTTTTCAGTTGCGATCAGTTGCGATGACGAGTAGCACCCATAATGAGCGCGATCCTGTCCGGGTCAGTTCCCTATTTGTGCCTTTAGATGGGTCGGAGTGGCATGAGCGGGCGATTCACTATGGAGTTTTGCTCAGCAAGTGGTTCGGTTCAACGTTGGACCTGTTCTTCTCGTTGGCCGATGTGCCACCACTGACCAGACATGGCGAGTGGCGACAGCGTGCCCATCTCTCGATCGAGACTGGCGAAAACTCGCGGCATCTTGACCAGTCATTTGTCAATAATGGCGCGATCCATGAGTTTGGGAAGATACTCGCCAACGATTATTTGAACGAGCTGTCTCGCCGTATCGACCACTTGGGCATAGACATCGCTACGGACCTGAGCGCCGGGAGCCCTGCGCACATCCTTTCGTACAAGGCGCAGCAGTCGGACAACTCGATGATCGTGATGTATGCCCGTCCGCAGCATCGCTTCCGCCGATATGTTCGCAAGAAGATGGCGGAGGAGCTGCTGGAAGTTTCCACTGTGCCGATCTTGATGATCAATGACGACCCGGACGTTGATATGGGGGATATCCAACTCACGCCACCCTTCGTCGTCGTGCCGTTGCGAGTGAAGAGCGCGATGGAGGCGTGCCTTCCGTACGCCGTAGCGATCGCGCAAAAGGCGGGGGTCGATATCCGCCTGTTTGAAAGCAACCTTGACTATCGTCGAAATCGCGAGTTGTTCGATGAGGCGCGGGAATACACGCTCAAATACCTCGATCAAAGTGACATCGATTATTCGATCAGATCGATCAATTTGGGAACGACCGACACACTGGCCGTGGCTCACCGGCACTCGCCGTTCTCATGGATCGTGATGGGTTCTCGGATGCGTCGCGGTTTCACTCGGCGATTCTTGCCCGCGGTCGCCGACAACATCAGGCGTGAAGTTGCGTGTCCAGTGCTCGCGGTTCCGCAAGCGGACATCATCCCGAATCGTCAGAAGCGGCTAGATCGATGGTTGAGAGATTGGCTGGCACATCAAGACGGCGAGATGTTGCCTGAATCCCGTTTTCCGAGCAGCGCAAGACCTCCCAGTTTTCCGGAGCGATTCTCTTCGCTTAATACGCGCATCGCCTCGAAGCCGGATGAACATCGGGACACGGCAGGATGACATAAACGCTACTGCGCCAAGGAAATCCTCTTGATCAACTCGCAGCCTTGCTCTCACCCTTCGAACGCATCAGAAACGAAACCAATGCCCCGATAGTCGCTCCGAACCAAGCGTACGGCGCGATCGCAATTCCTACCAACGCCCAGAACCACGTCGGCGCTCCCAACAACTTTTCGGCATCGCCTACCTGCCAATAGGTGATGATCGCGGCCGAGGGTATCAGCATCAACGCACCCACTATCAGACCGAACCATACGATCTTCATCTCGTCGGCCTTTGCGATCCCACCACCGATGAACCCGGCCACGAATGGACTGATCGGAATCGCTACAAAGTGAACAATGGGTATGGGGATCGCCATCAACATGATGGCGAAGGCGACTAAAGCTCCTTTGAGCATGGCGAATTCAGGGTTCTTTGGCTTGCGACAATACGACGAGAAAGTATAGTTCCGCTCTTTATCGAGGTGGTATGATTTGCGGTGACTTATCGGTCTGCACGAGCGGATAGGCAGGCGAGATTGAGCACCACAATTACACATCCTCCCACCGACATCCTAGTTCTCGGTTCTGGCGCGTCCGGCGCCGCGGTTGCTTGGCGACTTTCGAACCGCGGCTTCAACATCGTGTGTCTCGAACAGGGCCGTTGGATAAAGCCTGAAGAGTACCCGAACGAGCACGCGGATTGGGAGATCCAAGCGCGCACGAATTGGGCTTTCGATCCCAACGTTCGGGGATTGGACGAGGACTATCCGATCAACGTTGACGAATCGCCTATCGATCCCTTGATGTTCAACGCAGTGGGCGGCAGCACAATTCACTGGACCGCGCACACGCCTCGTTTCCATCCGTCGGACTTTCGCGTGAAGACCCTCGACGGCGTCGCTGATGACTGGCCTTTGACGTACGACGAGTTGGAACCGTTCTACGACACGTACGACGAGTTGATGGGATGCTCGGGGATCAATGGCGACCCAGCGAATCCTCCGCGCAAAGAACGTCCTATGCCGCCGATGCCCATCGGCCCGGACGGCGAGCGCATAGCAAAAGCCTTCGATCGTCTTGGTTGGCACTGGTGGCCGTCCGACAGTTACGTAAATTCCGTCCCTTACAAGGGGCGTAAAGCCTGTAACAACTGCGGCAACACCGGACTCGGGTGTTCTCTAGGGGCTAAAGGGCAAACCGACGTCGCGATCTGGCCGGAAGCGATCAAGAATGGGGTGGAACTCCGCACCAATTCGAGAGTGTTCCGCGTCGACACCGACGAAAACGGTCGAGCGACGGGCGCGAGCTACTACGACGCCGAAGGCAACGAGAATTTCCAGCCCGCCAAGGCCGTCGTACTAGCCATGAACGGCATCGGTACTCCCCGTATCATGCTCAACTCGGCGTCTGAGGTCTACCCAGACGGCCTCTGCAACTCGAGCGGACTCCTCGGAAAAAACCTGATGTTCCACCCTTATGCGATGGTCAGCGGTCTGTTCGAAGACGACTTGAAGACCTACAAGGGCGCGCTGGCTAACATGATCTTGTGCCAGGAGTTTTACGAGACCGATCCCTCGAAGGCCTTCGTCCGTGGATACACCTACCAAGTAGCTAGGAGTTCGGGACCGATTTCTACCGCATGCGGGCACATGTTCGGACGGGTCCCTTGGGGCGCTGAGCATCACACCCAGTTCGCCAGACGTTTCAGCGATGTGACCGTCGTCGGCGTCATTGGTGAGGACCTCCCAGAAGAACACAACCGAGTCGAACTAGACCCCGATCTGACGGATTCGAATGGCATACCGGCTCCCAAGGTCTACTACGAGCTGAGCACCAACTCGCGAAACCAACTCGATGACGCAATCGAAAACGCCGAGAAGGTGTTGCATGAGGCAGGCGCGGCGCAGATTCTCGCCACTCCCTTCTTGAAAGTCGCAGGATGGCACCTGATGGGCACCGCAAGAATGGGCGACGACCCTAAAGCCTCAGTCGTAGATCGATGGGGACAGGCTCATGACGCAGACAACGTCTTCATAGTTGACGGATCGGTCTTCGTGACATGCGCGGCGGTAAATCCGACTCCTACGATCGGCGCTCTAGCGCTCCGCACCGCCGACTACATCGACCGGGAACGATCAGACCTGAAATCTTGAAGGCGAACACTGGATCATGCCTGATACAAAGTGGAAAATCTCAGATGCCGACCGCTTGGTATTGTCGGCTGTGATGGATCTGATCGTCCCACCCGTGGATGACCTGCCGGGCGCAGGCGAGATGGGTTTGGCTGAGAACGCGGAAGAACTCGCAGGGCGGATTGCAGATTATGGAGAAGGACTGCATCGCGTTCTGGAAGCATTGTCATTGGACCCTTCGGCGCGCGCCGAAGGAGGCTTCGTGGCGCTCGAAGAAGATCAGCGCACAGCCGCATTGACGGCCTTGGAAGCCACCATGCCGAAGTATTTCGACAAGTTCGTCGATCTTATCTACATCGTCTACTACAGTGACGAACGCGTCCACACGCGCATCGGATGGCGGAGCGGGCCACTGCAACCATTGGGTTGGGAACTCCCACCATTTGATCCCTCCATCTTGGAAACGGTCTCAAAACGAGAGCCGTTTTGGCGTAAGGCGTGACATCTGGCATCGAAAGAACGGCGAGTCCGCGATAACATCTTTCTTCATCGAGACCTCGCGAATCAGTCGGAATACCGATGCCCAAACTGCAACGCCTTCTCTATATCAACTCCGAGAGCACACACCCGCAATCCGCGGCATTGTCCGCCGCCATATACGAACCGGTGGCGGGTTCTATCACGCAGGTCGATCCAACCAGCGAGGGACTGCCATATGCATCCGTCCACGCCGCGATGATCGATGGATGGCGGGTTATTCAAGCGCCCGATGTTTGGGCTGGGATTGGGACCGACGACGCCGGCGAAGTGATCGGGTTCCAATTCATTCTCGAAAAGATCGAGGATTTTGACTAAGACTCTTAAATCGTGACACCGATTTCCATCAAGGGCACCAAGAAATGACTACCGCCACCGTAGCAACCGACCACCGCCTCACCGATGACCAGATGGCATCGTTCGTCATCAATGGCTACCACATCCTCAAACCAAATCTTCGCACAGGCTTGAACCAAGAGATCTACGACGCGCTCGACGCCATGTCCACAAACCCTGGCGACGGAGTCATCGAAGCAGTCCCGCAGCTCAATCAGGTCTGGAACTCGCCTGAGATGGTCGGCGCTCTGACCAGTTTCCTCGGTCCCGACTACGAGATGTTCCCACATCGCCACTGCCACCGCAACGCGCCCGGAACACCGAGTCAGCAGATTCACCAAGACAACTTGAACGACCTACGCATCGACGGAGGCCAGATTCGCCAACCCGACCGCATCGACCTAGTCCTCGCGATGTACTACCCCCAGGACGTGACGAGCAACATGGGGCCGACTCTCATCCTTCCGGGCACCCACGTCTTGCAAGCCCTCCCCGAGCGCATGGCATCCCAAGGCAACTTCCGCGACCAAGTCATCGCAACAGTCGAAGCAGGAAGCGTGGTGATCCTCCACTACGACATCTGGCATGCCGGGACCGCCAACACCAGCAAGACCGTTCGCTACATGCTCAAGTTCCTATTCCAGCGCACCACTAATCCGTCAGTGCCTTCATGGAATCACGATCCGTCATCCGACGCTTCGATACGGCGACGCTTGGAGTCCGAAAACCCGATGTCCATGCAGCGCGGATTGTCAGCCAAGCAGCGACACCTCCGCACAAGAATGTGGAACCGCCTTGCTGGCGACCAAGCGCTAGACCTCTCGTACCACGACAAGTGGGTAGGCGGATCATGGAATTAGGCACAGTTTCCTGATGGCTGCGTCCGACTCCCCCACATCCTCAATCCGCGGCTCCGAACTCGCCAGCGACTTCACCGCATCGCTCGACATCGACCGCCGCATGTATCGCGAGGACATCGCGGGATCGATAGCCCACGCCGAGATGCTAGCCAAGCAAGGCATCATCTCGAAATCCGATGCCGAATCCATCATCAACGGTCTTAACCAGATCCGCGACGAGATCGAAGCGGGCGAGTTCGACTGGAAACCCGAACTCGAAGACATCCACATCAACGTCGAGGCCCGTCTCTACGAACTCATCGGAGAAGCCGCGGGACGACTGCACACAGCGCGATCCCGCAACGACCAAGTAGCAACCGATGCTCGCCTATACGTCAAACGCGTCGCAGCCGAATGCCGCGCCGCGTGCCGACACCTCCAACGCGCTCTCCTTGACCGCGCCGAAGAGAACATCGACACCATCATCCCCGGCTACACCCACCTCCAACGCGCGCAACCCGTCTCCTTCGCCCACATCCTCATGGCGTACTACGAGATGTTTGGTCGAGATGCAACCTCATTCACTCAGGCCGAGGCATCAGCCGACACCCTCCCCTTGGGCAGCGGAGCCTTGGCAGGTGCCACCTACCCCCTCGACCGGAAATTCGTCGCCCAACGCTTAGGCTTCTCCGCCATCAGCGCAAACTCCATGGACGCTGTATCTGACCGCGACTTCATCCTCGACTTCATCTTCGCCGCGGCAAAGACAATGACCCACCTCTCCCGTCTCTGCGAAGACATCGTCATCTGGTCATCCGAAGAGTTCGGCTTCATCCGCCTCAGCGATGCCTACTCCTCCGGCTCCAGCATGATGCCACAGAAGCGAAACCCCGACTATGCCGAACTCATCCGAGGAAAAACCGGACGAGTATACGGATCGCTCATCTCCGTCCTCACCACGCTCAAAGGCCTTCCCCTCACCTACAACCGCGATCTCCAAGAAGACAAACCTCCCCTCATGGACGCCGCCGACACCGTCGCTGCAAGCCTAACCGCGGCAACCGGCATGATCGCCGAAATGACAGTGCGTATCAAACAAATGGAGACAGCATCTCAAGGACGCGAGATCCTAGCCACTGACTACGCCGATCACCTAGTCCGTGAACAAAACCTCCCCTTCCGCGAAGCCTACGTCCAAGTCGCAGCCTACACACGCGGCGAAGCTACGGACGAAATCGACCTGCCAAACATCACTCCAGCGGATTCGATAGCCGTCCGCGATATCCCCGGCGGCACAGCGCCAAACCAGGTTCGACAAGCCGTTATCCACGGATACGGCGAGCTTTGGTCCGCAAGGCTGCGAGGAGAGTGGTGAGTGGTGAGCAGGCGATCAATCGTCGAATATAACCGACCCCAGCATTCATGTAAATCTCGGACTCGTATAGTTAAACATCAGGCCAGGTTTTTAAGCGAACCAACACCAGTCAGGGCACTCCCAGATTGTTCAATGCCATAGCAGCCAGCGTCGCTTCTTGGCGCGGCGTCGCAGCGATTATCGTCGCTTGGATCGTCCTAGCCGGTGTCATTCAGACCGTCTCTCCAAGCATCGAAGAAGTCTCGACGAACGAGGAATCGGAGTTCCTGCCCAACGGCACCGAATCGCTGCAGGCACTCGAAATCGCCGATGAAAAGTTCCCAACCTCGGGCGGCGCGCCTGCCGTAATCATCTACCGAAATCCTTCCGGCATCACGGACCAAGACATCGCGAAGATCACCCAGATCGACGCCCTGATCCGTGCCGACGACGAGCATGAAAACGTCCAACTCGTCATCTCCGACTTCGGACCGTCACCATCAGTCGAAAACGCGCCGAATCAACAAGGCGCTCCTGGCAATGACACCGCCGCCGAACCAGAACTTTCACCTGACGGCACGGCGATAACCATAACCGTTCTTATCTCCGGCTCCCCAGCGGACGATGAATTCGCAGAAACAGTGGAATGGCTTCGCAACCTCGATGATGCCGTGATGGTGGAAGTCCCCGCAACAGTGCACGTCACCGGACCCGCAGGCATCCTCACCGATGCCATCGCCGTCTTCAGCCAATTCGATTTCCGTGTGAGCGCCATCACCATCGTATTGGTCTTGGTGATCCTTCTGGTCATCTACCGATCCCCACTCCTAGCTTTGCTGCCCGTCGTCTCAGTCGGCGTGGCCCTGATAGTCGCTCAGTCAATCGCGGCGCTTCTAACCGACAACCTCGGACTCGCGCTCAACGGTCAGGTAACCGCGATCATGGCCGTACTTATGTTCGGAGCAGGCACCGACTTCACTCTCTTCATCGTCTCCAGATACCGTGAGGAACTGCCGGTACGGGCGAACCGATTCGAGGCCATCGCCGTCACGATGCGAGCCGTCGGACCATCTATCGCATCCAGCGCAGGAACCACCGCCGTCGCAATGATGGCGCTCATACTGGCACTGTCCGGCAGCCTAAAGACCATGGGCCCCATGCTCGCGATGGCGATCGTGGTCATGCTCATAGCCGCGTTGACACTCATCCCAGCCGCACTCGTCGCAATGGGTCGCGTCGCCTTCTGGCCAATGAAACAGCTAAAGGCCAGCGACGGGCAATCCGGCTTCTGGAGCCGCGTCGGCGCACTCATTTCTCGCCGTCCCGGGACTCTGCTCGCCGTGACCGTAGTGGCGATGGTGGCGCTTGCTGCGGGGCTGTTCGAGATCACCCCGACATTCAGCTTCGTCGATGGATTCCCCGACAGCGTCGAATCGAAGGCCGGTTTCGAAACACTTCAGTCCGCCTATCCGCCAGGAGAATTGGCACCGACAAACATCTATGTATCCAAAGAAGGCGAGTCGATACTCGATCACCTGCAAGCCGTCGAGGACATCTCAGCGGCACTGGCAGCCAATCCCGCGGTCTACAATGTGACTTCGCTCACCCGTCCATTCGGGCAGCCCCTACCCGTAGATATCGCGCAGGTGCAACCACTCGTAGCCATGATGCCGGACAGTGATAGTCATTCCCCCGAAAGCGGGAACCCAGAGGGGGCAGGGGGCAGCGGTGCCGCCGAACTGTTAGCCACTCTTCCACCCGAACAGGCGCAGTTGGATGGAGCCTTCCTAGCTGGACAGCGATTCGTATCCGACGACAGAACCACAACCAGACTCGCCGTCGTCCTGAACGAAGACCCGTATGAGACCGCGGCGATGGACGTCATTCCGCGTCTCCGCGAGACGACGCGCGACGCCGTCGGCGCGTCAACTTTGAGCGGAGCAACCGCCGTCGTAGGCGGTCCTACCGCGACCAACTACGACAGCCGGGCGGCAACCAATCGAGATTTCGTAGTCATCTCCCCCATCGTCATCGCCGCAATCTGGATCATCCTCGCACTCCTCCTAGGTAGTGTCATCGCGCCGACCTATCTCGTCCTGAGCGTCGTTCTCAGCTTCGCCGCCGCGCTTGGCATCTCGATCGTCATCTTTGAATACATCTTCGGACACAACGGCATCGGCTACAACAGCATCGCCTTCATCTTCGTCTTCCTAATCGCCCTCGGCGCAGACTACAACATCTACATAATGTCCCGCGTCCGAGAAGAGACCCGCAAACGAGGCCTCGCCGAAGGCACCCGCTACGCCATAACCCGCACCGGCGGGGTCATCACTTCCGCCGGCATCATCCTCGCAGGTACATTCTCCGTCCTAACCACATTCCCACTCCTAAGCCTCTTCCAACTCGGATTCACAGTAATGCTAGGCATCCTCCTAGACACCTTCGTAGTCCGAGCAATCATGGTCCCCGCCATAGTAATGAAACTAGGCGAACTAAACTGGTGGCCCTCCAAAACGCCGCGCGCAGGTGCAGAAGAAACTTTATCTACCTGATGAGAGCCCCTCTGCCACTCGACGAGAGGGAGCTAGGGTGAGGAGCACACCCCACCAACCACCTACTCCGCCAGCAGCATCCGCCCACGCTTCAACAGCGTCCGAATCTCACGAGCAGTCAACTTGATCCTCTGCTCCTGACCATTCACCAGCACGCGCCGGGTCTGCAAGTTCGGCTTGAACTGACGCTTCGTCGCGTTCAGCGCGTGGCTGCGATTGTGACCGAATTGCGGCTTCGGCCGCGGTCCCAGCTTCAAAGCGGCTCGGATCTGCTCTTCGGACATGTACATGGCGGGGTTTCGACTTCGTGGTTTAGGGATTCGTCAACAATGATTAGGATAACATCGCGCATAGTCTCAACTACCCATGCGGAGGACGCTAGATGACGATGGCAACCACCACGAGCAACGGTTATCTCCTGCGCGACTTGGCAAAAGCCGCCCTCGCCGCAATCGTCACAAACCAGAACCAGCTAAACGCCCTCAACGTCTTCCCCGTCCCCGACGGTGACACCGGAACCAACATGGCCCTCACCATGCGAGGCATCGCCTCCGACATGGAGACCACCGCAACCGAACACGTCCCCACAACCGCCGCGGCCATGGCCCGAGCAGCCCTCCTTGGCGCACGCGGCAACAGCGGACTCATCATGGCCCAGCTCTTCCGCGGACTCCGCGACGCCATGACCGAGGCCGAAGAGATCAACTCCCGAAACTTCGCTCACGGCCTGACCATCGCCTCCGAACTAGCCTATGGCGCCGTCCCCAACCCGGTCGAAGGCACCATGCTCACCGTCATCCGCGAAGCCGCCGAAGCCGCGACAAAATCCGCCGCTAGCGTCGGAATACATGAAGTCGTCGAGGTCGCCGCAACTCAAGCTCTCGACACCACAGAGCGGACTCCCGAAATGCTCGAAGTACTCAAAGAAGCAGGAGTCGTAGACGCCGGTGGTTTCGGACTCACCATCATGCTCATGGGCATGTCCCAATACCTCAAGGGCGAAGGCGACGGCTCCATCCATGTCACCGCACCCGGCATCGAAAATCTCGTCGGCGAAAGCGGCGTCATCGTCGACACCTCATCCCTCGAAATCGCCGAGGAGGAAGCCTGGGGATACTGCACCAACATCGCCATCGAAGGTACCGCCATCGACATCCCTCATCTCTCCAAAGAGTTCAACCGAATCGGACGATCCACCGTTATCGCCGGCGACGAGACCATCGCCAAGATACACGTCCACATGGAAGACCCCGGCGAAGCCGTAAGCCTCGCCGTCCAAAACGGCGCGCTCACACTCGACGTCAGCATCCAGAACATGGACGCTCAAACCGCCGAGTGGGCCGAGAGCCGACGCACCGACGCCGCATCCACCGAGCAACCCACCGATCCAGTCGATATCGCCATAGTCGCCGTCGTTGCAGGCGATGGCATGGCCAACTACTTCCGACAGGCCGGCATGGGCGCAACCTTCATCGTCGAAGGCGGAGACACGCTAAACCCCAGCGTCAACGATCTCCTGCAGGCCGTCGAAGCCGCTCCCTCCGACCAAGTCGTCCTCCTTCCCAACAACAAGAACATCATCGGAGCAGCCGAGCAGGCTTCCGACCTCACCGATAAATCATCGCTAGTCATCCCCACACGCTCAATGCAGGAAGGCATCGCCGCGATGAGCGCGTTCGATCCGGAAATGGACCTCGACGAAAACGCCGATGAGATGGCCGACATGCTCGAAGGTCTACACGTCGGCTCTGTCTTCCGAGCATCCCGCGACGCCACCATGGGCGGCATCCACGTGAACCAAGGCCAATTCATGGTCCTAGTAGACGGCGAAACCGTAGCCGCATCCGACGACGAACTCGAGATGCTCATAGCCGGCGTCAAATCCGTCATGCACCACGGCGCACTGGTGGCCGTATACGTAGGCGACGAGATCGACGCCGACACCGCCAGAACCGCCGAGACGCGCCTAACCCAAGAACTAACCCACTACAACCGAGTGGACATCCAATTCATCCGCGGCAACCAACCCCACTACGCCTATCTCTTCGCGGTCGAATGAATCCCTCAATCCACCAAATGCGCGGTCAGATATTCTTTATCCATCTCGATCCCGATCCCCGGACGATCCGGGTCCAGGTGGATCTTGTCCCCACGAATATCCAACGGAACATCCATTAACACGTCATATGCGTGCAGGTCCGCGCGGCTAGTCTCAACTCGGTAGCAGTTCGGCACAGTGATCATCACCTGCGCACCCGATATCACGTTGATCGGACCGCTGGCATCATGCGGCGAAACCGGAATGTAGTAACTCTCCGCCTGCGTGCAGATCTTCTTCAGCTCCGAAATCCCGCCCGTCCAAGTAATGTCCGGCATGATGAAGTCCGCCAACCCCTGCTCCAAAATCGGCACGAACTCCCAACGAGTGTGAATCCGCTCTCCAACACAGATGGGCACATTCGTCGCGTCCCGCACCTGCTTCAACGCCGTATTCGACTCCACTCCCACCGGCTCCTCGAACCAGAAGATGTCGTACGGCTCCAACGCCTTCGCCAACCGGATCGCCGTCGGAACATCGAACCGAGCATGGTTATCGATCAATATCTCGATGTCCGGCCCAACTGCCTCACGCGCCGCTGCGATGCGCTCGACGCCGAGGTTCTCCGCCTCGTCGCTCAATCGTCCCGACATGTAACCATCCACTTCGTCCGAGTGATGCGGATGCCAAGGATCGGTCTTGATCGACTTCTGACCCGTCTCTACGATCGCCTTGCAGTGCTGCGCCAAGGATTCGGGCGTCGCACCATCCTCGGGGTGGCAATACACATCCACAGCATCCCGAACCGGACCTCCCAACAACTCGTAAACCGGCACGCCGAGAACCTTGCCTCGAATGTCCCAGAGAGCTATGTCGATGCCAGATATCACATTGGTCGTCGCGCCCCGCGAACCCATATACGTGAAGTGCCGGAAGACCTTGTGCCAGATCTTCTCGATGTTCTTCGGGTCATCTCCCTCCAGAATGTCCGACGTATGCCGGATCAATGAAGCCACGGCGCGGTTCGCCTGATCCCGCGTGCACGTAACCTCGCCCCAGCCAGTCACTCCCTCGTCGGTGTTGACCTCCACGAAAAGATATTCCCGGTTGTGTCGCCTGCGATTGCTGTCATCAGCGGTCGGCAGAAACGGCGATGGTGCCGATATCAGGTATGGTGTGATCTTCGTTATCTTCATGTTTATTCCTCGATCTCCCTCAAGATCGCATCTAGGATCTGCGACATGTTGTCGAATTCTCTTGCGCCTCGAAACTGAAGCCTGACCTCCTCACCGTTCTTGTCGACATATGCGAGGAAAATCGTCGGCGTCGATTGTACGCCTAGAGCCTCGCCCCGAGCGCGGTCGATCTGCCAAGTTGCGTTGTGACGACCGGACAGCAGGCATTCATTCAACGCCACACGATCCAATCCCATGTCATCCGCTAATCTTGCCAGCAACGGCAAACCCACTTCCTCCTGGTGTTCATAAATCCCGTCCACGAACTCCCAGAACTGCTCCGAACCCTGTTCGCCTACGCAGTCAGAATACTCCGCAGCAAGCGCCGATTCTTGGGTCAAGATCGGGAAGTGGAAATATATCGATCTCACCAGTCCGTCGGCGATATACGTATCGCGCATCTGGGCAACCGTCCCGCGGTGCCAACTTCCACAATGCGGTCACAAGAAGTCCGAGAAATCGAACATCGTGATCGGAGCATCTTCGCTTCCCATGACGTTGTAGCCTCGGTTGGCCACGTGGACACGAAGCGCTTCCTCGTCGTCAACCTCTTTAACAACCTCAACGGCTTCAGCAGCAGTAGGGACTGCTGTCGCAGTCGGAGGCACTGTCGCAGCAACAACCTCTTGCTCAGCCGGCGGCACTACCAACTCCGCAGTCAAAACTGGCTCGCCGCTCAACTCGCCATCACCTTCTGAAACCCGACAAGCACCCAACACGAGCGCTGTCAACAGCACCAACACTACAAGGGCTGAAGACCGAAACGACATTCGTTGAATTCTACTTTCTGAAAACTCCAACCACATCACTGTCGAGGCAGGTGCTCACACCGAAAACGAAAATAGCCTCATGACTGATACACTGTTTCACCCCAATAAGGTTGTTAACACCATCAGCTGAAATGTGTTATATTGCCAGACTGCGATCTGAGAATCTCACAGCCGAATCAGGCTATAACTACGCAAATCGATTAAAACAACCTCGAGAACTCTCAGATCTAATCAGATCGGTTGAGATCCGTAACCGAAATTGTTCGGTCGATTGTTCACGCCCGCTTCCGTAGCCTAGAGCAGCCGACACCATCGTCCAGCAAACGTATCGCCATTTTCACGAGCATCTTGGGATGCGGGATTTTGGCATTAGGCGCATTTATTCTCACTCAGCAACTCATCGCTGCTTCCGAAGATCAAGCAATACCCATTCCCGATGTGACCTGCGACGTTTTCGAATCTTGGGATAACGCTAATCGCCATTTCGATGATCTGGATCCCCATTTGATCACCAGTCACGCGCTAGATTCCAATGGCAACGGCATTCCGTGCGAAGGAATGATCCCTCTGAACCGAGCGCTTCAGGAAGAGTTCGATGTGGTTTGCGACGACTTCCAACACCGAGAAGAAGCTGAACACTTCGTCGAAACTCATGACCAACCTGACGCCAACCTTTACGGCCTTGACCGCGACCTCGACGGACGTCCTTGCGAAACGGTTCCCCCGCTGGATAGCACCTCGCGAGTCCTCAATCGGCTGAATCGGCAATGGCGCCAAGATGCTGGTTTCGGTCGCGATCTGAACTGCACCGATTTCGAAACGTGGCAAGAAGCGAACGCCTTCTTCATCCAAGCCGGCGGGCCAACATCCGACCCTCACCGCCTAGATGGCAATAACGACGGTATCCCATGCCAATCGCTCCCCGGGGCTCCGCGATAGCATCTTCCCGCCCTTCAGGCAGCAACCGCCCCAACGTCTTTCCACGTCAAACTGACTGACACATCACGTCTACCCGAGAAAACCTTCCATATAATCGCAACGAACAACGTCTCACACCTCCAAATTGAGGAACCCCATGAAGATCGAGCAAGTCGAAACGTTCTTAGTCGACCGCTTCTTAGTAGTCCGCATCACGACCGATGACGGAACCCAAGGCATCGGCGAATCATGCTACTGGGCATACCCCAGAGCCGCCGAAGAGACCGTCAAGACCCTCGGCGACGCAATCATCGGCATGGATCCCGCCGACACCGAGCACATCTACAACTACATGCACCGCTACAACGGCAGCTTCCGAGGAAACTCCATCGCCGCCGCCATCTCGGGCATCGACATCGCCCTCTGGGACATCAAAGGCAAACGCCTCGACGCGCCCGTTTGGGACCTTCTCGGCGGACGCGCTCGACAGAAAATCCGAGCCATCTTCCTCGGTGTAGGCGGCGAAACACCTGACCAATGTTCCGAGCGCGCCAAAATCGCTCTCGACCGCGGATACACCGCCCTCAAATTCACCCCTATGCCGCGCGAATTCCAACTTCTCAAATACCCGCGCCTCGTCGACAACGCAATCGACATGCTCGCCGCCGTCCGTGAAACCGTCGGCCAAGACTTCGACATCGGCATCGAGATACACCGCAACATGCGCCCCTCCGAAGCCGTCGTTTTCTGCGAAAAGGCGATGCCATTCAACCCATACTTCATCGAAGACCCCATCGTACCCGACGGAGTCCTCGCAATGTCCGAAGTCGCCACCAAGATGCGCCTCCCCCTAGCCGTCGGAGAGCGGAACGCCCACATCTGGGAGTTCCGTGAATACGCCCAGATGACCAACTGCTCATTCTTCAAACCCGACATCGCAGTCGCAGGAGGCATCACCGGCGTCAAGAAGATCGCCGCCATCGCCGAAGCACACCACATCCTCATCGCCCCGCACAACTTCCAAGGACCGATCGCAACCGCCGCATGCGTCCAACTCGGAATCTCGTCGCCTTCGTGGGACGTCCTAGAAGCAGTAGACGAAGACAAACCGCCGAGACGGGATATGGTCGACGCCCCCATGGACATCACCGACGGCTACTTCACGATTCCGGAAAAACCCGGACTTGGTGTCGAATTCAACGAAGAATCGCCCAACCTGCACCCCTACAACCCGGCAAGAATCCCTCCGCCAATCCGCGAAGACGGCAGCGTAGGCCTTAGATGAGCGCAGCGAGCCACGAACCAAACGAACAACCGTTACCCCCGCTCCAACGCCTAGCAGCAGACCGCGCTAGGGAGAACGAACTCGGACAATCCGAGAGTTCGATCCGCGTCCAGAGCGCGGCGTTTGGGTTCTTCGTCGGAGGATTCCTGGGTCTCTTCATCGGCCACATGGGACTGCTCACCCTCGAAGCCTACGAAGAATTTCTACTGACCTACTACTGGACCCGCGAGCTGATCAACTTTGACAATCAGCTTCCCTTGATCCCCGCCTACTTCCTAGGAGGCGGCCTCGTCGGCGCACTGGTGAGTTACCACTTCTTCATCCTCCGATCCCCAATCCCAAGCTTCCGAAGCTTGGCCGTCGGCACCGTCATTTTTGCCCTCGGCACCGTATTCCTCATCGGCTACCTCGCGTCACTGATGATCGTCAACTTTCTCGACCCGATCCCCGGACCGAGCCTCGGCTACGGAGAACCAAACGGCGTCTTACGGTTCGCACTATCCCTGTTCGGCGCGATCCCATCGAGCCTGGGCGTCATGGGAGGTGCCTACTACGTCGGCTTCTTAAGCACCGGGATCTTCGTAATGCTCTGGGCCGGCACCAAAACAGCACTCCAACGAACCTCACACATCGGACCTTTGGCCGGTCGAATACCCGTCGCCACGGTGATCCACATAACCGCAGCCGTCCTCGCCCTAATCCCATACGCAATCTCAATCCTGAGCCCAGAATCAACGATCAACCAGCTAGTCTCACTACTTTCATCGCTGGAGACATGACAACCCAAATCACGCCGTCCACAACACCGAACCAAAGTCCGATCCGACCGAATCCACTATGTTCAGCGCCATTCGCTAGGATGGGACTCTGAGGTCCCGACAACCCCATGCGATCATCTGGACGACGATACTTCAACACCGAAGGCATCGTCGTCCGCGCCCGAGACCTCGGCGAAGCCGACCGCATAATCATCCTCCTAACCCCCAACCGAGGCCTGATCTCAGCCGTAGCCCGGAGCGCCAGAAGAACAAAATCACGAACAGGCGGCCACGTAGACCTCCTCCGACACATCACCGCCCAAATCTCCGAAGGACGCTCCGATCTCCACACCATCAGCCAAGTGGAAACCATCAACGCGCACCTTCCACTCCGAAACGACCTAGACCGCCTCACCCTAGCCTCCCACTTCGCCGAGATCACCGAACGGTTTGGACTCCCAAACGCTGCAAACCTTTCTTTATTCACCCTCCTCAGAGACGCCCTGACCTATACCGAAACCACACCAAAACCAACTCTCCCCCTCCTGCGTCTTTGGCACGAATCCACTCTCTTGACCGCGGTAGGCCTCCAACCCCAACTCCACCGCTGCGTTCGCACCAATACCGAGATCCCGCCAGGCGACCACTTCTTCTCGCCAGCAGAAGGCGGTCTCATCCGACGCCCCGACCAAATGGACAATTCCTCAAGCCCCGACCCAATCTCCTTCGACAGACCAGAAGACCACACTCAAACATTCCCAATAATCCCCGCCACGCTGAACACTATCAAACTCCTGCGTCACATCTCACGCATAACTGAATGGCCGCGATTGACAAATCTACGCGTCGATGCGGCAGACGTTGACGGAGCATTGAAAGTGATGAGCGCGATGCTCAGGTATCAGCAAGAGAGAGGAATAGGTAGGGCGGAGCGTGTGATGGGGGAGGTAGCCCCTCGAAACGATCTATGATTTCCAACGGTCGAATTCCGGCGGCAATAAGTCGAGGATTTGAGTTTCGGACATACCGTGCAAATCATAGGTGAGATCCAGTTGGTCCATAACACTAAGAAAACGTCTGAGAGTACCAGCTCGTTGTCGAGTTTGAGCCCCACGCTTTGGCCTAGCTGCGCTCACGTCCCAGTAAAGTTCATTTGCGGCCGCGACCAATCCTAGATTGCTGTATCGATCTTGTCTTCCTGTGATTTGCTCCTCAAAATCGGAGTGTTGGTACGCCGGTCCATACAGCAGTATGTTGGCGTCCGCTGGATGGTGACGGAACAGCCAATAGGATCGAGCCGGTCCCGCCACTCGATGTCGATAAAACCTGTTCCAACTCGAACCCGCAATGAAGAAGCTGTAGTCTTGCAATCGCCTGTTAGCTCGCCTTGACCGGATATGTCCGAAACAGACTGCGGCCAACCAAGTCCAAATTCGCCGGATCTGAGGATCCGAGTGCGAAGGCAGCGATTTCCATCTGGCCGATACGAACGCCTCGCACACCGCTCTCGCCAACTCTCTTTTGGTTGCTATTGACGGGATTTCGATTCTCACTTGGGGTAATACAGGTTCTGTGAGTGAATTGGTTAACGCAATGTCTAAAGCCGCATCTTGCGAAACTTCACCGTTTTGGTATGCGTCCAAAAACGCGGCAAAGCGTTGTTCTCCCCGCTCCGAAAAACTACGGACGATCACAAGCCATTCCCTTGGGTTAAGTAATCGCTCAGGCGGCTAGCTAGTCTGAGTCGCACTGACCCCGCAAACTGTTCGACCGCATCGTCAATCCAACGTTCTTTCGTTTCATCGTCATCAAGATCTTCGAAACGATCCATCAATCCTCTAAAATCTCGCTGACTTTCCATCCAACTCGTCCAGTCGTCGAACCACGTCCCGTCTGTGTCCTCTTCGTTAGTCCATGCTTTGTCATCCAACGCTTTCGTCAATACGAGACGTAACATCTCAGGCAATGCGGAGGATCGAAAGATCGGATGTTGAGCCAATTCATTCCTCCGATCCCAAAATTGTTTCGACCATAGCAATACTGGCTTCCCTTCAACAGGGAATTCGATCTTCCAAAGGAGTTGGCCAATGTCTTGCGGTTCGACTGCCAGAAGCCCTTCAGCATTCTCAATTAAATCTTCAAAGCCGATCCAGCGGATTTGGCGACACGCCCCCAACAGTCTTCCATCACCATCGTTTTCGACAACCTTCAAATTGAACCGCAATTGTTCTGGCTCATGGACTTCGTCCAAAGCGAACCTCTCTGGAGTCATCCTGATCCAAGGTTCCTGCAATGTGAAGCGTTGCCTCTCACCGGTAGTACCTACGTAAGCTTCGAGAATTACATCGGCATTCGGCAACTGGGCGAAACGGTACTTCGATAAATCAACAGAGACTTCGATCTGAACTGGCAGACTATCCCGTTGGTCCAACCTAACGAGAACATCTTGCCGACTGATCAATTCACGGCCAGTGTAGTTGAAGGGCCGAGGCATTTAATCGGGGAACTTTCTCGATCTGACAGTCACTGCGAGATCTCGACGGTTATCGAACCCTTTGACACTGATTTCAAATTCGCTTTGGATTTCGAACACCCTGATGTGGTTCGACTCGACCACTTCCCATCTGCACCCTGCCCCTAATATAGAGATGCCTGATCGCGACGGATTAGCGAAATCGAAATCCCACTGCGAATGATTCTTGATTGCATTTCCTGATGTTGATGCATAGCCGGCTCGTATGTCAACGTATTCCAAGCCGTCTTCGTAATTCGGATTGGCTGAGACGCTAAAACCATCTGTAGATTGTCTCAAATCGTACGCTGGAATACGCGGCGGTGGTGGCGGTGGCGGTGGCGGATCAGTGTCGTCGCCGTTGTCTGGTTTAGGCTCAGGTTTGACGATCCTATCCTTGGCTGGCTTCCAAAAAACGTCTGCGAACAAACCTTGGTCGGTTTCTAAATCTCTCTCGCTGATCAACCTTGCAACGGCTTGGGGCGCTCGCTGCAAAAACTGAATTGTTTGCAGTGTCCCACGTGGGTAGTCTTCGCGAAGTGCATCAGTCATCCAAAATCTTGTATGAGCCGGATTCTCAGAACTACTCAGCAGATTCGCCAATTCACCCTTTTCGACCACGATTAAACAGACAAAATGAGACGGGTTCGTTGTACATGCATTCGATACATTGATTCCTTGACGACAAAAATACGAGTTTCTTTGAACGTTGTAGTTAACTGGCTTGACATACAAATTTGCGAAATGGACTTGGTCGCTGCCGGATAGATACTTGAGCGTCACTCCGATTCGAACAGCGAAGGGCTCGTTCCTTTCAACGCGTTCAATCAGTGATTCAAGACCCTTCGCTGACCAAGTGGCACTATTCCATTCAGCGGCGGGCCCGCTTGGTGGTTGAAATACTCTTGCATGTGGCGCTGGACCACTTGATGCCCACAAACCCAGTTCGATGGTGTCCGAAAGTTCTCGGTCGATGTTTGTGTTACGGGCTAGTTCGATCTCGGAGATTAGGTGTTGGCGATCGATATAGTGTTCGGGATCAGTCGAAACATCCTCTTGGATCTCCACAACTAGATCTCCTTTTAGGATCGGCCAGAAATAATGTTCGGTGACTTCACGGCGCAACATTTCTACGGTGAATTCTTCCACGATATGTGGAATCACGATAGAGAGTCCCGATTGTCCTTTCCGACGTTCGATGTGGAAATTGTTTTGGAATTCCCTGATCGCAGCCTCGTCGGTGATAGGAAACGGTGTTTTCTCCAACCATCGAGCGTAGTATCCGTATGGGTCGTACTGCGTGCCTTCCAACTGATGAGACTTGATCACGGACATACCCATAAGATGGGAGGCGGTTTCACCAAATCGATTCGTCAAACCTAGAAACGTGTTGATACGACTCGACGCAGGAAATACCGTCTTTCCGAGTCCCCAAGTTCCGAGTGTGCCTTTTCCTTTTCCTTTACCTGTCCTTGCTACGTTGCGCCAAAAATAGTAGAAACGGTTTTCTTCATCGGTGTCCGTGTCGGCGATTTGAGTCGTATCTCCAGTTAATCCATAAGTCCCAAAGTCTTCAATCGCGAGGAATCTCACGCCGTCTTCCGGTCCAGGTGGATTGTTCAGACCGTTTCTAGGTGCTTCAAGGTGACGCTTCAAACCAGCGTATAGTCTGAATGACGGAATATCGGTAAGCTCGCCAAAAGTAAATCTGACTTTGACCTGCTCGCCATCAATCTTGGCATCTAACGAGTTCTGGATCGATTCACGTACAAGATGCCTCGCCGTTCTATCATCGTCCTCTTGTTGAAAGAATTCGCCCTCGATAGGGTCACGTATCGGTTGGCTGGGTACGTGTTTAGTGAATTGCCACATCACGTTCAACCTTCGGATTGTTAAGCACGCGTTTGAGCCGGTTCGCGATCGCTTCGGCAAGCAACGGAGGCACGGCATTTCCAATTAATCTGTATTGGTGCGTGCGCGCCACCGGGAACTGGAAACTGTCCGGGAATGACTGTAAACGTGCTGCCTCCCGTGGCGTGAGGGAGCGCACTTGGTCAGGGTGTATGTACATCAACCCGTCTTTGCTCATGTGCGCCAAGATCGAGCGGCTAGGTCGATCCTTGGCTAATCTAGAATACCGATCGGTGAACACCTCACGATTATATGGAAATTCCATTTCCACTCCGCGGTCCAATGCCTGCTTGGAATTTTCTCCCTCCCTGAGTCGAGCAAAATCCCGCAAATCCCTAGCGCTGTGGGGACGAGCAACATGAGCTGTCAAGACATCAGTATCTTTGATTTTGGAACTGTATTCGCTGTCAGAGTACGCGCCTTCATGAGATTGACGAATCCGATCATCAAAATTAGTTGGATCTTGGCCTTCGCCAGCCTGCAGTGGAGGTAAGTCGCCAATTGCCTCCCATAACGACACCAATTTCGGCGACTTAACACGAAATAGTTCGGAAAGCATGGTCGAATCCACGACATCACTTCCCTTTTTTGAACCTACAAATATAAGGCGACGGCGACTCTGCGGGATGCCGAAATCAGATGCTTGAACAGTTCCTCCGAACACCTCATAACCAATTTGGTGACACGCTTCCAAGAAATTTTCGAGATGCTGGCCTCCTTCAGCACTTCGCATCCCGAGTACATTTTCCATCAAGAACAATGCCGGTCTGAAGTATTGCACGAATGATAAGAAATAACGATAGAGTGTCCTTCGATCATCTTGGATCAACCTAGCGCCGTTGTTAGCTCCATCACGTTGTCTCACAACGCTGTACCCTTGGCATGGAGGCCCTCCGATTACGATGTCTACTTCCGTAATCTGAGTGCGTTCAGAGAGCTCATTTGGATTCAGCGAAGTCAGGTCATGACATAACACGTGCTTGACGGTGCGCAGATTGGTTTTCAGCACCTCGACAGCTTTCGGATCGTTGTCGATCGCACATAAAGTCTCGAAACCTGCTCGTTCAAAACCAAAAGACATCCCACCACAACCTGCAAAGAGATCAATGCATGTCGGGCGGGGATTCAATATCTGGCAGAGTCTCAGTTTTTCGAACGGGCTGTGAAAAATTCTATGAGATCTAGGGCACTCAATTCCACTGTTTGAGTCGCTTTCACATAGGGTGGGAAACGGACTACATATTACGTAGAACCGATCATTCGTGGGGAATGCCTAAAGAATGCAGACCGCACCGAGTTTCAATGAATATGACGGATTAACGCACACGTAGGGGCTAGCTCTCTACCCCCCCACGTACTCCCCATCCTCATCAATCACACCCTCAGACTGCAGATACTTGAACAGGTCCGAGTCAAGCTCCAAAACGACCAACGACTGCCCGTCCACGATCTTCTCGTAAGCCTCCAACGACCTGCGGAACTTGTAAAACTCCGGTGCCTTCTCCAAAGCCTCCGCCAAGATAGCGATCGCCTCTTGCTCCGCTTCACCCCTCAGCCTCGCCGCAGTACCGTTTGCAGTCTCCAAAATAATTTGCACATCACGATCCACCTCAGCCCTGATCTCACGATCTCGCTGAGTACCCTCTGCCCGCAACCCCTCGGCAATTCGAGCACGTTCCGCCCTCATACGGGCGAACACCGATTGCTCGATCTCAGTCGGGAAATCCGCACGCTTGATGCGCACGTCCACGATCTCGATCCCGAGTTCGTCCACAAGCGGCCGGAAATAACCCGCAGTTGCGGTGCCCATCAGGTCAGGACGCGCCTCGCGTTGTAAAGCGTCCAACTCCTCGTTGGTGGCTGGTCGACCACGAGTAGCCGTGCCTTCGGGTGTCAGTTCTGTGATGATCACCGTCAGACGCGGGTCTCGCAGGTTGTTGTTGAACAGATCCAGAGCCTGCTGACGAGTGATCTCCGATCGGTTGCTCGCGTCGGCAACGCGCCGCATCACCTGTTCACGAGTCTCCGAAATCACCTCGGACTGTGTGTCCAATGCCACTTCTCGGCGAAGCTGAGAGTTCACGATGTCAGAGACACGAGACACCGCCTCCGTCTCTGTGCGTAAACGCTGGAAGAATTTGAGCGGATCCACGATCCGGTAGCGAGCATAAGCGTCGATGACAAGGTTCCGCTTGTCAGATGTCAGCAGCGACGCCGGTTGCGCGTCCACGCGGAGCAATCGGCTGTCCATCTTCACAACCGTCTCAACGAACGGCTGCTTCACATACAGGCCGGGACTTCGGTAGTCGCGCTGGAAAGCACCGAACCGAGTGACGATTGCCAACTGCGTCTCGTCCACGGTGAAAAGCGCCTGCGGGATCAGAATGAACGCCGCAACGATGATGACGACTATGGTGATAATCAGACGAGGCATCGTGCTACTGGCCTCCGCCTGTGTTTGATGTGCCGCTCAACGAGTTGCCCTGCAAAGTGCTCAAACTGTCAAGTGGCAACAGCGGCAGAGCATTGGAACCAGAGTTGATGATGATCTTCGACTTACCCGCCAAAATGCGCTCTACAGCTTCTAGATAGAGCCGCGTACGGGTCACATCAGGCGAAATATCGTAGCCGATCAAGATCGCCTCAAAACCATCAGCCTCACCACGTGCACGCTCGATACGACCTCGCTTGAAACCATCAGCCTCTTCCACGATCTGCGCCGCCGCACCCGTCGCCTGAGGGATCTGAGCAGCCTCATAGGCCTCCGCCAAGTTGATATCCCGTTCCCGGTCCTCGCGTGCCCTCACCACGTCCTCGAACGCGTCCTGCACCTCGGCCGGCGGGTTGACGTTCTGCAACAGCACCTGGAGAACGTCGATGCCAGTGTTGTAGTCGCGAGCGAGTTGCCGCATCTTGTCCAAGATGCTCGCCTGCACCTGCTCCTTTTCGGTAGTCAGCACGTCGTCGATGTTGCGAGCACCAACCACCTGCCTCACCGCCGTCTCCGCGATGTCGCGCAGAGTCTCTCCATCAGGCATTCCCGAGGAAATACTCCTATCCGGATCACCCGGATCGTCTACTTCAAACAAGAAGCTGCGCAAGTTAGATATCCGGTATTGCACAACCACCTGCACATCGACGATGTTTTCATCGCCGGTGATCATCTCAGACTCGATCTGTACCGGAGTGGTCGAGCCGTTAGGCGAACTTCGGAAGCCAAGTTCGAGACGTCTGGTGTTCGTGACTGCAACAACATTGCGCGTGCCGACCGGACCCGGCCAGTGCCAGTGAAGACCTTGGTCAGCGATAGCCACGAACCTGCCGAACGTCCGCAACGCCGCCTGCTCTTCAGGACCGACCGTATATACACCCGTAGCCAGCCAGACAATCGCCGCTATCGGGATCAATGCAAGAACTATCACCCCGCCAGACCGACCAGACGGCCCGCGGCCACCCGATTCACTGTCTCTTGAAGACTCATCATCGCCACCACCGAAACCCGGGACGCCAGAGAACGCCTCCCTGAGACGCTGCATGATGTCGCCGAACGTAACCTCCGGCTCTTCGTCACGCTCCGGCGGGCGATACATCAGCGAATCGTCCGAACCTTTGTCGGTAGCTGATGCTTGTGGAGAGTTGGACATCTAGGAAATTATCGCGTCGTGGATCACGCCAACAGAAGCTGGGTACGTCGAATGCGAGAGGAGAGTTTTCAGTCGGAGTTCAGATCCGTTTGCAATAAGTTGAACTGCGTCCTTAATTATACGTAACCAAAAAAGAAACTCCCCCAGCTCGACACCGAGGGGGGGAGTTTCCTAATCCGAGGATTGCTTGATCGTTTAAGCCCCGATCTACGAATCGAGCGCCGCAATGATCCGACCAGCGTTCATCGGCGCTTCCCGCAACCGAATGCCAATCGCATTCTTGATCGCGTTGCCGACAGCCGGAACTGGAGGCACGATCGGAACCTCACCGACACCACGCACACCGTAAGGATGCACTGGGTTCGGCACCTCAACGATGACCGTCTCGATGCTCGGAAGGTCAAGCGAGGTCGGCATGCGGTAGTCGAGGTACGACGAGTTGGCCATCACGCCATCGTCGCTCATGTAGTACTCCTCGTTCAGCGCCCAGCCGATGCCCTGCGCTGCTCCGCCTTGCATCTGACCTTCAACGTAAGACGGGTGAATCGCACGACCAGCGTCTTGCACGATGGTGTAGCGGACAACATCTGTCTTCCCGGTCTCCGGGTCGATCTCAAGGTCGCAGATGTGCGTGCCGTATGCGCCGCCAGCCGCTTCAAGATCGACACTGCCGGTCGATGTCACCGGTCCCCCGGTGTCGCCTAGCTTGCCAGCCAGGTCCTTGAAACCAATACTGAGTTCAGGGTCGGATTTCGAGGAGAAGACACCGTCCTCAATCTGGACATCGTCCTCGTCGATGCTCCACAACCGAGAGGCGCGCACCTTAAGCTTGTCGATCATCTCGATCGCAGCGTTGTACGCGGCGTAACCAGTTGCATATGTCACTCGGCTACCGCCTGTCACCGCGGTGAAACCTACGGTGTCGGTGTCTACCACAGTCGGGTTGACGTCTTCTGCCGTGATCCCGAGAGTCTCAGCCGCCTGCATGGCGATCGAGGCACGGGTTCCGCCGATGTCTGTCGAACCTTCAACTAATTCGACTGTCCCATCGTCGTTCAAAGACAGGTTCACCGACGACTGCAAGCCGACGTTGAACCAGTAACCACTCGCAAACCCGCGACCTCGAACTCGTCCAGGAGACGCCTCGCCGATGTCGGAGTTCCAGTGGTCGCTCTCTTTAGCCGCGTCAAGAACCTCTTCCATACCGATGCGCGGGAAGATCGGGCCGTCACCTCGGCGCGTGCCTTCCTTGGCCGCGTTGTCACGTCGGAACTGCCACTTGTCGAAACCTGCCTGCTCGCAAAGATCGTCGATCAGCGTCTCGATCGCGAATGCCACTTGAGGCGAGCCCGGAGCGCGGTATGCCGCCACCTTGGGCTTGTTAACCAGCACGTCGTAGCCGGTGATGCGCATGTTCGGGATGTTGTAGCACGCGTAGATGCACATGCCCGACGCGCCTACGAGCGAACCGGGATAGGCACCAGCCTCCATGCGGAGCGTCGAGTCGGCAGCTACCAGCTTCCCGTCCTTCGTCGCACCCAGTTTCAGGTTGATCTTGCCACCAGCGGCAGGCCCGCTACCCTCGAACACGGAGCGTCGCTCCATGATCATCTTGACGGGCACGTTGCCGGCCTTGCGTGAAAGCGCAGCCGCTACCGGCTCGAGATAAATCGGAATCTTCCCGCCGAAACCACCGCCGATCTCCAGCGGGGTGACACGGATCTTCGACTCGCTCATCTGCAATACCGCAGCGACCTGCTGCCTGACAGTGAACGCGCCCTGTGTGCTTGTCCAGATCTTTAGACGACCGTCCTCATCCCAAACCGCAGTCGCGTTGTGCGGTTCAATGTAGCCCTGGTGCACCATCTCGAGGCTGAACTCGCCCTCGATGACATGGTCGGCGCCGCCGAATGCCTCGTCGGGATCGCCAAACTCGTGGACAAACTCCTTCACATGGTTCGCGTGACCACTCTCTTCCGCCCCTGGTGAACCGACGAACTCTTCAAGAATCGCTGGCATGTCCGAGGCGATCGTGTCGTCTACGTTAGTGGCCGATGGAAGCACCTCGTACTCCACCTTGATGGCACGCGCCGCCTCTTCAGCCGTATACCGGTCAACCGCCGCAACTCCAGCTATGGCGTGCCCTGCATAAAGCACCTTGTCGCTCGCAAGAATGTTGTCGACAGCCCATTTCAAGTTGGTCGCACCTTCTCCGAGGTCCACCATCTTGTTCTCGGCCTTTGGCAGGTCGGCATTTAGCACGATGGCGTGAACGCCATCCATCGCCTCAGCAGCGGAAGTGTCGACTGACTTGATCCGCGCGTGTGCATGAGGGCTGCGAAGGACCGTGCCCCAGATCATGTTCGGCAACTTGATATCCGCGCCGTAGATTGCACGGCCCGTCACCTTGTCCAAACCATCGTGACGAATCGGACGTGTGCCGATTACCTTGTATTCGCTCTTGGGTTCAAATGTTGCAACCATGGGCAGATCCCCCTATGCTGGTCGACTGTGTATCGATGTTGGTGTCCAACAAACTGGTCAAACGGCCGGTGCGCTGGATAACCAACACACCGACCGTCGTATAAAACTGTTACGCCATCTCGGCGGATGCCTTCTGCACTGCGCGCACGATCTTGTCGTAACCGGTGCAGCGGCAGAGGTTGCCGGCGAGCCAGTGGCGGATGCGGTGCTCGTCCGGGGCAGGCTCGTTGTCGAGCAAACCCTTCGCGGCAACCAAGAAGCCCGGAGTGCAGATGCCGCACTGCAACGCAGCCTCCTCCAAGAAGGCCTGCTGCAACGGGTGCAACCCTTCAGGAGTCGCCATGCCCTCAACGGTCTCGACCGACTTGCCGTCGATCTCAGCACCGAGCACTAAGCAGGAGTCGACGATGCGACCGTCGAGTGAAACAGTGCAAGCACCGCAGTTGCCGTCTAAGCACCCCTCTTTCGTGCCGGTAAGTCCTACGATCTCACGCAGAGTATCGAGAAGGCTCATGTACGGCGGCACAAGAAACTCGTGCGAGTTCCCGTTTATCGTCGTACGAACGTGTACCCGGCTTGGACCGGGCGTTACCTGTGTTGTCATCTACCTTTAACCTCTCGCTCGCTCTACGGCTTTGTTAATCATTCGGCGGGTCAATACACCCGAAAGGTGCTTGCGCTGCGCAATCGTCCCGCGCATGTCGCTGATCGGCGATGCTGCATCTGCGGCCGCCGCCGCCGCTGCCTCAATCGTCGCCTCGCTCACTGAGTTGCCAACTAGCGCGGCTTCCGCAGCTGGCACAACGAGCGGAACCGGCGCAACCGCGGCCAATGCCACTCGCGCGGCCTCAAACGTGTCGCCCGCATCGTTCAGTTTCACTGAAACGCCAGCGCCAGCGACGGCGATATCCATCTCGTTCCTCGGGATGAACCGCTCGTACGCAGCCCCAGAGTTATCGCCCGGGTTCGGCAGCACTAAGCTCACCAAAATCTCACCTCGGCCCAAAACGTTGGAACCTGGTCCCGTGCAAAAGTCCTCAACCGCAACGTCGCGATGGGCGTCGTCACCACCGGACCCTGCGATGTGGCACACCGCGTTGTAAGCGATCAACGGGCAGATGCCATCAGCACTCGGTGAAGAGTTGCAGAGGTTACCCCCCAGACTCGCCCGCGACTGGATCTGGATGCCACCGATCATCTCAACAGCGTCGATGATGCCCGGGAAGGAATCCCGTATCTTCTGGTCTTCGTAGATCTGATAGCACGGAACCGCCGCACCTATCGACACGCTCCCATCCGGGTAGTGGCTGATCTGCGTCAACTCAGGAATGTTCTTGACATCGACGATCGCGTCAAGATCCCATCTATTTGCCCGCGCCTGTACCAGTACGTCAGTCCCGCCAGCGATCGGGCGCGCACGGTCACCATGCTTGTCCAGCAAAGCGACTGCTTCTTCGATCGACCCGGGAGCCTCATATGCAAAGGGATGCAAAA
>CAZMBB010000024.1:0-36345 GCA_964564575.1 uncultured Dehalococcoidales bacterium
CCGACCAGGAATACCCAACCGAAGTAGCCGGCAAACCCCTCACCAACTACCTCGAATGGATGGCCCCCTGCTCCTCAATCACCGTAACCGGCCTCCCAGCAATCTCAGTCCCAGCAGGCTTCGACCCCAACGGCCTCCCAGCAGGACTTCAAATCGTAGGCAAGCAACGCGCCGACTTCACCGTCCTACAACTAGCCCACGCCTACGAAAGCCAAACCCAACACTGGCGCACCCGCCCTGCGACGCGGCGATCAGACGGGTAAACGTCTAACCACCGTATCCTAACCCGCAGCCAATACTCCTACATCCACCGCTGCAGCAACCGTTTGTGGTTCAGGCACAGGCTCCCCGTGTTCCCTCAAACTCTCGATGTGAAATGCAATCGCCTGCCGAATCTCATCCAACACTTCCTCTTCAGTCTTTCCAGTAGCCACACACCCCGGCAAATCCGGCACATATGCTGCGTAGTTGCTGGGCGCCTTCTCGATTACGACAGCGTATCTCACAACATTCACTCCTTCAAACCAGACTGTTTCATTATGCTGTTCCAAGTACCCGGCGGCAAATCGTCACGCGGCTTGCCGGGTATCGTCACTGTGCCAGGTTTTTCGGGATGACGATACTGGCGATGGCTTCCTCTGGTTCTAACCATACGCCATCCATCGCGTTCGATCATTCGAATCGCATCTCTAACTTTGGGCACCGTTCATCATTCCTGAATCAATAATGAAAACCGGATTGGAAGTCGGGCCTGACTCTCACCGTGACGTCAAACAACTCCGCAATGATCCATGCTACTTTTTCAACGCTCCCAAGTAACCCTTCACACCCTCTCCCAACAACGTAGTCAAATGCGTATACAAATAACCAACCCCCAACTCCCGATACCGCACCGCAGCACCAGCATCCCCCGCACTCCCCGATACCTTCCCCGCCGCTGCAATCACACCAAAAACACGCTCCATAGCCTCACGCACCACCGGATGATCCGACCGACCCGGGTACCCCAACGACTGCGATAAATCCGACGGCCCTACAAAAAACACATCCACTCCCTCTACACCCACAATCTCATCAATATTCTCTACCGCCTCCGCATCCTCGATCTGCACACAAACTAACGTCTCCCGGTTCGACACCTCCGCATATTCCGACATCGACATCCCCTGACCATACGAAGACGACCTGACCCCAGCCGCCAGACTCCGCGCCCCAACCGGGTGATACTTCACCGCCTCAACCGCCCGGCGCGCATCCTCAGCCGTATTCACATGCGGCACCTGCACCCCCATCACACCCCGGTCCATAACCTGCCCAATCGCCTCAAACGAATTCACCGACGGCCTAGCGATCGCCGTAACTCCCGCCGCCTCCGCTGCCATCGCCATCAGCTCCACACTCTCAACCGAGATCGACCCATGCTCGCAATCGATCAATACCCAATCAAACCCCATCCGACCAACAATATCCACCACATGAGGCGACGGAAACATCACCGAAACCCCGAACGCTGGCTCCCCAGACATCAACTTCCGCTTCATCTCATTTCGCATAATTCATTGACCTCCCAGGAATCATCCCTCGAAATGCTAACCCGCCATCGTCGTCATTTCCGCGAAATCGGAAAAACAATGAAGGAGGGGATGTCCGACGGGCAAAGGTGAATTCCCCTCTCCCGCTTGGCGGGAGAGGGTCAGGGTGAGGGTGACCGGGGCGGACAAATGAGTGGGGCACGGTAAAACACCATCAAGCCGTACACCAAAATCAGCATCCTGCGGACAACCACCGCATAATACAACTCTGAACAGACCACTCCCACATTTCCCCCGGAGCCCGCAATGTCCGAAACAATGGACCCCCTAGGCCTAGCCGAACGCAGCAGCCCTACCGTCGGCAGCGCACATCTCCTCAACCCCGATCCCGTCATCGCAGGACAATTCGGGACATGGCAGTTGGTCTTCACCGTCGGACCCGACGACCTAGACACCGGTGGCATCGTACGCATCGGCACCGACTCCGACACCGACTGGGGACTCCCCCAACTCCACGATCCAACCGCAGCCGAGTACCTAACTGTCACTCCACCTTCCGACGCCGAGGCAGCAACTCAAGTCCCCGACCTCGTAACCGTCCTAGTCATCAACACCGGACGAGCCCTGACCGAAGGCGAACAATTCACCGTTACTTACGGCGACCAGTCCCGCGGCGGCCCCGGATCTCGTAGCCAGACATTCATCGAACCTCGACGCTACTTCTGGATCGAAGTCGACACCAACGGCTCTGGCAATTTCATCCCCATCAGCACTCTCCCCGAACTCCCCATCATCGGCGGCAATGCCATACGACTCGTAGCCATCGCACCCTCAAACGCCGTCGCAGGTGAAGACTTCCGCATCAGCATCAAAGCCGAAGACCGATGGGGCAACCCCGCAAACCAATACCGCGGCACCGTAAACATCAGCGGCGCAGGCATCGCTCTCGACACCGACCAAGTCACCTTCGACGAAGCATCCAACGGCGTCATCTGGATCGACGGATGCCGCATCACCGAACCCGGCGAACACCGCCTAACCGTCCAAGACGACGACAACAACCTCACATCCCAAAGCAACCCCATCGTCGCAACCGAAGACGCTCCCGACTACCGCCTCTACTGGGGCGACCCTCACGGCGGACAGGTCGTCGACGCACACAAAATCGGCGACTTCTTCAAATACGCCCGAGATGTCGCCGGCATCCACTTCGCAGGTTTCCAACGCAACGACCCCGCCATCACCAACGCCGCTTACGACGTTCAGCAGCAAGCCGAACGCGAACACTACACCCCCGGCAGATTCGTCCCCCTTCCCGGATACGAATGGTCCGCAACCACGCCTCGCGGCGGCCACCACAACGTCTACTTCCGTCGCTTCGACCAGCAGCTACGTCGTTCAGCACACGCCGATCACCTCGAACAATGGGATATCGACACAGACCTCCCTCATGTCCTAGAGATGCACGCCGAGTTTCGATACCACGACATCGTCGTAACCCCTCACGTCGGAGGAATCGCCGCCGACCTCCAGTACCACGAGCCGCAGATCGAACCCGCTCTCGAAATCACCTCGACCCACGGCCAGTTCGAATGGTTCCTAAAAGAATCCCTCGAACGCAAATACAAGATGGGATTTGTCGGTGGTAGCGACTGCTACACCGGAAGACCCGGCGACGACCAGCCCGGATTCCAACTCCGCCGATACCAAAAAGCTGGCCTGACCGGCATCTACGCCGAAGACCTCACCCTCGACGGCATCCTCAACGCCATGAAAGCCCGACGCGTATACGCCACTTCCGGCGTCCGAATCGTCGCCGCCGTATCCGCCGACGGGCACTTCATGGGATCCGAATACTCATCTCCCGATCACCCCGAAATCTCTGTCAAAATCCTCGCCGACGGCCCATTGGAACGGGTCGAACTCTTCCGCGGCCTCGATCTCATCCACTCCGAAGAACTCTCCCCCGGTGCAATCCCCAACCGCATCCGCGTCACATGGGAGGGCGCCAGCAGGGAAACCAGCTATTCAGGAGTCGTCTGGGAAGGCGGAGTCAACATCGCTGACGGCACAATCACAAACGTCGAAAAAGTCCGCTTCGACAGCCCTCGATCGCACCTTTCAGTCTCCACCGACAAATCCGTCGCATGGAAATCATGGACATGCGGATACCGAAGCGGACTCCTGCTAGACATCGACGGCACACCCGACACAGCCATCGAACTCGCCCTCACCAGCGACGTCATCGCAAGCTCACAATACAGCGACCACGGCAAAGACGGCGCACGGCGCATAACCTTCGCAACCGCCGACCGACTCCACCTCCCGACAACCCTAGGCTCCTTGGCCGACGGCCCCAAAATCGTAGACCTAGGCCAACTAGACCGCAAAGCAACCATCGAACAAGCCCCCCAACCAGGCCCAACACGAACCGAATTCACATTCACCGACAAAAACCCAACACCCGGCATAAACCCATACTGGGTCCGAGTAACCCAAACAAACCAAGAAAAAGCCTGGACCAGCCCAGTATTCCTAGACCACATAGCCCCCATCTAAACCAAACCCCGTCACTCCCGCATCAACCCCGTCACTCCCGCATCAACCCCGTCATTCCTGCAAAAGCAGGAACCCAAGGGTGGACGGGAAAACCGGTAGACACAGGTTTCAAACCTGCCCTGCCATCACCTCGCATCTCAGTTTCTCCAAACCTCCTTCCCCCGTCTCAATCGTCACGTTTTGCCATCTCAACTTCAGATAGGCACTTCCGTAAATTCTCCGGGAACAGCCATCTCAATCGCGCTGCGTATCGCCTCCGTTCGTTGCGCTATCCGCGGCCAAGCCGTGTTCATCAGCACCACTACCGATAAACCCCGGTTTGACATGTTCTGTTGGTATCGCATCCCCTGATCCGTGGTGATCATCAACTCGAAACCTGCACCTTCTGCACGGTCCAGCAATTCCCCGTTACTCAACCTGTCCCAACCGCGCTCCCGGCACGTCTCGACGTCATGCCCGAACAACTGCCGCCGCAACTGCCTCGGCGTGCCGTTATCGAACAGGATGCGCATCGACCACTTTAGACCTCAAATCCTCAGCCACCGCCTCTAACACCTCCTTCACATCCGATTCATCAACACCGCCGAACCACTCGATGAAATCGTGAATCGTCGCGCCCTCCGCAAGATTCTCAAACAGCGCATACACCGGTAGCCGAGTATCTTTGAAAACCCAATTGCCACTCACTTTCCCCGGCACACTCTCAACCGCAGAGCATTTCGACCAATCTGTCATCTTCGCCACCTCCTGTGATGAAAAGACCAGCGGGCACCACACCCGCACTTAAACCTAACTTTATCCAACCTCTACCAAACCTCCCTTTCCCTTCGCCACTATCCCCTCCCCCTCTTTGAGGGGAATACAAGGGGGTGACCAGCGAAGACAGTGCGCAGGCGATGCCCGTACCCTATCCACCCCCTCCTTCAGGAGGGGGCAGCGGGAGGACGCCCATCAGGCGGAACTGCCGCTGAAACCCTTGAACTCATGCGCCGTTCAAATGGTAGTCAACAACAACACGATCACGCCAATCACATCCGGCATCGTTGAACCAGTCCTTGATTATCTGACTTGCCACATCATCGAATTTGTTAACCGGGCCTATCACATACCGCGGGAACAGATGCTTTCCGACACCAAGCCTAGGTATGTCGAATGGAAATGATCTGTCGCCAAATCGGTAGAATAACAACTCTTGTCCGAATATAGCCAACGCGATTTCAAGGCCAAATTCTAGTGATGGCACGCCAGCGTATCTCCTGACGCGTTCGACGTTCCTCAGACCATTTGCAACCCAACTAAGCAACCACTCCGGGTACAAACGAAGTCGATCATTCTGCAATTCGTTATCGGCAGACCACATTTCAAACCCGCCATCAGACCACAGAGTCAATACCCAACGCAAAAAACCTTCATGGCGTGCAAGTTCAAAATCGGTCAGAAGTGTGCCGCGCAGGATTTGCCTTTCCTGAAGGTAATGCCAAGGCGGAACCACAGGAAATGTCGTGTCAGTTCGACCGTTAATGTGGGCCGATAGATTTACAGTCTCGGGTACTACTGCTGGGTTGTTGTGGACATGCCCGATATCCAGATCACCCAATGGGACGAAACTTAGGCGAAAGCAATAACCGACGTTTTGATTCAACTCAAAATCCATGGTTTTGCGATCAAATTCCGATTTGCGTTTTGCAAATTCCGCATCGACTTCACCGAATCTACTCGCCGAACGCAATGTCATATCCTGAATATCCCTCATGTCCATCGGAACGGACTCAGAATCGCGTCGCCGGTAACTCCGATGGTCCCTATTGCTCATATGCGGTGCTCGAATTGATCTCGGAACATCGAGGACGACCACACCTGAACCGTCCTGCTCCGTTGGTATTCCGCTCACGTCCAATCGCAACATTGGTGGATCAATCAAATCCGCACATGCGCGTCCAAGCCTGTCAGCCAAATTGGTGCAATCAGCAAGGGGCGTGACAGCGGCGGCAACAGGAGGATCTCCACCATCCTCTTCGATGCCTAAAAACAGGCGCCCCCCATAACCATTAGCAAAAGCCACAATTTCCTTGAGAATTTTCTCCTTATCTCCGTTCGTGATGCGAATATGACCTGTGGCTTGCCCCGCGTTCCCGCTTGAAGAAAGCCCCTCTTTGAATTCGACGTGCTCGCCTTCTTGGATCTGGTTTGTAATCAATCCGCGGATGTCTTGAGCAGTCAACTCATCAACAGGTTTTGTAAGTGCAGGTATTGTCAAATCTGCATTCCTTTCGCAACCTACCTCAACCGCACATAAGGCAACCGCTTCAACAGCTGATTCCTAGTATCCCTCTCACTCCCTAAAGATTCTAACGCCGTCATTCCCAAAACCGCCTCATCCCCCATCACCACCGTAGCGCCCACAACCTCACCCATAATCTCAATCCGTCCAGTAGTCACATCCACCCGCTCAAACTCCCCATCCTCCAACTCGTAAACCCGCGTACCTTGAGCCGTCAACCCAATCGCTTCGAGATGTCGCCGCGGCACAACACAATCAACCACACCCGCATCAATCCGAAACCGCCCCGTCCAACTCCGCTCCGGCTCAGTCATACTCCGAACCGTAGCCGTAACATACATCGCACCACCCAAACTAACTCTGGCACGCCGAATTAGAGTCTGTAACCGTCCCATATTCAAATCACACCCCACCCCAAAAATCCCTGTAATCAGCGGTTCAAACTATCCCCCCAACAACCCCGCAAACCTAACCCGATCCGCCGGATCCGTACTCCTAGCATCCAACTCCTCGCATATCTCCCTGATGAACTGCACTCGCCAATCCTCCCCGAGCAAGCTAAACGTTGCCCGCACCAAATCGTTGATCGAAATCTGATGCACGTTGCTCCCCAACGCAAATTCATCGTCGATTCTCGTTTCGATCGCTTCTCTGTCAGTAGACGCGATGCCCGGAGTAGCAAAAAGAATGTTCTCTACACCAGTCGATCTCGCCTTCAAGATGGTCGATCCCAGCTCGACATACGTAAGCTCGTGACCCTTGACCTCCACAGCCAGCACCAATTCTTCATCCGTGCCAAAGCACAACACATCTCCCGGCGCACCGCTAGCCGCATCAGCCTCATTCAACCCCTGACTTTCAACCCGGGTGAAGATCGAAAACGCTTCACCGAGTGTCCGCATTAACGCCGTCGCAACTATCATCGGCCTCAAACCACCATCCGAAACCTCCAAATATCGATCCAGAAGATCGCAAAGCTGACCCAAACTTATCCGGCGGGGCACCGGATAAGTCACGCTCTGTGCTCTCAATCTTCGAGCAATCGACTTTAAACATCTCCCCAAAGTCGCTTCGACTCGTGATTGACGACCATCCGACTGCAACTCCGACAAAAACTCCACCAGCGCCTCCCACTCCCCACGGTTGCTGACCGCCTCCATTCCCACATCCAACCGAGGACGACGCAACGGATTATTCACGTACGGGTCAGAGCTCGTGCCCAACACGTTATGGTTCCGTCGAACCCACGGAACTACGACCCGAATGCAAAAACTCCGCGGGTCCCAACGCCCATCCGCCGAAGCCGTTTCTTGGCTTCCTCGCTGTAAACACAAGAGGTCCCGATCAGCGTCGGCTAACTTCCCGAGTAACTGAGTAAAGAAAGCGTACCGAATACTGACTACAGATGACCCTACAAATCTGTCAATCTCTTGATCGGATTCACTTTCGAACGAGGAAAGAGTCCCCTCCCATTGGGAATCCAGCCAATGATTCAACTCTTCGTCGTTCATGTTAGCGGCTCGAAATTGACCCACAGCGACTCTTGGCGAGGTTTACGCACCGAGTGCGCGGTCCGCACCGGCGCGTCTATCCTCGTCCAATCTGCGAACAGACGGTCGTACAACTCCGTACGGTAACCCGAAAGAACCGCACGGCCCCGAATCGACGACAAGGCATCAGCAAGAGCCACATGCTCTTCATCACTCATTTCGTGTTCGTATGCGGTTGTGTCGCCACGTGAAGAGTGGACATAAGGAGGATCCAGATAAAACACTGTTTCCGCCGTGTCGTACCGCCTGATAACTTCCTCGGCAGGCGCGTTTTCGATCTGTACCCGTAGCAGCCGTTCCGTGATCTCGGCAAGACCATCGACCGAACCGAGCCACCTAGAAACTGCCCCCGACATGCCTGCTCGCGTAGTAAGAACGCAATGTGCCCACCGTCCCTCGCTGCTCTTCTGCGCCAACCCAGTTCGAGTTTGACGTGCTCGGACGAAAAAACGCCTCGCTCGTTCGAGTTCAGACAATCCAGGCTCATACTCACAAGCCCGCACCAATTCTTCACGGGAAAACGGAGTTAGTTTGATTTGCTGAATCAGTTCGTCGCCAGTGTCCCTGAGCGTTCTAAAGAAGTTGGCTAACTCCGAATCAATGTCGTTGTAAGTCTCCACCAGTGCTGGTGGTCGATTGATCAACACCGCAGCGGAGCCTCCGAAAACGTCGCAGAAGTGCTTCGCATCCGTTGGGATATTCGGCAAAATGAAGTCGAGATGGCTGAACTTGCCCCCGTACCACCCAAACGCGATCATCCGCTTTTTGCGACCGTTCCTGCGCGCCGCGATTCTCCGACCCGTCCCGCTTGAATTCACCTGCGGTGCCAACTTACCCATCTCTTTTGCTCCTGCCATCCAATCTATTCATAATCGTCCTTGCACACAGACCTCTCAAACTCGTGCGCATAGCTATGTTCCCTAACTAGCCATGCTTGCGGTTCAGCGACGTCTCTACGTTTCTCCTCAAATGTACCATCGTTCCGACCCGATCCGTCACTCATCTGGCAAACCAAATTACTTGCCCCAACCTTCGCTTCAGAAACATTGACCAGTGCTTCACACCTAGTACTGTTTCGCATCCCAACTAAACCCGCCCCCCTCGTCGAAAGACGTAAGGGGGCGCGATGCCGAAGGCGAGCAGGGGATGCCCGCGGCGGCCGCGCGGCCGGGTTTCCCCCACTCGTGGGGGAAATGTCCGAAGGACAAAGGTGGGCCCGCACCCATCGCAATCCCCAAACAACCCAACAACAAAATCCCAAAAATCCCCCCAATCCCAAAAATCCCAGTTCAGACAACAACAAAACCCCCAAGAATCCCAATCCAGATTGACAAGAATCAACGCCACATTTACCATTGTTCAGGTTGCGCGCATTCGACGCGTCTCACACGTTTGTGGAACCTGAAACCATGCTCTTTAACGTATCGGCGCTACTGACCGGTTCGGTGGGCGATGAAATCAAATTCCACTTCGCCAACGAGACTCTCGAGATCGACGACCTTCTCTTCCGAGAGGTCGAGGCCCGGGGAAAGTTGATGCGCACCGACAGGACCGTCTTCGCCGACCTGAAAGTCAAGGCCGTCGTTGATGCCGAGTGCTCCAGGTGCCTCGTCGAAACTGATACTCGAATCAGTATCGACTTCATCGAGGAGTTCCGGCCCATCAACACCGACCTCATGCAAGGCTACCGAAACTGGTTCGACGAATACGGGACATACGAAAACGACGAGGCGTTGACCATAGATTCAACCAACTTGCTCGACATATCGACCGCACTATGGCAAGGACTGAGCGCCGCAATGCCCATGAACCCCCTGTGCGACCCAAACTGCAAGGGACTGTGTGCCGGATGCTCCGCCGACCTCAACAACACGACCTGCAAGTGCCACGCCGATAGACCCGCAGCCCTGAATCTCCTCCAATAAAATAACCCCACCCACCGGTAGGTGAAATGCCCCCGCTTCCCAAGAAAAAACACACCCGCGCACGAAAAGGAAACCGAGCCGCACACCACGCCATCGGTCTCCCAACCCTCGTGCACTGCTCACGATGCAACACACGCATCCCACCGCACCGCGTATGCCCCGAATGCGGCAACTACAAGGGCCGCACCGTAAAGGGCAGTTGGCCCCTCGCTGACGCTTACGCCGTTGAGGAATAAAACGGTTAAACTGTTCTCTGCACCCCCCAAAACCCCAAAATAATTCACCAAAAAACGATTTGGTTTTCTCCAACCCCAAGGGATACTCGACACGGAGACCAAAATGACCGCCACCGCAACAGCTTCGACATCCACCGCTTTCGTCTTCCCTGGTCAGGGATCGCAAGCCGTTGGAATGGGCAAAGACCTCTTCATCAACTCGAGCTCAGCCCGCGAAATCTTCGCTGAAGTAGATGACGCACTCGGACGAAAGCTCAGCGACGTCATGTTCGATGGCCCCGCCGACGAACTGACCCGCACCGAGAACGCCCAACCAGCAATCCTCACCGCCTCCATCGCCGCTTGGCGAGCACTCGAGGAAGCTGTCGAATCTGTCGCCGTCCCCGACATGACCGCCGGCCACAGCCTCGGAGAATACTCCTCTCTAGTCGTCGCTGGCGTCCTATCCGTATCCGACGCCGTCAAACTCGTATGCGAACGCGGCCGCCTCATGCAACTCGCATGTGACGAACGACCCGGTGGCATGGCCGCCCTCATCGGAATCGACGAAGTAACCGTCGCCGAAATCTGCCGAGAAGCTGGCGTCGAAATCTCCACCGTCAACACCCCCGAGCAAATCATCATCGCCGGTGAACACCGCGGCCTCGCCGTCGCCCTCGACATGGCCTCCGCCCGTGGCGCTAAGAAAGCGATCCCATTGAGCGTTGGCGGCGCATTCCACTCCGGCCTCATGTCCCCCGCACAAACCGGACTCAACGAAGCCATCGAGTCCGTCGAGTTCCACGACCCAATGGTTCCAGTCATCGGAAACGTCGACGCTAAACCTCTCCACACCGCCGAAGAAGTCAAGAGTGAACTCCGACGGCAGCTCACCTCTTGCGTCCAGTGGAGCAACGGCATCCAACACATGCTTGACAACGGCGTCAACGAGTTCGTCGAGATGGGCAACGGCAAGATCCTAAGCGGCATGATCCGACGCATCGAGCGCCGCGCCAAGGTCGTAAACATCGCCGAATTTGACGCCGCCTGCGAATACGCAGTCGCCGCATAGCCCCCAAAGTCAGAAACCGAACTCAGAAACCTAAACCGTTCGCTGAAGAGCGCGGCGGAGCAAATGTCAATGCAACCGCCAAAGACCGCGCCATCCGCAAACGGCTCCTCATGGCTCTCCGCCGTCAGCCCTGAGCGCGCTCGATCCTCAGCCCCCGGTGCATCCCCCCTCGACGCCGAAGTCCCGGACTTCGCCGCGATCCCACGCGACAAAACCGGAGCCCGCGCCGCAGCAATCCTAGCCCTCTACGAATCCGACCTCACCAATCGCCCCGCCATCCAGTGCATCGACTGGATCGCAACCGAAATCCGCCTCAGCAAAAAACTCCGACAATTCGCTTTCTCCCTAACCTCCGACGTTGAAAACCGACGCTCCGAACTCGACCGCCACCTGAACCGCTACTCCCGACGGTCAACCATGACCGAGATCCTGCCCGTCATCCGCAACATCCTCCGCATAGCCATCGTCGAGATGGAACTGTTCCCCAATACCCGCACCGCCGTCATCATCAGCGAAGCCGTCAAACTCGCCCAAACCTTCGACACCCACGGCAGCGGACGCTTCGTAAACGGCATTCTAGGCGCCATAACCCGCGACACCCCACGAGAGTGATGCACCTGTCGGCGTATATAATTGCGAGTGCGTCCTAAAGCAAAGACGCCAGCGAAAGCCGCGTGAATAAACAAGCTCGGGAGAGCATACGACGATGTCAACTATTTTGGATCGAGTGCGGGCCATCACGGCAGAAAAATTGAGCGTGGACGAAGCCGATATCACCCCGGAATCGTCATTCACCGAGGATCTAGATGCGGACTCGTTGGACGTCGTTGAGCTCATCATGGCGTTCGAAGAGGAGTTCAGCACCGACGACAACGCCGTCGAAATCTCCGACGACGACGCAGAGTCCATTGAGACGGTTCAAAACGCCGTAGACTACCTCGAGAGCAAAGGCGTCACCAGTTAACCCTCACCCGGTTAACCCGATTTCCCAAACACCGCGACACCAGAGTCGCGTGTTCGCAACGAAACACAACAGAGCGGCGCAGGTATCCCCAACCTCCGCCGCTCTATCTTTTGTTCGCCAGCGCCAAACCTTGCGGTGGTAGCCTTGGATACCGAAATGGCGGACCAACAATCCAAGCCCAAGCACGACCCCTCGGCATCCCAACAGCTAGCCGCTATAACCGCAGAAGTAGCAACCTGCCAAAAGTGTCCCTTGGCACGAACCCGCACCAACACCGTCCCCGGCGAAGGCTCACCTACCGCCGAAATCATGTTCGTAGGCGAAGGCCCCGGACGTGAAGAAGACGAATCCGGACGCCCGTTCGTAGGTCGAGCAGGCAGGTTTCTAGATGAGTTGATCGAATCCCTTCCCATGCGCCGCGAGGACGTCTACATCGCCAACGTAGTCAAGTGTCGACCACCCAACAACCGCGATCCCGAACGCACCGAAGTCGACCAGTGCTCCAACTACCTACGGCAACAGATCGACATCATCGACCCCCTTGTCATCGTTCCTCTCGGTCGCCACGCCCTCGGCTGGTTCATGCCCGAACTCCGCATCACAGCGAGCAACGGCAAAATCTTCCGCCACAACAACCGCGTCCTCATGCCCCTTCTGCACCCATCCTCCGGTCTACGAAACCCAGAACATGGCCGAATGCTGCGCGAAAGCATCCACAACCTCCGCGACGCCATACTGGAAGGCATCCGCGTCAAACGTGAGACCTCCCAGAGCGTTCAACCAAACGCTCAACCAACAACTACCGCATCCGCACCTGAACCTGTGACGCCTGAACTCGCCCCGGCAACTCAGATCGTCGAAGAAGCCAAAAAAGTAGCGGCAACCGCGATAGAGCCAGATGCCCCGGCTGATCCTCCCGTCAACCTCTTCGAACGCCCCCAGACAGAGGAAGAGATCGCAGCCGAACTGAAACGGCAACGCGCCATCGAAGAAGCTGAAGAAGCGGCTGAGAACGAAACAGAAACCTTCGCAGTAGATGACAGACAGTCTTCATTTTTCTAAACCCGACTCATTCCCCATGAAACTACTAAGGACGACCAATGCTCGATAACGATTTTCAATACGGAGATTCAACCGTCCGCGTCATCCCCTTAGGCGGTCTCGGCGAAGTCGGCATGAACATGATGGCCGTTGAAACCGACGAAGACATGGTCATTATCGACTGCGGCGTCCAATTCCCCGAGTACAGCACCCCCGGCATCGAGCGCGTCATCCCCAACATGGAGTACATCCGCCAGCACCGTGACCGAGTCCGCGCCGTTCTAATTACCCACGGACACTTGGATCACATCGGTGGAGTACCTCACTTGATGCGCATTGTCAACGCGCCGATCTACGCGCCCAGATTCGCCGCCGAGATGATCCGACGAGAACTCAAAAAATCTGGTGGACGACAACTCGCAAATGTAAAAGTCAACACCGTAAGGCTTGAACGCGACTACCGCTTCGGAGAGTTCGGTGTCCAATGGATCAGCGTCTGTCACAGCATCCCCGACTCCTGCAGCATCTACCTCGACACACCACAAGGCGGAATCCTCCACACCGGCGACTTCAAGTTCGACAACGAACCGATGCTCGGCCTCCCGACCGATTACCAAGCACTGAGCGAAATCGGACAACGAGGCGTCCGGTTGCTCCTCTCCGATTCAACCAATGCTGAAGATGCGGGTACTGCGAACTCAGATCGCGTCGCCGCCGAAGCGCTGTATCGAGCAATCGCTGAAGCAAAAGGTCGAGTCATCATCGCCAGCTTCTCCACACAAGTCGCTCGTGTGCAAATGGTGATCGACTCCGCATACGAACTCGGAAAGAGAGTAGCAATCATCGGTCGCAGCATGATCGAAAGCACCAAATTGGCCGAGGACGTCGGCCATCTACACATCCCACCAGGTATCAAAATCACCGTCGCCGAAGCGAACAGCCTTCCCGACGACGAAGTCATCATCATGACGACCGGCAGCCAAGGAGAATTCGAAGCCGGTATATCCCGCATGGCCCGCGGCGACCATCGAGAGGTCCGATTGGTCGAAGACGACACCCTGATACTCTCGGCGAGCACAATCCCCGGAAACGAGACCGCAGTCAACGAAGTCCTAAACAATCTCGCACGCAGAAACGTGCGCGTCATAACAGCAAGTTCCCGACCCGTTCACGTATCAGGCCACGCCAAGCAGGACGAGTTGAAGACCATGTTCAGCATCCTGAGACCCGAGTACTTCACCCCTGTCCACGGCGAGTTCCGCATGTTGAAAGCACATCGCGAAATCGCTATCGACATGGGAGTTCCCGAAGACAACGTCAATCTCATCCTCGACGGTGACGTCCTCGAAATCGACGTCGATGGCGTCTCAGTCGTCGACAAGGTGCCTGCCGGCTACATCCTCATACAAGGCCAAGGAGAGTGGGACATCGACTCCAGCGTCATGGAGGATCGCAAGTCTCTGGCCAGCGAGGGCGTCGTCATGGTAGCCATGGCCCGGGAAGACGGGTTCCTCGCCGGAAAGCCGCGAATCGTCACCTCAGGATTCGTAGATCCGTCCGATGAAGCGCGATTGATCCGAGATGCCTCACAAGCGTTATCCCAAGCTATTGAACCGGTATTGGCCGATCTCGTAGATTGGAATGAGATGGACCGACTAGTTCGGGCGTGCTTGGGTCGCTTCTTCTATCGCCGAACCAAGCGCAGACCGTTGATCTTGGTGACCGAAATTGAGCTTGAACCTGGACGCGCTGAATGACGAAAACGTGCTTGAAGACGAATCTCAAGCACGATCAACCGAACGCGACGACGACCAAAAGAATTCCAAGAAACCAAAATCTCCTAGCACCAGAAAATCCGACCGTTTAGACGGGTCAGTCTCTCAAAGAACCCTGATTCGCCACGCCGCATTCTTCATTCTCTTCATAGCCGCCGGAATCGCCGCGTTTCTATTCCGCGACGACGTGATGGCAAATGTCGGCTACGGTGCATTGCCTTTGGGACTGTGGAGTGTCCTATTCGTCTACCTCCTCATCACTCGGACACGATGGATCATCGGACGCTACCGCGAAACAATCTCATCGCTTATCGTGGTCGTCGGTGGGGCAGCGGTTTTAGGCATCTTCGATGCACCCCTCGGCGCTGCATCAGGCGCCACCATGGGCGGACGCTTAGGCGAGACCCTCGCTCGTGAGCCATGGGACTGGCATCGATACGACCTAGTGCTCTGGCAGCAGGCCTTGGCCTGGGTTCGCGTCGGCGCACTCTTTACCGTAGGCGCAGCATTACAGTTCCCGAAAGCCTTCGGGTTTGGTATGAAAGTGATCTGGGTAGGCCTGATGGTGGTCTTTGCTGCGACCGCAAGTTTATTCGTCATGGCGGGCGGAGCAGCGGCAATGATGGCCAGCAATCGCAAGAAGAGCCAACCTGAAACAACCGAGCCCGATCACGAGTTAGAAACCCCGACAAAAACGAACGACACGACGGACAACTACACCGCGTTTCAACCAGATCCAGAAAACCATTCCTTGATCTTCGAGAAGAGTGAACTATCGCGGAGCGATGATGTCGTCATTATGGGAAACACTTTGGTAGTCGAAGATGAAGACGACGAGGAAGTCGCCGAGTTCATAGAAGAAGACGACTGGCAAACGACCGAGTCGTCCGCCGCAATCATCCCATCGGATCAGGAAACAGAAGACCTCGACGATTTCATCGAAGTCGGAAGTGCGATGGGCGAAGTGGAAGAACCGACTAACGGCGTTGCAACCGACATCGAAGCCGAGGCATTGTTCGAAGACATCAGCGATGACATCGAACCAGACATGAGTTCAGAGGCTGAAGAGGTGTTGGAGCAAATAACCTCGGGAGCGACCGTCGAAGCCGCGATACAAGCCTTCCCGTGGCACCTGCCGCCGATCGAGTTCTTGGCCGTCTCTCCAAAAGGAGGAGTGGCGACCACCGAGATCAAGGCCACTAGCGACCTCATTGAAGAGACACTGGCTGAGCACAGCATCGCAGTCACCGTAGACCAAGTCAGAGTGGGCCCGACGGTGACGATGTACGGCCTGAAACCAGGATGGAAGGGCAACAGTTCGCGCTCCAACGCGCCGCGCCAACGAGTGCGCGTAGACACCATCCTCAACCGCGAAAAAGACATCGCCTTAGCGCTCTCGTCACCGAACATACGGTTCGAATCGGTCGTGCCCGGATCATCGGTCGTTGGCATCGAGGTGCCGAACGCTCGACCAACGCCCGTCAATCTCCGCACCGTGATGGACTCGGAGGAGTGGGAAGAATTCGTCGAGGATGCCGCCCTGCCAGTACCGCTGGGAATGGGAAGTGGCGGCAACCCTGTCATGGCTGATTTCGCCAAGATGCCTCACACACTGGTCGCAGGCGCAACCGGTTCTGGCAAGAGCGTCTGCATGAACACCATCGTCACCGGCCTCCTGATGACCCATACTCCCCTCCAGTTGAGGATGGTGATGATAGATCCCAAACGTGTGGAACTGACGCCGTATCAAGGCATACCCCATCTCTACACTCCCGTGATCGTTGAACCCGAGCGCGCAGTCAAAGCTCTCAAAGCGTTAGTCAAAGAGATGATGGATCGGTTCTCCACACTGGAAGCGGCCGGCGTGAAAAACATCAGCACCTACAACGAAAAGAGCACGGCGAAAATGCCGTACCTGCTGATACTCGTCGATGAATTGGCCGACCTCATGCTGACTTCATCCAACGAAGTGGAACAACTTCTCGTGAGGCTGGCTCAGCTAGGCCGGGCTACCGGCGTCCATCTTGTGGTCGCCACTCAACGACCATCAGTCGATGTCGTAACCGGCTTGATCAAGGCCAACTTCCCATCCCGCATCAGCTTCGCAGTTGGTTCACAAGTCGACAGCCGAACCATCCTAGATGCCACCGGTGCCGATCGATTGCTCGGTAAGGGCGACATGCTCTATAAACCGATCGACCTTAGCCAGCCCGTCCGAGTCCAAGGCGCATTCTTGGCGGAAGAAGAAATCGAGACCATCGTCGACTTCTGGAAAGAGGTCGGTGCTCCTCCTTTGCCGCAACTCGATGTCGACGCCAACGATGATGATGACGACATCTCTATACCGGGCATGTCCGACGATAACGAGGACGCGCTTTTCATTCAGGCCTCCACAATGGCGAAGAGCCAAAAGACGCTCTCAACATCCTTGCTGCAACGCCGACTACGCATCGGCTACCCCCGAGCTGCGAGACTTATGGACGAGTTGGAAGAGGCTGGCATCGTCGGCCCGGGTGAGCCCGGAAAGCCGCGCCAAGTCACCGCCAACCTCTGAATACCTATCGCACCCCCTGACCCGGCACTCTCCCGACCGGGCACTCCGCACCAACTGTCAGTGATGCGATTTAAAAGGGCGGCTATAGAATGCTGAGTATCGGTGGAAGCAGCAACGCTCACTCGGCCAATCAACATTTATTCAATGACGATCAAACCCCTATACCCGGAGTTCGGCGAAGATGCTGAGGTCGCCGAAAATCTGGATGTAGGGGAACATCCCCCGGTCGACCTACAAGGCCAGCTGACAAACTGCTTGGTCTGCGGTTCCGAGCTAGACGGTTCAAACGAGTTCCAGCGCTTCAGAGTATGCCCTAGCTGTGGCTTTCACTACAACATCACGGCACGAGCCAGGATCAACGCTCTTGTCGACCCTGAAACTTTCGTAGAAACTCATCGATGGATTACATCGATCGACCCGTTGGTCTTCTCGCCAAGGGTGTCCTATCAGGTCCGCGTGTTGAACGATCAAGAACGGACCGGACTATCAGAGGCGGCAGTAACGGGAATCGGTGAGATCGGCGGCGTACGATGTGCAATCATCGCCATCGACTTTGGTTTTTTGGGCGGCAGTATGGGCTTGGTGGTGGGTGAAAAGGTGGCGAGGATGTTTGAGGACGCAGCCAGTCGGCGACTTCCAGTGGTCACATTCGCCACTAGCGGCGGTGCGAGGCTGCAGGAAGGCGTTCTATCGCTTACCCAGATGGCGAAGACGGTCGTGGCCTCCAAATCACTCAAAGAACGTGGCCTGCCCCTGATCACCGTTCTGGCCAACCCATCGTCGGGACAGATACTCTCGAGTTTCGCCTCGATGTCCGATATCCGCATCGGCGAACCAGGCGCTCACATCGCTTTCGCGTCATTGGGAACGCTGCAAGAAATCGATGAATCTCCAGACGTCGGAAATTACGCCAATGCTGAGGCGATGCTGGCGCATGGACACCTCGACATGGTAGTCGGCAGGCGGGAACAGCGCGATCAACTCGCCACCCTCTTAGGTTTGTTCGCGAAAGGGATCAAGGACGACATTCGAACGCGTCGTCGTACCGTCCGATACCGCCCGACACGTCATGATGCTTGGGAATCCGTCCGGTTGAGCAGACGAGAGGATCGCCCCAGAGCTTCGCAGTTCATCCCTCGAGTCTTCCGCAACTTCGTTGAACTGCACGGTGACCGTTTCAAGGCAGATGAAGAGGGATTGAAGATCGGAATGGGATACTTGGGGATTTACCCAGTGATGGTGATCGCTCAGGAACGCTTGATCGAAGGTCAGGCGGCGGATATGGATACCGCGCAAGACGACGAGACAACCGCATCATTTACCGAACATTTCGGATACGCCGACTTGGATCGCGGCGGAATCGGCGTAGATGGCTTCAATAAAGCTCAGAGAGCGGCGAGAATGGCCGGCGATTTCGGTTTCCCATTGGTCGTATTCGTCGACACTCCAGGCCCCAAACTAGGCATTTCGGAAGAGTTGAACGGCCTAGCCAGTGAGATCGCCGAAATGATCGACGTAATGTTGGGAATCGAAACCCCAGTCGTCTCCGTCGTTATCGGTGAGGGCGGATCTGAAGCCGCTTTGGCATTCAGCATCGCCGATCGCCTATTGATGATGGAGAACACGATCTACACTCCGATCTCTCCCGAAGCGGGCGCGGCGACTGAACTTAGAGACCGTACACGAGCACCCGAAGTAGCCCGTTCGCTCCGCATAACCTCTTACGACGCTTACTACATGGGCATTGCTGATCGATTGATCGCCGAGCCCGAAGGCGGTGCCAACAGGGACCCGGTCGGCGCTGCTCGCGCATTGAGGCAAGTGTTGATCTCCGAGGTCGGACAACTGCGACGACGCAACCCACGCGTGCTCGCTCGGCAACGACGACGACGTTACAGACACATCGGCGAATACGGCCCCCAATTCCGCGAGGCCGTGCGTTCAGAGTTGGGCACATGGCGATCAACATTCAGCGATCGTATGCGGCGTGTATTCGGCGGTACCGCCCAGCCGGATATCGAGGACCCACCCTCCGAGCAGTGAATCATGGTCGAGTAGCTATTGCGGCCCCCCTTATGCCCAATGTTAAGATTACGTCCATCGTCCGTGGGCGTGATTTCGTCTAGCAAGACGAACTAAACCCATATTCGGGCGCGAATACGCATCAGCGAATGGCTTCGGAAAGCGAAGAACCCGGCGAAAGTACGAGCGACAGATCCTGTCGCTGCGGCGAGACGCGGGCTCTTGACGCTGCAGTGCGCGCGGCGGTGGAGCGTGGTGTGAATTTCCAAGATCCCGATGCCGTATACCTCGACGCCCAAGCAGTGATTGAATCGGGCGCTTGGGTTGGCGCCGGCAGTCACATCATCGGAAAATCCCACATTGAAAGTGGTGCTCGAATTGGTCCGAACGCCATCGTCGAGGACTCGCGGATCGGTTCTGGGGCGACTGTCCAGCCTTTCTCAACCGTCACCGAACGCTCCGATGTCAAACCAGGCGCGCTCATCAAACATCGATCAGAAGTCCGAAACAGCGAAATCGCCGGAGACGCGGAGATCGGTCCAAATGCACTCGTGGAAACTTCAAGCGTAGCCGCCAAAGCCAAAGTCGGCCCATTCTGTCGTGTCAGAGCAGGATCTGACATCGGGATTGAGGCGTATATCGGAACGCAGGCCGAGGTCAAAGCAAGCCGTATCGGAAAAAACTCCAAAGTAGGGCATTTCTCATTCGTCGGAGATGCAGTTCTGGGAAATTCTGTAAACGTCGGAGCAGGTTGCGTTACAGCAAATTTCGATGGTCATCAGGTGCAGAAGACGGTCGTTGAAGATGACGTCTCTATCGGGGCCGGTTGTGTCCTTATCGCCCCATTGCGGTTGGGAGCTGGCGCTCGTACCGGTGCCGGGGCTGTGGTGACCCGAGATGTGGCGGATGGCGAACTAGTTTTGGGCGTGCCGGCCAGAGTAAGAACGATGGCATCGGTGTCGATCTGAAGTAATGAGGAACATGGTTTGATGCGTCGCAGATTATTCGCGCCGCAACCAGAATTGGCAGGATATGAAATGAAAGATGCGGACGATCCTTTAGGCAGCTTCAACTGCCCACAAAAGGCGGTGACGGGAGGATGTACCTATGCCTGATTATTGGTTGCCTTGGGCCGTATTGGTCGGCTCGGTCATTGCATACGGTCTGATGACCTTGGTCCTGAGCGTTCTCCAGCCACAGGGCCTCGCAGCAATGCTTGGCATGGCATCGACCGAATCGTCCGATGACTTGAATCCGGGCAGTGCCGGAGACTACCGAGCGACTAGGATCGTCGTTACCACTCTCCGCAGCGCATCGTTCATCGGCATCGTTATCTCGGCTTACCACGCCGCCCAAACCTTCTACGACCCATCGAATGAACTGATGCTGCCATTGATCGTCGCCGCTGCGGTGCTCGTGGGCGTCATCACATTTCGCATGGCCCTCAACAGAATGGCAAGCGCCTGTTACGAGGATGTCAAGATCTGGTTGGCTCCCATAATTTGGCCAGCGCGGTTTATCGGTCGACGCCTCAGATTGAACCGCGTCGCCAACTACATGAACGACGTAGATAATTCAGGCGATTCCCCCGACGAACCAGTCGAAAACGTCTTAAACGTCTTGCATAACCTCTCGTCCAAAGACCTCAGGGCTGACGACGTTATGTTGCCGATATCCGAGACCGTCGCCGTCCAAGCGAACACCTCTCTTGAAGACGTCGTGCATATGATGGACCAATTGGAGATCGATGATGTCGTCGTCTATGACAAGACCGTTGACGAGGTCTTGGGAACCATCGACAGGGCAGACGCCCTTCAAGGGCTAAGGGAAAACGGATCGGATTCGCCCGTATGCCGAGAATGGATAAGCCATTCGACTTTCCCCGTGCCCGTGACACAACAGGTCGCCACGCTGTTCGATGAATTCAGTGATCGGATGGACGAGACAGCGGTGATGTTGGACGAAGAGGGCAAAGTTGCCGGTATACTGACCTTTGGCAACCTCATGGAACAGCTCCTCAGCGACGCAAACCTCGCCCAAGAGGGATCAGAGGCTTAAACGGCAATACGGCCAGATTCTGCCGCTGTTTACAGATCATCGCCGAGATTGGTTCAACCGCCAAAGCGATGCACCGATAACGAACACTATCGACGGGCCACGCGCATCCTCTAGTCAAACGCAGGCGTTCTCGCGTCGTTCCAGAACACTGTAGTCACCAGTGTTGCCGGGGGGCACCAGCAGCGCGAATGACCATACCGGGCATACTACGTTCCCGAGCCAATTCGGATGCTTGCAGTCGAATCCCACGTTGTGTATTCGTTAAAAGTGACCGATAAACGATGGGCCCACAGCCTTAAGGACGCATCTCAGGCGTAATCTAGGTGCCCCACAGCACCGTGAAATATCTTGTCGAGCCGCGTGGCTAGGGACACGCGATAAGTCTTCGAAAAGGCGCTAGACACGCAAAAGCACTGTAGAGATGTAGGTCTCTACAGTGCTTGGGGAGGAACGGATTGTGAGCGAGAGGCCGATCCAAAATCGGCCTCTCGCTTCAACGGATCCTATTGACCGGGTTGGTCGCCCTTGGCGTTGACGATGATCAACGACGTGGTCGCTTTCGAACCTGCGTCGCCAGTCGCAACCAAGCTGTTCACGCTACCGGCGGTGTATGTCGCGGAATCTAGAGTGACCCGCACAGAGAACGCGCCGCTTGAGTTGGCATTTGCACTACCGATCGAGTCGTCGACTGTCGCACCAGGAACGGTCAATGATACCGCTTCGCCTGACTTGAACCCTGCACCTACGATGTCCACCGGAGTACCGGCTGCGGCGTAGATGATAGTCGGGATCGCGAAAGTCGCGTCAAGCGCCTGAATGTCGGCCGAGTTGTCGGAACCTGGAGGGCCAGGTGCGCCTGGGGGTCCGGGGTCTCCCGGCTCACCCTGTGCACCTTTTGCACCAGGGTTGCCTGGCGGGCCTGGTACACCAGCAAGTCCTGGAATTCCTTGCGCGCCTTGGAGGCCTGGCTTACCCGGTGCTCCCGGTTCGCCCGGTGCTCCTGGTTCGCCCGGTGCTCCCGGCTCGCCTGGATCGCCTGCAAGGCCCGGTGCTCCCGGCTCGCCCGGTGCTCCCGGCTCGCCCGGTGCTCCCGGCTCGCCCGGTGACCCCGCCTCGCCCGGTGCTCCCGGTTCGCCCGGTGCTCCCGGCTCGCCCGGTGATCCCGGAAGGCCTGGATTGCCCTGCGGACCACCGACGGTGGTGCCGATGATCGCAATGATGAGTGTGATCACTGTCAGTACGGTCAGAACCGTAACGAATCGGTTCTCTTGGATGAAGTCTTGCATGGTATCCATCGGGCTCCGCGATTCATTCATGGGACCCCGTCCTCCAATCTGATGCTTCAGATTACTAGCTTGCTTTTAAGCAACATTTATCGTGATCGTCGGCTCCGGGAACTTCCAATCGCCGTAGTTCACGATCTTAGCACCCAAGCACGAGGCTCAGCCGTACTCCGCTAGACTCGTCCTTCGATGCACAATGAACAATCTTATGCCTGCTCAAGCGCGTGTGTCAAGACGGCTCTTGCAACCATCAAGCATATTCAGCGCAAAGACGGACGATCCCTGCCACGATAGATGCATCTTACACGATACAACGCCTTTCGTGCGCGTCTTACACTACGCAGTTCAATGACTTTTCATCGAACTTCGAGGCGAATCCGCCACTCTATATTTGACCCCGGCTTGGCAAAGTCGCGCTGGGAATCGAGAATCTGAAATATCGAGTGGTATCCTTGATGTTTGAGCTAAACGAGTTAGCGGAATTAAGGAAAAGAGAAAAGAAAGCGCTGGCAGGGCGGAGCAGCGGGAGATCGTCTACAAATCCATACTTGCGAACAGCGCTGGCACGAAAGAGAAAAGATTGGAAGCCCAAACTAAGACGCAGACGATCGAGAAGTTTCGCAAGCACGAGAAGGATACTGGTTCCACCGAGGTCCAGATCGCTATCCTGACGGAACGGATCCGGGAACTCACTGAACACTTCAAGGTTCACAAGCACGACGCCGCAGGTCGGCGCGGCTTGCAAATGATCGTCGGCAAGCGCCGTCGGTTGCTGCGTTACCTCGCCAACGAAGACGTTCACAGATACCGAACCCTGATCGAGGCGCTCGGTCTCAGAGGCTAAGTTGCCGAATCTCCTTCGGCGGTCGCTCGGCTACCGGGCCGATGCGCTCCTAACAACCCTCGAGCAGTTTCCATCAAGCCCCCGCAACAATTCGTGTCCTCGCGAATCCTCGGGCTCATCGAAATGCGACAAGTTAGTCGTCACCCACTGAACAGACCAAATTCGGCGTCACACTGCGCCGTTATGGTCCACAACCCTAGTAATCCGTCTCAATGACACTCGTCAGATTTGACGCGCCCATGGCGCGACGAACCGACGTGCAAGGATAAGAACCAGAGAAAGTAGAAAAATGATCCGATCATTTGATATCGAAGTTGGCGGACGACTCATGTCGTTCGAAACCGGAAGGCTTGCCGATCAAGCAGGCGGAGCCGTCACTTTGCGATACGGCGACGTCGTATTGCTCGCCACCGCAACCGCTGACAAAAAACCACGCCAAGGCGTCGATTTCCTGCCACTGACCGTCGACGTGGCAGAAAAAGCATACGCCGTCGGCAAGATGCCCGGCGGATTCTTCAAGCGGGAGGGAAGACCAGGCTCCGAAGCCATCTTGGCTGCAAGGCTCTGCGATCGACCGTTGCGCCCCCTGTTTCCCAAGAGCTACCACAACGAGACCCAGCTCATCGTTACCATCCTCGCCGCAGACGAGGTCAATCCACATGCACCCCTTGGCATCGTCGGCGCATCCGCCGCTCTTGCCATCTCAGACATCCCCTTCGACGATCCCGTCGGAGCATGCAACATCGGCTACATCGACGGCGAACTAATCGTCAACCCGACCTACGAAGAACTCGAAGTCAGCGCACTCGAGTTGACCGTTGCAGGCACCGGCGACGCCATCATGATGGTTGAGGCTGGAGCAAACTTCGTCTCAGAAGAGGTAATCCTTGAGGCGCTCAAACTTGCCCAAGAAGTTAACGGTGAAATCGTTTCCCACATCCGCGAGATACAAGCAGAAATCGGAAAAGAGAAGTGGGACGCTCCTGAACCTAGCGAAGAAGAACTAGAGGCCAAGGCCGCAACCAGGGAACGCGTCGGCGACGCCATCAAAGACGCACTGAAACTCGGTGGCGGCAAAGAAGCCCGCGAGGAAGCCGTCGGCAGGATCATGTCCGAGGCCAAAGAGGAACTTACCTCCGGCGACGACGCTTTTGACGCCCTTCACGTGCAGACGGAACTCTATTCGCTCGAAAAGGAAGCTGTCCGAGAAGGCATCCTCAACGAGGACCGACGCCCGGACGGCAGAAACCTCGAAGACCTGCGCGACCTCGAATCAATGGTCGGATACCTGCCCCGAGTCCACGGCTCAAGCATCTTCCGACGCGGTGAAACACAGGTCCTAGGCGTACTCACGCTTGCATCAGCTGCCGACGCCCAGAAATTGGACAACCTCTCACCCATAACAACTAAGCGCTTCATGCATCACTACAACTTCCCGCCCTATTCAACGGGCGAAGCCGGAAGATTCGGCTTCACCGGAAGGCGTGAGGTAGGACATGGCATGTTGGCCGAACGCGCGCTGCGCGCAGTCGTCCCGTCTGAGGAAGACTTCCCTTACTCCCTGCGCCTCGTCTCCGAGGTGATGGCATCGAACGGCTCAACTTCGATGGCAAGCGTATGCGCCGGAACATTGGCGATGATGGACGGCGGAGTCCCCATCACCGCGCCAGTCGCCGGCATCGCAATGGGCCTCATCACTGGCGAAAACGGCGTCGCTAAAGTCCTCACCGACATCCAAGGAGCCGAAGACCACGCTGGTGACATGGACTTCAAAGTCGCCGGTACCCGAGACGGCGTCACCGCCCTCCAGATGGACATCAAGGTCAAGGGCATCACGTACGAGATCATGTCCGAAGCCCTCGAGCAGGCACGCCTCGCAAGACTCGCTATCCTCGACCACATGGAAGAGACCATCTCTACCCCGCGCCATGACCTGCGCGACGGTGCACCTCGCATGACCACCATCATGGTGCCGAAAGACAAAATCGGCATGGTCATCGGCCCAGGCGGCGCAAACGTCCGAGGCATCCAGGAAGAGTTCGGCGTCAGCGTCAACATCGAAGACGACGGCAGCGTCACCATCGGCGGTACCGAAAAGGACAAAGTCGACAGCGCAATCAACTCCATCCGAACGATGACCAAAGACATCGAAGTCGGCGAAACCTACAAAGGCAAAGTCGTCAAAATCATGGACTTCGGCTGCTTCGTCAACCTCATCCCGGGCAAAGACGGAATGGTTCACATCAGCGAACTCTCCGAAAACCGGGTCCCTGATGTCGAATCCGTTGCCTCCGAAGGCGACGAACTCGAAGTGATGGTCGTCAACGTCGATCCATCCGGTCGCGTCGACCTCTCAGCCCGAGCAATGATCGACAAAGCCAACTACGGCGGAGACCACGACCGCGCACTAGAAGAAGCAGTCGCTCGACGCCGACCCGGTAACCGCGGCGGTCGCGGCGGCGACCGAGGCGGACGTAACGACCGCGGCGGCGGAAACCGAGGACGACGATTTGACGACGGTGGAAACCGAGGAGGAGGCCGTCGTTACGACCGTGACGACGACCGCGACCGCGGAAACAACCGTGGCGGCGGACGCCGCTTCGATCGCAACGATGACGACGGATACAACCGCGGCCCGCGCCGCAACAACCGTCGCCGAGACTTCGACGACGGACCGTCCCAACGCCGTCCACGCCGACGCATCATCGGCCGCGGACGCGACAACTAAGCGAAAAACGCAAATCAGCCGAAATTCGGATCGAAAACCAAGTAACGACCGGAGGAAACATTCGAGGTAAGCGATGTCCGAGATAACTGTCGCCGTAAATGGGGTGTTGGGCCGTATGGGCGATACCGTCTTGAACGCGGTAGAACAGGAACCAGGCATGGTGCCTGTCGGTGGTGCAGACGTCGCCGCAGGCAGCACCAAAACGGTCAAGACGCCTAACGGCACCGAGCTGCCACTGGCTTCCGATCTCGCATCGCTCTTCGAAATCTCCAAACCCGACGTCGTCGTCGACTTCACTAATGCGGTCGGCGGCAAATCGGCGATGGATGCCTGCATCGAGCACCACGTCAAATGCGTCTCCGGCTCAACAGGCATCACCCCCGATGAAATGGCAGCCATCGGCGAAAAAGCCGCTGCAGCAGGCGTAGGAGTCATCTCCGCATCAAACTTCGCCTTGGGCTGCGTAGTCCTGATCCATCTCGCACGCATCGCGTCCGAGTACTTCGACTACGCAGACCTCATCGAGAGCCACCACGAGATGAAAATCGACGCTCCTTCAGGCACCGCACTTTCGATAGTCCAAGCGATGCTAGAAGGCAAGGGCGGCAATTTCGACCAAAACATCGTCGAAACCGAACTGCTAAAAGGAACCCGAGGCGGATCCACCGGCGGTATCAACGTCCACAGCGCCAGAATGCCCGGCAGAGTAGCACGACACGAAGTCGTCTTCGGCGCTCTAGGCCAAACCCTCACCCTGCTTCACGACTCGGTCAGCCGCGACAGTTTCATGCCAGGAGTGATGCTCGCCGTCCGACGAGTAGTTGACGAAAACTCCATGATCATAGGCCTCGACAAAGTCCTCGGCTTGGCCGACTGACTTCTGACACCCGAAAAAGAAAATTGAAACTATACGAAAACCCCAATGCGGGTTGAGCGCCATTCTTGAGGAACGCGAAATGCAGTCGTCAGAACTCGAAATCGCTATCGTAGGCGCAACCGGCGCTGTAGGCACCGTTGCGCTTGAACTCTTGGCCGAACGCGGCCACCCGGCCGACAAGGTGCGGCTCCTCGCCTCCAAGCGGTCCCACGGCAAACAGATCGAATACGCCGGACAAAAACTGACAGTCGAAGAGGCGACCCCTGATTCCTTCAACAGCGTAGACGTAGCATTCATCTCCGCTTCATCAGCTGTCAGCCGCGCCCTCGCACCCGAAGCCGTCAAACGCGGCGTATTGGTCATCGACGACGGTTCCGCATACCGCATGGAACCCGAAGTCCCCCTCGTCGTACCCGAAGTTAACGGTTCCGACGTCGAGTGGCACTCCGGCATCATATCCATACCAAACTGCACGACCACCCCGCTGGTTATGGCCCTAGCCGCTGCAAGGCGTCTGGCAGAGATCAGCAGCGTCACCGTTTCCACCTACCAGTCAGTAACCGGCACTGGCGCAGCCGCTAGGGCAGAACTCCTAGACCAATCGTGGACGATGCTGTCCGACAAAGAACTATCGCCGCCGCAAGAGTACCCGCATCGCATCGCCTTCAACCTCCTCCCGCAAGTCGATGACTTCGCAGACGAGGGCTACACCATAGAAGAGATGAAGATGCTCAACGAGTCACGCAAGATACTCGGCGACCCCGAGTTGCGCCTAACCGCCACCTGCGTACGCGTCCCCGTCGAAGTCTCCCACTGCGAATCAGTCACTGTCGAATTCGACGCCCCGGTATCCGTAAACGACGCCCGCATCTCGATCGCCGAATTCCCCGGCATCACCCTCTTGGACCAACCACATGAATCGGTCTACCCGATGCCCTCAAACTCAGCCGGCAAAGACCAAGTCATGGTCGGACGCATCCGACGCGACCTAGCGCACGAAAACGGCATCGTATTCTGGCTCGCAGCCGACAATCTACGCAAAGGCGCAGCACTAAACGCCCTCCAAATCATGGACGAATGCGTCAAGCGAAACTGCCTCCGTCCACGCGTACCAGCGTCGGTTTAGCCACCCAACAACAAGCCTCTATACCCGTGCTGCTCTCAAGCACGTCTGAACTCAGCCCCTGATGTTAAGATTTGGTGCCAAAGGGAGTTTGAAATGGCAGAAATTGGACGCGTACTCACAGCTATGGTCACCCCGTTTACCGAGGACGGGGAAGTCAACTATTCGCAAGCTCGAAAACTCGCCAAATCCCTGTTGGCTTCAGGCTCAGACGGACTGGTAATCGGCGGAACAACCGGCGAAGCACCAGCAATGTCCGACGAGGAACGCCTCAAACTATTCGCAGAAGTCAAAGACGCCATCGGAGAATCCGGCGCTGTCGTCGCAGGAACAACCGACAACAACACCTACCGCTCAATCGAACTCTCCAAAGAGGCCGAAGCCGCAGGCGTCGACGCAATCCTCATGACCGTCCCCGCCTACAACAAACCCACCATGGGAGGCCTGGTCAAACACTTCATCGCAATCGCCGAAGCCGTATCCATCCCCGGAATCCTTTACAACGTCCCCAGCAGAACCGCACTCAACATGACCGCGGCCACAACACTCAAGTTGGCGGAAGTCCCAAACATCGTCGGCGTCAAAGAAGCCAGCAGCGACGCCGACCAGATCGCATACGTCATCAAAGACTCCCCCGACGGCTTCAACGTATGGTCCGGCAACGACAACGAGACATTCTCCATCGTCTCCACCGGCGGATACGGGGTAGTCAGCGTCGCCAGCAACATCATTGGCAACCAAGTCAAAGGCCTCATCGGCGCAATTCTTGAAGGCGACATCGAACGCGCAGCTGGCGAACACCTCCGCCTGCTCCCGATCTTCAACGCCCTATTCTTCATCACAAACCCGATCCCGGTACGCTACGCCATGAACCGTTCAGGCTTCAACGCCGGCCCCGCACGTCACCCGATGCAGGCCGACGAAAGCGAGATGGCAGCCTTCGCCGCACAGTTCGATCCCATCATGGACCAATACCGGATCGATCTCCCAAACGGTTGATATCTACATGAACAAAAAGTCGCCGAACAAAATCATCCAAGACCTCGGCGACGGCTTGATCATGCGGTCCGCAGCCCGCGAGGATGCGGACGCGCTCGCTGAATTCTGCTCGCAGGTCTTCATGCACGAAGAATCCGGCACCGAGGCATGGTGGATAGCCGAATGGATCCGCGACCTAATCTCCAAACCGCATCCAACTCTCAACATCGACGACGTCATCATCGTCGAAGACGTCAATAAACAATGCTTGGCATCCACCACTACGTACCTGCACCAGACATGGAGTTACGACGGTATTGAATTCCAAGTCGGACATCCTGAAATCGTCGGCACCGCGTCCGAATACCGAAACCGAGGACTGATCCGCAAGCAATTCGATACGATGCACGCTTGGGCGGCTCAACGCGGTCACGACGTCCAAGTTGTCCTAGGCATTCCCAGTTACTACCGCCAATTCGGATACGAATACGCCCTCCCCGCAGAAACCAACCTCCACGCCCCAATAACCTCATTCCCCCGCTGGGGCAACGAAAAGCGTAATTTCCGATTGCGAGAAACCACCATCGACGATGTACCGTTCATCACCCGCGTCTTAAACGCGTCAAGCGACCGGTCCATGGTATCCCCGGTCTTCCGCGAAGACGAAGTCAAATACATGACCTTCGACCGCCACGAGCGTAGCGCCGTATGCCACAAGACCGCCATCCTATGCAAGTCAGACGGCGATAACTTCGGAGAGCCAATCGGCGTCCTAATGTACGCAATGACCATCGCCATCGATCTCGGTGTCATGCTGCGCGTAGAAATGACCGAGCCACGCTACTGGCGAGAGGCAGTACCCGCACTGTTGAAAGAGTTCGTCGAACTAGCCGATAAAGCCACCAAAGACGCAAACGATCCGGATCGAGAGATAAAGACCGTCCGACAGGACATGCAACCCGACCATCCGATATACCTCTTCGACGAAGATGCCCTCGGAAACCCTCCAGATAGACAATACGCATGGTACGTACGCGTCTCAGACATACCCAGATTCCTGAGCAAAATCACCCCAGCCCTCGAACGCCGCATCGCCAATTCAATCCACGCCGCCTTCACAGGTTCGCTAAAGATCCAACTCGAACGCAAAGGCGTCATCCTAAAATTCGAAAAGGGAAAAATCGTCGAAATCGAAAATATTCCCTCCATGCACTGGGAAGAAGCAAACGCCCGGTTCCCAGCGAACACATTTCTCCCCGTTTTGTTCGGTATGCGCTCCATCGACGAAGCGTTAGACGCACACCCCGACGCCAAAGCCGCACCGAAATCCGATCGTCACCTCCTCGAAACGATGTTCCCAAAACGATCATCCGACCTCTCCCTCACCCTCACCTAGATGAACCTCGCTTCTTCTGATCGAGCGCGAGTAGTGACCATCGGCGGCGGCACCGGATCGTCGATCCTGCTTCGAGGTCTCAAACGTTACGCCGATCGAATCAAGATCACCGCCATCGTCACGACATTTGACGACGGCGGCTCCTCGGGCAGATTGCGTGACGAGTTCGGAGTCCCCGCCCTAGGCGATCTACGACGTTGCATCGGAGCATTATTGCCCGAAGACGCGGAAAATTCTGCGCTTGATGAGATGCTCGAACATCGTTTCACTTCGAATGGACCGATGGACGGACACTCGCTAGGCAATCTGATGCTGTTGGGTGCGATGCAACGTAGCGATAGCTTGAGCGATGCCATCGATTCGATAGCGGATTCTCTAAACCTCGTTGGCCGCGTAATCCCTGTCAGCGATCAACTTGCAGATGTCTGCGCGACCCTCCCAGACGGCACCGTCATCCGCGGAGAGTCCGCCGTCGGTCTCCACAACCAAGAGTTGTTTGGACCATACAGAGTCTTCTTGGATCCGCCAGTCGCCGCAAACGCCGACGCGCTAGAAGCGTTACGGACCGCCAACGTCGTGATCCTCGGCCCCGGCGATCTATTCACCAGCGTCATCCCCAATCTCTTGCCAACCGGTATCACTCACGCCCTGCAACAGAGTTCGGCACACATCCTGCAACTCTGCAACATCGCAACCAAACGAGGCGAGACCATCCCATACGCAGCATCCGACTTCGCAACAACCGCTAATTTCTACATCAACCAGACAGTGCACGACCAATCAGGCACCCGAATCGTCGACGCAATGATCGTCAACGAATTCATCGACCAACCGCCAGAATCGCAAAACCCTAGGGTTTCCCCCACTCGTGGGGGAAATGTCCGAAGGACAAAGGGGGCCTCCCACGCAAACACGTCAGGAACCGCATCTGAATGCAGTTTCGCAATGGTCTCGCAATCGCCACAATCGCTCAGACCAATAGAAGTAGACGAACGATTAAACGACGTCGTGCGCTCTGTCATCGTGCGACCCGTGGCTGACGCGGGCAGTCCCCGCAACCACGACCCGGTCAGTCTCGCGTCAGCGGTGATGGAATACGTCGACGCAGTTATCGGGAACCGTTGACCACCAACGTATCGTCCCGATGCGGACCCGTCGAAATCTCCGACGCCGGGATTCCCAGCAGTTCTTCTAGCTTGCGAACATACCGCTGCGCACCGTCGCAAAGATCATTCCACTCCATCACCCGCGAAGTCGACTCCGTCCAACCCGGCAACTCCTCATAGATCGGCTCGCACCGCGCCAGACGCCCCCGCTCAATCGGGAAATCCGTAACAATCTCACCATCCAGCGAATATCCTGTGCAGACCTTGATCCGCTCCCAGTTGTCCAGCGTGTCCAATCGCGTCAAAACCATCGAGTTGAACCCATTCACACGAGTCGTGTACCGCGCCGCGACAGCATCGAACCAACCCACTCTCCGAGCACGACCCGTAGTCGCCCCGAATTCACCCGCCATCTCTCGGATCCGATCGCCCTCCGCACCATGTATCTCCGTCGGAAACGGACCCGCACCGACTCGCGTCGCATACGCCTTGAAAACTCCGATGATCCGCGAAAACGAACTCGGCCCGATCCCAGTACCCGTCAACGCACCACCGATCGTCGGACTAGAAGACGTCACATACGGATACGTCCCATGATCGATATCCAGCAACGCACCTTGCGCACCCTCCATGATCACGTTCTCACCCGCCGCCAACGCGTTCGTCAATATCTCGTCTGCAGACCTCACATACGGCCCAATCTCGTTAGCCCAGTACTTCGCCTGCTCCAAGATCTCATCCACATCTATCGGCTCACCACCGTAGACCTTCGTGATCATCTCATTCTTGAAATCGATGATCGGAGGCAACGCGATCGTAAGCGCCTCGACATCTAACAATTCACCGACACGCACTCCCATCCGCGCCACCTTGTCCACATACGCCGGACCGATCCCCCGACCTGTCGTCCCAATCGCACCAGAACCACGCCGCTCCTCCTCCAACCGGTCGAGCGCAACATGATACGGCATGATCAAATGCGCCCGGTCCGAAATCGCGATATCTCCCGGCAGACCCTTATCCTTCACCATCCCAATCTCTTCTATCAACGCATCCGGCGCAACCACCACACCATTCCCGATCACATTGATAGTTCCCTCATGGCAGATCCCACAAGGAATCAGGTGAAACACCAGCTTCCCGAAATCATTTACGACGGTATGCCCGGCGTTGTTCCCGCCGGAAAATCTCACCACCACCGAGGCATCCGAGGCAAGGAAGTCAATTATCTTCCCCTTACCCTCGTCACCCCATAAACCACCGAGCACGGCGGTCGTAGGCATCAGGTTTCCCCTTCAAGCGCCCCTCGACAAAGCGACGGCGCACGTCAGTGTTGTCTATTCAAAGCCGTTAACACTGTATGAGGGTGTTAACAAACAAATTATATCGCCGCGCACTCACCCAATGTCGTATCACAACACCAGACCATCCACGAAAAGCCCACCCCGTAAAAGACGAAAACGAACTAGACCGACAGCCCCAAAGTCTCATTCACCAACGACAACCCTTCAACCAGATTCCGTCGCCAGTCCGCCTTAGGACGACGAATCGCGTTAGTGCAAGTCCTGAACAAACACACCGCTTCCCTCAGCGCCAACTCGTCAGCGTCCCAACCAAACCGCTGCAGAGCATCCGATTTCAATACCTCGTAAAACCTCCCGCTCGCGTTTCTCCTGCTCCGACCGAACTTGGCAGCCCACTTCAAATGCCCTAAGCAGTTCCCAACGTCCAGCATCGGATCCCCGGGTCCCGCCTCCTCGAAATCGACCAGCGCGATACGACCATCCCCCATCTCAATCATCTGATCGTCGTAAAAGTCATTGTGCGCGATACGAGTAGGACGCCACGAACGCACGAACGGATCCAGCATCTCGATCGCTCGATCGTACTCGCCTCGAGCATCATCATCATCACCAATCTTGTTCTTAAACGTCCGTCGGGCCGTCCTGTACGCCCGATAAAGATCAAACGGTTGCCCGCTCTCAGGTGTCATTGGTTGGTTCCACAAAGATTCCAGCCCATCAAGCAACGGCCCAGTTGCCGGCATTCGGCCCTTCAATATCTGACCACGGAGGTTTTTACCCGGAATCTCCGATAGCCACAGCACACCACCCTCTTCCCAGCAACCCACCAATCTCGGCACCGCAAATTCCGACCTTCCGATCAAACGATGAGCCTCTAGCATCCCGTTGACGACCCTCGGCCGAACCACGCGTGCATACAGCTTGACTCTCCCCACGCTGTACCGAAAAACTGCGCGGCTCCTAGGACGATACCGGACAAGTTGCACACGCACACGCCGAGGACGCATCGCCAGAACATACTTATTCACCAACTTCAACGCCGTCTCAGGCTCCGCAACATCTGACAACGCGGGGAGACGATCATCCTCTGGATACCGATAAAGATCGGTCCCCACGCCACGCTCCGTCTTGATCGTCAAATGCTCTGATGACAAGTACGTCTCGCGACCGTATTCCATCAGATAACTCGCCATCGCCACTCGCCCCGAGCTATGACTGAATTGACGAAACCGCATCGTCTCCGGAGCATATTCCTGCTCCCCATACCGCGTCTGATACTCGTGCCACACCCAATCCGCATCGAATAGCTTCGGCAGCTCATCCAAAGCTGGATCCGCGGGAAATTCAACCAGGGGCCGTATCACAGGACGCGCCACTGTCGCCATGGTCACTACGAACTCACCTCATCACTATCATCATCGTCGCTGTTGGACTGCGGTGTAGGCGTATCAATCCCATCGGGGTCAGTCCCGTCGTTATCCGTTGGCGTGTCTATCCCATCGGGGTCAGTCCCGTCGTTGTCAGTTGGCGTGGGAGTGTCTATCCCATCGGAGTCAGTCCCGTCGTTATCCGTTGGCGTGGGCGTGTCTATCCCATCCGAGTCAGTCCCGTCGTTGTCAGTTGGCGTGGGAGTGTCTATCCCATCCGAGTCGGTCCCGTCGTTATCCGTTGGCGTGGGCGTGTCTATCCCATCCGAGTCGGTCCCGTCGTTATCCGTTGGCGTGGGAGTGTCTATCCCATCCGAGTCGGTCCCGTCGTTGTCAGTTGGCGTGGGAGTGTCTATCCCATCGGAGTCAGTCCCGTCGTTGTCGGTAGGCGTGGGCGTGTCGATCCCATCGGAGTCAGTCCCATCGTTGTCGGTAGGCGTGGGCGTGTCTATCCCATCCGAATCCGTACCGTCATAGTCCGTGTAGGGTGTCGCTACTCCGTCGTTGTCCGTATACGGGGTATCGTCTCCGTCGTAATCGGTATACTGCGTATTGAAGCCATCACCATCCGTCGTGTACGGAGTGTCAAAACCGTCGTAATCAGTCGCAGGCGTGTCCACACCGTCAAAATCCGTCGCAGGATCGTTCCACTCATCATCCAAACCCGGCGGGGTACTGAAACCGTCGTAATCCGTATACGGAGTGTCGAACCCATCGTCATCCGTGTACGGAGTGTCAAAACCATCGTAGTCCGTTGGCGGCGTATCGTAACCGTCGTTATCGGTCTCAGCATCCTCGGCATCGACCTCGTCATCCCCATCCACATCTTTATTCAACGGTGAGATCGCCCTACCAGGCAACGCAAAATCCGCTGAGACGCCCTCACGCCCCAACAATTCCGCAGGCACAGCACCACCCCAGATCAGCGCCACAACAGCCACAACCGACAGCAGTATTCTCATATCGCTCCCACCTCCCGGAATCTCGGATCTGCAATCTGGGGAACAAGAGTTCGCTTAACAATAAAGCCGATTCATACGAAATGCAACCCTGATCAACCGAATTCACCTCCGCCTGAATCATCAAACCACATCTCTTCCAATCCAAAACGCCTCCGCAATCGATCCAGTGATGCCCGCAAGCGTGTCAGCATCGCCCCCAACGATATCACTAGCCGAACCGCGCTCTTGTAGTCATCCGACTCCAGAAACGCAATCATCGCCTCGGGTGAGGCCATTGCAAAACTCCAAGGTTTCCCCGCCAAAGAAACCGAAAACTCAAGGTGAAATGTCCGAAGGACAAAGGGGGAATACCCCAACCCAGCGCAACCCCTCCTCATCCGCAACAACAAAATCCCATAAATCCCCCTGATCCCATAAATCCCAGTTCAGACAAAAGGGGCCAGACGGACTCCACAACCAACCCAAAACATCCCGTTCATCAAGTACATCCATACAAATATTTTCAAAACGCGCTTGATATCATCAACATCCGTAGTAATATAGATATCAGATCGACGGATCGAACACAGTGCTGCGCAGACGTGTGCAGACCCCCGGACCGAACAGCCACAGGGAGAAAACGTGAGGACATGAAGGCAACAATCGACAACAAAGGCGCTATGGCCGACAGTGCGGATCACCCCCCGCCGACCGTCTTGCGCGCCGAGTCGCAGAGTCTTCGCGTCCTCTGGTGGCGTCCCTCAGCGGATCGGAAGTCCGCTGCAAGGCT
>CAZMBB010000025.1:0-32436 GCA_964564575.1 uncultured Dehalococcoidales bacterium
CCCAAGTGACGGTTAACTTGAAGCCACTGAGCGATCGTGTCGTCGTCGAACCGGCGGACGAAGAACAGTCGACCAGCCCAGGCGGAATCATCATCCCCGACACCGCGAAAGAGAAGCCCCAACAGGGATCCATCGTGGCCGTCGGACCCGGTCGAGTGACGGACGAAGGCGCAACCATTGACATGTCTGTCAACGTCGGCGACAGCGTCATCTACTCGAAGTACGCAGGAACCGAGTATTCCCAGAATGGGACCGAGTATCTCATTCTTCGGGAGTCTGACATCCTCGCCATCGTCGGATAACACCGACAATCACCGACTAAATTACGCAATTCGTCGCCAAAGGCCACAAGCCTTGACGACACGAAAAGGAGACAAATAGCCAATGCCAGCAAAAGATTTGCTGTTCGAAGAGGAGGCCCGTTCCAAGTTGAAGGAAGGGATCGACATCCTCGCGAACACCGTTAAGAAGACCCTCGGCCCGCGCGGTCAGAACGTCATCGTCGACAAGAAGTTCGGCCCTCCGCAGGTCAACTCTGACGGCGTGACCATCGCCAAGGAAGTCGACCTCGAGGATCCCTTCGAGAACATGGGCGCACAGCTTCTAAAGGAAGCGTCCAAGAAGACCAACGACGACGCCGGTGATGGAACCACAACCTCAACCGTCCTCGCACAGGCCATCGTTGCCGAAGGCTTCAAGAACGTAGCCGCCGGTGCCGACCCCATGGCCATCAAGCGTGGCATGGAAAAGGCAATGGCCACGATCCGCGAGTCGATCAAGAGCCAGTCCACCCCGGTAGATAGCTCCTCGCAGATCGCCAACGTGGCCGTTCTCTCTTCGCACGACGACGAGATGGGCACGCTGATCGCCCAAGTGATGGAGAAAGTCGGCAAGGACGGCGTCATCACCGTCGACGAGTCAAAGTCGCTTTCGTACGAGACCGACTTCGTCGAAGGCATGCAGATCGACCGAGGTTTTCTCTCGCCTTACATGGTCACGAACCCCGACCGCCAGGAAGCGGTTCTTGACGACCCTTACATCTTGATCACCTCCCAGAAGATCTCGGCGGTCTCCGACCTGCTCCCGCTTCTCGAGAAGGTGCTCCAGACCAGCAAGAACATCCTCGTCATCGCTGAAGACGTCGAAGGCGAAGCCCTCGCCACACTCGTCGTCAACAAGCTCCGCGGCACCCTCAACTGCGTCGCAGTAAAGGCCCCCGGCTTTGGCGACCGCCGCAAGGCAATGCTCCAGGACATCGCGATCCTCACCGGTGGCACCGTGATCTCCGACGAGATCGGGCGCAAGCTCGACTCCACCACCCTCGAAGACCTTGGCAGGTGTAAACAGGTCGTTGTCAAGAAAGACGACACGACCTTCGTGGGCGGCACCGGCGACCAGTCCGAGATCCGCGGTCGAATGACCGAAATTCAAGCTCAGATCGAGGACACGACCTCCGATTACGACCGCGAGAAGCTCCAAGAGCGACTCGCCAAGCTATCGGGCGGCGTGGCCATCCTTCGTGTCGGCGCTGCTACCGAGATCGAGATGAAGGAGAAGAAGCAACGTGTCGAAGACGCTCTGGAAGCGACTCGTGCGGCTGTTGAAGAAGGTATCGTACCCGGTGGCGGTTCAGTCCTGATCCGTGCCGCGGACAAGCTCGACACCATCCAGTTTGAAGACGAGGATGAGCAGACCGGCGTGCAGATCCTCTCGAAGTCACTTCGAGAGCCGATCCGCATCATCGCTGGCAACTGCGGTTTCGAAGGCGCTGTCATCCTTGACCGCGTCGCCGGATCCGACGACCTCAACTTCGGCTTCAACGCCATGACCAACGAGTACGGCGACATGATGTCCATGGGCATCGTCGACCCGGCGAAGGTCACCCGCTCAGCCGTTGAGAACGCCGTCTCTGTCGCAGGCATGATCCTCACCACGGCCGCTCTGATTACCGAGCAGCCCGAGCCTCCCATGCCCGGCGGCGGTATGCCACCCGGCGGCGGAATGGACTTCTAAACCAACTCCATTCCTAAACCGGAACGGCGAAAGCTCTAAGCAATCGCCCAAGACGCGCCGCATCGGTAACCCGGTGCGGCGCGTTGACGTTTCTTGAAGTGTCAGAGTTTCTAAACCAAAACCGCATACATGAATCTCCCAGCCCAAAAAACCATATTCTGGCCTGTTCTCGCTCCCTTCAAAGCTGTTCCCAGACTCATTAACATCGGCGGCATCGATCTGGCCGCATCCCTAGCATTCTTCACCGTACTGTCACTGCTTCCACTCGTCGCTCTCATGGCGATGCTTCTCATCGCCATCGGACCCGCAGACGGCGTTGTCGACGTGCTGACAGAACCCCTCTACTACCTCTTCCCTGCATCCCTAGATCTCATTAACGAAGCCATCGGTAACCTCTTGGGCGGCTCCCTCACCATAGGCATCTTGGCAACCATCAACCTCATCATCGGAGCCAACGGTCTCTTCGCAGCCACCAGCCGCGCCATCAACCGAGTCTTCGGAGTTCGAAACACCAGAGCCATAGAGATCACTATCAAAAGTGTTGGACTAATCACCTTCCTAGTCGTTCTCTTCATGTTCTCAATAGGACTTTCAGGCGTCATACAAGCCCTCATCCGCCTCAGTCAAGAATCCGCTTCCATCACCCTCGGTCTATCCACCCTTGCAATCTTCATCCTCGGCGCCTTCGCAACCATACTCCCCGCAATCTTCACAGCTGTCATATTCACAATCGTCTACTACCGAATACCCGACGCCCCCGTCCAGTTGCGAGACGCGATCTTCGGTGCGATTATCGCCATCATCCTCTTCGAAATCGGCAAACACATATTCTTTTGGGCTAACAACCTCAACACCTATCGAGCTAACGTCTACGGCCCCATCACCTCAGTCGTCGTCCTCATGCTGTGGGCCTTCGTCGCCTCTCTGATCTTCCTATACGGAGCAGCCATAGCAAGAACTGCCAGAGAGTTACGACCAAAATGAAATTCCTCCCCGTCACTCCAGAACGCTGGCCGGACCTAGAGCGCTTCTTCGAATCACGAGGCGGCCCCAAACATTGTTGGTGCATGGTTTTCAGGCCGATGTCGTCCGCCTTTCGACGTTCCGGTTCTCCCGCCAAGAAGCAGGCCTTGCACCAAACCGTTGCCGCTAACACTCCGGTCGGTATCCTGGCATACGACTGCGAAGAACCCATCGCATGGTGCTCCGTCGCGCCCCTCGAAACCTACACCAATCTCCGCACACGCAGTTACGTTTCCGACAGCTCCGACACGGAAGATGTCTGGTCAATCGCCTGCTTCTACATCCGCAGCGCGTTCCGTCGACAAGGCATGACGACCCAGTTAATCGAAGCCGCAATCGAATATGCGAAACACAACGGTGCCAAGATTGTAGAAGCCTACCCAGTCGACTACGATTCCCCTAGTTACAGCTACATGGGCCGCATCGGAACTTTCGAGCGCCTAGGCTTCAAAGAAATCGCCATGGCTGGCACCCGCCGCCACATCATGAGATTGCAACTGTAACGAGACGAGTTGACCTCACGCACAAAGCGGATGGGCGCTATCCCAACGGTTAAACGGCGGCTCCTCACCCTTAGCCAGTGCACTCCTCGCGTCCAGCCACGACTGATTCCAAGCAACCGGATCGTGCAGTTCGCTATCCGGGTTGCTTCGGCTCCGAGCAACAAACCCCGGAAAACTCGTCCGTCCCGTCGATTGCCCGATCGGGTTGTACCGCAAATCCATACTGAACCTGACGCGATCGCTGTTGTTCGGCAACGATGAATGGATCGTGTACTTCGTCATGAACAGCGCATCGCCCTTCTTCACTGGCACCGGCACCGCTTTCCCTACCTCAAACTCGCTTTCAGGTACGTGCAAACTGCCCAGCACTTTCTTACCACCCGGACAATGCGTCAACAATTCTTCATCGCGGTGCGACCCCGGAATAACCTGCAAACACCCATTCTCCTCATCCGCATCCATCAGTGGATACCAAACCGTCAGGATCAGCGACTCATCCGCGTCCGGCGTCACGACCCCCATGTCCTGGTGCCACGGCGTAACCCCGAACTTCACCCGGCCCAGATGATCACGAGGCGAACGACTCTCCGGCACCTTGATCCGAATGTGCTGCACCGGATTCGAGTAAATCTCCGGTCCGATGAAAGACTCCACCGCATCCAACAAATCCGGCGACGTCATCGCATTGAACACTGCCGGACCAGCCCAAAACGGCGTATCTTCCGTGACGCCCCTCTGCGGAAGCGTAAAGTCGAAATACCCTTGGTGCACCTCACCCGACTCCTCATAGACCTGCATCACGCGCTCGCCAAACTCCAGATCCTCGTACTTCGAACTGATCTTCCCTTCCTCGTAAAGCTCTTCCGCCAAACTATCCAATACCCCTGCGTATTCGTCGACCACCGGATCAATCACACCCTCAGGATCGATCACCCCCTCAGCCGTAACAAACCCAAAGTGCTCAAAATGCTCGAGTTGCTCTTTAGTCATCGCAGGCACGGTTCAGCGGCTCCTTTCGACACAGATGGTTGACAGATAAGGAAGGATGATAACGTGCCTTCCTACGCGCAAGCGGGATCGCTGCCATCCCAACGGTTGAACGCTGGCTCATTTCCCTTGGCCAGCGAGTCACGCGCCTCGGTCCATAATTCGTTCCAGATCACTGGATCGTGCAACTCGCTATCCGGGTTGTTGCGACTGCGTGCTACGAACCCGGGAAAACTCGTACGGCCCGTCGAGTGAACGACCGGGTTGTATCGCAAGTCGAAGCTCCAGCGGATGCGATCGCTGTTGTTCGGCAATGACGAATGGATCGTGAACTTCGTCATGAAAAGCACATCGCCCTTCTTCAATGGAATGGGGACCGCTTTGCCAACCTCGAACTCCGACTCGGGAATCTGCAATCCCGAAGGCGACGAACTCTTCATCCCGGGACAGTGGGTCAGCAAATCCTCTCGATGTGAACCGGGGACCACTTGCAAGCAGCCATTCTCGGCGTCCGCATCCATCAGCGGGAACCACACCGTAAGAATCATCGATTCATCGGCGTCCGGGTTGACTACTCCTGCGTCTTGGTGCCAAGGCGTGACGCCGAACTTCACCATTCCGTTGTCGTCGCGTGGCGCACGACTCTCCGGCACCTTGATGCGGACGTGTTGCACAGGATTGGAGTAAATCTCCGGACCGATGAACGACTCCACTGCGTCCAATAGACCCGGTGCTGTGAGTGCGTTGAACACTGCCGGGCCTGCCCAGAACGGAGTGTCTGCCTTGATGCCACCCTGAGGTAGCGAAAAGTCGAAATAGCCGTTGTAGACCTCGCCCGACTCCGTGTAGATCTGGGTTACTCGGTCTCCGAACTCCAACTCTTCATATTTCGAGTTGATCGTACCGTCTTCGTAGAGTTCGTCAGCGAGACTGTCAAGAACCCCTGCGTATTCATCGATAACAGGATCGATGACGCTCTCAGGATCGATCAAGTTCTCAACAGTTACGAAACCGAAATGCTCGAAATGTTCGAGCTGTTCGCTTGTTATCGTCGACATGTTTAGGCGCAAGCCGGTTCGCTACCGTCCCAGCGATTGAACGACGGTTGCTCACCCTTGGCAAGGGAATCCCGCGCATCGGTCCATAAATCGTTCCAGATCGCGGGATCGTGCAATTCGCTCTGCGGGTTGCTGCGACTGCGTGCCACGAAGCCCGGGAAACTCGTCCGACCAGTAGATTGCCCGATCGGGTTGTAACGAAGGTCGAAGCTCCAGCGGATGCGATCACTGTTGTTGGGTAACGACGAGTGCACAGTGAACTTCGTCATGAAGAGCGCGTCGCCCTTCTTGAGCGGGATCGGCACCGCCTTCCCGACCTCGAATTCAGTCTCAGGAATCTGCAGACCTGATTGCAAACCGTTGTCGAAACCCGGACAGTGCGTCAACAGATCGTCCTTATGCGACCCCGGCACTACCGACAGACATCCGTTCTCGACATCAGCATCCATCAGCGGGAACCACACCGTCAGCATCTCCGTCTCATCCGCATCTGGATTCACCACGCCTTGATCTTGGTGCCAAGGCGTGATCCCGAACTTCACATGACCCTTCTCGTCCCGAGGCGCTCTACTCTCCGGCACCTTGATGCGCACATGCTGCACCGGATTCGAGTAGACCTCCGGGCCGATAAACGACTCGACCGCATCCAACAGACTCGGTGCCGTCAGCGCGTTGAAAACCGCCGGACCTGCCCAGAACGGAGTGTCCTCTGTTATCCCGCCCTGAGGTAGCGAAAAGTCGAAATAACCGTTGTAGACCTCGTCCGACTCCGCGTAGATTTGCGTGACCCTCTCACCAAACTCCAAGTCTTCGTACTTCGAACTTATCTTTCCCTCTTCAAAGAGTTCATCCGCGAGACTGTCAAGCACTCCTGCGTACTCATCAATCACCGGATCGATGACCTCCTCAGGGTCTAGGACTTGCTCGGCTGTGACAAACCCGAAATGCTCAAAATGTTCGAGTTGCTCTTTCGTCATGGCAGGCATGATTCTGCGGCTCCGTGAATCGTTCGCGACTGATAGCTAAGAATGATACCGCGTCAATCCTCCGAAACAGCTTTGTCACCGTGCACACCGTTGACGTGCGAATCAAGCACAAACCGCCTCGCTACCATCCCATCGGTAGAATATCGGCTCGTTACTCTCAGCAAGCGCAGCACGCGCCTCTTCCCACATCTCACGCCACCTCGCCGCATCACGCAACTCACTTTCGGGATTGCTCCGACTACGCGCCACAAACCCCGGTAAAAACGCCCGACCCGTCGGCTGACCAATAGGGTGGTATCGCAAATCGAAACTCCACCGAATCCGATCGCTATTGTTCGGAAAAGAAGAGTGCACAGTGTACTTCGAGAAGAACAGCGCATCGCCCTTCTTCAACGGCACCGCAACCGCCTTGCCAACCTCGAACTCTGACTCCGGTATCACCAAATTACCCTGCACGCTCTTATCGCCAGGGCAATGCGTCAACATATCCTCCTCGCGGTGCGAACCTGGTACCACCTGCAAACAGCCATTCTCCTCATCCGTATCCATCAGCGGAAACCAAACCGTGACCATATCCGTGTCATCCGCCTCTGGATTCACCACCCCGCTGTCCTGATGCCAAGGTGCCGCACCGTAAATCACATTCCCCTCATCGTCCCGCGGAGCATCCCTCTCCGGCACCTTGATCCGAACATGCTGCACCGGATTCGAATAGATCTCAGGCCCTATCAAAGACTCCACCGCATCCAACAGACTCGGTGCCGTCAACGCATTGAACACCGCCGGACCGACCCAAAACGGAGTGTCGTGCGTGACATTAGCCACCGACAACGTGAAATCGAAATACTTATTGTGCACCTCGCCCGAATCCGCATAGATCCGCGTAACCCGCTCTCCGAACTCCAACTCCTCATACCTCGAACTGATCTTCCCATCCGCGTAAAGTTCGTCAGCGAGGCCGTCTAAAACCCCCGCATACTCCTCGATGACAGGATCAATCACGGTCTCCGGATCCAACACCCTCTCAACAGCAACAAATCCGAACCGCTCAAAATGCTCCAGCTGCTCTTTCGTCATCGAAGGCATCAATTCGTAGTCCGCAGTTCTCGGGGGACCACCCGCCCTACAAGTCGTCTACATCGATGAACGCTTCACCTGTTCATCAATCAACCGAGCCATCCTGCTATCGCGTTTGGTCAACCCACCAACGTCATGCGAAATCAGCGCCACCTTCAATCGTCGGTACCGTATGTCGATATCCGGATGATGATCGTGATCATCGGCATCCTGCGCGACGCGGTTCACGAACTGAATCGCATCCGCAAACGTCGGAAACTCCAAATGCCGCACAATCGCTCCAGAAGCCGCATCCAGTTCCCAATCCGTTAGCGCAGACAACAATTCCGCAACTTCACCTTCGCTCAATTTCGACATCCCAATACCTCCTGACATCAACCGCCATTGACGGTGCCAATCGTGTGTACCAATAGTATCGCCGATGCCACCGCGAGCCACAAAAACCCGTTGATCAGCGTAGGACGGTCACGCAGAAGCACGATCTCCGGCGCTTCTCCCTCGCCCTTCACATACAGCAGATACAGGTATCGATATATCCCATACGCCACGAACGGGATTGTGACCATCATCGTGTTGTCCGCAGGAACATTTGCCCCGGTATCGCCTAGGTCGATGGCGTAAAGCGCATACGTGAAGATCGCCAGCGTCGCCGTGCTCATGATTAACGCATCGATGAACTGCGTCGTGTAATCACCCAAGATGCCACGCTGCTTCGACGCCTCATCACCAGCCGTCGTCAACTCAGCACGCCGCTTGCCCAGCGCAATCAACAGCGAACCAAGCGCCGTCATGATGTAGAACCACGGCGATACGTCTATATCGACCCCAGAGACCCCATTCTCAAAACCCGGCACCGGCCCTCCGATCGCCACATAGCCCGCATACGCCCGCAAAACGAACCCCGTCGCAACACTCATCACATCCAAGATCGCAACATGCTTCAACTTGAACGTATACGCAACATTCAGCACTAGATACCCCGCCGCAACCAACAGCAGCGGAACACTGATGAAAACCGATATCGCACCTGCTACCAACACCGCCATAACAGCCGAAATCCCAGCAACCATCACCGGCAGATCACCCGATGCAATCGCACGATGCCTCTTCACCGGATGCGCACGATCCCGCTCCACGTCCACCAGATCATTCAACAGATACACAGCACCCGAAAGCAACGTAAACGCCACCGCAGCACCCATGCCACGCATCACAATCTCCAACATCCCCCCAAAATCATCAACCCCAAACCAGATATTCACCGAAAAAACCAACGGCACCAGCACCAACCCATTCTTCGGAGCCTGCATCGGACGCATCCCACTAACAAGCGCACCCAAAACAGACCGCCTACGCCGGCCTCCAGTCAAAACATCCTGCTCACCAGAAATACTCACAACCGCCAATAATAAGAAACGAGCTCCATTCCTTCTCCATACCCGTCATCTCGTATCATGCCCATCATGGCTCGCTGCCTCTGTCCGCGCCTAAAATCTTTCCCATACAATCCTCCAACCCCAACACAACAACCGAACGGAACACTATGAAAATCCTCGGAATATGCGGTAGTCTCCGAAAGGAGTCTTGGAATCTCAAACTCCTGAAAAACATGCTTGCACAAACTACCGAGAAAGGAGCCGAAACCAACCTCTTCGACCTCACCAACGTCCCAATGTTCCACCCCGACGTCGAAGCACAGGGCATCCCTGACGAAGCCGAAGCCCTCCGCAACGCCGTCCGTGAGGCCGACGCCATCGTCATCGCATGTCCCGAATACAACGGATCCATGACCGCCACACTCAAGAACGCCATCGAATGGCTCTCCAGACGCGGTAACCTTCTCACTAACCACATCTTCTTCATCATCGGCACCGGACCAGGACGATCCGGATGCCCCCGAATGCACATGCACGCATCCTACAGCCTCGAATCTGAAGGCGCATACGTCCTGCACCAGCCCCGAGTCCTCCTTCCCAACGTCGCTAACTTCATGGACAACAATGGAAACATCACCGACCCGGAAGTAACCGACCTTCTATCCCAAGCCGCCGAAACCCTCATCGACTACACCAAACGCCTAACCGCCCCCGACTGACAGCTATCATGCCCGACCGCTCAAACGCAAACCTGTCCAGACCGATCCATCCGATGCCCCAATTCGTCGCCGCCGCCTTGGAGCAGAACGGACTCATAGACGACTACAACTCCCGCCCCGCCTATCAGCAGAATGACTACATAGGCTGGATCACAACCGCGAAACAACCCGAAACCCAACTAAAACGTCTAAACCAGATGCTCAAAGAGCTACGAATCGGCGGCATATACATGGGCATGGACCACCCGCCATCAAAGAAACACAACCGTTGATTACCATCAACCCCTTTCTATGGTTCGATGGTTAAGCCAAAGAAGCCACCGAGTTCTACACCTCCGTCATAGGCGCTATGAGATGCTCCATGAGCACGCATACGACACCAGACCCAACTTCCGTGCAACGGACAGCGATGCCGAGTTATCCCACGACGTGCTGTACAGCGGAACCCGACCAGAAGCTTGAATCGCCATTGCCCAAGTCGCTGTGACCCGCGGAGCAAACCCGCGACCGCGATACGCGATAGCCGTTTCGACCCCCGCCTCCGCCGCTACATCGGAGCGCCGCGCGCAAAAACATACGCTCACAGCATCTCCATCCTCCATCAACGCGACAATCGGGGTTCGGTAGGGAATCTCGCTAGCCGTCCATCCAGCAAAGTGGGGGTTGAAATGCTTTGAGTCGTCAACGAATACCGTGCCCTTGGATTCGATAATCTCCTCTGGAAACGTGAACGCGGGGCCTGAGTCGACCCTGCCGTCAACCAATGACAAGTATTGTTCGGCGTGAACAGGAGCAACTCGGAAGTCCGCGACCGGCGGCTCTTCCCGCGCAAGAGCGTCAAGTTCCTTTGCCACGCTCCGCGGCACGTCAGATCTCACAGCCCACGCGCAATCATCTTTTCCTCGGACTAGCGAGAACAACGGACCCGGGCTTGGATCCGGCTCACGTGTGCCGACGATACGGCCGTCACCGTCAAGCGAAAACATCGTCTGAACGTGTAGTTCGGGAGTGCTCACAGCACAATGGAAAGGTCGGTTTCTTTTCGCCGCGCAAGTGAGTAATATCGCACCCTATCCCTATCCCTCCTCACACCCCACCTCTGCCATCAACCCGCGCAAAGCCTCTGCCGCCCTAGTCATCCCCTCGACCCCGCTGAATCCGCCGCGCTTACCCGCGATCCACAAATGAGGCTCCAGAGCCAAAAACCCAACATAACCCGCATCCCTCAGATTCACCAGCAACTCCCGAACCTGACCATCACCATCACCCGCCACCGTGATAGCCCCGTCCGAAATCCGCGCATCCTTTACCTGCACACACTCCGTGTACTCCGCTAGCAACGGCCACCCGATATCAACCGACCGTGCGAATCCCATCTGCGGATAATTCCCCGTATCCCACACATACCTAAGATTCGGACTGTTAACCGACTCCACAATCGCCCGACACCGCTCCGGCACGTCACCAACCAACCCGCCCTCATTCTCCAGCCACAGCACGACATCTCGCTCCCCCGCCACCTCAGCCATCACCCGCAATCTCGATACCGACTCCTCGACGCGTTCCGACTGTAGACCATCCGCCTCCGGGTAGAACGAGAACACCCGCACCCGATCTGTACCAACCATCCCCGCAATATCGAGGATGCGTTTCAGGTCGTCAACAACCTTCTCCATCGGCCCGTCTATCGGCGATTTGCCGATAGGACTCCCAACGCAACTCACCTTCACCGAATACGCCTTACACCGCTCGACCAGCCTACCAACCTCCTCATCACTCAACTCAAGCACGTTGGTGCCCCACGCACTCCTCAACTCCAGATATCCAATGCGCAGTTCGTTCAACACCTTCAACTGCTCATCAACATCCTTCGCAATTTCATCTCCAAACGCGCTCAAGGTGAACCGCGCTGTCACAGCCCCTCTCCTATAAACGCTGCCACACGCTCTCCAATCACCATCGACGTGACGTTCGTATTCGCCCGTATGCAGTCCGGCATGATCGACGCATCCACGACCTTCAGATTCTCAAGCCCCCGCACATTGCCATACTGATCAACTACCGCCATCGGGTCCGAATCAGGCCCCATCTTGCAAGTGCCCGAAACATGGTGGCTAGTCACGACCCGTCGCCTGATCCACGCATCTAACGCCTCGTCCGAATCGAGATCGGCATCCGAAGGTTCCACTCGTTCCGTCACCAGACTGTCCCAACTCTCATGCTCTGCGAAATCGAGACAGATCCGAACGCCCTCCCGCAACCGCGCGATGTCGAAATCGTTCTCCAGATAGTTGTAGTCCAGCAACGGTTGAATGTGAGGGTCATTGTCTCGTAGGTACAGTCGTCCCGACCCGATCGCTAGATCGATACATACGACCATCGAGACTCCCAATTCGTCGCTCGCACCCGACTGATACGGCTTTAAGTCGACCGGGCTTCGCGAGATCGCTTGGATGAGCATGTCGTTGGGCAGGTGCGAGCCCTCCGCCGTGTACCGCAGAGTCACCTGCATGCCCGCGGCATCAACCGACTGCTCGAAGCCGTCACGCGTCCGCCATGCCGTCCTGACCTGAGGATGATCGCGTAGGTTCTCTCCCACACCTGGAAGATCATGCAGCACCGGCACACCCATCGCCTCCAAATTGCCCGCCGGCCCCACGCCCGACAGCATCAGAAGGTGTGGCGACCCAATCGCACCCGCTGACAAGATGACGTTCTCGGCCTCATAGTTCATTACTTCACCGTGAACTTCCGCCCGGATCCCCACTGCCCGTTTGCCTTCGAAAAGCACCTTGTGAACCAGGCAATCGGGCTGGATCGTGAGATTGGGTCGCTCGCGGGCGACGCTGAGGTATCCGATTGCAGTGCTCCACCTCACGCGGCCAGGATTGTTTAGCGGTGTCGGACCCACTCCGGTAGAGTCCGGCGCGTTGTGGTCCGGACATTCCGGGAAACCGTTGGCACGTGCCGCCTCGAAGAACGCCCGTTGGTCAGGATTCCACTCGTCGGGTTTGAATCGCCTCACAATGATCGGACCTTCCGACCCGTGGAAATCGCCCGCGTAGTCGGTGTCCGTCTCCACCATCCTGAAGAACGGCATCAACTCCTCAAAACCCCACTTGTCGTTGCCCCGCGATGCCCAGTTGTCATAGTCCTCTGGGACACCTCTCAGGAAAATCTGCCCGTTAACCGCACTTGATCCGCCTACTACCCTGCCCCGAGGCACCAAGCCCGGCATCGCCTCGTCCGTGTATCGCACCACGAACGTCCAGCGATGATCGCTGTGCGCCCTGCGCCACGGCTGATCCGTATGACCGTAGACATATTTCACCTCGTCAGGGATATCGTCGAACTCCGGGTAGTCCGGACCCGCCTCAATCAGCAACACCGAATGGTCTGCATCCTCCGTCAGGCGCGTAGCCAAAATGGCCCCGGCAGAACCAGCGCCGACAATGATCGTGTCATACACCCCAGACATGCTCAAACCCCCTTCAATCAACTGCCAATCAGCGCATTATACGTCGATTATCTACGATGAAGCGGTTGCCCCATCGATACGTGGCCCCTCGTCAAACCCACTTCGTAAGCCTGAACAGGAATTTTCTCAACCACTCTTGCGACCACCAACCAAACCGCAACTGAAGATCAATCCAAAGACGCTAGAACACTTTCCAACGACTCACCGAACTCGCGCATCTGCCAACTCCGAACTTCGGGACGATTACACTCTGAGTTCAGGCTCGTAGGATCCCGGGACAATCGTTCAAGACTCACCCTTGGCCACAAAACGCTCGCTTCTAAACCAAGCTCTGTGCCCAATGCACTACGCCACGCTTTGAGTTTCCTAAGGCGGGAATCGATCCTCGCAAGCTCTTCTGGACTTTGGGTGTTACTAGCGCGCGTCCGTTTCGGGGATGTCACGAGCTCAGACCTTAACCCCTTTTTGATTGCGGCTTTAATGCGTTTGTTGGCGGGTGGGCGACCGAACCAACCCAATTTTTTCAGCGAAGAGTTGTCAGTCGCGGGATTCGACGCCAGTTCGAGCAGAACTTTATCGGATAGCACTTTGAACACAGGACGGTCAAGACGCCTAGCTTCACCCTCGCGCCATTGGAAAAGTGCGCGAAGCACAGCCCGCCCGCGACCGTCCAAATCGTGACTACCTTTGACGGACAAAAAGGTTGCCTCGCGGTTGACCGGAGTGTGCCTAACCACTGCAAGACGCTCGAATTCCTCTCTCGCCCATTCCCACCGTGATAGCTCCTCTAACCGCACCGAAAGTGCGTCGCGAACCTGACGCAGGTATAGAACGTCGTTTATGGCATACGTTTTTGCCGCGGGACTTAACGGCCTCTTTGTCCAGTCGGAGCGCTGGAGTTTCCGCGACTTGACCAGTTTCACACCGGCGTACTGCTCAACCAATGGTTGCAATCCCAATTGCGCTGAGCCAACCAACTTGGCGGCGATACTGGTGTCGAAAAGATTTTCGACCCTGAATCCCCAATCTCTGTCCAAACTCTGTAGATCGTAGTGGGCAGCGTGGAAAACCTTCTCCACCGATTTGTCTCTTAGAAGGTCACCCAGAGGTTCCACGTCCTTGATTGCTAATGGATCCACGAGAAACCCCGCTCTATCCGACGCGAGCTGCACGAGGCAAACGCGCTCACGGTACCTGAAGAACCCATTCGACTCGAGGTCAATCGCTACCTGCGGCGCGCACCGTAAAAGATCGATCACCTCAACTAGACGCGGGGTTTCATTTACAAACTCGATTTGACTCATCTTTATCGTCGGCAATGTCCAACTTTTCAGATTATTCGGTCACACCCTGACAGCGTACAAATAACGACCTGCCGCAGATCAACCTCGCTCAAGCTCCTCTATACATTCCTATGTGGAGTGCATTTGTTTCTGCAATGCTTCGATTCCGCGTTCTACAACACAGTGCCAACGAAACTGCAACCTGTCGAAACGCATACATGTCAAAGGCGAAGCACGTTCCCCTCGTCCAGATAGATTGTTTCACCCACCGCGGTAACGGTCACCTCCTGCCGGTAATCATCCAACTCGACAACATGCCTCTCCGTCCTTTCCTCAACACTCGACGACCCATCACCCCCAGCAAGCCCTTCATACAACACGCGCCCATCCATCTCCTCTGCACCTGACAAACCGAGAAGATGCAGGATCGTGGGCGCAACGTCGATATTCCCCGTCGGAGTCTCCACAACCGCCGACCGACGGAAACTTGGACCCCGCGCTATCAGCGTGTTCCGCAACTCATGCCGACTCATCCCGCCGTGCGCACCGACGCCAACCTCGCCTCCCCACGACGCTGTGCTCCCTGGATAACCAGTATCGTTAAGCGACGAATTCCAAGCAAACGACATCGTCAAATCAGGACTCCTTTGACCCTCGATACCGCCTAATCTCGCAGGCAGTGTTCCCGGCACATCGCCGACCCGTTCCGACGCCAACATCGCACCGCACCACGGCTGCCGCGCCAACCATGCCGCCAACCGCTCCACAGTCGCAGGATCACTTTCATGCGCATAGAACAGCGCCGCCGCACCATTCGCCGCGGCAAAAACTCCGCCATCTTCATCGCCACCCGGAAATCCAGCCACTCGCAACTCCGCCTCTACATCCACGACGCTCTCGATAGTCGCGTACCCATGATCCGACACCACAATCACATCGGTCTCCTCCAACCTCCCATTACGCTCCAGCCACTCGATGATCCCCCCGAACTGCTCATCGGCAGACGCGAGCGCACGGTTCGATAGGGCAGACCCCACGCCAGCCTTGTGATTCGAGCTGTCAGGCTCCGAGAACCACATCAGCGCCACCGCCGGGTCACGTTCCGCCAGCACATACTCCGTCAGCACCCGCACTCCACGCTCCATCTGCTTGAAATTCGGAGTCGATTTCTCCGGCCACGGTCCAAACCGCGCCACAACCTCGTCATTCAAATCCCTCGGCAAGCAGAACTCTGGATGAATCGTACCTCCACCCAACGTCTCGGCCCTCGGATTCTGAACGTACGCATTCCCCGACGTCCCCACACCCACCGCCACGAACTCCTCCCCATGCTCGTGCAAGGTATCCCCCAGCGTCGGCACCAGCAGAACCTCACCCGTCTTTTCCGCCACCCGCGCAAGTTCCGGCTCCATCGCCGGGATCACTCTATCAGGATCATAGTCCCGCATAACCACCGTATTGCCAGCCAACCCATGCGCGCCGGGATGCCGACCCGTAACCAGACTAGCCACGTTGATCCGCGTCACCGTCGGAAAAACCGGATGGTTCCTCGCAAAGGTGACCCCACCAGCAGCAAACGAGGAAAGATTAGGTGCAAGATCATCCCGCACCTGCGAAGGTTGCAGCCCATCAAACGCAACTATGAGCACACGGGTCATAAACCAAAAACTCCGTCATCCCAGCATACGCTGTCATACCCGCGGGCGTGGGGGCACTCGGGAGGCGTTGGGTTTCCCCCGCTCGCGGGGGAAATGTCCGAAGGACAAAGGGGGCCCGCTACGCAAACACGTTAGACATCGCATCTAAACACAATTCCGCAAAGATCCCATTGAATGGAAGAGGGGTAGGATGAGTGCACTCTTGCTATCCTGTACCGCACTCAACCCCAACACCACAGCAAGAAGATGCAAAACCCCATAAACCGCTGCGAGTGGGCAGGCGACGACCCCCTGATGCAGAGCTACCACGACGAGGAGTGGGGCGTACCCCTACACGACGACCGCGCCCTTTTCGAACTCCTCATCCTCGAAGGCGCACAGGCCGGACTCTCTTGGCGCACCGTCCTCCACCGCCGTGAGGGCTACCGCGTAGCGTTCGACGGCTTCGACATCTCCACCGTGGCCGCCTACGACGATACCGACCAAGCGCGTCTACGCGCCGACGCTCGAATCATCCGCAACCGCGCCAAAATCAACTCTGCCATCGCCAACGCCCGCGCTACGCTCAAGATTCAGTCCGAACACGGCTCACTCGACGCCTTCCTATGGAGCTTCGTCGGAGGCCAGACTCGCCGAAACGCCTTCCAAACCCTCGCTGACATCCCCGCCCAAACCGACGAATCCCGCGCCATGAGCAAAGCACTCCGCAACCACGGCTTTGGATTCGTCGGCCCCACCATCTGCTACGCCTTCATGCAATCCGCCGGCCTAGTAAACGACCACATCACCACCTGCTTCCGCTACTGCTGACAGAGGCTTAGGCGATGCCGGGTTCCCCCACTAAGGAGGGTTCGTAACTCCCGTCATTTCCATTTGGGCACCAGCGCCGCCTGACGACCGTCTCATGTACTGCACCACTACCCCGTATCGATCTCCCTCCAACTCGATCGGACTGCCGTGTTCGATATCTTCTAACGTGCCAAGTTTGCTCGTCCATCGCCCACTGTTCAACTGCCGTGCCACGTGTGACACTTCCCCGTAACTCGACTGATAGATCGCTATCTTCTCGAATCCATCTTCCAACGTCCCGTTCCCGCAAGGTTCATAACCTAGCGTGGTAAAAGCACGAATGAACGTGCTCAAACTCTCGTCCTCGGTGTGTTCAAACGGCCAGTCAAAACCATGACCCGGCCACCACCAACCTTCGTCCGTACCTGCGGCCCACGCGACGCAGTTATACCGAAAGTCTTGCGGACTCGTAACCCTGTAATCCACCAGATACCGCAACAACTCCCGCAGTTGAGCCGTCAAAATCGCCTCTCCAAAAAACGGGAATCAGATATATCGGTTGCGCTCACCCCAATCAAGCCATGCCGACCGCATCGCTTCGATATTCCCTCGGTCACCGGTCCGTACAGGCGACTCACCTGTGATTATTCCCAGCGCCATAAACCACAGCGCTGGTCCTTTCTGCAAATCTCGAAGAATCAACGGAATCGCCACCAGACCCATCCCAACGATCTCCTTATACGCCTCGTGCCTCGCTATCATCGTCGGCGACGAAAGATGCGCTGTATCCCGCTTCCACTCCGCGGCTAACCGATCAAACTCTCGTTGCACGTCTACCGAAACGCTTAGATCCTCTCTTAACATTTCGTACTCTCAGTTGAACCAAATTCCTGACGTTGTGGGCGAGTTTACTCCTCGTCAACACTCACGCTTTATGTTACTCCCAACTCCCCCTCCACCCTCTCCGCCTCCAACGACAACCTCTCCCACTCCCCCCAAAGCCCTTCCACTTCCGACTTCAACACCCCATACTCCTTCCCCAGATCAGCAACACGATCCGGCTCATCGTACAAGTCAGGACTCCCAAACATCGCTTCCAACTCCGCTATCCGAGCCTCGCGCTTGCCCAGAGAGGCGGTTATCTCCTCGATCCGTTCAGCGAGTCTGCGTGCCTCCTTGTTGAGCGAGCGACGCTGCAGCTCCGCCACGTCGATGCGACGCCGACCGCGGCCATTGGATCGGGGTTGTTTGGCAACAGCATGAGCACCGTTTTCAGAAATCGCATCCGAGCGTTTCTGCTCCTGCTCTAGCTCCTTGCGATACAGATAGCCGTCATAGTCCCCCGGATAGACCGTCGGAACTCCTCCATCAATCTCGATGATCTTGTTCGCAGCCTGCCTTATCAGTGTCCGGTCATGCGTGATGAAGCAGATCGTGCCTTTGTAATCCCCCAGCGCATCCGCCAAAATCTCTCTCGACGCAATATCCAGATGGTTCGTCGGCTCATCCATGAACAGCAGATTGCTAGGCTGCAACAGCAACTTCGCCAAAGCCACACGCGCCTTCTCACCACCCGACAAAACAGAAATCTGCTTATCCACATCATCCCCGCTGAACAAGAACCCGCCCAACGTGTTCCGCAGATTCTGATCCGATTCCATCGGCGCCGCCTGCCGCAGCTCCCCAATCAGCGTATTGCCCGGGTTCAGAAGCTCAAGCACATGCTGAGCGTAATACGTCGTGATCACGTTATGACCGATCTTTCGAGAACCCCCATCAAAAGGCAGCACACCCGCCAGTATCTTCAACAATGTCGTCTTACCCGCACCATTCGGACCCACCAACGCAACGCGGTCGCCACGATAGAGCATGAGGTCCAAGCCCTCGTACACCACGTTATTCCCATACGCCTTGCTCACATTCCTGAGCGTGATCGCCTCATTCCCGCCACGCGGCGGTTCCGGGAAGGAATATCGCACCTTCTTCGTCGCCCTAGGCAGCGTGACGATCTCCATCTTCTCGAGCTGCTTCAACCGACTCTGAACCTGACCAGCCTTCTTCGCCTTGTAGCGAAACCGCTCCACAAACCGCATCTGCTTCGCGATCTGACGCTCCTGCCTAGCCGCCGTTGCCTGTTTGATCTCTAGCGCACGCTCACGAGCAATGAGGTAGTCGTCATAGTTCCCCCGATGCACGATCACCTCATCCGGCTCAATCGCAACAACCCGGTTCGCCGTCTGGTTCAAAAACGCCCGGTCGTGAGAGGTCACCACAACGCCGCCCTGAAACCCAGACAGATACTTCTCAAACCACAAATTCGCCTCAAGATCGAGGTGGTTAGTGGGCTCGTCAAGCAACAGCAGATTCGGATTCCGAAACAGCAACCTCGCAAGCCCCGCACGCATCACCCACCCACCGCTGAACTCGCTCATCGGCCTCGCAAAATCTTCCTGCTTGAAACCCAGTCCCGCCAGAATCGCCTTAGCCTCATGCTCTCTAGCATCCCCTCCAGACTCTTCCAACTTCAGATAAAGCGCGCTGAGCCGGTCTAGCAACTCGCCTTGCCGATCAGGATCATCTTCCGAAGCTAAAGCCCCTTCAGCAGCCGAGATCTCATCCGCCAACGCATTCGCCTCGACATCCGCGTCCAACACCTCCTCCAACAGAGGCTTATCCGAAAACGCATCAGGCTCCTGACGTAGATATCCGACAGTCACCCCGCGCTGCCTATCCACACTCCCCACATCCGAATCGATCTCCCCCGACAAGATCTCCAACAGCGTCGTCTTCCCCGACCCATTCGCACCTATCAGCGCAACCCGATCCCCAGCCTCAATCGTCAGAGTCAACCCGCTGAACAGGGTCCTCTCAGAGTAAGATTTGCCGACCTCGGATGCGAATAACATAACGTCCACCCAAACAACCATCCTATCCCCAGCACTCGAATTCCCCGCCGTCATCAAGCAGGCCAACTAAAACCCATCCACACCCTCAATCAGTAACGTAAGTATGCGTAATCACCTCCCAAACATGCCCATTCTCACACTCAAAGTAAAACCCACGCCCACCATGCAAGTGATTGATCTTCCCATCCGCCCGCGACCTCGGCCCACTCCCAAACGCCACACCCTCATCCTTGATCCGCTGTAAAACCGCATCAAACTCCTCATCCGAAGCCAGAAACGCATAGTGATTCGACTGAGGACTATCCGAGTCGTCAAAATCCAGCGTCAGAACATCATTCACCTTCACCGGCGCAAAATGCCCCCAAGTCCCCTTGTACTCCAACCCGAAAATCCGAGCAATAAACTTCGCCGACTTCACCTTGTCATACGCCGGCACGATCGTGTGATCCAACTGCAAAGCCATAGCAATTCTCCTTATCCTTACCCATCACCTTAAACCCACCAACACCGAAAAAAGCCCCGATACCCTATCCCTGTTTCTTGGCTAGAACAAAATACATCGGCGAAAAGATACCGAGCCGACCTGCTTCGACCATCCCATCCGCACAGAGATTCAACGCGTCAGCCACCCGAGCCGATCCCCTCGGCGCAATCCGAAGCATCTCCATCGCTCTCAGAGATTGATGCGTAATTGCCCGTCCGATCCTCGAACTGCGGAAACTCGCTATAGAGACGCCAGAACCAACAAGCGGCTGATACCAAGGTATCGAAGGACCATCTTGCTCCGCCAGATCCCGGTTCTCCAGAATCTCGAAGCCCACGGTTCTAAGAGCATCATCCACCGTCGCTATGAAATCGATATCGAGCAGCCCGCCTCCCAACTCGATGTCGTACTTGATCCTAAGATGGTCGGGATTCGACGCGTCGAACTGGTCTGTCAAGATGTACTCATAGATGCCGAGATAGCCGCCCGGCTTCAACAGGCGATACGCCTCACCATAGATGCTCACCTTGTCCGGCGCACAGCACGTCGCCTCGATGCCGTAGACCGCGTCAAACGACTCGTCAGGCGCATCCACATCTAAGAAATCGCACTCCAAAAACTCCACCTGATCCATCAACCCTGCCTCTTCCGTCAACTGCCTCGCTCTGTCAAGCTGATGAGCGTTGATGTTCACACCCACGACCTTCGCCCCCGAGAACCGAGCAATCTCCAGCAATGGACCGCCAATACCGCAGCCGAGGTCCGCCGCCACCATGCCGGGCTTCAGCATCAATCTCTCCGCCAGAAAATGCTCATGCCGAGTAAGCGACGCCTTGAAACTCTCACCAGGCACACGCGGCGCGAAGTGAAACGACCTCCCCCAGCCGTATTCATAAAAATCCGTGACCAAGTCGTAGTAGATATCCGTGAACCTCTTGTAACCACGCTTTTCCTCCGCCAATCCACCGCTCTGCGAATTCTTATAGCGACGTTCGTACTCACCAACCACCGGAGCGACACCCGAACCAGTCAGCTTCTCTTTCAGGCTTCTTGAGACCTTCAATGCCATCGAACTTACCCAGTGCGCAGTTTAGCATTCTCAGACGTTGCATCTACTTGGTCGGCCAGTCACTCACACGTTTGGCTATATATCTTACGAATTCCGTCTCATATACTGCGCGTTGTTACGATTCACGCCGCATAATATGTGGCATCTAACGTAAACAGCAACTGAGCCCCGTCGCAGAACGAGGAGGAGGTTCGGGTAATGGCCAACTACGAGCAACTGAAGCACCGCATCGACAATGGTGAAGTGATCGTTCTAGACGGTGCCATCGGAACTGAGCTCCAGTCCATGGGCGTGCCCATGCACCCCGCTGCATGGTGCGGACCTGGCAACTACACGCACCCGTCTACCGTGCGGCAGATGCACGAGCGATACATCCGAGCAGGCACCGACGTCATCACAACCAACACCTTCAACACCATTCGCCCCGCACTCGAGGCTTCGGGCTACCCGGATCTGGTTAGGGAGATCAACGTCCGCGCCGTCGATGCAGCGCGCGAAGCACGAGACCGTGTGGAAGTTGACAGACCCATCTATATCGGAGGCTCCATCTCCTGCCGAATCCCCGTCCGAGACCAAAGGACTGGCACTCTTCTAGGCGGTACCGGCTTTGGTTACGGAGCCAGTCTCCCCGCAGAAGAGCTACGGGCCTACGCCGATGAGCAGGCCGACATCCTCGCCGAGTCGGGCATCGACCTTTTCATCATGGAGAACATGTGGGCAGACAACGATTCCAGGATGATCGCCGCTGAAGCCGCGCAGGCTACAGGACTACCGGTCTGGGTCGGTTTCACCGCATCCGTAACACCCGACGGTGAGACCGTCAGAATGAATTTCGGCGATGAACGCAGCGCCTACAGCAGCGGCATGGGAATGCCCCTGTGGACCTCGATCTGGCGGCCTGTCGACTACGACATGACCCTCGCAGAAGGCGTTGCCGAGATCGCATCGCTCAACCCCGACGCCATCAGCGTCTTCCACAGCCGGATATCTGAGACCACTGCTGCCCTCCAAGTTGTCCGCGACCAATGGTCCGGCACCATCGTCCTCTATCCCGATGCTGGCAGAACCGACTACCTTGAGACTTGGCAGGACACCAGCATTACGAATGAAGAGACCGCAGAAGAGTTGACGCAGGAAGCCGCCAAATGGGTCGAAACGGGAGCCCAAGTCATAGGCACCTGCTGCGGGTTCGGCGCAAACTATACCAAAGCACTGAGCACTGCTCTGCCTGACCGCGTCAACAGTCGGTGAACAGTCGAGGGCATCACATGAAATCCAGACCGCTCGTTGTAGTGGGTGCGGGGGTGTCGGGTACGGCAGCCGCTATCGAAGCGGCAAGGGCCGGTGTGCAGGTAACGCTCATCGATGAAAATCCGGTTCCGGCCTCCCTCGCCAGACTGAACGTCCCACAGTTCTTCGGCCAACGCTTCACCGACGCGCTACGCGACAGGGCCGAGATGATGGCCCGCGTTGCTGCGGCAAACAGAGCTTTACACGAAGCTGAAGAAGCCGGCGTCGACATCCAACTCGGTGTGTGCGTCTGGGGTGCATTCCGCAATTCCGAGAACAGCAGGATCCTAGACGGCCCACAAATCGGACTGGCAGACCACGAGCAGTCTTGGATGATGAAGTACGACCGCCTCATCGTAGCCACCGGGTCACGCGATCTGTCCATCGGATTCGCAGGCTGGAACCTAGCAGGCGCGATGGGAGCCAACGGCGCACACTCATTAATGAACCACTACCAGGCCCTATCCTCCCAGCGCATGGTCGTCCTCGGCAGCGGCAATCTCGGCCTCAGCACCGCAAAAATGGCGCTCAACAACGGTATCGAAGTAGCCGCCATCCTAGACGTTGCACCTTCCGTGCGCGGCGAGAAAACTCTTGCGACGCACCTGCAATCCAATGGCGTCGAATTCTTCACCTCCCACACCGTCAAGCAAGCAGTCGGCAGCAACGGCGACATCGAGTCTGTCGTGCTGGTCGAGATCGATGACAATTTTGAGCCCGTTGCCGGAACCGAAAGGGTCATCACAGCCGATACCGTGTGCCTCGCCATCGGCCTCGTACCAAATATCGAGATTCTCAGTCTTCTCGACTGCGACCTCAACTTCAAGTCCCAGCTTGGCGGCTACGTCCCGGTCCACAACGAGTGGATGCGGACCAGCGTCGACACCGTATTCGTCGCAGGCGATGCCGCCGGTTTCCACGACGAAATGATCCTGAACCCCAAAATCGCCCGCAATCAAGGACGCATCGCCGGAATCGCCGCCGCCGAATCACTGGGCGCAATCAACAAATCAGAGGCGCGATCCCTGATTTCCGAAATCGGCACCAGCGTCCCGGCCGTACAACCGACTGAGGCCCATACGATCTGGAAACAATGGCTTAGCTCCCTAGCCAACGCCGATGGGCAGGATGTCATCGCCTGCCAGTGCGAGGAAGTTACGCGTTCCGAGATCATCGGCTTGAAACCTCCACGCTATCTCCAGTGGGGATCGGCACAGATGAGCCGTCGCACCCTACAAACTCAACTCAAAGACAACCCGGCCAACCCGAACCAAGTCAAGCGCCTGACGAGAGCCGGAACAGGCATCTGCCAAGGAAGAAACTGCCGAGAACAGGTAGCGTTGCTACTCGCCGAGGAAGCAAATACCGATATCGCCGATATCCCCTTGAGCACCTACCGCCCGCCTTTGCGCCCACTCCCGCTTAACGTCATGTGGCCCGACGACGAATCCGAAGATGTGCGCAACGAGTGGCCCAAGTGGTTCAGCCCAAACAACAAAGTGCTGGGATAAAGGAAGGACTTCAACAACGTTATGGTTTCCCCCGCTCGCGGGGGAAATGTCCGAAGGACAAAGGGGGCTTCACGCCCATGAACAAAGCAGAAATAGTCGTCATCGGCGGTGGCGTTTCGGGCCTGAGCTCAGCATATTTCCTCGCCAAAGCCGGCAAGAATGTCGTCGTCGTCGAAAAGGGAATGGTCGGCGGCGAGGCCTCAGGACGAAACGGCGGAATGATCAGCGAACGCACCGACGAGCCCGCCCTCATACCTCTCGCTGTCGAATCCGTGAGGCTGTGGGCGACGCTCGAAGATGAACTTGGCTATCCCACCGAGTTCATTCATCAGGGCAGAATCCAAGTCGCAGTATCTGAAGAGGAAATGGGCGACATATTCACCGAACGCGACCACGCCTTACGCCATGGCATCAGCGTCGAACAACTCGACCCTTCCCAGATCAGCGAATTGATCCCCGGGATCTCCGGACGGACACTTGGCGGACTCTTCTTCGCAAACGGCGGCCACGCCAATCCCCAACGCGCGGTCCAAGCATTCGCATGGGCATTCCAAGACCGCGGCGGCAGGCTATACCAAAACACCGCAGTCACCGGCATCAACGTCAAAGACGACAGGGTCACATCGGTCGAAACGACCGCAGGCACCATCGCGACCGATGTGGTGGTCGCCGCAGCCGGTCCCCAGACCGCACTACTCGCCGACATGGTCGGCCTTCACGTCCCCGTCGCTCCCGCTAGAGTCGAAATCATCGCAACCGCTCCCTTAGAACCGCTCTTCGACATCGCACTCGTCGGCAACGGACTCTACGGACGACAAGCCGCCAGAGGCAATCTGCTCTTCGGAGGCGGAGCACACGAGTGGATTGATGTCGGCCTGACCACCGAACCGGCGAAGCCCAACACACCCCTCATCAGGAACATCGCACGACGCCTCGCCGAACTCATACCCGCAGTAGCCGACGTGCCCGTGATCCGAAGCTGGGCCGGCATCGTCGAACAAGCACCCGACTACATGCCCATAATCGACATCCCAGACAACCCGAGCAACTACATCATCGTCACCGCCTCCGCCCACGGATTCGGAATCGCACCCGCCACCGGCAAAGCAGTCAGCGACCTGGTCCTCCACGGCAAATCCAACATCGACATCTCCGGCCTGACCCTCAACCGCTTCTCCAACCTCACCCCCGACTGGCGCAAAAACCGCGGCTGGATTCCCACACCCAAACGCCCGTAACGCCGTCGAGCGGAGGATGCACGAGATGGGCCTTTACCCCGTCATTCCTGCGAAAGCATGAATCCAAGAGTAGCCGGGTGGGAAAGAGGGTTTCCCCTCTCCCGCTCAGCGGGAGAGGGTCAGGGTGAGGGTGACCGGGGTGGACAAACGGGAGGGGCACCCCAAACAACCACCCTCTCCAACCTGTTAAAATCCACCACAACCAAACAAAATCTCATTCCTACACCCTTCCAACTAGCAATGACCCAAAACCTTACCTTCCCATTAATCGACGAAACAGTCGAAGAAGAAACAACCACTCCCATCCAAACCCCAAAGCGCGTCGTCCGCCACGGCACTCCTTCCAACGACCTAGTCCTAAGCGCCCATCTCGACGGCAACGACACCGTCTTCCCCAAAATCCTCGAACTATACGTCAAACACGGCAGCATCGTCGCCGACGTCACCTACGGCGAGGGCGTATTCTGGCGAAACATCCAACCCAACCTCTACGATCTAAAACCGACCGACATCAAGAGCGGCGTTGATTGCCGCAACCTTCCATACAAAGACGCCGAAATCGACTGCGTAGTCCTAGACCCGCCCTACATGCACTCCCCCGGCGGCAGCGCGCACCAATCCCATCAAGCGTTCGAAAAGTACTATGCAAACAACCGCTTAGCAGGGCAGACCGCCAGCAAATACCACGACGCCGTCCTTGACCTATACATCCAAGCTGGCATCGAAGCCCACCGAGTCCTCCGCGAGCGAGGCGTATTCATCGTCAAATGCCAAGACGAAGTCTGCGCAAACAGACAACGCTTTACCCACGTCGAGATCATCAACGCATACGAAGACATGGGCTTCGTCGCCGAAGACCTCTTCGTCGTCGTCCGCAAAAACCGCCCCGGCGTAAGTCGAATGATCAAGCAGGTCCACGCCCGCAAGAACCACTCCTACTTCCTCGTCTTCTGGAAACGAGGACAAGACCGCGGAAAATGGGAACCTCCCCAATAAACCCAGCCAACATCGATCCTATTGACCTCATGGTCGAGGTGATTGAGGAACATTCACCAGAATCGATCTGGCGAGGTTCCAGACTAGAAGGCTACCGACAACTCGGCAACACCAACCGAGGACAGATCGGCGAAAGTTTCATCCAACGATATCTCTCATCCGCAAACATCCCCGTCTCCAACGGCTCACGCACATCACCCACCGACCTAGTGATCGCCGGACACCGCTTCGAAGTCAAGACCGCCTCCCTAGGCGCGAACGGAACATTCCAGTTCAACCACGTCCGCCTAGACCGAACCTACAACTACCTCCTCTGCTTAGGCATCTGCCCCGACAAAATCGTCTTCAACGCATGGCGCAAAGGCGTCCTCTCCGAAGGCGGCGCAGGCTCCCTAGTCCGAATGGCAGAAGGACAGAGCACCACCCACAAACTCACTAAAAGACTGGCAGAAATGAGACCAATCCAAGAGCTGATCGATTGGATCCAAGAGGAAGCACAGGAAACTTAATTCATCACCATCACCTTCCTCTGCTCCGAACAATCCCACTGGATCAGCGGCCAACCCATCAATATCGATGGTGGGCAGGTTTCGTCGCAATGAGCAAGTCCGGCTTGTGCCCAATTCAAACTGCCAGCGAACCCGTTTCGCCCTACTCTTCCCTAAGACGCACCCGTTTCAACGACCGCTTCTTCTCCTACTTCCAACTTCGCCAATTCCGGTATCGCACGCTCAGCCAAACCAAAGCTGTGTTCGTCAATTTCTATCCCGATGCTGTAGACCCCCATCTTGGATGCCGCAGCAATCGTAGATCCTGAGCCCATGAACGGATCCAACACCACGCCTTCCCCCAACGGCAGCGAAGCTCTGACCAATTGCCGTATGAACGCCTGAGGCTTCAATGACGGATGGGGCGCAACATCTCTTTCTTTGCCCCGCGCTGGACCTGAATGGATCAAATCCTTGAACGGAACGTCCCTCGATGGTCTACGCAGGCCACCTGTACCCCACTTCCTGAGATTGTCCTTGACACGGCCTTCGCAAGGTTTGCGAAACAGTAACCAAGGCTCCCAAACGCCACGGGGCAACACAGATACTTCCGGATACTCCTCGTGCGCGTTTTTGGGCCTGTCACCGCCTCTCAGAGTCTTGACGACTCTTACAATGTGACCGCGTTTCTCGAATCCACCTGCAATGAAAGCGGAATCAACCAAGTAAGAGACGTGAACGTTGGAAGCAACAAACACGTGTGCTCCTGGGACCAAAACCCGGCTCAATCTGTGAACAAGTTTTCCGAAAAATTCACGGATTTCTAGGTGTTGCTCCGAAGTCAAAACCGTGAAGCGCGGAACTGGTTGGCGGTTTCCTCCGTCATCGCTTCTGGGTAATCGCCAAATCCCGCCACGCCCGTTGCGTCGTTTTTCAAGATGCTCTGGTGAGTATTCAACCAACCCAAACGGTGGATCGGTGACGACTGCTTGGATGCTATTTGATTCCAACTGTGGAATACAACGCAAGGCATCGCCCAAAATCAATTCATAAGTAGCACCGGATGTCATTTCGAACTGACCTTGAAACTCGGCGCCAAAAGATCTATCAACACTTGATGCCTGGTGCCTCTGCGATGCTGATCAGAACTGCCCCTACGTACCGCTTCCACGTAATCCATTATGCCCTTGGGCACATTGGCTCCCTCGTCGTCCTGGTACTCTTTGACGTGTCCCTCAAAATCCGCCAATAACCCGCGCACATCGTCGACTCCGTCATTGGGCAAAATGTGATTTCGTAGAAGATGAGATATAGCCACAAAAAGGCTGTAAAAGTCGGTTTTATTGGTCCAACGAGATTTTCGCAGATCGGGAAGGATGTCGCCGATCAATTCCAATGCACGTGTGAACCTCTTCCTCGCGTCGCCTTGATCTGGAAATTCAGGCTCGTGATCTTCGTACATGGTGTAATAGTCGTCCAATGTCTGACGATTTCCACTCCTAGGGCCGTGCAGTACCCCGATAAGAAGGTCACTCACAAATTCGATGTCTCTCATTCGTCGTATCGCGTCAGGTGTCGCCAATCGATTTTCCGACCAAAATGGATCATCTGCCAATAATTCAGAGAGACGAAGTAATGGTCCTTGATAAGTCGCGTTCCTAAGCTCTTGGGGATTGAGAGGTACAACGTTCATATTTAGTCGACGAAACAACTCCTCAATCTCGTTGGTGTCCGCATCATATAAATTACGTACAGCCATCGAATGGTTGTAAAATTTAGCTTTTTGCTCGTCAGTCAAAGTGGCGAACGTGCATCCTGTCCAGAACGAATTTGGATCGAGATTATTCAATTCGAAAGGTTCCCGTTCGCCGATACCCACAAATTCAAGGATTGTATTAATCCTTTGTTGACCATCGACAACTATAAAATCACTTTTGCCGAGAGCATCCGTAACCGTCTGCATATAGAGTTCTGGAATCGGTATCTCTAAAAGAATCGACTCGATGAGATTCGATTTCTGTCGATCCGCCCAGACTAGCCGACGCTGAAAATCCGGCCTTAAAGTGAGATTACCTTCAATCTCTCTATCGACAAACCAAGAGATCGGGTGTTCAGTTGCGGTGTGTCTCATGTGCTTGACTCCGAGTAATTCTGTTGACCTTCTAAATTCCGCTTGATTTGGCGAAGGCCGCGTCTATGGTAATAGCGAGCGTGATCCCAGCTTCTGTACAACCTGGCATTTACGTTCCTATTTGAAAGCTCTGGGATTTTGGATAAACCATTGAACGCGTTAAACCATTGTTCGCCAATCCCCAATGCTTCAGACACCGACATAGGATAAATCCAGCCTTGGTAAATGTAATGATGCGATTGATGGGCCTTTAATCTCTCTTGAGTTTTGGGCCTCAACCTAGACCAACGCAAATGACGATTGGTAACAATGTCAACCCAACTCGGATCGAAAAGGGCCGGCGAAACGACGATGACATCGATATCTGAAAACGCGTCGAACGGTTGTCCAAATCTAGGGGGAGCAAGACTGAAGCCGATCCGAGCACTGCCTACGACTCTGATGTCCTCTTCATCAACGTTCAAGTCATGTGCTAAGACGCTTACCATCTCTTCGTATAGCTCAGGATTGTCGCAGAAATGATATGGGAGCCCAGTCAGCACATGGTTTTCTAAAATCCAATCGAGCTGCGTCACCTGCAGAAGTCTCGCGAATTCTGACGCCGTTGGATATGCTTCGCCGTGCATCGCTCGGTTACTGATACCCAGACATTTTATCAATTTGCGCAACGATTGGAGCCGCGAGTGTGTTCGGCATCGGCTCGAAAGATGCGATTCGTCATGGCGACCGACAAATTTGAAAAACCAACTACCCGTCATGGTATTTCAAAACCCCTCCCACCCCGGCAGCCTCGCCGACTGACGCACCCACTCCGACATCTGCTCCTCATCCAGACCATCCTCTGGGATATTCACCCACCGCTCCTCCGGGCTCTTACCCACCAGCGGCGGCAGAGGGTCCAACGATCCCCCATTCATAAACGTCACCTTCACATGCCGAGTAAACACATGCATACTCGCAAACCACCCCATACCCTCGACACCATAGAACGGAGAGTTCCACCGCACCGCCTTCTTCACACCCGGCACCTCCCGCACGATCAACTCATCCAACCGACGCCCAATATCCCGCTTCCACTCCGGCATCGCCGCAATATAAGCCTGCACTGGACCATCCCCATCCCCTTTCGCAATCTGAGGATTCCCGCCTGACAGCAGCACCGGCCTACCCTCAGCCTTCGCCTTCGCCACCCGCTCCTCAAACGTCATCTCCTTCTCCGACGCCCCACTAGCCATCAATAACCTCCTGTCTTGCATTCAACGATCCGAACCCCAAACCCAAACTCACTCCCACCCAGTCATAGGTTTTGTAACACACCACCTTCTCCACTAAGCCTTGCCGATCCCGATAGACTACTCTGCGTACGGTGACACACAGAGGAAGGACGGGCACGGACCATGCGACTTGAAGGCAAAGTAGCCATCATCACGGGCGCCGCGAGCGGAATCGGCGCTGCCTCAGCAAGGCTCTTCGCCCAAGAGGGTGCCAAAGTCTGCATCGCCGACATCGATATGGAAAAGGGCAGACAGGTCGCCGACAGCATCACCGAATCCGGCGGCGATGCCTTCTTCCAAAACCTCGACATCACCAGCGAGCACGCATGGAAAGATGCAGTGAACAAGGTCGTCGACTGTTACCGACTTCTCAACGTCCTCGTCAACTGTGCCGCAATGCCCCACGCCGCAACTGTCGAGGAAACCACCGCCGAAGACTGGGACCGCGTCATGGAGGTCAACGCCAAAGGCACCTTCCTAGGCACCAGAGAAGTCATCCCCCACATGAGACGCGCCGGCGGCGGATCCATCATCAACATATCCTCCGGTGCCGGACTCGTCGGACAGTCATGGGCCGCCGCCTACAACGCATCCAAAGCCGCCGTCCATCTCCTCGCCAAATCCACCGCGATCCAATACGCCAAAGACGGCATCCGTGCCAACTCAGTCCATCCCGGAGCCATCGACACCCAGATGCTCCACCAGAGCGAAGAACAGATAGGCGACTCCGAAGCCTTCAACCGACCCATGGGACGCATGGGCACCCCCGAAGAAATCGGCTACGGCATACTCTTCCTAGCCTCCGACGAATCCAGCTACATGACCGGCACCGAACTCATCATCGACGGCGGCAAACTCTCAGGCCAGTGGCGCATCGCAGAAACCCCCTACGGAACGCGAGAGTAACCGGGCCTTTACGAATTTCCCGCCAACTATCCACCTGATCCTTGGTGATGCCTCCACGGCTGGATACGCGAATCACGCGCCCCGAAATGCGTGCCGGATACGCAAAATGACCCTACGCTCTATCGACGACCACAGAGATGCTCGATACGTTGAGATTCAAGCGATTTCGATGCCAATTGGGCAATGGTCAGAGCCCATCACGTCAGACAGAATAAAGGCGTCTGTGAGATTGGCGGCGAAGTCGGTGTCCGTGAAGAAGTAGTCGATGCGCCAGCCCACGTTTCGATCCCGGGCGCGGGTCATCTGGTTCCACCAAGTGTAGTTTTCCGGCTCTTGGTTGAACTGCCGGAAAGTGTCTACATGGCCGTGTTCGAGGAAAGTGTCCATCCAGGCACGTTCCTCTGGAAGGAAGCCGGAAATCTTCGCATTCTCCTTCGGACGCGCCAGGTCAATTTCCTTGTGGGCGGTGTTGACATCACCGCAGACCACCACGTTGCGGCCTTGCTCACGCAGGTTGTCGACGTAGTCCAGAAAGGCATCGTAAAACTCCATCTTGTACCGGAGACGATCGGCGGAGCGCTTGCCGTTGGGGAAATAGATGCCGAGGAAGACAAAATCGTCGAAGTCAGCAACGATAGTGCGCCCCTCACTGTCGAAACGCTCGATGCCAAGGCCTAAGGTAACACTGCTGGGGGCAATACCTTCGCGGGCGTAGAGGCCGACTCCGCTGTAGCCCTTGCGTTCCGGGGTGGTGAACCAAGAGGAATAACCCTCAACTTGTTTCAGGGCTTTGGGAAGCTGGACCTCGTGGGCCTTGGTCTCCTGGACGCAGAGCACGTCGGGCCGTTCAGACTCGAACCAGTCGAGGAAACCCTTCCTATGAGCAGCTCTGATGCCGTTGACGTTCCATGAAATAAGACGCATCTGTTACCCACCCAGCGAGTGCAAATTTGACCGACATCATTGTAACAACGACGGATGGTAGCCGGATCGCCGATCATCCCCAGCCGTTTGAGGTCGGTATCGGGGGGGGAACTGCTGGTTGCTGCAAACATCGCGTCCCGCTCCGATTCTGTAAACTGGGGATCGTTGGCAAGCCCCTTGGCGTGAGGGCCCGGCGCCACCCCAGCGCCACCAAGGAAGGAGGTCCAGCCATGGTCGAGTGGCTTGGAATTGAGCACCTTTTCGAGCTT
>CAZMBB010000026.1:0-32275 GCA_964564575.1 uncultured Dehalococcoidales bacterium
GTAGAACGGCACTAATCGTATATGTTCGACATCTGCCACGCATCCAGCGACTTCAGCACCGCATCCGAACCCTGCGCCCGCATCGATACGCCTACGCTGTCGTCTCGGCCCGGATAGACGCGGGCGGCGATGCAAAGTCTGTCGTTGGCGAAAATTTCGACGATGCTACGGTCGATGAATATGCGGAGTCGCAGTGGCTCGCCGTCTTCCAAGATGATCGGGCCGGTTTCGGGGGCGCGTGACAGCGCGCTGGCGAGCGTCGAAGAGTAGGAAGTCTCCAAGGTGAGCAGGCTCTGCATCGTTGGGACTTTGCGGGGTGCTCCGAACTTGGGCACCGCAGGTGCACCGCTAGCCAGCAAAGCACCTTCCTTGGGCAGATCCCGGTGTATTCGGAATCCGCGCTCCTTGAAGAATGCGATGCGGGTGAACTCCTCGCGGTTGGGCGACCTAAGAACGTTGATCTCCACCATCGGCGACGCCTGAGCGTCCAACTCCACGTTCAACTCCATGGCGTTGCCCGACACGCTGTCCAAGACCACCTCCTCATTCGCGGGCAACACCATCTCATCAATGTGTGTGTGCGCCCCGCGCAACGATTCGATGTCGCCGGCAGGCTCGATGTTCAACTCATCCTCGCGCTCTCCCAGCGTCAAGCGTCGGGGCAGCGACATGATCTGATTCCAGCCTTCGGACGGATAGCCTGGATTCATGTTGTGGATGATGATGACGCTGCCTTCACCATCTGGCGCCGCCGACGGTGCGTGAACGCCAGACGGAGTCGACGCACCAAAGTTGAAAAGCCCCGCCGACGTCACAACGAACTTGTCGCGCTCCATGTCGTAGTCTCCGAGGAGGTACTGCCCGCCGCTCATGTGGCTGAAGAAGGGCAGTATCCACCTATCCCCTATCGGCCAAAAGTACGGACATGCGCCGTCGTCGCCGACCAGCGTGAAGCGATCATCCTCGGTGAATGGATGCAGGTATTCCCATGTCGCTAAATCCTTCGATCGGAAAAGGAAATCAACCGCAACCCGTTTGCCTCCGGGACCTTCCGGCAACATTCCTGCAGACAACGAGTAGTAGAAATCGCCCTTCTTCCAGATACACGGATCGAAGACCGTATACTCCTGTGGCGATCCATCCTGCGGTGGCGTAGGTATCACGGCCTGTCCTGTCACCTTCTCCCAATTCAACAGCAATGGATCGCTCGATGTCGCAACCATGTTGCCAACCTGCGTCCCGTGATACATCGCGATCACAAGATCGTCCTCGACCAGCGTCGAGCCTGAAAAACAGCACTCCTCAGGGTCCGGATAGATCGCATACGGCAGGTCCCGCCAGTGGATCAAGTCATCACTCACCGCGTGTCCCCAATGAACCCTAGGATCCTCTGGCGGATATCCCTGATAGAACAGATGCCATCTGCCCTGCCAGAAACACAACCCGTTAGGGTCATTCAACGTGTTCTCGGGGTTGACGTAGTGGTAGACCGGACGATGGGGGTCGCCCGACTTCGCTTTCCGCGAAGCAATCATCCGCTGCAACAGAGGATTGTCACGAAGCTCGGCCTCCTGCTCTTCCAAAGTCTCGGCAAACGTGTACTTGGGCGCCAACGATCTGTAGCTGCCTTCACTCATGGCTCCTCCTCAATGCGATCTCCATCCACGACCCGTTCGGTAAACGTGCAACAACGATAATATCCACATTGAACCACCCCTGACCGCCATCGGTTGCCCAAGGAGACCACGATGCCCGAAATGCAGATCGAGATGCTAGCCGAAGAACACGCCCTTGTCGGCGAGGGACCCGTCTGGGATCCCAAACAGAGCATCCTCTACTGGACCGACATCCGCGGCGGCCGCTATTTCAAATTCGATCCAGCAACAGGAGCAAACGAGACCATCCACAACGGCATCTTCGTCGGTGGCGCGGCGGTCAACAAGAATGGCGGTCTTACCTTTGGCACCTGGGAAGGCGTCATGCTTTGGCGCTCAGACTCCGATTGGCAGTGGCTTCATCACGAACCCGAGATGCGCGCCCAAATGCAGTTCAACGACGTCACTGCAGGACCGGACGGAAGCTTCTACGCCGGCAGTTACTTCGAAGACGCTCCGCGTGGCGAACTCATGCGCTTCAAGCCCGATGGTTCCCACGAGATCATCTCCGACGGTCTCGGCATCAGCAACGGAATGGGCTTCTCTCCCGACCTCTCCGTCTTCTATCACACAGACTCCCTCGCCGGCGAAATCTACGCCTTTGACTACAACTCCGAAACCACTGAACTCTCAAACCGTCGCATCGTCGTCAAGCTCGATCCGAGTGAAGGGATCCCGGACGGCATGACGGTCGATGACGATGGCAACATCTGGTCAGCCTGCTGGGGCGGCGCTCAGATCATTCAGTTCGATCCTGACGGCACCGAGATGAGTCGCATCAAGTTCCCGGCCGTCCAGACCTCGGCGGTGATGTTCGGAGGTGAAGACTTCACCGACATCTACGTCACCACCGCGAGGTTCGGAAGCGACGATCCGATAACCGACGATGATCCTCCCGCCTATCACTCGATCTCAAACCGAGGCGGCCAACTCTATCGCGTCCGCCAAGACAAGGTGCAAGGCAAAGCAGAGTTCGAGACCGACTTCCATTGGGGATAGATCGGTCGCGTCCTATCCCCGCAAAGTCTCGTCAAAGCCTACGTGCATTCTGGAAGCCGTAGGCGTTGTCTGACCCTGATATCGGCTCCGCAGGGCCTCTGATCCGTACGGATTCTCTGCCGGAGTCGAGAGGTATTGGAAAGAGATCTGCCCTATCGGCATCCCTTTGTAGAGGGTCAGGGGCAACCGAGAAACGTTTGACAGTTCCAACGTCAGATGTCCATCCCAACCGGGGTCGACGAAACCTGCGGTGGAGTGAATCAGCAGACCGATGCGCCCCAATGAGCTTTTTCCCTCTAGGCGTGCAACGATCGAGTCGCTGAGTGTGATCCGCTCCAACGTGTTGCCTAGCACGAACTCGCCAGGATGCAGGATAAACGGCTGATCGTCCGCGATCTCGACCATCTCGTTCAACTCTGGTATCTCGCGGCGTAAATCCACGTACGGCGCCGTTGAATTGCGGAAAACCAGCACCTTGTCATCCAAATGTAGATCCACCGACGCTGGTTGCACATCGTCCGCACTGAACGGATCTATCCCGATGCGACCAGATGCGATCTCGTCGCGGATGCTCTTGTCGCTCAGAACCATGTCTTTAACTAACGCACGCCCCACAACCCATGCCGTGGAGCGTGCAACTCAGCATTCTATAAACGAACGGTTCTACTCACTGCCCTCTTCAGTCGACCCAGAGTCGGAGTTAACACATCCCGGCTGAACGATCGCGAACTTAGCGTTTATGCTCGCCCTAACCTCGACATCACCAGCGCTGATAGGAGTGCTCGGACTGTCTAAGAACTCCGATTCAAGCCTCACGGCTACTGCGTCTCCGTAGACCGGTGTGGACGTGAGTGTTTCGGTCGCACTGATCAAGACTCCCACTTCGACGCCGAACGACTCGGCATATAGTTTCGCCCGGTGAAGCGCGTCTTGAACTGCCAATTTCCGTGCCTCATCGAGGGATTCGGCTGTCTGATCAGCCGTGAAATAGATCGAATCGATGCGGACATTGTCGCCACCAGCAGTGGCCGCAGCATCGATGACCGCGCTGAGGATGTCCGTATCCTCATCTTGGGATGCGTTGGCGACATTGATCTCGATCCTCACGCGATTGGATACACGGTAGCCGATGATGACATCACGGCTCCGCCGCCCTGTGCTCCCGTCATCCAGAGTGAACTCTTCCTCGACCCACGTTCTCTCCGGTCTGATGTTAAGTCGGGTCGTCGTGATCTGGTCGTCAGTGACGCCCTGCTCTTTGACAGCATCGATGACGCTTTGCATTGCAGATGCCGCCGTGCTTCGCGCATCGACGAGCGGATCTCCAGTCACGTCAACGCCCAACTCGACAACACCAATGTTTGCCGGTATGGTCACGACGCCAGATCCTTGCACGCTGATGCCGTCGGTTCTCGGATCGCAATAGGTTGCGTCGGCGTTTATGGCGGCATCGTGAGTCGCAACCGCAGTGGCCAGCGATCCGGGCTCCTGCGCGCTCAAACTCAGCACTGAGACCATCGAACCTGCAATGGCCAGCACTGCGACAATCGCGATGCCGATGTGTTTCCTCGTGATCAACATTTGGGTATTCCCTCTTTCAATTCCTTGTTGGTAATCGCCAATCGAATTGGCTTCTGTTAATAGAGACGAACGGCGAATCGATTTTGTTCCATGCCGAACCTTGATTATCACCGAGGGTAGATACGCCTACGTCAGCGCGTCGGAGTTGGCGTCGTTGTCGGCGTGGGAGATGGCGTAGGTGTCGGCGTACATATCGGAATGGGCGACATCGTCGCGGTGGGTTCGGGAGTCGTTGATGCAGCCGGTGAGCCTGTGGGCGTAGGCGTCGCGGTTGGCGCGATGGCGCACGGTATTTCCGTTGGAATCGGTGTCGGGTCTTCGATCGCATCGTCCGTCATCATCGCCTCCGGAGCCATCGCGGCGGGCGCGGCGACCGGTGTCGGAAGTGCCTCGACCTCTTTAACCACTTCTACTTCCTTCTCGACTTCCACGATCCTCTCCACTTCCATTTCGACAACCACCTCGCGTTCGACAACGACCTCCTTCTCCACGACTACGGTGACGGGTACCTTCTTCTCAACGATTACCTCTCGCTTGACAACCTTCTCGACTTCGACGATCTTTTCCACCTCGACGGTCTGCACCACTGTTTCGCCTGCCACTTGGACTTCCTTTTCAACGACGACGGTTTGTACCACAACCTCCTTTTCAACGACAACTGCCGCTGGTTGAGCGCGTGCCGCGGCCGATTCCTGCGCCTCGGGTTCTCCCGGTGCTCCTGCTAGCGCTCCTTCCGAACTCTCTATCCCAGCCTGGGTATCGGCAAAGCGTTCAGTGGCGTAGTCTGTGATGTCCCCGATAGTCAACACGGCAACGCTAACCAGCGCAAGGGCGCCGATTGCCAATGGGACGTATACCGTTGGCCTTGCTAGTTTCGAACTGGTCCAACCGGAGCGCGGGTTGAGAATTCGGTCGATTTCGCGGTCGGAGTATCCTCGTTGCGCCAGAGTGTCTGGGGTTAGAGCGTAGGATCGCGGGGCCTCGACAGTGTCAAGACCGCGAAGCATTTGAGCCGTGTCGCGGATCGATCGTATCTCGTCAAAATCAGCGTCGGTTTCCTCAAGGCGCGCTTTGATCAGTGCACGATCAACATCATTGTCAGCGTCGACATACGCGGAGATCAGATCCTCGGTTGGATCTTCTCTACCAAACAGTCTTCGCAAGCGATCTATCAATACGCTATTACCTTCGGTTCACTAATGCGCAGCAAGGAGAAAGCGCGCGATGCTAGTCCATTCTCCTTATCTGAACGACGTTTGACATCGTAGATTTGTTCCGTTTGCGGCGGCTTCATGCCTCGGTCCCCGCTAATTGTTCAGACAGAAGCCCCGGGATCGAGCGCAGGCAGTCGCGCACGCGGCGGCGAGCACGGTTGAGTCGTGACTTGACCGTCCCTATGCTCACACCAGCGACTGAGGATGCATCGTCGTAACTCTGACCTTGAACATCGATCAATACAATGACCTCTCTGTGTTCATGGTTGAGAGCACCTACGCAGTGTTCCAGCGCGTCTCGCAACTCCGAGTTGATGACCACGTCCGCTGGTGACGGATTGTCGCTTCTCAATCGCTCTCGGAACGCCGAAGTTTCATCATCGACTGATGATTCCTGTCGGCGGCTTTGACGCCTGAAGTGGTCGTAGGCCTTGTTGCGTGCGATCCTGAGAAGCCATCCTCGGGTGTTGCTCCCTCGCATCTTCGCGATGCTGCGGAATGCAGAGATGAAGGTCTCTTGGGTTACATCATCAGCGAGCGCAGGCTGGCGGGTCAGGCTCAGACTGAAACCGTAGACGGCGTCTTGGTGGAGCGCGACTAGGCGGTTGAACGCGTCAACATCGCCCGTCTTCGCCATCGCCAATATCAGATGTTCAGGGGTTTGCATCTAATGTCGCAGCAGCGAGCGTAAAGGCTAGTGGCAATAGAATCGCTTACGTTATGACTCACCACGTCTGGTCACAGATACGCGACGTTGCGGAGATGGTCATCATCACCGCCCTCGTCATCATATTCATTCGCAACGTTGCCATTACCTACACTGTAAACGGCCCGAGCATGGAGCCGACATTAGATGAGAACCATCGTGTCTTGGTGAACCGCCTTGGGGCGATCGGTTTCTGGGGCATTTCACTCTACGGGCAACCCGATTTTCTTTTCGAGGGCCCGGAGCGAGGCGACATCGTAGTCTTCGAGCCGCAACAGCCTGGCACGGAGAAGATCGTCAAGCGTGTGATCGGCCTGCCGGGCGACAAGGTGGATATCAGAGACGGTGTGGTCTTGGTCAACGATGTCTCCACGAACTACACGGACGACTACACCGAAGCCAAGAGCCACCTCGACTTTCCTGTCATCGTGCCACCCCATGAGTATTTCATGCTGGGTGACAATCGCGACTCTTCAAACGATTCCCGAAACTGGGGCTACGTCCCCACCAAAGACATCGTGGGCAAAGTGTGGATGCTCTACTGGCCGTGGCAGGAGGTTTCAACGTACTGAAACCCAGCAGCTTCAACCAATCTTCAGATTGGAGCACCCACACCCACTCTTACGTTCGCAGCAGCGCTTACGACACCGCCTTATGGCGGTACATCAAAGCCTCGGCAAGATGGTGGTTCTCGATGAGCGCAGTATTTTCCAGATCCGCTATCGTACGCGCTACCTTAAGGACGCGATGACATGAACGCGCGGATAGTCGAAGGTGCTTCATCGCGCTTTGGAGCAACGATTTTGCATCTTGAGACATCTTGCAGGAGTCCCATACCTCTACAGGACCCATCAACGCGTTGGCCATTACGCTTGAGTTCTGAAAGCGTTCGTGCTGCATGGCTGCAGCGGCGACGATGCGCTCCCGGGCGACGTCGGAGCCTTCCTCCACTGGCGGAGTCAACAGTTTTTCATACTCGACCCGTGGCACATCTACGAACATGTCTATCCGATCAATCAACGGCCCGGAAATCCGCCGTTGATAACGTGCAACGGCGGGTTCTCCACACGTGCAAGGTTGCTGAGAATCCCCGAAATAACCGCACGGGCAGGGATTCATCGCGCCAACCAACATGAAACTCGCTGGATAGGTGGCACTAGTGCGGGCCCGGCTTATCGTCACACACCGGTCCTCTAGGGGTTGACGAAGAGTTTCCAGCGTCGAATTGCCAAATTCCGGCAACTCGTCAAGGAACAATACTCCCCGATGGCTCAGCGTAACCTCGCCTGGTCGCGGGATGCTCCCACCGCCGATCAAACCCGCATTCGAGATCGTGTAATGAGGCGCGCGGAATGGGCGTTGAGTGATGAGCGGGCTACCTGATGGCAACAGGCCCGTCACCGAATAGATAGTGGTCACCTCAAGCGCCTCTTCAGGTGTCATCGGCGGAAGGATCGATGGCAAACATCTCGCCAACAGCGTCTTGCCGCATCCCGGCGCACCCATCAATACGATGTTGTGGTGACCCGCGGCCGCTATCTCGAGCGCACGTTTCGCCTGCTCCTGACCACGTACATCGCGGAAGTCGTACCCCGGACGGATCGTCGTCGCATCGCCGATGTCAGGAATCCCACCCCCCTTCACCAGCGGCATCTCAATGTCTTCTCGTAAGTGGTCGACGATTTGCCTCAAGGTACCGGCGGGCCTTATATCGACGCCGGGGACCAATGATGCCTCTTTAGCGTTGACCTGCGGGACGAACGCCGTTTCATACCCACGGTCTTTTCCTGCCTGCAGCATAGGCAACATCCCTTGAGTAGTTCGCAGCTTTCCGTCGAGAGATAGTTCGCCTAAGAAGAGGGATTTGCTGACCGCGTCCGGGATCTGTCCGCTACATACCAAGATGCCAATGGCTATCGGCAGATCGTAAGACGGTCCCGTCTTCTTGATGTCTGCCGGCGCCAGCGAAACCGTGATGCGTCGCATTGGGAACTCAACCCCGGAGTTCCTGATCGCGGCCCTTACTCGTTCCCGAGATTCCTGAACCGAAGAGTCGGGAAGCCCTACAATGTTGAAGCGAGGCATCCCCGGAGAGATGTCGACTTCGACCTCAACAAGTTGGCCGTCCACTCCGCTAACTGCGCATGTGTTAGTTTTAGCAAGCATATTCGCCCTCGTGCTAATTGATGAAACGTATGTCACTTCATACATGACGACATGATTTTACAACAGTTCTATGTTTGCTCAACGACAAGTGGCGAAAATGCTTTGATCCATATTCAATCGTCGCTCTAAGAGGTCTCCGAAAACTCGTCATCCAACAACCGAACCCACTCAAACAACCATGTCCATCCGATACGAAACCGAAGGTCACGTCGCAGTTGTAACCATTGCGAACGCACGTAAAGCCAACACCTTAGACAAGAACCACGCCTTAGAGCTGGGTCAGGCGTGGGTAAACGCGTGGGAGGATCGCAACGTACGCGCCATTGTCATCACCGGCGAAGGCGACAGGCAATTCTGCGGGGGTCACGACCTCTCACTCCGCGAAGACGTCACCGATGAGGAGCACCGCTTCCTTTCACTAGAACGCATCTTTCGCCCTCCTGCAGGTTACATAAACGGGATGCAGTCGGGCATCGACGGCGGGATGGCAGACCACTTCCCGAGAATCCACAAACCTGTGGTCGCGGCCGTCAACGGATGGGCGGTAGGTGCTGGCCTGTACCTCCTCCTCGCATCTACCGACATCCGTATTGCCGCGATCGGACAGGCCAACTTTCGTTTCGGCCTCATCTCACGCGGATGGATAGGCGCAGGGCCAGGTGCCACGTTGCTCCTAAAACAGTTACGCTACGCCGATGCAATGAAGATGCTGCTGGCAGATGAGACCGTAGACGCTGAAGAGGCAGTCAGGATCGGTCTGGTCAACGAAGCGGTTCCGCCCGATCAACTAATGTCTCGCGCTCTCGAAATCGCCCACCGCATTTCCGATTTGCCGCCACTTGCCACAATCAAGATGAAAGAGTTCATCCATCGCTTCGGCGACTTGCCAGTCGATCAGGCTTGGAACGTCCAAGCTCTGATCAATTCTCTGCTTCTTCACACCACCCAAGATGCACAAGAAGGTCGAACCTCCTTCTTGGAACGACGCGATCCCAATTACACAGGCGAATACCTTGGCTTAGAAGGGTTCTACGGGAACGCGTCCGAAGAAGAACGCGCACGATTGGACGAGCTGAAGCGTCAGATAGACTGGTAACCGGAAGGACTCTTCGGTATGGACCGTTGGCAATATGCAAAGGACGAACACCCTCCGTATTGCACGTGCGTCAAGTGCGTCGACGCACGAGAAAGAGGCGAAACTAACCGCTCCCGCACATCTCCTTACGCCAATGGCAACCCCTTCGAGCGTTTCATAGCGTGGTTGAAACGCATCTTCGGCGGCAACTGATCTAGACGCCACTCATCGGGCGAACCATCGCCACCAAACCCACCCGAATCCCGAGCCCAAAAGCGCACACGCGGGTAACGTCACGGCTATAAACTCCGGCTCCAACGCGGCATCGAACTGCAGCGCCAACACTAGGCTGAAAGCCACTGCCACGCACGCGCCTACGATCCCGCCTAGCAAAATATGTCGTCCTGCGCCCACATAGTCGATATTAACCTCCTCCCCGACCTGTAGAATCTCGTTGCGCAATGCCAGCCCACAGGCAGGAATTATGACTGATCAAAACGGCAAAGTCCTACGTAGCGAAGCATGGTTCGGACCCCGCGACCTTGAAGGATTCCTCCATCGCTCGGGACTAAAGAACCAAGGCTGGGATGAAGACTCCTTTGCAGGCAAACCTGTAATCGGCATCGCAAACTCATGGAGTGAAGCCACTCACTGTAACGCTCACCTTCGACTCATCGCGGAGCATGTGAAACGCGGCGTAATCGCCGCAGGCGGTTTCCCACTTGAGTTTCCCACAATCTCCCTTGGCGAGTTCTTCCTATCCCCTACCTCGATGCTCTACCGCAATCTGATGGCGATGGACGTCGAAGAGATGATCCGTGGCCTACCGATCGATGGCGTGGTTCTACTCTCAAACTGCGACAAGACAACTCCCGCCATGCTCATGGGCGCCGCATCGGCCGATCTCCCAGCAATCATCGTCACTGGAGGACCGCAGTTAAAAGGAAATTGGCGAGGCGAGGAGCTAGGTTCATGCACCGATTGCCGACGTTACTGGTCTGAACTCCGTGCTGGCACGATCACCCAAGCCGAATACGACTCGATGGAAGAGGCGATTTACCGTTCCCCCGGCCACTGCATGGTGATGGGGACCGCATCGACGATGTCGGTCATCTGCGAGGCCTTGGGCATGACTTTGCCAGGAGGAGCCGCCATTCCCGGTGCCGATTCAAGACGCCGAGTCTTCGCCGAACGAGCCGGTGCAGCAGCAGTCGATTTGGTCAGCAGCAACACACGCCCATCAGAAATCCTCACCGAAGAAGCCTTCGAAAACGCCGCCCTATCCCTATTGGCCCTAGGAGGCTCAACTAACGCAATCATCCACCTAACAGCCATAGCTGGCCGTGCCGGCATCGACTTCCCGATCAGCAGATGGGAAGAGCTATCCGAGCAAGTTCCCGTCATCGCCAATCTGAAACCATCGGGTAAATACCTCATGGAAGACTTTTTCTATGCCGGTGGAGCACCCGCTTTCTTCAGGAAAATCCTCCACCTCCTCAACAAGGACTGCTTAAACATCAACGGCAAAACGCTTGCGGAAAACGTCGCCGATGCCGATTGTCACAACGATGACGTGATCCTTAACCCCAGCCATGCCCTATACCCTGACGGTGGCGTCTCAATCCTTCGCGGCACATTAGCTCCAGACGGTGCGGTCATCAAGCGCTCCGCCGCATCATCAAATCTCCTTCAACACACCGGCAGAGCCGTGGTCTTCTCGAGCCCCGAAGACCTTCACAACCGCATCGACGACCCGGACCTCGATGTCACCGAGAATGACATCTTGGTCATGCAAAACGCCGGCCCAATCGGAGGCCCCGGAATGCCCGAAGCCGGATTCCTGCCCCTACCCAGAAAACTCCTAACCCAAGGCGTCCGAGACATGGTCCGCATATCCGACGCACGCATGAGCGGCACAGCATTCGGGACGGTAGTACTCCACGTCTCCCCTGAATCAGCAATCGGAGGTCCGTTAGCGTTAGTTCATAACGGAGACTTGATATCGCTAGATGCCGATAACGGCAGGCTGGACCTACTAGTGGAGGATGACGAGTTAAACCGTCGTCGCGCTGACCTCGACATTGAGCCCGGCAGTGCTCGGAACGGTAGTGCGGATCGTGGCTACATGCACGTCTACAACCGCCACGTAATGCAGGCACAATACGGTTGCGACTTCGACTTCGCCGTGGGAAAAACGCCTGTGGAGACGCACGTGCACGCCGCGCATCACTGAGCTTCAACGCCTCAAGGCGTCGGCGCATCCCCCGGTATCAACCCCTCAGCCTTCATCTCCGCCCATACATCCCCTGGTATCTCCTGCCCTACTAGGCCGAAGTTCTCCTCCAACTCCGCCACCGACTGCGCCCCCGGCACCACCGTTCCAACTGCAGGATGTGCCAACACAAACTGCAACGCCGCCGCCTTCAGATCAACCCCATACCGTCGGCACACTGCATCCAACCGCCGCGCCTGATCCACCAAATGCCGCGGCGCAAGCTCATAATTGAACGTCACATCACCGTCCAAATCCCGGGCCAAGATCCCACTGTTATACGGCCCACCAACGATGATCTTCACATCCCGCTCTACGCACAAAGGCAGAAACTCGTCATAGGCATCATGATCCAATAGCGTGTACCTGCCAGCCAACAACACCGCGTCAATGTCAAAAGCACGAACAAACTTAGCCGGCATTTGCCACTCGTTCATCCCGCAACCTATAGCTTTGATCGTCCCCTGCTCCCGCAATTCGATCAACGTGGGAAACGCCTCTTCCATCGCCTGCTTCTCCCCATACGGTTGAGTATCGGGGTCATGCACCAGAACAATCTCTACATGATCGGTCTGCAACCGCACCAGGCTATCTTCAATCGACCTCAACACATCGTCCCGAGTCCAACTGTCAACCGCGTAATGGTCAGCAAAGTTGTCAGGAGATTCCTCGGCCGACATTCCCCCCTCGTAAAGCTCCAAAACTCGACCAACCTTGGTTGAAATCACGTAGCTGTCGCGGTCCACACCAGATAACGCAGCGCCATACCTGACCTCGCTCCGACCAACACCGTACAAAGGAGCCGTATCAAAGTAGTTGATCCCAATCTCATGGGCCCGTTTGATTATCCTTGCAGCCTCATCGTGTGCAGTCCCGCCATACAACCCATCACCCAACACCATCCCGCTCAACGGAGCGCCGCCCAGACCAAGGCGAGTCACCTCAACGCCCTGCTTGCCAATCGCAACCTTCTCTAGCGGGTTCAACTCAATCTCCCCTTCGTCTAAGACGTGCTCTACGCGACCAATGCAGCGATCGCATCCCCTACTCCGGTCGTCGTCGATGATCCGCCCAAATCAGGCGTCAATATCTCGCCCGTTTCCAACACATTCTCAACCGCGCTCCGCACCGAATCCGCCGCCGCATCCTCACCGAGATGATCCAGCATCAACGCCGAAGTCAAGATCTGAGCCATCGGATTGGCGATACCCATCCCTGCGATATCAGGCGCGCTCCCATGCGTCGGCTCAAACATCGATGGATTACTCCGCGTCGGATCCAAGTTAGCGCTAGACGCCAACCCCATCGATCCTGTAATGATCGCCCCGATATCCGTCAGAATATCCCCGAAAAGATTCGACGCCACTACAACGTCGAAATTCTGAGGACGCCGGATGAAGTCCATGCAAGCCGCATCGATCAACAAAGAATCGGTCGAGATATCGGGGTACTCTTCCTTCACCGCATCAAAAGTTCGGTCCCACAAAACCATCCCATAACCCTGAGCATTCGACTTGGTAATCGACGTCACATGCATCTTCTTATTCCGCTCACGTGCCAACTCAAACGCATAGCGGATCACCCGTTCACAACCCTTCCGAGTAAACACCGACGATTGAACCGCCACTTCATCGGGAAATTCTCGATACTGGAATCCCCCAACATTCGCATACTCACCTTCGGTGTTCTCACGAACCACGATCAGATCGATGTCGTACGGCTTCACATCTTTCAACGGCGAATCGACACCGGGTAGCAATACCGACGGCCTGACGCAAGCGTATTGATCAAATACCCTCCGTATCGGCAGCAACAACCCGTTCAGAGTAATGTGGTCTTGCACTTCCGGATGCCCGACCGCACCAAGAAATATCGCATCGAAACCCCTGAGCTGCTCGACACCATCAGATGGCATCATCTCTCCATGCTCAAAGTAGTACTCGGAACTCCACGGGAACTCGACAAACTCCCACTCAATCCCATGCTTGCCGGCTAACGCGTCAAGGACTTTCAAAGCCTCATCGACGACATCAACCCCAATACCATCACCTTTGATGACCGCAATCTGGTGCTTCGCCAAACTAAACCTATGACCTTTCCCATTGACTATTGGACGGAGCGCGCCGCGTAGTTCAATTAGAGGACCTTCCCTCGATAATCTCCAAAACACCCGCAATATCGTTCTCGCCCCAACCCTTTTCGACCATCTCGTGGAACAATTCGTACGACTTCAGAGCAAGCTCGAGCGACAGCCCTTCGGCAGCGGCCAAGTCACTTATGATGCCCATGTCCTTGTCTAAGTTACGGACCGGCGCAGCTGAATCTTCAAAGTCACGGTCGGCAGTAATGGGATAGCTACGCCCCACCATCACGCTGTTGCCCCATGAGACCGCCAGCAGCTCACCCGCGGCATTAATGTCCACTCCTGCCGAGTTCGCCAACGCAAAGGCCTCAGCAGCCGCTGCGCAGTTGACACCAACCAACAGCTGGTTGATCAGCTTCATCGCCGTACCCGCACCATTCGGACCCATCAGTCGCACATTTGCTCCCATCAACTCGAGGTAAGGCAACGCCTTAGTGAACGCCTCCTCCGACCCGCCGCACATAATAGCGAGCGTCCCTGCTTCCGCACCCGTCGGCCCTCCGCTGATCGGCGCATCAAGGAACATCGCACCCTTCGACTCAACAGCCTCCGCACACTTCCTAGATGTTTCGATGTCGACCGTACTGTGATCGACGACAATCTGGCCCGGTTCCAAGGCAGGGACGATCTCACCGATGATTACATCCAACGACGTCTGAACACCCGGCAGACAGGCAAGCACCACATCGACCTGCGACACCAGATCCCCCGTCGAGTTCGCTCCCGTCGCGCCCCGCTCGATCATCGCCTCGATCTTCGACTGTGTCCTCGTGAAAACGATCGGCTCCGCTCCCTTTGCGAGAAGGTTGTCCGCCATCCCCTGCCCCATGTTGCCAAGACCGATGAATCCTACCGACATATTGCGTTGCTCCTTTAGATTGCTGAGACGGCACGATACGCGCCGATAGTCAATTGTGCATCACGGAAGGGACATGCGCGCTCAATAGTGGTCGGAATCAATAAACACCTTGGAACCGCGCCTTATTAGACGGTTCCAAGGCGTACGAACTCACTGATACTCGCGAGTTGCTAATTCGGTAACCCGTTCTCGAAAGCGGCTTACGTCAGATAAACCGTGAATTCAGTTGCAACTCTGCCACTCCCATCTCTTCTTTACACAATAATACTCTCTACGCCACATGCATTCGTAATCGTAGTAGCCACTTTCATAGCCTGTATCGCTAATCGTTAGATAATATCTTGGGACACATCGATATACCTGTCGCCATTCTCGTTTGCAACATTTTTTCAGCCAAGAATTTACGTCCATGTGAACACCTATACCGGTGTCTATCGGGGGAATAGCATCGACTGAGCCAAACTGGGTATGTTCAAGCATCTCGTATTCGTTCGCGATTTGTAGACATTCGCTCCTATCGCCCCCATCTAAGTCGCCCTCAGCAAGCGACCCAAAGAAGTTCAACACGCCAATCCCAATTGGACGGGGATCACTACTCTCGAGCGTCGATCCGACAGCCGGCATGAACCCTATTAAGGCGGTGTTAGCGAGTTTGTCAAAGTTCGAAAGATGATCTAATCCGTAGTCTCTGTCGACTGACAGGCCCACAGAACCAGATATGCCGACTGGCTCGTGTTTAACTTCGTCGTCTCTTACGTCGGTGGTGAGTAGTGTCCCTACGCCTCCATCCCCATTTTTAGCGACCAATATACTATTATGAGATCCGATCCCAAGAATTAGCACCGTAACGGACAAGCTTACAAAAAGCAGATGCCGCACAATTGAGAAACGCATGTTTCGCCTCCTTGGCCTAACTGATTACGTCCTGCAAGGGAGTGTACCACAATCAGTCAAGTTGGCGCAGCCGAGGATCCAAACGATCTCGTAACCAATCCCCGAAAAAATTGAGGGACATAACAAGCAAAAATATCGCCAATCCCGGGAAGAACGATGACCACCAGACACCGTTGATAATGAAGTCATAACCCTCGTCAACCATCTTTCCCCAAGTTGGGATGGGATCTGGAATCCCAACACCTAGGAACGAAAGGGTCGATTCTGCCAAGATAAGGCCACCTACTCTCAAGGTCGCAACAACTAATATGGTGCTCACAGTACCGGGGACAACGTGGCGCATCATCAGCCGCAAGTTGCTCGCTCCCATGATCCGTGCCGCGTTCACGTAGTCCATGCTCCGGATGCGTAGTACGTCAGCGCGGACCTGCCGCACAAACGGGGGCCAAGCGATCATAGCTATCAGAATGATCACTGTAGTTTCCGTCGCGCCAAGAGTCAGAGCCACAATTAGCGCCACCAGTAGAAACGGCAAAGCATTCCACACGTCGACGGTACGCATCAGCACTTCGTCCAACCAACCACCATAGTAACCACCCAAAACACCCATCGATGTCCCAATGACGATGCCAGTAAGGAGCGCGTAGCCAGTCACCTTCAACGACACCTGAGCACCGTAAATGATGCGCGACAGCACATCACGCCCAAGACCATCGCTTCCCAAAATGAACTCGTTGCGGTTGAACGCGTCTTTGGACCGTTGGTTGAACTGGACCTTACCGACGGGGGTGCTCCTGTCGATAGTCGCCTCCAGTTCAGCCATCAACTCACTTTCGGGTCGAACTTGCCCCCAAGTAGGCGAGTAGAGGGCAAAGTTAGGCAACTTTTGGAAGTTAGGGTCAGTGGGTGCCACCCAGTCGGCGAATACGGCGGCGAAAAGAATTACCACAAGAATGGTCGCTGGAATGATGGGCCATCTCCGCAGTGCATACCAAGTCCGCGACCAGATAGTACGGCGCTGAACGCGCATGACCATGGGCTGGTTAACTGCTACCCTACCGACAGAATCTTCAGCGGTGGTCTGATCTTGAGTTTGGTCTGCCGCCATCTGTGGTATGCTCCCGACCGACGTCTAGTCGTATCTAGTCGTATCGGATTCGAGGGTCGATTACTGCATAAAGTACATCAGTGATAAACGTAGCGATCACGTATACAAGAATGAACATCAACACCAAACCCTGAAGCAACGGAAAGTCCTTGTTATTCACTGCCTGAATCGCCTCAGATCCGATCCCCGGACGCGAGAATACGGTCTCAATCACAAGGGCACCCTCAATGAAGCCAGCGAAAATTAAAGTCGATGCAGTCAACGGCTGAATTAGTGCATTACGGAACGCATGCTTCCAGATCAATGTGCTGTAAGACACGCCCTTGGCTCGAGCGAGCTTCACAAACTCGGAATCCAAAACCTCTAACATTGCTGACCTAGTCAGCCTGAGATAACCCGCCAATCCACCGGCGGTCATCGCAATCACTGGCAACACGAGATACTTTACGTCCCAAAGTGATTCTCCAATCCGTCCTGCGGGTATCCAACCAAACAAATCAGGGAATTTACCACCTAGATAAACCGGGAAAATCATTATCAGAACGATCGCAAACCAAAATACTGGCACCGACTGACCGATCAAGGCAACAAATCGTCCAAGATAATCTTCGATCGCACCTCGCCTCACTGCCGACAACACACCTAAAGGCACCCCTATGAACGTCGTGAAGAACCACGCGAATGCACCGAGCTGCAAACTCTCGGGAATCTTGTCCATGATCACACCGGCGACCGAATGACGGAAAATCAACGTCTCCCCTAGATCCCCTCTCAGGATCCTACCCAACCACATGGCATATTGCATCGGGTAGTTGCGGTCTAGACCCAATTCCGCTTTAATCGCCACAACTGCCTCATCCGAAAGACCGTAGCCAGATGTCGCAAACAGCAACAACGGATCACCGCCCACCCGGGAGAGCGCGAATACTCCCGATGTTGCTGCGAGTGTGCTGATGATGGCGAAGATGAACCGTCTTATGAGAAAACGTCTCATTTCAACCCCATATCCTGGAACCACTCATGGATAACGTCACAGCACGGGCGACGTAAAGCGAGAGTTCGCCTTACGTCGCTACTCCAATCGTCGATTCAGATGTCGTCACAACGATTCAAAAGGCAGTGCCATTTTTTCTAACAACTCTGCCAAAACCATACACGTCTTGCGCACACGGTAGTCTTTTCATATCCACACTGCTCAATGTAATAGCAGTCTTGTGTTTGGTCGTGATTTTCTTCACACGCCAACACCTTTTTGCATCTATATACCCATCCAGTGACCCATTCACAGCATTTTTTCAAGCCTGGATCAGGTCCTTTATTACCATAATTTTCAAATCCATTCCTTGCAGCCAGAGCATAAGCCGGATCCGACCCAAACTGCGTACGTTCTAGCAATTGGTATTCAATGCCCACTAAGTTTACAGAGCATTCATCTTCTTCCGATATATCATCGCTTACGTTCGAATGTAAAACTCCATTCACTCCACTATCGTTGCGATTTGTCGATTCCGCACTCAACGTTCTTGCGTCGAACTGCATTTGCGTAATCGACACTGCCAGTGCAAACAGCATCAACACCGGCAAAAGCTTAGATGCTCTTACTATTCGTCCACTCATTTTGCTCTATCTCCTTCGATTAGGTTGTGAACCCTTCGATTAGGTTGTGAACATAGATCGGGCGGCATCCAACCATGCAGCTAGATGCCGCCCGAATCTGAGGGTATGTTACTACGCTCTGGTCAGTTGGTCAATTCGATGTCCCAGAGGTTGTTGATACCGCTGGCTGCGGCTCGGTCTTGTGGCCAAGCTGCAATCTTGTTGCGGTTCCAGAACCAGTCTTGCGGGACTGCGACAACGCCAGGTTGCAGGTTCCAGTAGTAGACGTACTGCAGGTAGCGGTTCGCAAAGTCGGTGGCCTCAGCAGTGTCGCTGGCGGAGGCCATACCTTCGTAGAGTTCAAGAATCTTCGGCGACTCAAAGCCACATGCGAAACCGCCGCGCGTCAGCGAGGTTTGCACTAGGCCCTTGGGGAAGTGCCACGGGTTCGATTCTCGACCTTTGTCACATGAGGTGATCCAAGGGTGTACGTTGGCACGGTTCACAACCGTCGGGCGGAACGTGACGTACGTGAACTTCAGGGAGAAGGTCGATAGTCCGATGTCAGACCAGTAACCGGCGACCGCATCGGCCACCTGACCAGTAACCGACGCACCACCGCCCAGCTCAGGACCCGCATAGACCGATACTTCGAAGCGGTGGTCGCCCAAGATATCGGATTGCACGTTGGTCTTGCGCCAATCGGGGTCCTGTGACTTGATGATCTGCACGGCCTGGACCGGGTCGTACTCGTACGCGCAAGATCCGGTGCCGGCCGGCGCCTCATCGGTGTAAACTCCACCTGGTTCCTGCGTGCACTGCACTGTACTGTAGTTCGGGTGCGAGGCTGCAAAATACTCAACTTGGACGACGTTACCGAGTCCAGCCAGCAATGCCTGGTTAACCGCGTCACGGTCTACGGCGATCGCCATGGCGTAACGAACTTGCCGTGCTTGCTCCATGTCGTCTTCGCCGTGCGAAGCACTGTCAGAGTTGCCAATCCATGCGTGGTCGTGTACGAACGGGCCTTTGGTTGGAAGCTGTTCGCCAGTCTTGGCATCCGTGGATTCCCACAGGTTGCCCGAGAAGAAGATGCCGAGTTGCACCGCGCCACCGGTTCCTGACTGCCCCCAGTTGGAGGAGTCGACGATCAGGTTGGCTGCGTCTTTAGGCTCAAGCTGAGCGGTGTCGATCTGACCGGTGCGCAACAGTGTTGCACGGTTGGTCGGGTCGCCGGCCTGCACCAAAACGATGGTGCTGGTCTTCGGCGAGAACTTCCAGTGGGCGTTATCCGCAGCTAGGACGATGCGGTCATCCGCGATCCATTCGTCCACCAAGTACGGGCCGCTAGCAACGACGGTGTTGCCAACAAATTCTTCACCCTCGGTGTCAAACGCATTCTTCGAAAGAACTGGAAATGCCTGGCCGGACTGGTTGACGTAGTCGTCTTTCCAAGTGCCGTCAAACGCCGGGCTGCCGTCGGCCTTGGTGGCGAAGTTCCATTCGACCGTGTTCTCATCAACCACGCGCCACTCACCCCAGAGACCGGCAAAGTCGCCGGCCTGACCGTGGATGGAGGTCGGGTTCGTTGCGTTGTTGGCATCGTTCATGCTCCAAGCAACATCTTCTGCTGTGAGCGTACCGTAGCTCTTGTCTTTCGTGCGCAACTCAATGCCATCTTGGATAGTCACGCTTCCGATGGTAAGGTCATCGCTGACACTCCACTCGGTCGCGACCCAAGGAAGGGTCTCGTCACTCGCACCGCGGCGGAACAGCGTCTCGGCGACGCCCCAGTTCTTGAGCGCGTCAGATGCCTGGTTCGCGTTCCGGCCATTCTGGCGGCCAACCTCTGCAAAACCGATAACAGCAGCGCCACCCTCAGTCTTGGGGTCCGGCGCGCCAATCGTGCCGACCAAGCTCGGAGTCGCGGTCGGATCAGGCCTTTCGACCTCAACGATCTTCTCGACCTCTTTCTCGACCACGACCGTCTGAACTACCGTCTCGCCAGCTACCTGGACTTCCTTCTCAACGACGACCGTCTGAATCTCGGTTACTGCAACCTCGACCTCTTTTTCGACGACGACCGTCTGGACAACGGTCTCACCCGCCACCTGGACCTCTTTTTCGACGACGACCGTCTGGACAACGGTCTCACCCGCCACCTGGACCTCTTTCTCGACGACGACCGTCTGAATTACTGTCTCGCCTTGGACCTGAACCTCGCGTTCGACGACGACCGTCTGGACTACCGTCTCACCGCAGGCCCAAGCAGCCAGCGCGGCTAGGGCTACCGCTCCGGCAAGCAAGAACTTCCTGCTATTTCTCATCTTCAATACATGACCTCCATGTACGCTCTGTCGCAACTTAAGACGCGTCATTTATGAAACAACGCGAAGCCGCTTCGTCGGATCTCCAACGAACTAACGACAAAAGTGTAAACGAATTTTCCCCCATTGTCAAAATCCGCAGACCAACCTTGTTCGTATAGACGCGCTTTCGCTGAATGCATCACCGTTAAAATCTCACCGTGCCGCAACACTCAGCATCAAATTCGGATCCGATATGCCCTCCAGAACCAGCATCCTTTACTGGAAAGAAATCCCCGTCCAGATCAAGGCAGAAAACGACCAAACCTCCGTTTCCGTCCCCCTTGATCCCCGCTTCCAAGAAGCGGCCGACGCCATCGCAATGTTTGACGGATCTTATGGCAGCGACGAATATCTCGACGCATGGCAATGGGGACAATCCACAGAGTCCGATCTCGAACCCAACGAGGCAGCGACCCAACTAGCCGAACAAATAAATAAAGGAATGCCCACGAACTTCGTGTCTCGCATCCGCGACCTGCACAACGCAGGCAACCGCGACCCCAACCCAGGCACCATCGACCACTGGGTAAAATAGACGCCATGACCACCCAAGTTTCATCTGCTCACGAGATCCTTCAACGTCTCGAAAATGAGATCCTTATCTTCGACGGCGCGACTGGCACCTACCTTCAGCAACACGGACTCGAATCCGGTGGCTGCCCAGAGCTGATGAACGCCGATGCTCCCGACACTATCCGCGGCATGGCGCGCGAATACTTCGACGCCGGATCCGACTTCGTCCTCACGAACTCCTTCGGCGGCACCAAGTTCCGCCTCCAACACTACGACGCTCAAGACCGCGTACGCGAACTAAACAAACTAGCCGCCGAACACGCCAAATCACAAGCCGGACCAACCCAATACGTCGCCGGATCCGTCGGCCCCACAGGTGAGTTCATCGAACCTCTAGGCGCGGTCAGTGAATCTGAGATGTATGATGCTTTCGCCGAACAAATCACCGCACTCGAAGAAGGCGGCGCCGATGCCGTCATGATCGAGACTCAGATGGTCCTCGACGAAGCACAGATCGCGATTAAAGCAACCCGCGACAACACCGACCTCGTCGTCATGGCCACGATGGTCTTCGACAAAGGCCCGCGCGGATTCTTCACCATGTGGGGCACCCCGCCTGAGGACGCCGCGACTGGACTGCGTGAAGCCGGCGCCGATGTCGTCGGATCCAACTGTGGAAACGGCATCGACAAGATGATCGAAATCGCCGAACTCATGCGACCCGTCGTCGACTGCCCCATCGTCATCCAATCAAACGCCGGCATCCCCGCATACAAAGGCGGCGAGATCATCTATCCCGAATCTCCCGAATACATGGCCGAGAGATACAAGCAACTCGCCGAAATCCCGGTCCAAGTGCTCGGAGGATGCTGCGGAACAACACCAGACCACATCCGAGCCCTCAAAGAGGCGGTAAAGTAACTTACATCCAAGGAGAGAGAACCGTTACCTACGCAAAAGGAATAACCCGCGAAAACGTCATCGCCGCTCCGCTCCGTTCCCTCGGACGCTGCATCGAACTCGTCGCCGTCGACCCCCACTTCCACGACATCACTGTCGGTTTGTACTTACGCGATCGAACCCTCACTATCCACTCCTTCGCTCAAATCGAAGGCAAAGAAGACCGCATACGCACCATCCGCGACCGCCTCTGCGCCTTAGCCGACATCGAACCCGCCCCGGGAACGCATAACCAAGCCGAACTCGTCTCCCAAGAGTTCTACGACCGCCCCCTACGCTTCGCCTTCACCGAAGCCGTCGAACGCGACCAACCTATTCCCACAGGTCCCATCTCCGTCAACGACACCAAATCCAAACTCGTCTTCACCGTCACTCCCGAACATTCAGACGAAGAAGGTTGGACCTACCACGTAACCGCCGAAGGCGAATTCAACCGACCTCAAATGCGCGTCATGGCCGTAGTCGGCGGATACATGCGTTACGGCGAATGCGAACGCGTAGGCGAAAACCGCGACCGATTCCGCTTCAAACACGGAGAACGCCTAGACCGCTTCGCCCGCCTCCTACTCCCCTACGCCCGCAACGTCAGTGCCGTCGACAACATGCTCGAACAATCCGAACTCGCCGGCCAGATGACGACTCAAACCCTAGGCTTCGCAAGCAACTGACGCCGAAACCCTCACCTAACTAACTCCATATACATAAGGAGGGTCGACATGCCATCCACAAAATACGCCGGAACGCTCACATCCAAAGAGCGCACCCTCCGCGCCCTCCGGGGCGAACCCGTCGACCGCCCACCCGTCACAAACCCCACCAACGTCGCCACCGTCGAGCTCATGGACCTCGTCGAAGCACCCTTCCCGAACGCCAACCGCGACCCCGAGATGAACGCCCGTCTCGCCGCAACCGGTTACACCCAGCTCGGCTTCGACGCCATCGCACCCTACTTCTCCATCATCCAAGAATCCTCAGCCCTCGGATGCGAGATGCAGTGGGAAGGAAAAGACAACTGGCCCACCGTCCGCATGACCAGACCCATCTGGAAGACCGTTGACGACATCAAGATGCCCGACGGCTTCCTGGAGCATCCCGACAACTGGACAATCATCGAGTCGATACGCATCCTCAAGCAGGAGTTCGGCGACGAAGTAGCCATCGTCGGCAAGACCATGGGACCATGGACCCTCGCCTACCACGTCTTCGGCGTCGAACCATTCCTCCTCGCAACCGTAGACGACCCTCCGATGGTCATGGACATGCTACACCGCCTCAAGCAGTTCACCATCGAATTCGGAATCGCACAGATCGAAGCCGGTGCCGACGTCTTAACCGTCCCCGACCACGCTACCGGCGACCTAGTCAGCGGCGAATACTACCGACGCTTCCTCATGGATCTCCACCACGAGTTCGTCGAAGACCTCCCCGTCCCGATCATGCTCCACATCTGCGGCGCAACCACCGACCGAATGCCCTACATCGCAACCACCGGCATGGCAGCATTCCACTTCGACTCCAAAAACGACCCCCAAGAGTCGATGGACGCCGTAGACGGAGGCATAAACCTAGTCGGCAACATCAACAACCCCGTAACCCTCTACTCCAGAACTCCCGAAGAGGTCCGAGCCGAAGTCTTCAAATGCCTCGACGCCGGCGTCCAGCTAATCGCCCCCGAGTGCGCCATACCCCTAAAAACCAAACTCGAAAACCTCCTAGAAATCCCCAGAGCAGTAGAAGACTGGGCCGCCGAACACTGGAACTACTCCGAGAACTGAAGTCAAAGTATGCCGCAAGGCATCTCCCCTCTCCCGCTGGACGGGAGAGGGTTAGGGTGAGGGCACGCGCCAATAGTAGAATCCAATAATCCGCCGCAAACCAACGCGCGCGCCAAAAATCGCCCTAACCGACATATCCCAACCCCCATGCCAATCGTCAACGAAGGCCTCCAACGCGAGTTCGAGTGGGTCACCAGACCCGGCGAGCAAAAGCACATCGGCGAAGCACTAGACCTTGCCGACGCCGTCATGCAAGAGATCGCATACGCACTCATCACCGGCCAGCACCTCGAAGTCGACCGCATTACCCAGGAGTGCCTGAACAACGGCTACACCGCAAACCACATCCTCGACCACGGACTCCTCAACGGCATGGCAATCGTCGGCGTCAAGTTCCGTGACAACGTCATCTTCGTACCCGAAGTCCTCGTCGCCGCCCGTGCCATGAAAGCCGGCATGGCACACATCGAACCTATCCTCTCCGCATCCGGCATCGAACCCATCGGCACCGTCATCATGGGAACCGTCAAGGGCGACCTCCACGACATCGGCAAAAACCTCTGCATCATGATGCTCCGAGGCGCAGGATGGACCGTCCACGACCTCGGCGTAGACACCTCCCCCGAAGAGTTTGCAGACGCTGTCATGGAGCACGAAGCTCAAGTCATCGGCATGTCCGCCCTGCTCACAACCACCATGCCCAACATGGGACGCACCATCGCATACTTCGAAGACATCGGACTCCGAGACGAAGTCCGCTTCATGGTCGGCGGCGCACCCGTCACCAGAGAATTCGCCGACGAAATGGGAGCCGACGGCTACGGCGAAAACGCCGTCGAATGCGTCGAAACCGCCAGCGAGCTCCTAAACCTCATCAAAGAACTCGCCTAACAATCCCCAAAGCCATGCCTCCCGGCCACACAAACGGCCGAACCAACGGCCACAAGAGCCACGTCATTTCCGCGAACGCGGGAACCCACAACGACCCAAATGGCGCCGACTCCAACGACCAACCCAAGGTCGACGTCGAAGCCGCACGCAAAAGCATGGCACGAATGGCGGCCATCTTCAAAGACATCGCCCAGCACGCCGAAGAGTCCACCCTCGGACGCTGCCCCTACAAAGACGCAAAATCACGCTGCACCGCAAAATTCGGCTGCGATAACCAACACTTCACCAAAAACCCCTACGACCCTCCAGCCTGCACTGCCCGCGACGGCGACCTGAACTACCGCTCAGCATGGCACACCGACTAAACCGCGGTCGAGCTGGAATCCTCCCGAACTATGAACCATCCCCTCTCCCCCAAAACACCCAACAACAGCGGGAGAGGGCTAGGGTGAGGGCAAAACTATGCCCCTAATCCACAACCAAACCCGCCTCCCCCTAGAACCAAACAAGTCCCTCTTCGACTACGCCGACGACCTCGCCGTCCGCGTACCCACTTCCTGCGGACGAACCGGCGAATGCCACGAATGCATCGTCGAAGTCCGACGCGGCATCGACGCCCTCTCCCCTATTACCGACTCCGAAGACTTCCTCCGCGAAAACTACCGCCTAGCCTGCCAAGCACGCGTAATCGACATCGAAGCCGACATCGAATTCAACATCCTCCGACGCCAACCGCGCATCCTAACCGAATCCATCGAAACCAACCACATCGAACTAGACCCCCTAACCGTCCGCGAAGGCGACAACATCGTTTTCAAAGGCGAACCACCCCCCTTCACGAAGTGCAAGGGGGCGCGAGCAAGCGCAGCGATGCGAGCGGGGGATGCCCGCGTAGTCGACCGCTACCGCGGCCGCATCCTAGGACTAGCCGCAGACATCGGAACCACAACCGTCGCCATGAACCTAGTCGACCTCGAGACCGGCGACATCCTCTACACCGCTTCCTTCGAAAACCCCCAGCGCTTCGGCGGCTCCGATGTCATGCACCGCATCTCCTACGACACGGGAACCTACCAAGGCGAACTCCAAGCCGTCCTTATCTCCTCCATCAACTACGAAATCGGAGAAATGGTCCGCGCCCTAAAGATCCGACGCCGACAAATCGTCGAACTAGTCGCCGTCGGCAACACCACCATGCGCGACCTCCTCTTCGGCATCGACGTCGAACCCATCGGACAAAAACCCTACAAGTCCCATATCGAAACCGATCTCCTAGAAGGCAAGCGAGAGACCACCGCCCTAAACGCCAAGGCCCACGAACTCGGCATCCGCATAAACCCCAACGCAAACATCTACGGCGGACCCCTAATCGCATCCCACATCGGCTCCGACGTAGCCGCCGACCTCCTAACCATCGCCATCGACGAACAAGACGAAACCGTAATGCTCATCGACATCGGCACAAACACCGAGATAATCGCCGGAAACCGACACCAACTCCACGCCGCATCCTGCCCAGCAGGCCCAGCCTTCGAAGGCGGAGCCGTAACCTACGCAATGCCAGGCTACGACGGTGCAGTAGAACGCGTCCTCATCAACGGCACCGTCCCCAAACTCACAACAATCAACAACACCCCCCCCATAGGCATCTGCGGCTCCGGCCTAATCGACCTCCTAGCCGAACTAAGACGCCACGACATCATGAACGAGCTCGGATCCTTCAACGACGGCTCAAACGAATTCACCTTCCACAAAGAAAACCGCCTGACCCTCTCCCGAGCCGACATCTCCGCACTAGCCCAAGCCAAAGCCGCCAACTACTGCGGACAAAACATCGTCCTAGAAACCGTAGGCACCGACATCACCGACTACTCCCGCCTATACCTAGCCGGCGGATTCGCCAACTACATCAATATCCAAAACGCCATAGACATCGGCTTCATCCCCAACATAGATCCATCCCGCATCACCAAAATCGGCAACGCCTCCCTCCAAGGCGCAACAATAATGCTCACCAACGCCACCAAGCGCGCCACAATCGAAAACCTAGTCCGCAAAATCACCCACATCGAACTCGAAACCAACCCAAACTTCTTCGACCACTTCGTAGAAGGCTGCCAATTCAAAACCTAAAATCCTCATTCCCGCGAAGACCGGCGCCTCAACATACGGAACGCCCATCCAGAGGTGAGGAAGAGAGGGGAGATCCCCTCTCCCGCTCAGTGGGAGAGGGTCAGGGTGAGGGTGACCGGGGAGGACAAAAGGGAGGGGTACCGCAAACAACCAGCAACCAAACCATTGCAATACAGTTAATTCAACCAACCCGGGAGCTCCAACCCATGCGTCAACTCACAGTCACTGAAGCCAAAGCCAATTTATCAAAACTCCTCGACGCCGTCGAACGCGGCGAAACCGTCGCCATTACCCGACACGGCAAAAGGGTCGCGAGGATCGAACCCCTACCTGAACAACTCCGCGACCAACGAAAAACACGCGACGACTAACCAACAACAACCATCCATAAAATCCTTAATCATCCCGCTCCTACCAACCCAAATGCACCCCCACCAAATCCTAAACCCCATCGCCGACCTCCCCCGCATCCCTCTCGCACGCAAAAACACGCCCCTCGAGGAGATGCCCCGACTCCGCGCCGCAATCGCACAATCCATGGACGCCGACATCTCCGACGTCCCTCCCCTCTTCATCAAACGCGACGACACCACCGGCTTCGCTTTCGGCGGAAACAAAGCCCGACACATGGAGTTCCTATTCGCCCACCTCCTCGAGCGCGGCATCGACACCATCATCAACATCAACCACTACGACTCCAACAACGCCCGCCTCGCCGCCGCCGCTTCCGCCAAGACCGGAATGAAATACCACTGGATCGCCTTCGACGAACTCGACGCACCAATCCAAGGCAACATGCTCATCGCCCACCTAGCAGGTGCCCACATCCACCGAACCCCCAAATCCGAAACCCGCACCCTAGCCGAAAACCTCCTAACCCAAGAAACAAACCTAGGAAACAACCCCACAATCCTCCTAGACAACCCCTTCTCAGACATCGCAGGCATGATCGCCTACCTAGAAACCGCCAACGAAATCGACAACCAAATCCAACATCATTCCGGCGTAGGCCGGAATCCAATGGCGGGGAGCGGGGTGCGGCAATCTCCCCTCTCCCGTTCCACGGGAGAGGGTCAGGGTGAGGGCGACCGGGGTGGGCCAATGGGAGGGGCCACCTTAACCTCTCCCCTCGCCCCCTCAACAGCAAGTGGTCAAGAGGCGGCCCCCTCCCCTTCACGAAGTGCAAGGGGACGCGAGCGAGTGCAACGAGATCGCAGGGGATGCCCGGAGGGGATGGGTGATGGCCCCATCCACTTCTGGGGACTATGCGGACGCTCCATCGCCGGCATCATCCTATACGCCCGAAACACCGGCAAACCCTGGACCGCAACCGCCGTAGCACAACCTCACTACACACCCGAAAACTACGAGCAAATCTACCTAGACCGCTCCGACCGAGTAGCCAACCTCCTAAACCTAGACACCCCCCTTAAACCCAACGACATCAAAACCCTAACCGGCTACACCAAAACCTACGGCGTCCCCACCGACCTAGGCATCCAAGCCATGCACCTCCTAGCCCAAACCGAATCCATCATCCTAGACCCAACCTACACCGCCAAATCAATGTCCGCCCTAATCACCGAAATCCAAAAAGGAGCGGTCGATTCCCAGAGGCCGATAATCTTCATCCACTCAGGAGGCACCCCCCAAACCTTCGCTTTCGCAAACCAAATCTGGAACTGATAATAACCCGTCTTTCCTGTGATTGTCCCGTCATTCCAGCGAAAGCAGAAACCCAAGAGTGAACCGGAAAACCGGTAAACTTAAATGACGACGAGATGGACATCACCCAAACCACATGATCAAGCAGTTCGACATCATCAAAAACCTCGGACAGTTCCGCGATTGGCGCGGCGACGAAGAAACGGCTTTCGCCGAATTCAATTTGATATTCGCCGAAAACGCCAAAGGCAAAACTACCTTGACCACCATCCTCCGTTCACTTGCCGAGGGCAACGCAGATATGCTTTTGGCAAGAAGACGCGTCGGTACCTCATCTACGCCACTCGTAAAAATAAGCATCCAGACTGACACTAACCCTATCGTTTTCAACCAATCCGGTTGGAACACCACGATTCCCACGCTTGAAATATTTGACGAAGCATTCATCGAAGCGAATGTATACACCGGTTCGAGTATCCACCCTTCTCAACGGAGTGCCATGCACGACCTTATCAACGGGCCACGCGGTGCTGTCCTTCAAGATAAAGCTCGTCTGCTCCGAAGCGAAAGGGACAAATTGAACGAGCAAATCAATGACACCAAAACACACATTAGATCGTTTTCACCGAACATAACCGATGTCGACGCTTTCGTCACACTTAAACAAATAGACGACTTAGAGAACCAATTAAAGAGGATAAACGCCGCAATCGACGCTCAGAAAAACCGAGCACTCGTCTTCCAAACTAATCTTTTTCAACCGCTTCCCCTTCCTCGCCTTTCCCTAGAGTCCGTCGCAAATTTATTAGCAACTGGGTTAGACCAAGCGCAGGGAAACGCAGGTGCTCAAGTCCGGGAACACATAGCCAACATGCGTTCCGACGCCGAAACATGGATAAAAACTGGTCTTGAACATTTTGCCCACTCCCCCAGTACGCTGCAGTACACATGCCCGTTTTGCCTTCAACATTTAGGCGCCTCACCAATCTTCCGAGCTTACTTACTATATTTCGGAAACGAGTATAATCGTATCGAACGAGATTTCCGTGAAGGATCAGAGGAGATCAGCAGAGTCTTTGGCAAATCAACTCAGCAGATGTTTGTCATCCTTCAAAGTACAAACAGTCAATTAACTGCATTTTGGAAACAATACAATATCAAAATCCCGCAGGATTTTGACACCGATGACGTGACTGCAATTTGGGATAGCGCATTAACCCGACTTGATGCACTTTTCCAACTTAAACGTCAAGATATCCTCAACCCCGTTTTTATGTCAGATATCGACGAGAGTCATTTCCGGGCGTGGAATACAACTGTCGACAGAATCGCCTACTACAACCAAATAGTAGAAAGAGCAAACGACGAGATTAAAGTGTTAAGAGAATCTATTCAATCTTCTCAACTACAAGAGTTGGAACTAGAGAGGCAACAACTCTTGACAGTCAAGAAGCGATACGAAGAAGACGTGGCAAAGGTATGCCAAGCGTACATCGATCTCATCAGTCGACATTCCACCATTTCAGGCCGTCTCCACCACTGCACAGACAAATTGAATGCCCATCGTAATAGCGCGTTCAGTGTTTATCAAGATGAGGTCAATAACATATTGTCGACTTTTACGCGTAACTTCAGTATCGCCGGATTAAAACACGTTAACCGAAGTCAAGATTATTATTGCGAATATCAGTTGGATATTCTAGGCCACGAAGTTCCACTCGCTCACAGAGATACCGAACCACCTGCACCGAGTTTCAGCACCACATTGAGCGCTGGTGATCGCAGCTCATTAGCGTTTGCCATATTTCTGGCTTCGCTTAATACCCATGATGATTTAAGCGATCACATATTAGTGTTTGATGATCCACTGTCAAGTCAAGATGAAACACGTTCCCGCGAGACGATTAACCGCATCATTTCGCATATAGGGAAGGTCACTCAGATCATTGTGCTTTCTCACCGCCAGGATTTCTTAGCCAAAGTTTGGCTGAATGCCAAAAACCTAACACAGCGCGACGGCACAGAGATGAAAGCTCTGCAAATGAAGGGCGGTAATTCATCGCGAATTGAAGATTGGAATGTCGAGCGATATAGCGATGGCGAAAGGCGTAGAATTGAGTCTGAGTTTGAATCTTTTGTCGACGATCGCACGGGTGACGCAAAGACGATTGCCCGAAACATCCGACCATTCTTGGAAGAATATTTTTTATTTAATTTTCCAACAGTCATTTCATCGAACCAAACATTAGGCGAAATCATCCTTAGCATTGCCAATCCGCCCGAGGGCAAAGGGATCGATTTTTCTGAAGATATGATCGATGATCTACAGAAAATTAATGAATATACTCGAAATTTTCATCACAAAGATTTCGAAATTAACGAAGAAGAGTTGTGCCTATGGGTTGGCAGGACTCTGAATTTCATCCGCAAACGTTAATCTGGCTTGGATCAGGCTTCGAACCCGTGCTGTTGCAGTACGACATCGCTTGCCACACACCTACCCCATCACCAACCGTGCCCCCGTAAACACTCCATCGAACAATTCCCCTTCACCCAATCGACGCTATCCCCAGCTCGGCCACACACAATCCTCCCTCACAGCTTTACCTCAACACCCCCTTCACCATCAGCCGCTCTAACAAAACCGACATCGGCTTATCACCCTTCTCAGAGTTGCAAGCCGCACATAACAGTTGCAAGTTCTCGATATGGCCCGTCCCACCCCGGCTCTCGGGCACGACATGATCAATCGTGAAATTGCGGAACGGGAAGTGGACTTGACGACCGGTACAAACATCCGCTTGCTTTCCAGCCATATTCATCCCACCAAGGGTACGACGCCCAACTTCCTCGTCCACCAACTCACAACCCTCACCCACTAAGGACGCTTCCCTCTCCCGCTCGGCGGGAGAGGGCTAGGGTGAGGGCCAGGGAGGTGCGGGGCCAGACGGACACTCCGCCAGCCCTCCCCTCCCCAACCAAAACAACAAAATCCCAAAAATCCCCCCAATCCCATAAATCCCAGTTCAGACAACCTTCCGATTCCGAAACCGGTGAAACTCCAAGCTAGCCTTCCCAAAGTTCAACAACAACCCCACCTCCAACTCGAAAACCTCCAGATAATTCCGTACCTGCGTCATGTGCGAGTTGTCCAGAGCCGACACCGCCTTCAACTCCACCAGCACAACCTCCTCGACCAAGAAATCCACCCGTCGAGTACCTATCTGATTCCCCAAATACCACACCGGCATCTCACACTCCCGGCTGAACGACAGCCCCTCCCTCTCCATCTCATACCGCAACGCACGTTGATATATCAACTCCTGAAAACCGTTCCCCAACACCCGATGCACAGCCATCGCACACCCAATCACCCGCCCCGTCAACTCCTGATGCTTGAGCGCAGAATCCCGCAATCTCATGACTACCCCTTTCAAAGCAGCAATTCCTAGAACAACAAACCCACCATACACCCCAACCGCATTTCCTCAACCCCAAATGGCGAACCCCAACAAACCTCACCAACGCAACCCAGCGCAACCCCACATCATCCACAACAACAAAATCCCAGAAATCCACCCAATCCCAGAAATCCCAGTTCAGACAACAACTTGACAACGCCAACATCCGTAGTAATATAGATACAAGATCGACGGATCGAACACAGTGCTGCGCAGACGTGTGCAGACCCCCGACCCAGA
>CAZMBB010000027.1:0-31336 GCA_964564575.1 uncultured Dehalococcoidales bacterium
GGTCTGACACGCCGTTCTGCGCAGCATCTGACCCCTCTCCGGGGTCGTCCTCTTCGAACCGAAGAGGCGATGGAGAGGGAAGGAGCCGAGGTCGAAGTACAAAGACCGAAGCTCAGGACCAGGGCCTGTAAATTCGGGCCCGATGACCCGACCTCCTGGTCACACCTGATGGCGACGTAAACCAAAAGGCAAAGACAGCCCTGCGCCCCTGAAAAGGCGCTGGGGGAGGATGCTTCTCTCACCCCCTCCTTCTGGTGGGGGCAGGGGGAGGCCCCGCCCCAAGGCGGAACAAACCACCCTCAAGTGGCCATACAAACACGCTCACTAACGGCACTCCACGAGGTTGGTAAACTGGTTTAGCTGGATTCTGAGGCATATTGGTGGGAAAGGCAGTTTTTAGATGAAACCGTTTTTGGTTGCGATCGATTCAGGGTTGCAGGAGGCCTTTGAGAAGTTGGAGAGGGCTTTGGACGGGTTGAGTGAGGATGAGTTGAATTGGCGTCCAACTTTGCAGTCGAACAGTATCGACTGGATGGTGTGGCACATGGCGCGGGTGGAGGACAATTTGATCAATGTCGTGCTTCAAAATCACGGAGCCATCTGGGAGCGCGACAACTGGAGTGGGCGTCTGGCGATCACATACGCAGGCGCCGGTGCCGGGATGACGATGCGTGAGATCGGTGAGATGGGCAGGATCGACGTGCCAAAGGTTTTGGAGTACTACCGTTCCGTGCGACAATCAACAGCGGATTACTTCGAAGATGGCATGAGCGAATCCGACCTGTCACGAACCATCGAGCATACCAACTTTCGAGGTTGGACCGGCGCTCAAATCTTGGGTCGCCTACTGTGCGAAGAGACTGAACATCTCGGGCAAATCGAGTATCTGCGCGGAATGATGAGAGGACTGAACAAATGATGAAACCGTTCTTGGTGGCGATCGATTCGGGGTAGAACGAGGCCTTCGAGAAGCTGAAAAGGGCATTGGACGGATTGAGCGAGGATGAGCTGCACTGGCGTCCCGCTCTGGAATCGAACACGATCGACTGGATGGTGTGGCACATGGCGCGGGTCGAGGACAACTGGGTGAATGTGAGGATGCGGGAGTCCGAGTCGATTTGGGACCGTGACGGCTGGGCGGAACGGACAGGGGTGAAGGAACCGAGCAACGGCTTCGGACTGACCGGTGAAGCGATACGTGCAATGCCTGCCTTTGACGTGCCGAAGGTGATGGAGTATTACGCTGCGGTCCGAGAAGGCACGCGCAACTACTTCGCGAACGAGATGCAGGAGGAAGACCTCAAGAAAGAGATTACGCACCCCAGATATGACCCGGTCAGCTACGCCTGGATTTTGGGACATCTGCTATGCGAGGAGGCGGAACATCTAGGTCAGATCGAGTATCTGCGCGGGATGATGAGGGGGTTGAATAAGTGAACCACGATGCGAAAGATTTGGAAGGATTAGTGTTACCATGAAGTTACCTCCCCCTGATCTTCGGTGATGGGGTTAAGACCGCCGCGAAAGCGGCGGTCGCTTTTTATGGAATGAAGGATTGTGAAGACGAACGTATACGTAGATGGTTTCAACCTGTTTTACGGCGCGTTGAAGGGTTCGCCCCACAAATGGTTGGATTTGAGGCGGTTAGCGGAAACGCTTTTTCCGAACGACGAAATCAAGGATGTTTACTATTTCACAGCGCGACTGAGGACTACGAGTGTTGACGGAGGGCGGCGCCAACGACAGGATATTTATCTGCGCGCCGTAGGGTCGTTGCCCGGCGTCAAGGTGATTCACGGCACTTTCCGGCAGAGAGGTGATTCTTGGGAAGAGAAGAAGACGGACGTGAACTTGGCTACAGCAATGATCTTTGATGCATTCTATGGCGAATTTGAACAAGCGGTCGTGGTAACGAACGATTCAGACCTTGTAAGTCCGATCAAACGAATACGCGACGAGTTGGGATTTAGGATTACCGTTGTAAACCCGAGAAGACGTCAGAAGACGCATCATGAACTCAGAGAGACAGCGTCCGCAGTGATGCGCATTAAAGAGGAGCACTTGCGATTGAGCCAGTTGCCAGCCCAACTCAGAGATGCTTCCGGCAGATGGATCAGTAAACCCGTCAGTTGGTGATAGCCCTTGAGTGTCAGGCTGACTGCAACTCGATTTTGGGGCTGACATCAAATTGAAAAGTAACCGAGTGAGTGGGATCATCGAATGACTAGCCCAAGAATGCCCCAACTGCAAGGCAACCCGATCTGGTTCGATCTGGTCACTCCTGATCCGGATGGCGCGAAAGAGTTCTATACCGGCCTCTTTGGCTGGGAGTGGGCTGATGTGCCGATGTCGGGCGGGAATGTGTACCACATGGCGATTAGAGGTGATGCGAATATCGCGGGCATGTCTGCGGACGATGATGCCAATGGTGTTGCGGGTGTGTGGGTCAACAGCGTTTACGTGGAGGATGCAGAGGACATCGCCAAGCGCATCGAGGCGAACGGGGGCAGGGTGCTATCCTCGCCGCACAATGCCGACGGATGGGGTGTCACGGCTAGGGTGGCGACACCGGAGGGAGCGGTGTTTGGTCTGTGGCAGAGCTTGATGGGGTACGGTGCCGACGTGTTCGCCGAGGCTGGTTCGGTGTGTTGGATCGAGTATCACACCGGCGATCTCAAAGCCGCAAAGCGGTTCTACTCCGAGACTTTCGGCGTACGTTTCGACACGATAACGATTCCGATGGATGATGATGCTGGCTCAGACTACACGGTGACGATGCTTTCCATCGGCGGTGAGCAGATGCCATGTGCGTTTTTCGATTTGATGGAGGGGGAAGCTGCGGCGCGATGGGCGACGTATTTCATGGTTGAAGATGTGCGTGCATCCGTCGCAAAGGCAGAATCGCTTGGAGCCAAAGTAGTGTTTCCGGTGATGGATGTTCCGCCGGGGTCGCTGGCGTCGCTCACCGATCCTCAGGGAGTTAGGTTCAATTTGTGGCAGCCTGCGGGTTGGTAAGTGCGTTGGATTTTCGGGGTTGTTGAGTTGGTGTATCACGGTTCGACGTTAGATAATTTTGTTTAGCAGGGTACTGTTGGAAATTGGTCGAGAGTGATTTTCGCTTGACCTAAGCAGCAAGTCAGGAGTTGATATTGAGTAGTTCATCTGTGCATGTGCAGGGGACGCCGGTGTGGTGGGATTTAGCGTCGAGAGATGTGGATGCTACCAAGGCGTTTTATTCGGGGTTGCTTGGTTGGGAGTGGGAGGATTTAATGTCGAGTTCGGAGGGCGTCTATTCGGTCGCGACGGTGGCTGGGAAGGTCGTGGGTGGCGTTTACACGTATAAAGAAGGGATGCCTTTGCCGGAGGGGCCGCTGAATTGGGTAAACGCGTTTTGGGTGGATGATGCTGAGGCGGCGATGGAGCGTGCGGTTGCGAAGGGTGGAAAAGTGATTATGCCGGCTTGTGACGATCCTGCGAGTGGCGGGAAGAAGTCGTTGCTTTTGACGCCTGAGGGTGCACCATTTGTGGTCTGGAGCGGGGATAAGGGTGTTGAGAATGAGGCGTTTTGGGAGACTGGCGGTGTTTGTTGGGTGGAGTACTACACGCGGGATGTGAAGGGTCTGAATGAGTTTATCGGGCATGTGTTTGGGTCGCGGTATCAGCGTGTGGACTTGACTCGGCCGCCGACTGATTTTGAGGATGCAGAGGGTGATATCGAGTATGAGTATCACTGGTTGAAGGTGCCGGGTTTGGAGATGGATCGGGGCGGGATGATGCAGATGGATGAGAGTTGGGGCGATATGCCGTCACACTTCATGACGTATTTCCGAGTCGAGGACTGCGATGCATCGGCGGCCAAAGCGGCGGAGCTTGGAGGGGTTGTTTGTGTCCCGCCGACGGATATACCGCCGGGGAAATTCTCGGTTATTGACGATCCGCAAGGCGCGACGTTTAGCATCATGTCGTTGCGACCAATGGAGTAATCACAATTTGGCGAAGGGATGCGTCTCAGCTCATTTCGACGCATCCAAAGCGAAAAACACAAGGCGAGAAAGGCCAACAACACATGCCGAAAGTTGAAAGTTACGCTCAGGGGACTCCGTCGTGGGTCGACCTATCCACCTCCGACCAATCAGCGGCAAAGGATTTTTACGCCAAGCTGTTCGGGTGGAAGTACGAAGACAACGATGCAGGTAATGGAATGATCTATTCCATGGCCCAAATCAGTGGTTCTCCCGCAGGCGCCATCGCTCCGCAGCAGCCAGAAGAGGCTCAGCAGGGCATACCGCCACACTGGAACGTTTACATCACTGTCAATGACGTGGACGCAGTTGCCGAACGAGTGCCTTCGTTGGGCGGTAACGTGCTCATGGCCCCGATGGACGTGTTCGATGCCGGGCGCATGATAGTCGCACAAGACTCGGTAGGTGCGGTGGTCATGTTCTGGCAGCCGAATCAACATATCGGAGCAGAAGTCCGTGACGAGCATGGAGCGCTGACTTGGACGCTGGTGTTGACCACTGACAAAGATGCGACTGCCAATTTCTACTCGGAGTTGCTCGACATCGAGGTTGCGAGGGACTCAATGTCGTCGCCAGGCGGTGGAACTGTTCATCAGCTCCTTGTCAATGGCGAACCCGTGGCGAGCATCATGGACATGCCGCAGCAGCTAGTCGATATGGGCGTACCGTCTCACTGGGAGGTCTACTTCGGAGTTGACGACGCGCAGGCAGTCTGTGATGCTGTGACGGCAAATGGTGGACAGCTTCAAATGGGGCCTGCGGAGATGGGCCCGATGGGAACGATCGGCTACATGCAGGACCCACTAGGAGCGTACTTCGGAATTAAGCAACTGATTGATTGATCAATTATTCTCAACTTCCACAGGCAAGGATTGTCAAACTAAATGCCAAAAGTCGAGAGCTACAAGCAGGGAACGCCGTCTTGGATTGATCTGTCTACAACGGATCATGAAGGTGCCAAAAGTTTCTACGCCTCGTTGTTTGGTTGGCAATACCAAGACAACGGTGTGGGTAATGGGCAGTACTATTCCATGGCTCAAATCGACGGATATGCAGCTGGTGCCATTGCCACTCAGCACCCTGAAGAAGCTCAACTAGGGATTCCGCCGCATTGGAACGTTTACATCACCGTAGATGACGTGGACGAGGTTGCTGAACGAGTGCCAGAGTTGGGCGGTAACGTGCTCGTAGCTCCGATGGATGTGTTCGACGCTGGACGTATGACCGTCGTACAGGATCTAGTCGGCGCTATAGTCATGTTTTGGCAGCCGATGGAACACATCGGAGCAGAGGTCCGTGACGAGCATGGCGCTTTGACGTGGACTCTGATGCTAACCACTGACAAAGACGCTGCGGCTTCGTTTTACTCTGATTTGCTCAATATCGAAGTTGCGCAAGACGCGATGTCGTCGCCAGACGGTGGAACTGTTCACCAGTTGCTGGTTGTTGGTCAACCCGTGGCGAGCATCATGAATATGCCGCAACAACTGGTCGATATGGGTGTTCCATCGCACTGGGAGGTCTACTTCGGAGTCGACGACGCGCAGGCTGTTTGCGATGCAGCGGCTGCAAACGGAGGACAGGTCTACATGGGCCCAGCGGAGATGGGCCCGATGGGAACGATCGGCTACATGCAGGACCCGCAAGGCGCGCAGTTTGGAGTGCATGAAACAGTTGATGCGCAGTTCAGGGTGCGTGAAGCAGTTGACTTACATCCGAGAGACCGAATCAATGCACCAGATTCTGAACATAAATCAAGTCCAAGGGAGCCCATACCGCGGTGGGCAAAACCCGAATTATTCCGAATCTCCGGCGGCGAATGTGCGGGCTGTTTAGAGACGTTTAAGCAGATGGGAAACTTGGACGTAGACCACATAATACCTGTTGCCGATGGTGGGACCAACGAATTTGAGAACTTGCAGCTTTTGTGTCGTTCCTGTAATTCTCGGAAGGGGACTAAAACCATGCGAGAACTCATTGAAATCCTCATCGATGAAGGCATCCGGAGTAGTTAATCGTGACTGCTGGATTCGTCGTGCATCGAATCTTCAACACAAATCAAAGAGGGACAAAGCAATGAAGGTTGAGAGCTACAAGCAGGGGATGCCGTGTTGGGTCGATCTGTCAACGACAGATCAGGATGCGGCAAAGGGGTTTTACTCGCAGATATTCGGTTGGGAATATCAGGACATCCCCATGGGTGAGGGTCAGGTCTACTCCATAGCGCGGATCGACGGCTCAGATGCAGGAGCGATATTCACGCAGGTGTCTCAGGAGGCTGAGGCTGGCGTCCCGCCGCACTGGAACGTTTACTTAGCGGTTGATGACATTGATGCGATCGCTTCAAAAGTGCCTGATCTTGGTGGAACGGTGATTGCTGATGAGTTAGATGAGGACGATTCTGGACGGATGATGGTAACGCAAGACCCGTTTGGTGCGTTTATCTCGTTCTGGCAGGCCAAAGAAAACATCGGTGCCGAGGTGCGAGATGAGCATGGAGCGTTGACCTGGGCGGAGTTGCTGACCTCGGATCAAGAAGGCGCGGAGAAGTTTTACTCCGAACTGCTCGGAGTAGATATCGACAAAGAAACGATGCCGACGCCCGAAGGTGGGGACTATCACATGCTGATGGTGAACGGAATGCCGGCAGCAGGCATCATGGTTTCACCGCCTCACTTGGTCGAGATGGGCGTCCCTCCGCACTGGGAGATCTACTTCAGAGTCGATGACGCTGATGCGGTAGTAGAGAAGGCGAAGTCGATCGGTGGTCAGGTGGTGTTCGGTCCTGAAGTGTTGCCCATGGTTGGCACGTTCGCAGCGGTGCAAGACCCGCAAGGCGCGGTGTTCGGGATTCAACAAGCACCGGCTGGCTGATTCAAATCGACACACCCGATGCCGTTGCTTGACCGATATGAACACGGAACGCCGTGTTGGGTCGATCTCGCGACGTCCGATCTCGACGCTGCCAAGGAGTTCTATTCGGGACTTTTCGGCTGGAGTTACATCGACGAGCAGATGGGCGAGATGGGCATCGGCACGTATTCGATGGCGATGGTCGACGATATCGCAACAGCGACGATCTACGAGCTAGGCCCGGACCAGCTGCGGCCTGTAGCCAAACCCGCGTGGAATGTCTACGTTGTGGTGAATGACATTGAAGCAGCCGTCAAAAGCGTTCAGCAGAACAGCGGCACTGTTCTAGTCGATTCGACCGACGTCGATCGTGCCGGGCGCGTTGCAGTGATCGAAGATCCGACCGGCTGCCAGACCACTCTTTGGCAACCGAATGAATTCGGGGGGAGATTGATACGGGCAGAGGTGGGTGCAGTGACGTGGTTCGAGCATGTGAGCATGGATCGAAAGGGTTCGGTCGAGTATTTCGAAAAGGTGCTTGGGGTTGCAACGGCGACTAAACCGATGGATGGTCTCGACGGTTACACGACGTGGGTTGTCGATGGGATCGAAGTGGCAGGCATGTTTCAGTGGCCGGACGAGATGATCGCTGACGGTGTGCCGTCGATGTGGTTCGTATATTTTCGGGTAACCGATCTCGACGCAGCGGTGGACTACGTGGAATCTAATGGCGGCAAGGCTACGGCCGAGACTCCCGTAGTTAACGCAGTCGGTCGCTTCATCGTGCTACGCGATCCACAAGGTGCCGACTTCTGTGCAATCGAACCGCATCAGCAAAAGGAATAATCGAGTTAGTCATGCCTCAATACACCGATTTCAACCAAGGAAGGCCATTTTGGGTAGATCTGGGATCTCCAGATGTTGATGCTTCGATAGCGTTTTACGGGCATCTGTTTGGTTGGAGCTATGAAGAGGAGCCGCCGGGAGATGATGGGGAAGGGCGTAACGTCTGGGCGAAAAATTCGTCTGGATATTCGGCGAGTATTTCTGATCAGGATGCAGGCGAGATGACTTCGGGGACGCGATGGAAGATCTATCTTTCGGTTAACGACTTGGATGAAGTTGTAGGGCATGTCGACGACTATGGTGGAAAAGTTGAGATTGAACCGTTCGATGTCGCGGATGCCGGTAGGAGCGCTGAGGTGGTCGAACCTGGTGGAGGGAGGTTGGCGCTCTGGCAGTCTAAGGGATCGCCTCCGGTCGTTCAGCACGAGCATGGGGCGTTGCAATGGGCGGAGTTGATGACGGATGATCCTGTAGCTACGGCAGCGTTTTTTCGAGATGTTTTGAAGGTGAAGACGGAGCCGATGGAGATGGGAGATGGTTCAGTGAATTCGTTGGTGATGGTTGAGGAGGCACCGGTGGCGAGCATCTCTGCGTTAAGCGGTCTGTCGTCGAAGTTGATTGAACGTGCTGGCGGTCCGATGTGGGCGACGTATTTCAATGTGGATGATGTTGATGCAGCGGTGGAGCGTGCGGTTCAGAATGGTGGCGAGTTGCCGGACCCACCTTGGGATGTGCCGGGAGTCGGACGGATGGCTTGGATTTATGATCCTCAAGGCGCTGTGTTGGGTTTGATTACCCCTTCAAGTTGATGACAGTGTGGTCGTGGCGGATTGTGTGTAAGATTTCATGCGGAACACACAGTCTGAGCTAGAGGGTTCACGATGACGGCGAATTTTGGTCCGCGACTTGAAGGGAAGGTTGCAATTGTCACCGGCGGCGGTGGCGCTATGGGAGGTGCGCAGTGCCGGTTGTTTGCCGCGCATGGTGCGGCGGTGTGTGTGGCGGATTTCAGGATGGATGCAGCTGAGGCAGTAGTTGCGGAGATCGGTGAGGATGGCGGTAAGGCGATCCCTTATGAGTTGGATGTGCGAGATGAGGATGCTTGGGCGGATTGTGTGAGCTCTACAGAGGAGGCGTTCGGGCCGGTGAGTGTTTTATGCAACAACGCGGGAGCTAATTTCCGAGTGAGTTTTGATGACCAGTCGTTGGATATGTGGAACATCATCATGGAGACGGGTCTGACGGGTGCGTTTTTGGGGATCAAGGCGGTTGTGCCGTCGATGCGCAAGGCGGGTGGCGGTGCGATTCTTAATATCGGGTCGTTGGCTTCGATCAGGCCGGGTGGTGGATCGCCCGGGTATGCGGCGCAGAAGATGGGGATGGTAGGACTGAACCGCGCTGCTGCTGCGAGTTACGCGAAAGAAAACATACGGTCGGTGATAATCTCGCCGGGTCATGTGGATACGCCGTTCATACGCGGGAACAACGAGTACAGTCCCAATGATGAGTCGACGAGTATCGACAATCCAGAAAACCTCGCAAAACGGGTGTCTGGTACTCCGATGGGTCGGATGATGATGCCCGAGGACTTGGCGAATGCGTTTTTGTTTGCGGCGTCGGATGAAGCGAGCGGAGTTACTGGGTCGATGATTACGGTCGATGGTGGTGCGGCTTTATGATGAGGGTATGAGAGCCCTCATATCAGGCGCGAGCGGGTACATCGGTCAGTCACTGACCAAAAGACTGCTCGAACGTGGGGACGAAGTGGTTCATCTGGTTCGTCGTGAAGCCGACCCAGCCGCTGATGTCACCGAGGTTCGATGGAATGCTTCCGATCCCGATTCTGTAGATGTTGAGGATGTTGGTGTTGTAGATGCGGCTTTCAACTTTTCCGGTGCGACGGTTGCGAAACGGTGGAATAGCGACTATCTGAAAGAAATCGCCGACAGCAGGATCGTGACGACTGAGACGCTGGTGGAGATCTGTCGGCGTCTGGAATCACCTCCGTCTGTGTTGGTTACCGCTTCCGGCGTCGCCGTTTACGGTGATCGCGGTGACGAGCAGCTGACCGAAGCGAGCGAACGTGGAGAAGGAATCCTTGCGGAGATAGCGGTGCCTTGGGAGGCAGCGACAGCAAAGGCCTCAGAGTTTGGCGTTCGAACCGCTACTGCGCGTTTCGGGATAGTGATGAGTGCTGATGATGGTGCATTGCCGGTGTTGGTCAGACCCTTCAAATTTGGTCTCGGAGGCAGACTCGGAAATGGTCGTCAATGGACGCCGTGGATTCATCTCGACGATGCAGTATCGGCATTGCTGTTCATCGCTGAGGACGAACGATTGGATGGGCCGGTGAATGTCGTATCGCCCGGGGTGGTGCGAAACCGCGACCTGACACGTGCGATCGGAGAGGCGTTGAGAAAACCCAGTTTCGGCTGGATGCCAGCGGCAGTGGCGCGGATCGTCATCGGCAACTACATCCAAGAGTTGGCGATTGATAGCAAGTTAGTGATACCTGAGAAATTGATGGACACAGGGTTCGAATTTAAATACCGCGATCTGGGCGAATGTTTGCGCAAAGAGTTAAGCGATTAAACAGCGGAAGCTGCTTAGCTGAAACTAGGTGTTTTGCCCAATCATCTGCCGGAGAACGTAGGGCAGTAGTCCTCCATGCTCGTAGTATTCGGCTTCTATGGCGGTGTCGACTCGGCATAGGACGTTGAAGGTCTTGGCTGAGCCGTCTTTTGATGTAGTGGTGACGGTTAGGGTTGCTCCGGGTTGGACAGTTCCGGTTACGCCTTCGATGGTGTAGGTTTCGGTGCCGTCCAATCCGAGAGATTGTGCGGATTCCCCGTTGGTGAATTGGAGAGGGATTACGCCCATGCCAATGAGGTTTGATCGGTGGATGCGTTCGAAGGATTCGGCGATGACGGCTCGGACGCCTAGGAGCATCGGGCCTTTGGCGGCCCAGTCTCGGGAGGAGCCGGTACCGTATTCTTTCCCAGCGATGACAATCAACGGGGTGCCGTCTTCGTGGTAGCGTTCGGCGGCGTTGAAGATGCGCATGGTTTCGCCGGTAGGGTGGTAGATGGTGAAGTCGCCTTCGTAGTCTGGGGTGAGGGTGTTGCGGAGTCGAATGTTTCCGAATGTGCCGCGCATCATGACGTTGTGGTTTCCGCGGCGGGAGCCGTAGGAGTTGAAGGCTCGGCGAGGGACGTCGTTGCCGATGAGGTGTTGGCCGGAGGGCGCTGACGGGGGAATACTGCCGGCAGGGGAGATGTGGTCGGTGGTGACGGAGTCTCCGACACTTACCAGAACGCGGGCGTTTTCGATGCTCTCACGGGCATCGGGCTCCAGTTCAAATCCTTCGAAGTAAGGCGGAGGTTGGATGTAGGTGCTGCCTGGGTCCCATTGGAAGAGTTCGCCAGTGGCGGCTTCAAGCTCTTGCCACTGTTCGGGGCCTTCGTAAACAGCGCCATAGCGGTCGTTGAACTGGTCGACGCCAACGGCTGACGCTACGGTCTGGGCGATTTCGTTTTGGCTGGGCCAGATGTCGGAGAGAAATATGTCGTTGCCGTCGTGGTCCGAGCCTAGAGGATCTGAGGTTAGATCGATGTCGATGTGTCCGGCCAGGGCGTAGGCGACTACCAGCATGGGGGAAGCGAGGTAGTTGGCTTTGACTTGGGGGTGGACTCGGCCTTCAAAGTTACGGTTGCCGCTAAGGACGGCGACAGCGGCGAGATCGTGGTCAGTTACAGTGTCGGAAACTTCCTGGGGAAGAGGGCCGGAGTTGCCGATGCAGGTTGTGCATCCGTAACCTACGGTCTGGAAGCCAAGAGTTTCGAGCGATTCGGTTAATCCAGCGCGGTCTAGGTAGTCGGAGACGACCTTGGATCCGGGGGCCAAGCTGCTCTTGACCCACCATTTGCGGTCAAGTCCGCGTTCTACGGCGTTGCGAGCAAGGAGACCGGCACCGACCATTACGGATGGGTTGGAGGTATTGGTGCAGCTTGTGATGGCGGCGATGACTACTGATCCGTCCTTCACATCGGCACCGTTGGATGAAGCAGTTGACGTTTCTTTGGGAAAGGCGTCTCGGAAGTTGCCGGCTACGTTGTTGAGGGTTACACGGTCTTGTGGACGTTTGGGCCCGGCCATGCTGGGCTCTACGTCACCGAGGTCGAATTCGAAGGCGGTAGTGTATTGCGGATCGTCATTATCCGACGGAGTTAGGTAGTTGGTTTTAGCGTAGGCTTCGACTAGTGCGACGGTTTCTTCTGAGCGACCGGTGCGACGGAGATAGTCGAGAGTCTGGTCGTCGATGGGGAAGAATCCGCATGTTGCGCCGTATTCGGGGGACATGTTGCCGATGGTTGCGCGGTCGGCGACAGGGAGGTTTGCTAGTCCGGGGCCGTAGAACTCGACGAATTTCTCGACGACCCCAACGTTGCGGAGCATCTCGGTCACGGCGAGAACAAGGTCGGTGGCGGTTGCGCCTTCGGCGAGTCTGCCGGTTAGTTTTACGCCTACGACCTCGGGTACGAGCATGTAGTAGGGCTGACCGAGCATTACGGCTTCTGCTTCGATGCCGCCGACGCCCCAACCTAGGACACCAAGGCCATTGATCATGGTCGTGTGGGAGTCGGTGCCTACGCAGGTGTCGGGATAGGCGATGGATTCGCCTTCGACCTCGGTTGTAAGGACAGTGGAAGCAAGGAACTCGAGGTTCACTTGGTGGACGATTCCGGTTCCGGGAGGTACAACGAGCATGTTGTTGAAGGCGGTCTGCGACCATTTCAACAGTTTGTAACGCTCGACGTTGCGTTCGAATTCGAGGTCGATGTTGCGGGCGAGTGCGCCTTCGGACGCGAAGTAGTCGACTTGAACGGAGTGATCGATGACCAGATCGGAGTGGACTACGGGGTTGATAACGCCGGGGTCAACGCCTTTTTCGGCGACGGCGTCACGCATCGAAGCAAGGTCGACTACAACAGGGACGCCAGTGAAGTCTTGTAAGGTGACGCGCCCCGGCATGTATGGGAACTCTTTGGCAGGAGCTTGGTCGGGTGACCATGACGCAACGAGTCGGACATCATCTTCAGTTGCGGGGCCGATGTGAGCGTTACGCAGTGCGTTTTCCAGCAGAACGCGAATCGAGAATGGCAAGTTGGCGATGGTGCAGAGGCCGGCGTCTTCGAGTGTTGCCAAGTCGTAATATGAGTAGCCTCGCCCTTGGACTTCGAGCTTCTTGACGGCGTTGAATGGTGCTGGTTTCATGCGCTACTCTTGAGTGTTTGTTGAGGATTCTGAGCGTTTAAGACACTGACTTCTAATTTACCAGTGAACCTGAGATGGAGATTGTCGCATATCATTTTCAAGCGCATAGCGTGTAGCAATTGAACTGAGATCGAAAGGCGGATCGCAAGCATGGGGCATCCCAAAGACCAGCTAATCTTCGTAGGGACGTACACCAATCTGGGCGCGAAGGGGATCTACACGTGTAGGTTAAATGGTGCTACAGGTCAATTGACCGAGTTGTCGGTGGCGACGGACAGCGGGCCGAATCCTTCGTTCGTGACGATTCATCCGAATGGGAAGTATCTCTATTCGGTTGCTGAGATCAACGATTTCGAAGGCGATGATGCAGGTGGTGTCCACGCTTACAGCATCGGTGAGAACGGTAAGCTGTCGTTGATCAACAAGCAGTCGACGAAGGGGACAGGTCCGTGTCACTTGGTTGTTGAGGCGAATGGAAAGTACCTGTTCGTTGCGAACTATGCCGGCGGTTCGGTGGCGATGTTTGAGGTGAACGATGACGGGAGTTTGAACGAGGCTTGTGATTTTCATCAGCATGTAGGTGGGAGCATGGTGGAGCCAAGCCGTCAGAATGAGCCTCATGCGCACTCGGTGACGGTGTCGCCGGGGAACAATCAGCTGATCGTGTGTGATTTGGGTTTGGACAAGGTGCTGGTGTACGACATTGACCACGACGGCGGGAAGCTGGTCTTGAACGAGGGCGCGTCAGTCGATTCGCCGCCGGGTGGCGGTCCGCGGCATTTCGCCTTCCATCCGAATGGCGAGAATGCTTTTGCGATCAACGAGATCGGATTGACGATCAGCTGTTACGACGTCGACCAGGACACTGGTGGTTTGACTGAGACGCATTGGGTTGGGACGGTGCGGCCTGATGTGACGTATGAGGATGGGAACAGCACGGCGGACATCCACGTATCGCCAGACGGGAAGCATGTTTACGGGTCGAACCGCGGTCACGACACGCTAGCGATCTATGGATGGGATGAGTACGCGAGGATGCTTTACTACATCGGGAACGAATCTACGCGTGGCAACACGCCTAGGAACTTTGCGATCGATCCTACGGGGACTTGGGTGCTTGCTGAGAACCAAGATTCGGGAACGATCCACACGTTCAGGCGGGATGCTGAGACGGGCAGGCTGTCCCACGCTGGGCACATGATCTCGATACCGGGGCCAGTGTGTATTCAGATGATGGATGCATAGGCATCGACCTCGTTTAATCGGAAAGGTAAATGACCAATGACTACTGGTTTTAATGGAACTCGTCCCTCAGTCGAGGCGAGATCGATTGAGCTTCTGTACGACGAAGGGTTGCCATTTCGAGACCTGAATAAAAACGGACGAATCGACCTCTACGAGGACTGGCGGCAACCAGTTGAGGCTAGGGTCGCAGATCTGCTTTCTCAAATGACGCTTGAGGAGAAGGCGGGGATGTTGATGATCGACCAGTTGAACGCTGATGGCGGCGGTCGAGTTCCTGAGTTGGCGGACGCGTTGGTGAATGGCGCGCAGATGAGGCGGTTCATCTTTCGAAACACAATCACCCCCGAACCGAACGAAGCGGCGAGTCATCCGTTTTTCGGGGCGCAATTAACGCCGTACGAGACGGCTCAGTTCACGAACGCAGTGCAAGAGCTTTGCGAGTCGACACGGTTAGGGATACCTGCGTTGTTCAAGTCGAACCCTCGTAACCACTTCGAGGAAGGTTGGATGGGCGGTTTGGATGCGACCGTCGGTGCGTTTTCGGCTTGGCCGAAGGAAGCGGGATTGGCGGCGACGCGGGATTTGGACTTGATCGGAGAGTTTGCTCGCACCGTGGCTCGGGAATGGGTTGCCGTCGGCATTCGTGGGATGTACGGGTATTGCCTTGATCTTTCGACAGAACCGAGGTGGTTCCGGATCACCGAGACGTTTGCGGAAGACGCGGGATTGGTTAGCGAGATTGCGACCGTGTTGGTGAAGGGCATTCAGGGCGATGAACTCGATCATCGTAGCGTTGCGGTCACGATGAAGCATTTTCCGGGCGGTGGGCCTCAAGAAGGTGGATCAGACCCACACTTCCCATTTGGCAAGCATCAAACCTATCCGTCGGACAATTTCGAGTATCACCTGCAACCGTTTATCGCGGCGATCGAGGCGGGAGTGTCATCGATCATGCCTTACTACGGCGTGCCTGTAGGACAGCGGTATCTTCCAAATGATGTGGGAATGTCGTTCTCGAAGGGGATCGTGACCGAGTTGTTGAGAGAGAGGTTGGGTTTCGAAGGGAACGTGAACTCGGATACTGCGATCGCGACGACGATGCCTTGGGGAGTTGAGGACAAGAGCGTTGGCGAACGAGTTGCGATGGCGATCAACGCGGGCGTCGACGTGCTTTCTGGCTTCAGCGATCTTGGTCAGATGCTGGAGAACATTCACGAGGGGATGATTCCTGAGGAACGTGTTGATGAGGCGGTAACGCGGTTGTTGACTGAGCAGTTCAAGTTGGGTCTTTTCGAGAACCCGTTCGTAGATTCGAACCGGGCAGGCTATATTCTCGGTGATCGGATCACGCAGTTGAAGGCAGAAGCGGCTCAGCGCCGGGCGGTGGTGGTACTTCAAAATTCGAACGAATTGTTGCCGTTGGAGACGCCATCTCCGAAACCGCAGCCCAACATGTTCGCAGCTTTGGGTATGCACACCGATGGTAAGCAAGACGAACCAGTCAGTGATCCAATCAGTAAGCAGATCTACGTCATGGGTTTGGATGCCGATGTGGTTGGCGGACCGGATTGGAACGAGTTCGAAGTTGTGTCGGGCGATTACGATGGGGAGAATGGTGAGACGCGTCCGTCAGTTCCAGAAGGTACCGACTATGCGGTAATTCGGGTCGTTGTTGGCAATAGCAGCAAGGTTGGCGGCGGTTTTTTGCCGGTTCCTGACCCTGAAGAGCTTGACTTGATCGCGTTTTCGGACATGGAGGCGTCGGATTCTTGGGTAGTGCGGCCGTCGCTGTCAGACATAGAAGATGTGATGTCAGAGATTGGGGCAGAGCGGACAGTGTTGGCGATTCGGTTCCGTCAACCGTTTGCGTTGGATGAGGAGAGCGGGATCAGAGATGCAGGTGCGATATTGGCGACGTTCGGGGTTAGTGATGCGGCTTTGATGGACGTGTTGACTGGGAAGCTCAAGCCGGAAGCAAAGTTGCCGTTTGCGTTGGCTGAGAGTGCCGAGGCGATACTGCGGCAGGATTCAGATGCTCCAGGGTATGCGGAGGAGGACTTGTTGTATCCGTTTGGATTTGGGTTGGGGTATTGAGGGGTGGATGGTGCAACGCCGTAGAACCAAAGGACTATGACGGAACTACGGATTGAGGCTTTCCCCGACGATCTATACGAGCGATTGCGGTTGTTATCTGAACGTGGAAACGTTGAGATAGATGAACTGATCACGAGTTTGTTGGTTCGTGGAATTGCGAATGCTGAGTGGTGGGAACGCTGGGAGAATCAACCGGGTTTCGAAGGCGAATTCGACTCTGTGCAATTGCTGCGCGAGGCCCGCGAAGAGAACGAGAAAAAGTGGGATGAGTATTTTGCTCAACGCGGTCAGTTGTACGTAGAACCACCGGAAGGGTAGTTCATTCGATGCCCGTATGCGGCTGGCAACGAAGCGGTGTCGTCGCATCGACAAACCCGAAAAGCGATGCAGGGAATTCTCAAGCACACTCGAGTCACTACTGCAAAGGCAACCATGGTTGGAGCCATGCCGGCGAGTCGGTCAGGCGGATTTCGTCTATCCATTTGACCCAGTCGTAGCCGCGCCTTCCGGGGGCAACTAGACGTAGCGGGGCACCATGGCCGTGCCAGAGGGGGGCGCCGCCGACGCGGGTGGCGAGCATGAGGTTGTCGAAGTCTTTCGACGCGTAACGTCGCGTGTATCCAGTTACGGAGTGGAAGATGCAGGTCTTGCCCTTGGCATCGATCTCGAGGTTTTTTAGGAGATCGGATAGCATCACGCCACTCCAGATTTGGTGGGAGTACCAGCCGCCAGTACAGTCGAGCGTGGCTTCAATCTCGGAGTAGGGAAGGTCAGTGCCGTCGTTTTCGATGTCCAAAAGTGAGAGTTGGTGGGTTTTACTGTCGGTTTCGATGATTTTGAGTCGCCATTCAGCAATGTCGATTTGTGCAGGTTTGTCGTTCAGCCAGGATGTTGTAGGGAAACGGTTGCCTTCGTAGGATCGTCGTTCGTGCGAACCTGTGAAGCGACGGTCAGCCCCGGCGGTTGGGATTGCGCGGATGAGGTTCTCTGCGATGAGCCACGCGCCGGTGCCAACGGCGAGAGTAGAGCCAAATCTCAGAGCATCTCGACGTTCGGTGCTGTAACCGACTCGGAAGCGAGATGTGTATGCCCATGCGTGCCAGACGATGAATGGGAGGATAGCGGCTCCGGCGTAGATGTGGAGGCTCATGCCGGTGATGCCTTCTACCGCCCAGAAACCGCCTGTGCTCCAGACGACACCGATGCTGAGCGCGGTTAGGAGCAGGATAGAGAGAACGATGGCGACGTTCCGTGGGCGTCCGCGTGCTGGTCGTTTGATGGAGTGCAGGGCGAGTGCGGATTTCCACGCTAGGATAGCAACGATGCTGTAGCCGAGGATGCTGTGGATCTGTAGGACAATCTCGTTCCGGGCATTGCCGCTCATGAGGCCGTATGCACCAGTCACCAACTCGCCGGCGACGAGGGTGAGGAGGATGAGATTTACCCACTTGTGCCGCATGTCAAGACCGAAAGTGGGGAGTCCAGGCGAAGAGTCAGCCTAGACTTTGTCCATCTTTTCGGGTGTCATGAGTTCCCAGAACTCGATGTGTTGGCTTTCGATGTGTTCACGGACTTGGGCGCCTACTTGCAATGCCTCGGCAGGGATGCCGCCGCTTGACACATAGGGAGAGCCGAGGGTGTCTTGCGTCCACTCGAGGACCACCGTGTCTGGTTCGCCTGGGACCGTTCCTGCGTTGAAGTAGACCGTTCCTTTTGATCGCCCTGCGGACTCGTAGATGTCCTGTTGCTTGCGCACTAGGGATGCCACAAGTTTGCCTTCGCGGTAATTGGCCTTGTAGACCCTTCGGAGCATGTACATTCGGGTTCCTCGATTCTCGATCAACTCAACTCGAAAGCTGGAGGTTGGTTCGTGAAAAACGCTGGTTACGCATTGCGGGTACCATAATATTCGGAATTCGCCGACTTACCCGTCTGACCCAGTTGAAGATAGGCATAAATCGAGAGAACGCGCCCGGCGAAAATCGGGTTGCGGCAACGCCTGACTTGGCGTCAAAATTGGTTTCGGCAGGGCATGAGGTGCTGGTTGAAGGCGGCGCAGGTGTGAAGGCTGGATTTCCTGACGATGCCTACACGGATGTCGGTGCGTCTATCGTCGGATCAGCCGAGGAAGTGGCTACATCGTCTGATTTGCTGTTGCACGTCGGGAAACCGAGTGTCGAAGAGTTGGGGGCTATGCGCGTGGGGACGGCGGTGGCAGGCACGTTGGACGCCAGGCGCGATATTGAGGTGATAGAGGCGTTGGCAAAGGCTGGTGTGACGGCTTTCGCGATGGATCTGGTGCCCCGCATAGCTCGAGCACAGAGCATGGACGTGTTGTCTTCCCAGGCTTCGATTGCGGGGTATAAATGCGCGTTGATGGCGGCCAACTCGCTGAGTCGTTTTTTTCCGATGATGATGACGGCGGCTGGAACGATTCCTCCGGCTAGAGTGCTGGTGTTGGGCGCTGGTGTGGCTGGGTTGCAGGCGATTGCGACGGCGAAGAGGTTGGGAGCGGATGTCTACGCTTTTGATGTTCGTGCAGCAGCAGGGGAGCAGGTCGAAAGTCTGGGCGCTCGGTTCATTGCGCCGCCGGATGCGGATGATGCGGAGGCTACGGGGGGATATGCGAGGGCGCAGACGGAGGATGAAAATGAACGGCAGCGTCAGTTTCTCGCAGAGCATATCGTCAGGGCAGACGCGGTGATTACTACCGCGGCTATACCTGGTCGACAGGCACCATTGTTGATCAACACGGAAACGGTTGGAAGGATGAGGTCAGGGAGTATCGTGATTGATCTGGCGGCGGAGACGGGAGGGAATGTGGAGGCGACGGTTGCGGGCGAGGATGTTGAGGTGAACGGCGTCACGGTGAAAGGGCCTGTGAATGTGCCATCATCAATGCCGTATCATGCGTCGGTTACGTACGCGCGGAACTTAGAGTCGCTGTTGGCGTTGATCGTTGGTGATGATCTCGAGTTGGTGTTGGATTTCGAGGATGAGGTGGTTAATGCGATGTGTGTGACGTATAACGGCGACATTCGGGGGCATACGATAGGGCAATGATTTCAGGAGGTGGACATGTCGATTGAGGAGCTGTTGGTAGCCGTCACAGTGTTCGTGTTGGCGATTTTCGTTGGGTATCTCACGATAACGCGAGTACCGCCTACGTTGCATACCCCGCTGATGTCCGGATCGAATGCGATTTCGGGGATCGTGATCGTAGGCGCGATCATCGTCGCCGGGACGGTCGGCGGATTGTTGGGAGCGATTCTCGGCGTGGTTGCGGTAACACTAGCGACGATTAATGTGGTCGGAGGTTATCTGGTGACGGATCGGATGTTGCGAATGTTCCACCGTAGCGATGATGAGCGACGTTAGGCATGGATAGCGAAGCACTCGATAATCTGACGCTAGCCGCGTATATTGTGGCTTCGGTCATGTTCATCACTGGTTTGTTGTGGTTGCGATCTCCTGAGACGGCTCGGGCAGGGAACAGGTTGTCGGCGTTGGGGATGTTGATTGCGGTTGTCTTTACAGTGATCGACCGCGATATCGTGAGTTACGAGTGGATCATCATTGGGTTAGTGGTTGGTGCGTTGATCGGGGCGATAGCGGCGCGGCAAGTGCAGTTGACAGCCATGCCTCAGATGGTAGCGATCTTCAACGGATTTGGTGGAGCGGCGTCGGCAGTTGTAGCCGCGGCACAGATACTTCATCAGAACGACAGCGGCGACGTCGATCCAGTCGTAAGCGTGACGGTTGCGCTCTCGGTGTTGATCGGGTCGTTGACGCTTACAGGCAGTTTGATCGCATTTGGGAAGTTGCAGGGCATCGTTGCGACGCAGCCAGTCTTGATACCGCTACGGCACGTGGTCAATGTGGTTTTAGGGGGTGGCACCGTGGCGATGGCGGCATTAATGATCTTCGATCCTTCGCTAGAGTGGGCATTGGTCGCGATGGCAGTGATCGCGTTGATCATCGGAGTGTTGATCGTGATTCCGATTGGCGGGGCGGATATGCCGGTAGTGATTGCGCTGTTGAACTCGTATTCGGGGCTTGCGGCTGCTGCGACGGGATTTGTGATTGACAATCCGATGTTGATTATTGCGGGATCGCTTGTTGGTGCGTCGGGGTTGATTTTGACGCGCATCATGACGCGGGCGATGAATCGGTCGTTGGGGAATGTGATGTTCGGTGGATTTGGAGTGGCGGACTCGACTGGTGTCGCAGCTCCGGGAGCATCCGCGACTGATCGGCCTGTACGCTCGGTTAACGCCACAGAAGCGGCGATCGTGTTGGGTTACGCCAACTCAGTGATATTTGTTCCGGGCTACGGCTTGGCGGTCGCCCAGGCTCAGCATCAGGTGAGGGATTTGGCAGACATGTTGAAGGAGCGCGGGGCAGAGGTCCGATATGCAATTCATCCAGTTGCGGGTCGGATGCCGGGGCATATGAATGTGCTGCTTGCGGAGGCGGATGTGCCGTATGACGAGTTGAAGGATCTGGATGAGATCAACGACGATTTCAGGCGTGCGGATGTGGCAGTTGTTGTGGGCGCGAACGACGTGACCAACCCGGCGGCGAGAACGGATCGAAGCAGTCCGATCTACGGAATGCCGATCTTGAATGTGGATCAGGCGCGTTCGACGATCGTAATGAAAAGGTCGATGGCGTCAGGATTCGCTGGCGTGGAGAATGAACTTTTCCATCTGGAAAACACAATGATGCTTTTCGGTGATGCCAGGGCATCGGTGGAGGACCTGATCGCTGAGATGAAAGAGCTCTAGAAGGCAATTCACCTAGGAGATTATCGATGCAGATACATGGCGTTGGACAGGTTTCGATATCGGTTTCTGACGTTAGCAGAGCGGTCGAGTTTTATCGGGACGTGCTGGAGATTCCCTTCCTGTTTCAGGTTCCGGGCAGTCCTGGGATGGCGTTCTTCGACTGTGATGGTACGCGGCTCTATATCGTGCAGTCTGAAAACCCTGACAATGTCGGTTCTTCAGTGATCTATTTCACGGTGGAATCAGCGCATGAAGCAGCCGAGGAGTTGAAATCGAGGGGCGTCGCGTTGGAGTCCGAGCCACACATCATCCATCAAACTGAGAATTACACGCTGTGGATGGCGTTTTTCAGGGATCCCGATGACAATCTGATGGCGGTGATGAGCGAAGAAGGGGAATTGATGGGGTGACGTGATCCGTCGTCACTTTCGGTCAACGAACAGCAATCTCGCTCCTACGGCGAGTAGAACAACGGCGACCGGGATCCAAACGTATCGAGGTGAGAACGGAATGATGTCGAGCGTCCATAGGAGAATCCACACCCCAAGGCCGAGAAAAATCATTCCACATCCGAGTCTGGCCATACGAAGGTCTCTGCGGTTTCCGAAGTTGAATTGAGAGTAGTAGAAGCGGAATGGGCGATTCGGTCGACCGGAGTCGACTTCTTGTCTGCGACGCTCGGGATTGGGGTTCAATCGAGGTTAGCGGATTGCCGTTGTTTTTGGGCTTCTTCGTGGGCGACTAGTTCCGGGATCGTCAAGCCTCGGCCTTCTTGTTTGGCTTTTAACCAGCGGTTGAAGGAGCGTTTGCTTTCGCCTGAAGGTTGACCAGCCAACAGACCATCGATGCCGATATCTTCGTCTAGATCTGGCCAATGAATGGATGAGCCGTCGCCGAACAAAATCCAATTCTCGCGTTCAGTTTTTGAGGCGTGGATTAATCGTGGAAACCAATCCAAAGGAACCGACAGATGTCGTCCGTCTGAGAGTTCAACGGTCATCCTATTGGCAGTCAATCGAAGATTGAGCGCCTTGATTTCTTGTGTTTTAACTTGCGAAATAGTCATCCCATGCATCTTTCAACATGTCGGCATGTGTTTCTATTATCTGCGTGATCCGATTAATCTCCGTGCTTCCGAAGCCACCGTCATTCGCAACTTCGACCGGTTCTAACCAAATCTTAGCCTCATTCCGGTCTCGGCGAACATGCACATGCTTGGGCTCAGGGCGGTCTCCAGCGAAGAAAGCGATGCTATACGGTCCTTGTCGCAAAATCGTTGGCATATCAGAAATGTATTTTGGTCGTTCGCGGAGGGACGACGGGTATCGCGATTGGCGCGGGATCACCAAGCGCCGTGCAGGTGGTCTGGCGGCGTCATAGGTGGTTTGGTCCAGAGGGTTTCGAGGGTGTATCGTGGTTCCCAACCTAGGATGCGCCGAGTTTTTTCGCTGTTGAATTTGTGGTGCGGCGTTTCTGGGAAGGTGAAGAAGCTTTCGCAGCGTGAAGGCAGCCGCTCTAGCGGTACTTCGAGTGCAGCGCGAATTGCTGTGCCGCAGTCGGTCCATGCGGTAGTGAACGGTACCATGTCTTCGTGGTGATCTGCTTCGGGGATGCCGCGCCCGAGACCCCAGTTCCAAGTGTGGCGCATGTTGTAGTAGAGCATCGTTATGACGTAGATGCCGTACTGCTCGCTGAAGACGCGGCAAATCTCTTGTCCCAAGCCTTTGCTGTGGGCGTAAAGGCGAGTGCCGAACTGAGGGGGCATGTCGGGGGTCAAATCGAAGTCCCAGTTCTCGTATGTCTCCCCGACGAGTTGGAAGTGCGGGCCGGTGTTGATGACGCGTTGGATTCCGTGTTCGAGCGCGGCGATCATCATGTTGTAGTTGCCGCGAGTGCTGACATCGAACGCGAGTTTGCGATCTTCTCGGAGAACGGACAAGTTGATGATGGCGTCGCAACCTTCTGCCGCTGCGACGACTGCGTCGATGTCGTCAGAACTGATTTGGCGGAAGTCGCCTTCAAACTCTTCGCTTGGCGGATTGATGTCGGTGAGGACGATGTCGTGCCGGTGTTTGAGCGCCTTGACCACCCAAGGCCCCAACATCCCGCATCCGCCTAGTATGAGAACTTTCATTTCGTGTTTCCTTCGATTGGGGGATTGGTTAGAAGCCCAGCAGTTCGGAAGCCTTCGCCGTCGTGTAGCGCTGGTTAGGTATGTCTGATTGGATGTGGATATCTTGCCACTGTTCCAGATCGGCTCCGAGCGCTGAGAGCACAGCACGCCCCAAATCTTCCGAGCACAAGGCTGAGTCGCCTGCGTCAGCTCCAAGAGTGTCACTTCTTCCTTCGATCAACGGCCAACCAAGTCGCAGATTGACGACCTCGAATTTGCGGTCGCGTGCGTACTCTTTGCAGATGATCTCGACCAGGTGGGCGCAGAGGAGGTTGATATCGCTGGCCAATGGCTTGCTGCGCCAGTTTTCGGTCACTACTAGATTCTCTTCATATTCGGCCATCAGACGGAGCGTGCTCAGATTGATGACGCGCTTGACGCCAGCATTGGCCGCTGCCCAGAAGAGGTTGTAGGTGCGGCGCGTGTAGTAGTCGAGGTGAAAAGTTGCTGGCATCTCGACTTCGTCTTGGTAACCGACGTTGATAATTGCGTCGATTCCCGAGACGAGTTCGTCTGTTGCTTCGTCGTGTTCCAGCGCGCATACGACTACGTCTTGTGGTTCGTAGGGGGCCATTGCCGTCAAGCGAAGTTCATGACCAGAGTCGGCGAGTTGAGCGACTACGGCCCTCCCTGGTTCAGTGGGCGATCCGTTGATTAGCAGGTTCATGGGCAGTAGCGTTTCAGACCAGTTTCACGTTCTCGGATGATGATATCGCGTAGGTGCCAGGGGATGCTACTCTGTAACCGTTTGGGGCAGGGGTGTACGGAAGAGATCAAGAGAAGGTTGATTCGCAATGTGTGGCCGTTTCGGGTTGTTCACAGATCTATTGGAGTTGGCTGAACTTCTTGGCTTTGAGATTGGGATGACGGCGGATGGTTTCGAGCCGAGATGGAACATCGCGCCCACTTCGGATGTTTTGGCGATCACAAACACGGATGATAGCCGCGTCGGCTCGATGATGCGTTGGGGCTTGATACCTCGATGGGCCAAGCAGGCGAACGCTTTCAAACGTCCGATGTTTAACGCTAGATCCGAGACGGTGACGGACCGTCCGATGTTTCAAGATTCGTTTGCGAGCAGGCGGTGTTTGATACCGGCTAATGGATTCTTCGAGTGGAGTTCTGGTGTCTCGGACAAGAAGAACCCGTGGTGGATACACGCAGTCGATTCCGGGGTGATCACGCTTGCGGGGATATGGAGCGTTTGGCTCAGTCCAAACGGGCCGGTTGAGTCGTGTGCGATCATGACGACAGCTTCCAACTCTCTGATGGATCGAATCCACAACCGTATGCCGGTGATACTGGACCGGGATTGGGCTGAGATGTGGTTGGACGATTCTGCCGACCAGGATGCATTGTTGGAAGCATGCAAACCGCAGGAGTGGCCCATGATGAAGGTCCAAGCAGCGAATCCAGCTGTGGGTTCAACGAGGAACGATGGGTCTTATCTGATCGAGCAGCAGGATCTGGTTGAGCGGCAGACTACGCTGTTTCCCTAGTGCCCGGGTCTACCCCTGAATGCGTTGGGAGCCAGAGATATGACGTGAAGCACGCGAGCGCGACGTAACCGAGAGTGTTATCGTGCGTTACATCGAGCGCGGGTTCTTTGGAAGGTACAGTCGACCGAGGTGATGAACGAGAATTCGCGGAGGGTGGTACAGTTTGGTTCGCAGCCTTACTCGAGTAAATCGGGATCTTTTGGAGGGGAAAAATGGCGATGATTACGGCACCTAGAGTGGGTGGAGTGGCGCTGATTGGCGGTTCGGCACTCTACATCATTTCAACCTTCATCACATCGGGAGTGGTATTAGGTGGGGGTGAAGTGACTGACATTTACGCAGTGATTGATGCAATCGCAGACAACGCACTGTTGACGGGTTTCGGTGCGGTTTTGGGAAGTGTGTCGCTCATGATCTTGTTGTGGGGATTGATCGTGATGTGGCAGACCGCTCAGAGCGAATGCGCTTTAGACACCTTTGTGAAGTTCGGATTAATCGGCGTAATCTTGGCCTTTATATCCCTTTTGGTAGCAGAGTCTCTCACCTACACGACTTCTCACGTTGTCGAACACGGTCTCGGCGCAGGCGCAGGACCCGATCAGAGCGAATCCATTGCCGTTGCGGCGTTGAATCTCCAATCTGTCACCAGCGCTGCGAAGTTGATGAGTTCGATTACAGGTCTGTTGGGCCACCTGGTGCTAGGGTTTGCCTTGGCTAGGAAGTTTAGGCCAGGTGCCTACAGGATTCTCGCATTCATTGTTGGTGTCGGCGCGATCGTATCGTTGATCGGCATGATCTTGACGGAGCCGTTCTATGAACTAATCGACTCATTGGCTCCGATATTCACGATCTTGTCGGTCCTTTACCTGGTTTGGTGGATTGTGATCGGGATCGGTATGTATCAGGAACGTTTCGGTCTCCGAATCGGGGTAACTCCCGAACACTAGATTCTGAACGGTTCGGACGAACAACAGGGACGCCACCGCTTCGTCGCAGTTGGTCAAGGATTCGTCTCCAAAGGGGCCTCAAGGCCCAGAGATTAGTGGTTCAGGAAATTACCCGACGTGGCGCTCATTGGCCTGGCACCTGAATTGCGTTCCGCTCGTTCGCGTGCTTTAACATCTGGGCATCAACCGTCAACCCTTCGTTCGGGAGCACAACCATGGGCAACGCGCCAATAATCACCCGGATCGAACTATCGAGATATCGCATACCCACGTTTGACTTGGCCACCGATGTCGGATTCGCCATGGGCCAGTTTTACCAGCCCGGCGCTAACGGTGTGCGATCAAGAGTAGGCATCAAGATATACACCGACATCGGAGTGACCGGCGAGTACATGAGCGGTGCGCCGGCCGCGTATGAGCAGATGTTGATGTTCGTCAACTTTCTGATCGGTAAAAGCGCCTTGGAGCGAGAACGGTTTTACAACCAAGCAAAATCGATCCTGAGAAAAAACGACAGGATGGGTGTCGGCCCGATCGATATTACGCTGTGGGACCTTGCAGGTAAATTCCACAACGCGCCGATATATCAACTGCTAGGCGGTCATCGGAAGAAGCTGCCGTGCTACGCCAGCACGTATCACGCCGATCGCGAACCAGATGGACTGAGCAGCCCCGAAGCGTATGCCGATTTCGCCGAGCAGTGTTTGGAGATGGGCTATCCGGGTTTCAAGATTCATTCGTGGGGAGAGATCGACATCGATCGCGAGATTGCGACGGTGCGTGCGGTAGGGGAGAGAGTGGGAGGCAAGATGGCTTTGATGACCGACCCGTGCTGTGTCTACGACACCTTCGCGGATACGCTCGCGGTGGGCAGAGTTTGCGACGAATACAACTATTTCTGGTACGAGGACCCGATGCGCGACGGTGGCGTTTCACTTTACGCGCACAAGCAGCTGAAGAAGATGATCAAGACGCCATTGCTTCAGGGCGAGCATCTCCACATGGTCGAAGCGCACACCGATATGGCGATCGCCGAGGCGACCGATTTTTGGCGGGCCGACGTGGAGTATGACGGCGGCATCACCGGTGTTATGAAGATCGCCCACGCCGCGGAGGGTTTCGGCATGGACCTCGAGTTGCACATATCGAGTCCACCCCATCGCCATTGCATGGCTGCGATGAGAAATTCGAACTTCAATGAGATGGGACTCGTGCACCCGAAGATCGTTCAACCTGGTCCGCGGCTATACAAATGCGACTATTCCGACCAGATCGACTCAATTGACAAGAATGGGAACGTGTCAGTACCCGAGGGTCCGGGGCTAGGAGTCGAGTACGACTGGGAAGGCTTGGAACAGTATCGGTTGGATACCGTCGTGATTGATTGAGCCAGCCTCGCTCAGCGATGCCACTCGGCGCTGTTCCAAAGTTCGCTGTCCCAAGCGTTCATCTTGACGCTTCTAAGTGAGTCAAGGTGCGCTGAGACAAAGCCGCGATTGATCAGCGGGATTTCGAAGTAACTCTACTGGATATACAGCTGGCAACTCAACAACGTCGTTGATATGACGCCGGTCACCATGATTTTGAGGAGAAGATGTTGAACCTGTCACTCAATTGACTCGGAATCGAATTGCGACTCTACATCAGACGTGTTCTCTTCAGCGCCATCTGTCGGGTTAGAGGTGTTCGGCGGCCTGTCCCATTCATCTACCAAGTATCGAACGACATGCCTGCCCATCGAAACCAGTGGCGCCCCGAATACTATTCCCAAAATCCCAAAGAAATGGCCCCCGAGAATGATCACGAGTATCACGACTATAGGGTGAAGATTCAGAACGTTCGCTTGCACTCGCGGTGCGAGCAACGTGTTTTCGACTAACTGCACGAACAAGTAGAGGCCCACAACCCAAAGCAACTTTTCAGGAGCTGTCGCCAAAGTTACCAATATCGCCACTGCAGCCCCGATGAACGGACCGACGATCGGGATCAAGGCGGTTAACGCAGCGACAACCCCGAGCAAGAAAGCGAACGGCACACCCATAGCCACCAACCCGACAGTTACGGCTATACCGATTCCCAACGCCAAGATGAGTTGCCCTCTCAGGTAGCCTCCCAATGTTGTGTCCGCGATCTTGGCGATGTCCAGTAAATACGGCCGCAGAGCACGGGGGAACGGTGTCAGCAAGCTGGGGCCAATCTCGCGTGAATCTTTGACCAAGTAGAAGATCAGCATCGGCATCGTCGCCAGCCCGATGATTAACGAGAAAGTTCCAGACACGAGTCCGAAGGTCCTTGGCAACACCTGCCAAGCAGCATCGACCACAACGCTCCCCATTCCCGCCAAATCCTGTTCGATCTGCGCACGAACATCGGCCGGTACCAGTTCTGTATAGTCGCCGATCCACCCTTCGATAGTAGTGCGGGCAGAGTTGAAGAACGTTGGAAACTCATCGATGAACTCTCGACTCTGCTCGATAGTCGGCGGTATCACCAATGTCATGGAACCAGCGAAGATTCCAACAGCGACAACAAAAATCAAACTGACCGCGAGATTTCGACTAAGTTCCGGACGGTTCTCGCGCCACGGCATTACTCGAACGATCACGTTCGTCAAGGGAAGCAAAACATACGCGATCAAAGCACTCATCAAAACCGTGAACAGTACCGAGCCCAGAAAGTAGATAAGAACCAGTGCCGCCACCACGAAAGCCGTGGCTGAGAGCATGTGGAACCTTTTGCGCTTTAGCTCTTGGTTCACTTTCAGGGATGGCAGGCCGGATTTCGCACGCGGGCGTCTGGTGGGAGAACCGAGGTATGGGATTTGTCAGCTGTAAGAGACTGTTGATTTCAAGCGGCCGCAGGGATCGCTAGTTCAGGAAGTGGTTGCGGGGGACTTTGCGATTGCAAAGCATCTTCCTGTTCAGCGTCACTCAACGGGCGGAATCGCTCCGCTGCATCGAGCACTTTTGGCAGGAGGCTAATCTCACCGCAGCTCGGAGCCGTATGCATCGGTTGTGAAAGAACCCACCACAACGACTGGTCGATGTCTCCTTGTGTCCGATGCGGGTCGTACCAAGTGTTCATCTGCTTCCCGTCGTCCCCCCAACCGCCGCGAGCGATCATCTTTATCGTCTGTACGCCGATATCGCGCTCTTCACACTCTGCAAGAAGGCGGGTCGTTACCTCGCGATACGCCGCATCTCTTGCCGCCGCAGGATTCAACGGAAACATCACCGTATCGAAATCGAAACGCTTCAACGCCTCGAGGATCGTCGCCGGAACTTCAGGACCGTGACCAGTGATTCCCAGCCACTTCGTCAGCCCTTGCTCGCGCATCTCCACAAGCGTTTTAAGCGAGCCGCCTGGGGCAGTTGCAAGCTCAAGCTGCTCCATATTGCCCACCGAGTGAAGTTGGAAAAGGTCGAAATCTTCAGTGCCCATCCGCTGCATGATGCTTTCGACATCTCGCCAAGCGCCGTCTCGGTCACGAACGGCGGTTTTCGCCCCGACAAATATACCTCGGGTGCGGATTTCTGGCATCCAGGGAGCGACGCGTTCCATGGCATGGCCGTAGGTCGGGGCGATGTCGAAATGGTTCACGTTATGGTCGAGAACTAGTTGGATGGCACGGTCCGCTTCGTCTTGTTCGACGTAACCGACGGCGTAAGTGCCGAACGTGACCACGGTGCTTTGGTGGCCGGTTCGTCCTAAGGTTCGTTTTTGCATGGATTTACTCTGTGTAGTTTGAGTCAGGGTAGTTTGGGGGTATTTCCCTAGAGTAGCGAACTTTCTCGTGTGCTAGGTTACACCGTTCTATTGGCATGATCTGAGCTACGACCTTGGACATCCGGCAAAGAGGCATCAACGCCTAGATCGTCACGTGTGCGCGGCCCGTTCAACATCGTTCCTATCCATGTGTATCGAACGGCAAAGTGATAGCTGATGAGCAGTATGGCAGTGACTGAAACCATGATCGCAAGAACCTCGAAATGCACATTCAGATCGAGATCTGCGGCGATGTGCTGAGCGGGGAAGATGAGTGCCAAGTGCCAGAGATAGATCCAATATGAGGCATCCGACATGTAACGGACCCAAGGGCGCTCAACCGATGCAACGATCTTGAACAACCCCATCATCCCGAAACACATCGCCCAAGCAAATACGACTTGGAGACAGGATGAGACGAAGTACGACCAAGGCGCGTCACTGACGAACTCGAAATAGAGCCCAATGTAAAAGATGGGCAATACTGGCAACAGCGCGAAAACCCACCACCGCTCGATAGAGACTTTGTTCTGATACATGAACGCACCGAACAGGAAGAAACAGAGATAGTAGGCGAGAACAATAGGGTTGACGATAAGATGCGATGCGGTGTCTGGTCCCCAATTGGGTTCAACCATCATTAGTTGCGGAATCAAAACCACTGGGATCAATAGCCACCAAACCCATCGGTTCATAAACGAGACGCCCAAAGCAGCCAGACCGAGGAAGAGTCCTACCAGCAGAAGCAACATCCACAGGAACCAAAGGTGTTGGAGTCCCGTGATCCACCCCAAAAAGAAAATCCAGACCCCAGTGCCAAAGACGAACTCTTCGCCGGATAGCAATACGAACCATGAGATGTGAATCGGGATGATCGTGAATGCGCCGATCAATAAAGGCAGTCCAACACGTTTGAGACGGTGATTTATCAGCGCCCTTCTGCCGCGTCGCTGCCAAAGCATCGCGGTGAAAAAGCCGCTCAATAGGAAGAATACAGGCATTCGAAACCCGTGGATGGCGAAAACGATATCGTCGTACGGGAGATCAGGCGATATCTCCTTGGCCACCACTAGCCATTCTTCCCACACGAGGAACATCGATGCATGCAGTACGACGCCGAGAAGCATGGCGAAGGCGCGGAGCGCGTCGAGTTCGTGAAATCGTTGCATCGTTTGCCGAGTTGAACTCGTCGGGTGGATCAGATTCTTAGATGGTACGTGAGCCATTCGGCCCCAGTAAGACCTCATTACTTAGAATCTGGGCCAGCTATGGATCTGATACGCGCGGCAATAGTCCTAGTAGCAACAATGACGGTATTGACCGTTTCGGGTTGCGGGTTATTTGACGGTTATAAATGTCCGGACGATATGGACGCATGGGTGAAGTACGAGTTGTTCATGGGGCGCAGCGGATCGGGCGGCGACGTAGTCGACGATACCGAGTGGACAGCATTCTTGAACGAGACCGTCACACCAAGATTCCCCGAGGGATTGACTGTCGTTGACGGCAGTGGCCAATGGCGCGGTGAAAGCGGCGAGATTCAACAAGAAGACTCCAAAGTGCTGATCATCTTGTTACCACGGGGCGACGAAGCGAACTACCTGATCGATGAAGTGTCAGGGGAGTATAAGCGACAGTTCGATCAGGAATCGGTGCTGAAAGTCGTCAGCAACGCCTGCGTCGGTTTCTAAGCGCGTCGGCGCACTGCGCTGGGTCCGGATGGGTGGACGGATGGTGCGAACACATGCAAATCGTGGTGGGCCCGGTGGGATTCGAACCCACGACCTTCGGATTAAAAGTCCGCTGCTCTGCCGAACTGAGCTACAGGCCC
>CAZMBB010000028.1:0-31054 GCA_964564575.1 uncultured Dehalococcoidales bacterium
CGGGGGTCTGCACACGTCTGCGCAGCACTGTGTTCGATCCGTCGATCTGATATCTATATTACTACGGATGTTGATGATATCAAGCGCGTTTTGAAAATATTTGTATGGATGTACTTGATGAACGGGATGTTTTGGGTTGGTTGTGGAGTCCGTCTGGCCCCTACCGTGTTTCCCTTCGGTCTTTGGGTTAGTTCATTTCTATGGGGTCGATGTCGGTTGTCCAGCCGGGGGCTAGGGGTACTTGGTCTAGGATTTGTGGGGGGGTCTGGCCTTTTAGGAGGATTTGCCAGCGGTAGCGTCCGGCTCTGCGTGCTGGGTATGCGGGGGATGGACCAGTGATTTCGACGGCTTCGCCGATTTCTTTGTTGTATTGATCGAGTCGAGTTTTGACGCTTTGGGCCTCTAGTTGGGCATCATTGGAGTCGTATGAGCTGTAGGCTAGGCGTGCATATGAGGTGAAGGGTGGAAGGTCGTATTGTTGCCGTGTTTGGATTTCGAGTTGGTAGAAGGTTTGGTAGTCTTGTGCGGCGGCGGCGGCGATTGCGAAGTGTTGGGGTTGGAAAGTCTGGATGATGGCTTTTCCTGGGGTGTCGGCACGTCCTGCCCTGCCGGTTACTTGTGAGAGGATCTGGAATGTTCGCTCTGATGATCGGAAGCTGGGGACGGCGAGTCCGATGTCTGCGGCAACTACGCCGACGAGGGAGACGTCGGGGATGTCGAGTCCTTTGGCGACCATCTGGGTTCCGATGAGGATGTGATTGCCTTGGCTTTGGAACTCATCGAGGAGTTTGGTGTGCTCGCTGGCGTTTCGTGCGGTGTCGGAGTCCCATCGGAGGATCGGGGTGTTGGGGAAGAATCCGCGGACGGTTTCCTCGACGCCTTCGGTTCCGGCGGCGCGGCGTGCGATGCCGGTGCCGTTGCAAGAGCGGCATTGACGGGCGGCACCGACGGAGTAGCTGCAGTAGTGACATTGGAGGCGTGATCCTTGACCACGTCTGGGATGCCGGTGCAGAGAGAGGGGTGTATGGCAGTTCGGGCAGTGTCGGATAGTTCCGCAGGATAGGCACTGAACGAATGATGCGCTGCCACGGCGGTTGATGAAGAGGATGGATTTTCCTCCTCGGTCGACGTTTTCTCGGAGGGCATCAAGCAATGGCCGGCTGAGCATCTCTCTGTGTCCGTCTTGTATTTCGAGGCGCATGTCCACGATTTGGGATTGGGCGTGGCCGATGTGAGGGATGGGGTTGTTTATCGCTGACCGTACCCTCCCCCTTTGTCCTCCCCGGTCACCCTCACCCTGCCCCTCTCCGGCTGAGCGGGAGAGGGGAGTTGCCGTGCTGCCTGTATGTAGTGCTTCGTTGATGCGTCGAGGAAGTTCTAGGAGGGTGATGGGGTTAGGTGCCGTGGGGTCGGTTGCTCTTCGGTATGTGCCGATGTCGGGTGTTGCGCTGCCGAGGATGAGGGTTGCGTTAGATTCCTGGCATAGGGTTTCGGCGATGTCGCGGGCATGGTAGCGGGGTGCGCGGTCGGACTGTTTGAAGGTCCATTCGTGTTCCTCGTCGATTACGACTAGGCCTAAGTTTTCGATCGGTGCGAAGATGCTGGAGCGGGAGCCGATGACAACGTTGTAGCGGCCCGAATTGATCTGGTGCCACTGGTCGAATCGCTGTCCGAGGGTGAGTCCTGAATGTTGGAGTGCGATCTGTCCGGGGAATCGGCTTGCGAAACGCTGGAGCGTTTGGGGCGTCATGGCGATTTCGGGGACCATTATGATTGCGCGGCGCCCTGATTGGATGCATTTGTCGACGGCTCGGAGGTAGACTTCTGTTTTGCCGCTGCCGGTTACTCCGAAGAGGAGGAATTGGGCGTGGGATCCGGAGACGATGCTGCTGGAGATTGCTTCGACGGCAGTGCTTTGTTCGGGAATGAGATCGACGTCGATCGGCTCTTGCACAGCGTAGTCAGCTAGAGGATCACGTTCGATTCGGACTTGCTCGATTTGAGCGTTGCCATCGTCGATGACGGCTTTGATGATGCTGGGGGTGAACTGTTTTGAGAGATCGGCGCGTGGGATGGGTTCCGGTGTGGCGTCGAGCTGGCGGATGAGGTCTGCCCTTCTATTTGCACGTCTTTTCGTGTATGCGTCGATCGCCTCATCTACGTCGATTTCGTCGGCTAGTTTGACGTGGGACTTGAAGACCGCGGTTACTCGTGGTCGTTCCCACATTGATTCTTCGAGCACGATGCCAGCACGGATCAGAGCATCTAGATGTCGTTCGTTTTTGCGGCCGATTTTGCGAACTAACCGATCGCGGCGGATGCGTCCTTTGGCAGGGAGTTCGTTTAGGACTTCGTGTTGTTCAGGAGAGATTGAGAAGCCGGCTAGGACGGTGTCTGCGCGGTCGGCGATGTCGCTACGTTGTATCCAGAGGTGAAGTTGCTGGTTGGCGCCGGGAGGGAGCATGGCGACGCATGCTCGGAAGATACTGGTGCGGTAGTGATCGGCGATCCATACGGCGGTTTTGAGGAGGTTCGGGTTGATGAATGGGCCGTCGGGGATAACGCTGTCGATTTCGCGTGTATTTTCGGTTTCGGTGGTTTCGGAGACAGAGACGGCGATGCCCTGGATGGGTCGGTATCCGAATGGGACCCACAGGAGGTCGCCGGTGTTGACGGTTACGCCTTCGGGAATGGCGTAGGTGTAGGTACGGAGTCGGTCTTGGTCTGAGAAGTCGACTGCGACGTTGACGAACATGACTAGTGCGTGCGTGTTAGCGCGGATATTGAAAACGCGACACGTTGCGGGATGTCCCCGCATGGAACTAAGGTTAGCTTTCGCGAGGGAGGAGGATCGGTATCCTTGGTCCCGACGGGCATCCCCCGCTCTCGCTATGCTTGCGCGCCCCCTTCACTTCGCGAAAGGGGCAGGCAGGTTGAGATTCAACGTCGCTCTTTGATGCGGGCGTGTCGTCCAGTTAGTCCTCGGAGGTAGTAGAGGCGTGATCGTCGGACTTTGCCGCGCCGGGTGACTTTGACGGATTCGAGTGTTGGGCTGTGGAATGGAACGATGCGCTCTACGCCGATGCCGTATGAGACGCGGCGGACTTTGAAGGTGGATCCGGGGTTGGGGATTTTGTCGTCGCGGTATCGTCCTACGATGACGTTTCCTTGGAATGCTTGAACCCTTTCACGGTCGCCTTCCCGGATGACCATGTTTACGGTGACGGTATCGCCGGGTTGGAACTCATCGATCTGCGCCGTTGGGCGTGTTTTGAGGATCTCGGTTGGGTTCATGGCGTTACGATTCCTGCGGCGACGGTGATTGGGACTATGTATGTGGGGCGCGATTTCCGGCACCGAACGATTCGGGAAACGCGGGTTTGAGCGCCAAACATTTAAGTATATTTCAGGCGTCGGTCAACTTCGCCAGCTCTTCGCCGCGTTGGTATGCGGCTAGGACGGCGTCGATGGTGGCTTTGCGGAAGTTTGCGTTTTCGAGTGCGCTGAGTGCGGCGGCGGTTGTTCCGCCGGGGGAGGTGACCATATTTCGGAGTTCGGCGGGGTGTTTGCCGGTTTCTTTGGCGAGTGCGGCGCTGCCGAGGACCATTTGGATGGCGAGGGCTCGGGCATCGGCGTTTGTCATTCCAAGTTCTACGGCACCGTCGATGAGGGCTTCGATGAATACGAAGACGTATGCGGGTCCGCTGGCGCTGAGAGCGGTTGCGATGTCGACGAGTTTTTCGTCTTCAAAGTAGACCTGTTCGCCGAATGATGAGAGCATTTTGGCGCAGAAGTCTCGCATCTCGTCGGAGACGGTGGGGGTTGTGGTCCACGCGGTGGCACCGAGTCCGACTTGGGAGGGGGTGTTTGCCATTATGCGGATCAGGCGGTCGCAATCGATCTGTTCGATGATGGTCTTGGATTGGACGCCAGCCATTATGGACATGAAGGTGATTTCGTGCAGCCTGGATACGGTTTGGCGAATATCGTTGGCGACGTCGCCTAGTTGCTGGGGTTTGACGGATAGGACGGCCAAGTTCGCCTCGATGATCGCATTGACGTTACTACGAGCGATGGTTACGTCGTATGTCTCGGCAAGGTATGAGGCGCGTTGGAGTATCGGTTCGCTAACCGTGATGTTTGCGTCGAGTCCGGCTTTTTTCATACCGGAGATGATGGCCTCGGCCATGACTCCGCCGCCGATGAATGAGACGTTCAAGGTGCTGCCTCGCAGGGGTTTGTTGCCGTGTTGTCGATTATAAGGTTCGGGAATCTTGGCAAATCGTGTTTGCGGCTCGTTGGTTGTATGATTGCGAATCCCATAACGGTTGGCCTTTGTGGACGTCAAGGGACGCCGTGAAAAGCCTGACGATCCGCCTGATCACGGATGTCGGGTCTTTTTGCGCGTTCGGGCTTCTTTAGCCTAGGAATTGCGGTATGCCGCAGATAGTTGTTGAAGACCTAGTAAAGCGATTTCGCATCTCGGAGCGGGATGCGGGTATGTGGGGCGCTGTACGAGGATTGGTTCGGCGTCGGTATCAGACTGTGACGGCTTTGGACGGGGTCAGTTTTTCGATCGAGCCAGGGGAGTTGGTGGGTTATGTAGGACCGAATGGGGCAGGTAAATCCACGACGGTGAAGGTGATGTCGGGGATTTTGGTGCCGGATTCCGGGAGGTGCGAGATTTTGGGTCGGGTGCCTTGGCGGAGTCGCAATGAGCATGTGGGAGAACTTGGTGTGGTGTTTGGTCAGCGGACGCAGCTTTGGTGGGACTTGCCAGTGATCGAGTCGTTCGATCTTTTGCGGGATATCTATCGCATTCCGCGCGGGGAATATGTCGCTAATCGGGACGAGTTCATCTCGATTCTGGATATCGGGGATCTGTTGGATGTTCCAGTGCGACAGTTGAGTTTAGGTCAACGGATGCGGTGTGATTTGGCGGCGGCGCTGCTGCACTCCCCTGCACTTCTGTTTCTGGATGAGCCGACGATTGGGATGGACGCGGTGTCGAAGCTGGCGTTTCGCGAGTTCATCAAGAGGTTCAATGAGGAGCGGGGTACGACGGTGATATTGACGACGCATGACATGGATGACATCGAGGCGATTTGTGATCGGGTAATGATTATCAGCGATGGGAAGATTCTTTCGGACGGGACGTTGGATGATTTGAGGCGGCAGGTGACGTTGGAGCGCAGGCTGGTTGTGGATTTGGATGGGGATGAGTTGCCGGTGGTTCATCCTGAAGCGGTGGTTTCGAGTAGGAACGGGCACAGGGTGAATATTCGGTTTGATCCTGAGAGAGTGTCTGCGACTGAGTTGATATCGCATGTAACTTCGCACAATCGGGTACGGGACATCTTTGTGGAGAACCTGCCGATTGAGGAGGTCATTGCCCAGATATATCGGGATCAGAGGGGATGATCAGTTACTGGGCGATATTGAGCGCGCGGTTTCGGAGTCTGCTTCAGTACCGGTCTGCGGCGTTGGCCGGATTGATCACGCAGGTGGTCTGGGGATTGATCCGGGTGATGATTTTCCAGGCATTTTATCGTTCGACGAATGCTGAGCAGCCGATGAGTGGGAGCGATGTGGAGACGTATATCTGGCTGGGTCAGGCGTTTCTTGCGGCGTTGCCTTGGAATATCGATACCGATTTGAGGGCGATGATTCGGTCTGGCGGGATCGGGTATGAGTTGGTGCGGCCCGTGGATCTTTACTGGTATTGGCTGAGCAGGGCGCTTTCTTGGCGGACGGCCCCGATGCTGATGCGTGCATTGCCGTTGCTGGTGTTTGCGTTTGTGTTGATGGGGATGTCGCCGCCGGTATCAGTTGGTGCGGGTTTGGCTTTCGCGGTGTCGATGTGCGCGGCGATTGTTCTTAGCAGCGCGATCACTACGTTCCTCAATGTGACGATGCTTTGGACGATCACGGGGGATGGGATTACTCAGATGACGTTTGGGTTGGTGTTGATCTTCTCTGGGATGCTGGTACCGCTCCCGCTATACCCTGACTGGTCGCAACCGATCATCAACGCGATGCCGTTCAGGGGTCTTGTAGATACGCCCTACCGGCTTTATTTGGGTCACATCCCGCTGTCTGAGTTTGCGGGAGTTCTGGCGCACCAGTTGGTCTGGATATTGGCATTTGTGGTTGCTGGTCGGATGGCGATGGCTCGTGCGTTGAGAAGAGTGGTGGTGCAAGGCGGATGAATGTGCTGGACAGTCTCTACGTCTATCGACGATTTCTTGGCGTGTCGATTCGGGCTCAGATGCAGTACAAGGCGTCGTTTTTTATGCAGTTGGGTGGTCGGTTGATCATCACTGCAGGCGAGTTCATGGCGATACTGGTGCTCTTCGACCGATTCGATTCGTTGATTGGTTGGAATGTTTATCAGGTGGCGTTCATTTACGGGATCGTGAACATATCGTTCGCTGTTGCCGACGCGTTGACTACGGGCTTCGATTTGTTCGGCGATATGGTGAAGTCGGGCGATTTTGACCGAATACTGACGCGTCCCCGATCGACCGCGTTGCAACTTGCAGGTCAGGAGTTGACGCTGCGTCGGATCAGTCGATTGACACCGGGATTGTTGGCTCTGACGTGGGCGACGATGAATCTGGAATTGAACTGGACGGTTGCGAATGTCGGGTTGTTGACGGTTTCTGTTGCAGGTGGTGCGTCGTTGTTTGCGGGACTGATCGTGTTGCAGGCGACATTGGCTTTCTGGACGACGGAGACGTTGGAGATGATGAACACGTTGACTTACGGAGGTGTAGAGACGACGCAGTATCCGATCAACATCTACCGTCCGTGGTTCCGCAATCTGTTTACGTTCGGGATACCGTTGGCGACGGTGAGCTACTTCCCGGCGCTGGCGATTATGGGTGTGCCGGATCCATTGGGGACGCCGTTGTGGTTTCAGTACGTGGCGCCGTTGATAGGGATAGGGTTTTTGTTGATGTCGTTACAGGTTTGGCGGATCGGGGTGAGGCACTACCTGTCGACGGGGAGTTAGGCTATTCCGCGGCGTGTTGCGAGGGCTACGGCTAGTTTGATGGCTTCGACCATGCTGGTGGATTGGGCTTTGTTTTGGCCAGCGATGTCGAAGGCGGTGCCGTGGTCTACGGAGGTGCGGATGAATGGGATGCCGAGGTTTACGGATACGGATTCTTCGAAGCCGTGGACTTTGATGGGGATGTGGCCTTGGTCGTGATACATGACGACGACGACGTCGTACATTCCGTCGATGGCTTGGTTGAAGACGGAGTCGGCGGGGTGAGGTCCGGTGGCGTTTATGCCGTCCATGCGTGCGGCCTCGATTGCGGGGGTAATCTCTTTGGCTTCGGTGTCTCCGATTAGGCCGTTGTCGGATGCGTGGGGGTTCAAGGCGGCGACTGCGATTCGTGGGCTGATGAATCCCCATCGCTTGAAGTGGTCGTCGGTTATGCGGACGGCGGTGAGGATGTTTTCGGTGGTGACGAATTTGCACGCTTCGGGCAAGGATTTATGGGTTGATAGGTGCATGCAGCGTAGGATGCCGCTGACGAGCATTGTGTAGACGGTTGCGCTGTTGGTTAGGCGTTTGAAGACCTCTTGGTGTCCGAGGTCAGCAGCGCCGGAGATTTGCCAAGATTCTTTGTTGACGGGCGCAGTGACCATAGCGTCGATGTCGTTCGCGAGGCACATCTTCGCTGAGGTTTCGACCCAGAGATGGGATGCGCGTCCAGATTCTTTGGAGTGTTTTCCTTGTGGGAACTCGACCTCTTCATAGTCCCCGACGCTTAGGACGGGGATTACTTCAGTCGTATCTGGAGTGTCAGCGGGGTTTTCGATGCATTCGACGGGGATGTTGATGCCGGTCTCGGCAGTTGCTTGTTGTACGGCGCGCTCAGTTCCGACGACGAACATCCGGGCGGAGTCGTTGATCTCGGGGTCGGCAAGGGCTTTGACGACGACCTCCGGTCCGATGCCGGAGGGATCGCCTAGTGTGAGGGCCAACAGGGGTTTTGTAGACGTTCTCACTTGCCGTCACTCTCTTTTGAGGTCATCGGGAGCAGCGAAGCGCTAGCACTTGCTGTATCCGCAGACGTAGCACTTCATGCAACCCTCTTCGAAGGCCATGTTGGGTGCTGAGCAGTCTGGGCAGCTCTCGGTGGTGACATTGCCTTTGTACCCCGGGCTAATGGTTTTCGATGTTGTCTGCGGCATGCCGACTTCGCTGGACTTCGGCGGGTTGAGCAGAGCGATCTGTCCAGGATCGGATTCGCCGGCGTTGATGCCACGAGGTGGCAAGTAGGCATGCTCCAGCAGGACCTTCGCAATGGCGTCAGGCACGGAGAAGATGTGCTGGCCACGGGTAATGATCGGGTTGTCGACGATGTTGATCAACTGGTCGATGATGTGATCAGGCGAGACTCCGGATCGGAGAGACAGGGAGATCATGCGTGAGAGGGCCTCAGCCATCGCGCTGTCGTTTCCTCCTGCTTTTCCGTGGTTGGTGAAGACCTCGAAGAGGTGGCCGTCGCTGGTGAAGGAGAGTGTGATGTAGATCTTGCCTCGTCCTGTTTCGACTTGTACGGTCTTTGATTCAAGGACCGCGGGTCTAGGCATCCGATTGGTGTATGCGACTGCGGTCGATTCCGCTGTTGCGACACCGGTTTCGGCGTGGCCGTTGAGGTTGTTGTCGGCGTTTTCCGATGTTCCCGCAGTCAGAACCTCTTTCTCACGGCTGCCGGCGCGATAGACGGTGATGCCCTTGCAGCGGGTTTCCCAAGCGAGGATGTAGGCCTCTTCAACATCGCCTCGGGTGGCTTCGTTGGGGAAGTTGATGGTCTTTGAGATGCCGGCATCCACGCTTTCTTGGAAAGCGGCCTGCATAAGGACGTGGTCTCTGGGTGCGATGTCGGAAGAGACGTGGAAGAGTTCTTTGACGTCGAGATCCACGTCGGTGCGTTCCTGCAACGATTCGCCTTCTGCGAGGGCATCGAGCAAGTCTTCGCTGTAGTTGTCGCGAGCTTTGACGACGCGCTCAAAGTTGCCATCTGCATAGACGAGAGTGGTGTCACCGCCGAGGATGTTGTGCTTGCGGAATGCGAGGGAGAATATCGGCTCGATTCCGCTTGAGCATCCGGCGATCATGGAGATCGTGCCAGTGGGGGCTACGGTCAGGCGGCAGGCGTTGCGGACGCGTGGATGTGAGACGCCGTTTTCGTGCCATGCACCGTAGGGTCCGCGGATATCGGCGAGGTACGCAGACGCTGAGTCGGCCTGCTCCATGATGAATCGCATGATGTCGCGTCCGACAGCAACGGCCTCGGGGGAGTCGTAAGGGACCCCCAGTTTGACGAGCATGTCTGCGAAACCCATGACGCCCAACCCGATCTTGCGGGTTTGGAGGTTCATCGATCGGATCTCTGGGATTGCGTACTCGTTGACGTCGATCGTGTTGTCAAGGAAATGGACGGCGAGTTTGGTAGTTCTGCCGAGGCGGTCCCAATCGATGCCGGGCAGCTTGCCAAGAGAGTGCGCTTGTATGCCCGCGTACTCGGGACGCAGGAGATCGAGTTGCGAAGGGCTGCGTTCAATGACGCTGGTGGCGAGCTCGCCGATTACGAAGTTGGCAAGGTTTATCGAACCGAGGTTGCACGATTCGTATGGGAGCAGGGGTTGTTCGCCGCAGGGGTTTGTCGCGGTGATCATGCCGATGTCTTTGACGGGGCTGTTGCGGTTGACCTCGTCGAGGAAGATCATGCCGGGTTCGCCGTTGAGCCATGCGCCGTCGATGATCTGGTCGAAGACGTCGCGTGCGTTCAAGCGGTCGACCTCAATACCGGGGCTTTCAGGATCGGCCGGGTTCTCGCGGAAGTAGAGGGGGTAGTCAGTACCGTCTGCTACGGCGCGCATGAACTCGTCGGATGCGCCGACGGAGATGTTGAAGTTGTGGATGTCGCCTTCAACGGTTTTGCATGAGATGAACTCGAGGATGTCGGGGTGGTGTACATCCATCACGGCCATGTTGGCTCCGTCGCGTTTGCCACCTTGGGTTACGAGTTTGGAGGTGGCGGAGAGGTATCGCAGGGTTTCGACTGGGCCGCATGCCTTGCCGTGTGTGGTGGATATGGACCAGCCTTTGGGACGTAGTTCGGAGAGGGCGAATCCGGTGCCGCCGCCGAATTTCTGGACCATTGCTTGGTCGTGCGAGGCGCGAGTGATGCCCTCCATGGTGTCCTTCAGCGGTAGGACGAAGCATGCAGACAGGGTGCCCTGGCCTGTGCCCGCGTTCATGAGCGTGGGGGAGTTGGGAAGGAAGTCCAAACTCGCCATCAGCTGATAGAAGCGGTCGGCGGTCTTTTCGACCCCGTCGGGCGTTTCGCCGTAAAGCGTGTCGCCTTTTGCGATAGCGTAGGCGACGCGTCGAAACATGCCCTGCGGGTCTTCGATGATGTTTCCGTTGTTGTCGCGCTGGAGGTAGCGCTTCTCCAAGATGACCTTCGCGTTTTCAGAGATCTCCGCAGGAACGAATCCATCAGCAGCAACGTCGAAAGTCCATTTGCCAGTTGTAGTTTGGGCCATTACCATCCCCTGTCGTGGTGACACCTTGTCGATATTCGGTTAAATCCGAATAGTGTTTCTCAAATCTTCTTCAATTGCGGCGTGCAGTCGTATGGAGTTGCGCCGGCGATGCTGGGCTGGGCAGCAACGTGCCTTGGATTCGCGACACCTCAGAATCTGGCTGCTCCAAATTCGTCGCTTCCGCGGTGAATCGCTCCAAGTCGTCGAAGTCTTTGTAGACCGATGCGAAACGCATGTATGCGACTTGGTCGAGGGAACGCAGGCGATTCAGCACCATTTCGCCGATAACACCGGATTCGATACGCTCGCGTCCATCGCTCATCGCTAGGACGCGAATCTCTTCCACGGTTTCTTCGATAGCTCTTACTGGCAAGTAACGCTTGGCGCAGGCGATCTCTATGCTTCTGGCCAACTTGGCAGTAGAGAACTCTTCCAACTTTCCATTTCGCTTTTCAACCATCAATTTTGAATTGTACACACGTTCTAGCGTAGTGAATCGGAACGCGCATTCGTTGCATACACGTCTGCGCCGAATCGACTCGTCTCTAACCCGAGTGTCGAGCACTCTGGTATCCGGGTGTCTGCAATCTGGACAATGCATCGTTTAAGATGCCTTACGCTTTCATCGTATGTTATTTGGTTTGCGATCTTCCGCCTTGCGAACACTATATCTAGTGGTCGTAGCCAGAAATATACTACATACAAGTTCGACGATGCACAAGAGATGAGACGTAATTTCTCAGGAAATTCGCGGGAGTTTTTGGGATTCGCCGCGGCGTAGTCGAAATTCGACTCAAGGGGCTCGTTGCGAAACTGCGCCCTCAGGTTCGGGAGATGGACGGGATCAGTAACGTCCTGGATGAGGGTTATCGATCCCGCAAGAAGCGCTGATACTCTCGTTCTAGCCGAGAATCAGGGATCAGGGTAGGTTGATCGCCTGGATCTTCCGACTCCGTCTCATCATTTTCGACAGGGTGTTCGCCGAATGCTTCATCGGGAGATATGTCTTCGAAACCCGTGGCGATGATGGTGATCTTCAACTCATTCTCCATCCGGAGGTCCTGAGTTGTTCCGAAAATGATCTCGGCATCAGGATGAACCTGTCGCTTTACCGTTTCGGAGATTTTGCGCACCTCGGCCATCATCAGGTCCGGTCCGCTAGTGATGTTCAATAACACCCCGGTGGCCCCATCGACACTGACTTCGAGCAGCGGTGAACGTAGAACCGATGATATGGCGGCCTCTGCGCGATCAATTCCATTTCCCTTACCGATCGCCATCCACGCAGCGCCTTTGTCTCGCATAACGGTACGGAGGTCAGCGAAGTCCAAGTTGATCTCTCCGGGGAGAAGCAGCAATTCGGTGATTGATTGGATGCCCTGGCGTAGCACCTCGTCGGCCATACGAAATGCGACTTCAACCGAGGTGTCGGGCGACGAGACCAAGAGCAGCCGCTCGTTGGGGATTACGATCATGGTGTCGACTTCCTCTGCCAAGCGTGTCAACCCCTCAAGCGCCTGCTGCTCGCGTTGATAGCCTTCGAAAGGAAAAGGTTTGGTGACGACACCAATGGTGAGACAGCCCAGCTCCCGTTTAGCGATATTGGCAACTATTGGTGCGCCCCCTGTCCCGGTGCCACCTCCCATTCCGGCTGCGATGAAGACGAGGTCTGCGCCCGTCAGGACCTCGCGGATCTCTTCACGGCTATCGATGAAACACTCGCGTCCGAGTTGAGGATTCCCTCCGACACCGAGACCGCCGGCAATGCGGTCGCCGACGCGCAGACGTATTGATGCATCGGTGTGTGCCAATGCTTGGGCATCGGTGTTAGCGGCGATGTATTCGACACTAGGAATCCGGCTGCGGTACATGCGCGTGAGCGCGTTGGCACCACCACCCCCAACGCCAACGACCTTGATGTTGACCGATGGCATTCGTCTACGTCTGATCGACGTTGATAACGAAGTAGTCAATGTGAACCGATACGTCCTAAGGCATGCCAGCCATCAGCTGGTGCTTCTACCCACTCGACCAATCGGCGGCTTAAGGTTTTGCGCCGTTCAGTTTAACTTTACACCCATGGGAATGCGGGACCATTCGATCTCTATCGAGCATCGCAAGGATTCGCGCGTCCCCGTCAATAATCTTCAAGCACACAGGGGACTGGCCCCCGCAATGTTGAGGACTGAACGCTATCAGCGACCTAACATCGCCCGGATTCTGGCGCCGACTCCAGAGGGTGCGGCCGCGGCAACGGGCTCTAGTTCCGGTTCATCCGATTCCGACGAATGAACGATAGTAATCGGCTTACGCTCGACGTGGTTGTCTCTATCGATACGTTCCAACGCCCTGAGCGCCATGCAGATTGCGCCGGACATCGCAGGGTCGCTCACGTCATCCGGCAGGCTCTTGATGCCAGTGGGTTTGCGAACTTCGACGCGACCACGAAGTCCCATTGCCAATTTCGCGAATGTTGTAATCCCGTTGAGTTTGGAACCTCCGCCGGTGAAGACCACGGTGAGGAAGTCAGTATCAGGCAGACCAGAGACTTGGGAAATGCGGGATTTGTACATCTTCATCGTCTCTTCTGCTCTCTCCTTGAGCAGGTTTGAGACGGACACGCGGGTCAAGGACCGCTCAACGTCCAGGACTCTTTCGGACCCTGAGAGTGATGTCGGATCGATTTCGTCGTCGATGCCCAATGCGTCGCCGACAAGAGTTCCGGCGGCGAGTTTTACCGCCTCGGCGTTCTCGTAAGGCAATTCGTAAGCGTATGCGATGTCATTGGTGAAGTGGAAACCGCCGATTGGCAGCGATGTGAAGAGACCTGCGCGGCCGTGGTTGTATACCGCGATCTCGGTATCGCTGCCGCCGATGTCGATCAAAACGACTCCCGCATCGCGTTCGTACTGGCTCAGCAGGAATTCCGCTTCAGCGACGAGAGTGGAACCGCCATGAATAGGAGTAACGCCAGCGTTACTCACGGCATCGAACACGGTGCGATAGTGCGCCATGTCGGAAACTACCAAAAGTGCTTGAACTTCCAAGCTGTCGGGATGCATGCCCACAGGTGGTTTTCGAAACTCGGTGTCGTCGTCAACCCTGTATGACGTGGGCGTGGCGTAGAGGAGATGATCGGTCGATTCCACCCTTTCGGACGCTGCAATCCTGACCGCTTCGACAATGTCAGCCTCGGTGATGCCGGTGGCGAAATCGAACCCGGATACTTTCCCCCAGCCGGAATATGAGGAGACGTGCTTGCCGCCAAAACCAACGTATGCCTTGGAAAAGCCCAATGAACACTGGTTCGAGACTTCGCTGATAGATGTCCGCACCGCGGCTGTAGCTTCGCTGCGGTTCATCACGTCGCCATCGTGGATCGATTCGCTTGGCAGGATATTGATCGCCAAGATTTCGGGCTCATTGAAGTTGTCCCGACGGATGACTACGCTACAAACTTTGCTGCTACCTACGTCGATAGCTAGTCGAATGTCCTCGTTATACATCTGGTCCGATGCTCCTTCAGTTCTTACAGATCGCGACTGTCCGGCAGTCAGATCCGCCTAGCTACTCTCAATTTGGCACTACGGCTACGTGGATTGGCTTCTACTTCCGATGCCGTAGGCGTCAATGCACCGTTGATAACGGCCTCCAATGTCGGCACGTGATTGCACGTGCAGACGGGAGATCGACGACTCTCGACATCGCAGACACAGTCGGATGCGGCTGTGCGAATGAAGTTCTTCACAATCCTGTCTTCCAAAGAATGGTAAGAAATCACAACTATCCGTCCACCTATTCCCGTTACATTCACTGCCTGTTCCAGTCCGGTTCTCAAAGCTGTCATCTCGTCGTTGACCGCGATCCGCAGGGCCTGAAACGTCTTCGTGGCCGAGTGAATGTTGCTGCGGCCACGTGGCTTCGCTGCCGAGATTACTTCGGCAAGTTGCAGAGAATCCTTAATTGGACGGTTTCGGACGATCGCAGACGCGATGCGGCGCGAAGCCCTTTCGTCGCCAAAGCGGAAGATCAGATCGCCAAGTTCTCTTTCTGAATACGTATTAACGATGTGATTCGCGTCTACATTGCCGATGGTCGAAAACCTCATGTCTAGCGGATCGGACCTTCGGAAAGAAAATCCGCGAGTCTCCCGATCCAGTTGCAAGGATGAAACGCCGAGGTCCATCAAGACACCGTGCACGGGCGCGAATCCGTAACGCGTCGCGACAGCCTGCATTTCGACGAAGTTTTCGTTGACCAGTCGGACGTTTGAACCGAACTCAGCGAGGCGCACCTTGGCGGATGCTATCGCTTCGGGATCGGCATCGATGCCCATCAGCTGCCCGCCAGGTGAGGCGGCGCGGAGTATCGCGCGTGCGTGCCCCCCTTCGCCAACTGTAGCGTCGATGTATCGCCCTCCTGGTATGACTTGGAGAGCGTCGAGGGTTTCAGAGAGCATCACCGGCTCGTGGAAGTCGGGGATGCTTCCTGATACGTTGGACATCGTGTTCGTCACGGCCGATCTGGGATCCATAACGACGCGTCAACGCCGCGACGAGCATTTCCGCACGGGACGTTCAGTTCGCCGCAACGATGAAACATCGCTCAATCGCCCAAACGCGCAAAAGTTGGGCTTTAAACCCGAATTTTAGGAATAGCCAAACCTGCCATTCCATACCGTGTAGCGCGTTCAGGCCGCATTATCATCGATACAGCGCCCAGAATACTCATCGATACCACTTCGGATGGCTAAGAGCATCAAATTCGCCGTGTTGACCAGCAGCGATTCCGGTCATGCGGGAGAGCGTCATGACATAGGCGGCGACGCAGTAATCGAGTTGATGTCGCGCCATGGTCATAGCTTGGTCAAGAGAGAATTGGAACCTGATGACCAAGAAAGGCTTGCGAGCAAAATTCGCGCATGGTCGGACGATCCCGATGTGGAGTTGATATTGACAACCGGCGGGACCGGATTGGCTCCTCGAGACGTAATGCCTGAAGCGACACTCGGCGTGATTGATTACGAAGTGCCGGGGATCGCGGAGGCGATGCGTGCGGCGTCGTTACAGATAACTAAGATGGCGATGCTCTCGCGTGCGGTCGCTGGTGTTGCAAATCAGACGCTTATCATCAATTTGCCCGGCAATCCGAAGGGCGCAGTCGAAACTCTTGAGGTAGTGCTCCCTGTTTTGGCTCACGCCGTGGAGATTATGCGGGACGCGCATCGCGGCGAGCACCCAATTGAGCGACACGATCGCGCTCATTGACGTGGCGGTGAAGCCGTGAAGTTCCACGTTGTAACGCTGTTCCCCGAGATGTTCGATGGCCCGATGACCACGAGCATCATCGGTCGGGCCATATCTGAAGGGAAAATCGCAATCGAGTTCATCAATCCGCGCGATTTCACGACAGATCGACATCGAAGCGTGGATGCTCCCCCTTACGGGGGTGGGCCAGGGATGGTGATGATGGCCCCACCGCTGGCGAAAGCCATCGACACGATTAACCGCGACTATCCGGAGGACCGTCGCCCGCTGGTTGTGCTGATGTCACCACAAGGCAAGCCGATGAGTCATCATCTAGCAACCGAGTTATCGAAGCGAGACTCGATAACTATCGTCTGCGGGCATTACGAGGGTGTCGATGAACGGTTCATCGAGGAATGTGTCGACATCGAAATCAGTGTCGGTGACTTCGTTATGACTGGCGGGGAGATACCCGCCATGGCAGTAATCGATTCAGTAGCTCGCCTCGTACCGGGAGTGCTCGGGGATTGTGAATCTGCAAGTGAGGAATCGTTTTCGACAGAAAGTGGCGGGATGTTGGAAGGGCCGGTGTATACCCGTCCTGCTGAGTTCCGAGGGCGGCGTGTTCCCGAGATCTTACTCACTGGTAACCGGCAGGAAATTGAGCGATATAGAAAGCGTAATGCTGCGGAACGGACGATTGAACGTAGGCCAGATTTGATGCAGGGCTGGGGGCCGACGCCTTCCGACGGCGGGTGAATTCAACTCGGTTTCAGAAGTTTCAACCTCGAAGCGTCCGCGTCGATTTCCAGAATTTTGTCGCGCGATTTTGAACCGATTACGACGCGGATTCTCGATTTGGGAACTTTGATCGACTTTGAGATCAGCATGATTGTCGCTTCATTTGCGGCGTTGTTCACCGGTGGCGCTGTGACGCGAACGGTTAGTTGTCGCCTGTCGGCTTCCCACGAAACGACCTCGTCTTTCGACGAACGCGGCTTGACGCGGACGGAGATTCTCTGACTATCAGGCAATGTCCTCGGTCCTTGTTGTCACCTCGCCGGCGGCGACGGCGCGGAGAATTCCGTCAGGCTCTCGGATGAGCAGTCGCCCGAATTCATCGACGTCCTCGGCGACACCCGCGATAACCTCGACATTTTCTTCTGACGGCATAGACACCTCGACTCGCGAACCCAATCCGACCAGTTTTTCTCGCCATTCGGGCATGATGGATTCGCCGCGGTCCAGCGCGTCATACAGCTCGTTCAAGTTTGCTAGGAGAACCATCGCAACTGCCTTCCTGTCGAGGTCTTGAGAAGATTCGCTGACAGCCCGGATGCTGGTAGCGAGATAACCACGCGATTGCTCCGAGTCGGTTCGTCGATTCACGTTTAAGCCGATCCCGATGATGCCTATGAAGGATCTGTCGGTCGTGATGCTTTCGGCAATCACGCCGCTTATCTTTTTGCCGTGTACGAGAACGTCGTTGGGCCACTTGATTGACGAAACATCGAGTGAGAAATGGTCAACCGTAATGGCTACCGCCAATGAGGCCATAATGGGCAATCTGCCGGCGATGGCGGTTCTCGGGCTCAGTATCAGGGAGACCAAGATATCCTTGCCGGGCTCCGAATCCCAAGTTCTGTCAAAACGTCCTCTGCCCATCGTCTGTTCATCGGCGAAGATCGCCGTGCCGTGAAGATCAGCATCATGGTTAGATTCGTTGATCAACTCACGCGCGACGTCCATAGTTGAGGTCGTGTTGCGAAGGTGAAGGATTCGTTTTCCGATGCGCCCTTGGAATTCGTCTTCCAAGGACGTGAAATCGGATGATTCGGAGGTGTTGGCGAACATGGCGATTAAAGAGCGGTTATATCGTTGATTCTCAGGTCTAACCGACCCCCAAACAAACCCCTACAGTTCGTTTTCGATGGAAATTAGGCAAGTAAACGATGAAGAGTTTCTGCGCTGGCGCATAGCCGTCAGGGCCAGTCAGGGATTCCACACGACGCCGGATGACACCGTGTTCATGCGCGCGCACCGCGTTGAAATCGATCGATTGCTGGCGTGCGTAGATGGGGACAGGATTGTCGGTTGCGGAGGGGTCGATTCATTTGACATGACGCTGCCGGGTGGCGCGCAAGTGCCGATAGCTGGTGTCGGATACGTTGGTACCTCTCCCAGCCATCGACGGAGGGGAATCTACCGGAAAATTATGAATCGCATTCACGACGACGCTCGGGATCGTGGTGACATTGCGTCGGCGCTGTGGGCAAGTCAAAGCTCGCTCTACGGGAGATACGGCTACGGCAACTCGATGCCTGCCCATGATTGGCACATTGACATGCGGCACACGGCATACGCGCATTCACCTTCGTGGTCAGGTCTTTACTTGGAACCTCAGCGTGATGAGGCTATTCCTTTGATGACTGAGGCATATGATCGAGCGCGTGTCAATCGCCCGGGGATGATCACTCGAACGCCCAAAAGGTGGGAGTACGAGATCCATCCCGTCCACACGAAGGACGAGTTTTTCGTCATCTACGTCGAGGGCGATGATCCGTTAGCGTACGCAAGGTACACGATCGAGAAGAATCCGGAGGATGAGTTTAGGGGCACGATGCACGTGGTGGAGGCTGTCGCTGCGACCGATGCGGCTCACGCTGCACTGTGGCGATACCTTCTCGATTTGGAACTCGTCGACGATCTCAAGGCGCATGTCCGGCCAGTTGATGATCCGCTGGTGTGGATGCTGGCTGAGCCGCGCAGGTTGCGTCGACGCCTGATCGATGCCGTTTGGTTGAAGTTCCTCAACGTGTCTGCGATGTTGGAGGCACGAAGCTATCCCGTCGAGGATTCCTTAGTGATACGAGTGGTAGATGCCGGTGCCGACACTGGGAATACGTGGTTACTGGAAAGCGGTTTAGACGGCGGTAGGTGCGTGACTACTGCGAAATCCCCTGACCTCGTGATGAGTGAAGCCGAGTTGGCGGCGATCTACATGGGTGCGGTTGAATGTTCGATGCTTGCCGAACTCGGTTTGGTCGACGTTGGGGCGAAATCGCATGATGCCTCGTTGCGCGCCGATGCCATTTTCAGGACAAATCCCGCTGGCTGGAATCCGTATCACTTTTAATCGTTAGAGGGCACTGTAGAGAACCCATAGCCATGAATCCCCATTCCAACAGACTGGCCGGCATCGAGTTTCGGCCAGCTCGCGAACACGAACGGTTGCCGTTTTCGGTCTCCGAGATGCGGGGATTCAGCGGGCATTTCCTGCCACAAGAAGGAGAGTTGGAATATCTGAAAACCGACGATCCGATGCATCGAACGGTGTGCGCGTTCGAAGGCGACGACATCGTCGGCACGACTTTGTGGGAACCCTACGAATTGACAGTCCCGGACGGAAAATCTGATTTCTTCGGCGTTACTGGCGTCACAGTCGCGCCGACCCACACGCGCCGCGGCATCCTACGAGAAATGATGCGCAGGCTCCTGATCGAAGGTCGCGACGCTGGCTATCCGATAGCCGGGCTCTGGGCAAGCGAAAGCCACATCTACGGTCGTTTCGGATACGGTATCGCGGGCGAAACCATCTTCGCCAAGATAGATGTTCGAGATGCCAGATTCCGGGCGATGCCAGAGGTTAAAGGTCAGATTCGTTTTGCCGACGTAGCCACGATGGAGAAGATCGCGCCTGGCGTATGGAACAGAACCGCCGAAAAAACCATCGGGATGATGCTCCGGACCAAAGCAGATTGGGATTGGATTTACGACCGACGCCGGATCCCGGGCTTTGGCAAACGCAAGGCCTTCTGCGTGGTGTACCGCGAAGGCGACGAACCTCTCGGATATGCGGCATATCGGATCGAACACAATATGCAAGCCATGCACTCGTACAACACAGTGCGAGTGATTGAGTTAATCGCCGCCACTACCGCCGCAGAGGCGGCATTGTGGCGTTACTTGCTGAACATCGATTTGGCTGGCGAGGTGGTGCACCACCATCCGAAAAAGTCCAAATTGCTGTGGCTGCTTGCCGACCCACGTAAACTCTCATTCGAGCCTTACGACTCCCTCTGGGTTCGAATTCTGGATCCGATCAAGGCCTTGACTGGGCGCAGGTACTCGGCATCTGGCGAAGTCGTCATACAACTCGTAGACGAATTCGCTCCATGGACCCAAGGGACTTACGTGCTGAGTGTCGACTCTCACGGCACGGCCACATGTGGGGAGACCGACCGAACACCAGACGTGACGCTTCCCATCGCGTCGCTAGGCGCGATCTACATGGGATCGTTCTACCTAGCCGACCTCCAGCGCGCGGGCCGTGTCGAAGAACACCGACCAGGCGCTGTAGCAACGATTGATACCATGTTCCCAACGAGTGGGGCGCATAGCTTCCTGCCGGAGTTCTAAGCCCCGATATGTCCGATGTCCGTCTTCACACCAGTCCATTTAGGGAAGTGGGAACCGCTCTACAAGCGGTTGCTTGAAGGCGAGACGTTGCCATTGACCGAAGAGGGAGGCTGGATGCTGGGACGTAAAACCGGTGTGATCGCGGTGCTCCACGAAAACGAACCGATCTTCATTGAGGCCAGCAAGGACATCGGTAGAACGATCGGTGAATACCTCAATGGAAGCGTCAACTGTGAATTTCGGGCAAAGGTGGCGGTCGTGGAATTGGGGGCATCGCCCAGAACGGCCTTGGAACGATCCCGCAAAGGGCCGCTGGCGGAGCGGATCAATCGGTTGCTCCCCCAGTATCGCTTCGCCATCGTTCCAGCCACAGATGCACTGTCAGAACGTTTGGCGGCAGCTTTCACGGTAGTCGCCGACCCACGGCTCAACGGACCGACTGCCCAAGCGAATGCCATACTCGACGCATTGCCCAAGTGAGGCGGAACCATCATCTTGATCTTGAGTAACTGAACGTCATGCAGACCCACCTTTCCGAATATATTCCTCTAGCCGCGCTGATCCTGTTTCTCGGATTCCTTGCCGTTTTATTTTGGCGAGGCAACTACAAGATCGGCGCTTATATCGTGCAGATTTCAGCCGCGCTTTTCTTGTCTTCGGCGTTCGGCTTCGGCCTCTACGCACTCAGCGTGGTGATGGTCACTACTCTGATATTTCGTGGAAGCCAAGAGTTCTTGATGTTCAACGCGGTAGTATCTCAGGCCATTGGTGCGACCATCGGTTTCGCGATCATTAAGCGGTTCGGGACCTCGGAGAACTTGGTCAGCCTGAAGGAAGTCGCCATTTCCCTCGTCCTAGGCATCATTGGCGGATATATCGGCTTCAACCTGTTCAAAGACGCAACTTTTGCCGCCGATTTCGTCACTAACGCGAACAGCGTCGCAGGCGCTTACTTTGGTGCCGTTATCATGGGCAATTCAATCCTTATCGTTGGCGGCTTGGTAAACGTATTACGCAACCGCGAACCATAGCGGTGTCCACCAACGAAACCTACGGAGACTCCAACTAGCCATGCGCATCACCGATATAGAAGTCATCACCTTCAAAAGCCAGACGAACAACGTCAGCACGAAATGGGGATATGGCCAGTGGCTCGAGGAAACACAACCTTCGACTAACGCCATCACCAAAATCTCTACCGATGAGGGTGTTTGCGGCTACAACACCGGCGGGATGGGCGGATACTTCGGCGGCGTCTTCCCGTCTGAAGTCGCTGCAATGATCAAAGATCTGCTTGTCGGCGAAGACCCGCTGAGCCGCGAGCATCTATGGAATTTGATGCGCGACAACCACAACTTCCACGAGTCGCTCATCGGAAACCTCGACTGTGCTCTCTGGGACCTCGCAGGCAGATACGCAGGGATGTCAGTGTCTCAGCTCATGGGCAAAGCACGGGAGAAAGTCCGCGCCTACGCCAGCACATTCCCAAACATCGGCGGTCCCGACGACTACGCCAAATTCGCATTGGAATGTAAAGCGCAGGGCTACACAGCCTTCAAGGTCCACGCCTACATCTACTGGAACCCCATCACCAACCAACCCGCGCCGCGCCGTCCCGCATTCCCGAAGCAGGACATCGAGGTCTGTGAAGCTGTCCGAGACGCCGTCGGGGACGATATGACTTTGATGCTCGATCCCTGGGGCATATACACCCTCGACGAATCGATCTACGTCGGCAGAGAACTCGAGAAACTCGGCTACTACTTCCTCGAACACCCCATGCACGAGTTTCGAGTCGAACCCTATCGCCGTCTGTGCAACGAACTCGACATCGCCGTCTGCGCTCCCGAACACGCGACATGGATGCACTACTCACGAGCAGAATGGGTCTTGCAGGGAGCGTCGGACATCGGACGGATCGACATCAACTTCGGCGGCCTCACCGCATGCAAAAAGGCTGTCGATGTTTACGAAGCCTTCGGCATCCCATGCGAGATGCACGGCGGATGGTTCGGCAACTCAGCGATCTTGGGCGCCACTACTGAGGAGACCTGCCTCTTCTACGAGCGCGGTCTACTTAGACCAGAGTTCGATTACGAAGCCACTCCTCCCTTCCTCAACTCGCCTTGCGATCCGATGGATGACGAAGGGAACGTCCTCCTGCCGCAGGGCCCTGGTCTGGGAATGGACTTCAACTGGGACTATATAGACGACAACCGCGTCGCCTGATTTTCAGACGACGCGGTTGGGCGCGTTGCGGTTCAGCCGAACCAGAGTGGACGAAAATCTCTCGCCCTCGAGCCTGTGTTTAAAGTTGGCGACCTCGCTTCTCCAGCTGCATCATGTGGTTGCGTAGGAACGGCGGGATCTTCATCGATTCCGGATCCTCGATAGCCTGCTCGATCATCTGCGTATCCATCACACGCTGCTCTTCGTCGGAAGGGAATCCAGTAGCGATGACGATCACTCGGATGTTGTTGCCCATGTTGGCCTGGCGTGCGGTTCCTAGGATGATATTGGACTGCGCAGTCATCTTGCTTTGGACGATGCTCGAGATCTCCTGCACGCTGTACATGCGCATCGCAGGTCCGCCGGTGATGTTTACCAACGCGCGTTGAGCACCAGTGATATCCACGTCTAGCAACGGGCTCTCGAGAGCCTGCTGGACTGCCTCAAGCGATCCACCGGGTTGATTGTCCGATGCCTGTCCTACACCCATCCACGCTGGGCCAGCATTCGTCATCACTGCACGAACATCGGCGAAGTCCAAGTTGACCTCGCCCGGCTCTATGATTACGCGGGCGATACCCTCGACACCGTCCTTCAAGACCTTGTCAGCCATCCGCCAAGCTTCCTGAGTGGTGGTGTCAGGCGCCGCAGCGTCTAACAAACGATCGTTCGGTATCCGAATGAGGGTGTCCACATATTTCTGGAGTTCGTCAATGCCCTCTTCGGCCTTCGCCATTCGGTGCGTGCCCTCGAAGCTGAACGGCATTGTGCAGACTCCGATAGTCAGCGCGCCCTGCTGCTTCGCGATCTGGGCCACTACTGGTGCTCCACCGGTTCCCGTTCCACCTCCCATGCCAGCAGTCACAAAAACGAGGTCGGCACCTTCCAAAATCTCGGCGATCTCTTCACGGTTTTCTTCGTGGCAGATACGACCCTGTGTAGGATCACCGCCCACGCCCATGCCCCTGGCGGTCGTGTCGCCGACACGCAGGCCTGTTGGCACAGTGGCCAACTCCAACGCTTGCGCATCAGTGTTCATCACGATGTAGTCAACCGTATCGATCGGGTCGCCGAACATGCGGTTAACGGCGTTCGATCCGCCGCCGCCAACACCAACAACCTTGATGTTGACCTTCCCAATGCCGAGCGGCTGTCTGCCTTGCGGCCGGTACTCGAATTCGTCGTGTATCTCGCGCAACATGTTTTTGTCCTTCACGATTTCATAGAAACCATGGTCTTGCCGGTAACCGCCATGTGACAGCGAACCGAAAAGCGCTGTTACCAACGCTCAGATTCGACGCCGCAACGCGCATAGCGTCCCTGAATGATTACTACGCTAAGCAATCCGCACGCCGTGATGCAATACAACAACGCGCAGTTACATCGTTCGATATTTTTCGCTCGTCCTTCTACTCGATGAGTGAGATTCGGTTGAGCCGAAAGGCTTCATTCGATTCTATCGGCAGGGTTGAGAATCCGATTTCTCTTTAGCATGGTTTCGGACTTAAACTTGGATATCTGGGGAATAAAAACCCATCGTCGAAAGAAACTGTTCGAGACATCATCCACGGAAAGGGACGCTGATCCATGAACGGCTACGAAGCTGTTGCCAAAATACTCAAGAAAGAAGGGTTCGAGTGGCTCGCCTGCTTCCCTTCAAACCCCATCATCGAAGCTGTTGCCAAAGAAGGCATTCGCCCCATCGTGTTCCGACAGGAACGAGGCGGCATTATGGCCGCCGATGGCTACTCTCGCCTCATGGCTTCGCAAGGCAAATACGGCTTATTCGCTTGCCAAGGCGGACCCGGATCCGAAAACTCCTTTGGAGGCTTCGCTCAGGCATGGGCCGACAGTGTTCCGGTGCTATTCGTCCCGGATGGCCCCGGAAACTACAAGACCGGCGTCGCCCCCAACTTCAGCGGTCCCCTTAACTTCCAGCACATCATGAAGTTCGCTGCTTCGGTCACCTCGTCCGACGCAATCTCACCCCTCCTGCGTCGAGCTACCGAGGCTTTGAAAAATGGTCGGCCGGGCCCTGTGATGGTCGAGATGCAACGCGATGTCATGGGCGACGAGGTCCCAGAAGGCACCGTCGAAAACTACCAGCCGACGTCCAAGCACGTATTCGCTCCTTCCGCCAGCGACATCAGCGACGTTGCCGACAAACTCCTCAACGCCCGAATGCCCGCGATATGGGCCGGTCAAGGAGTTCTTCATGCCGGCGCGACCGCTGAACTGCAAGAACTTGCAGAACTCACGCAGATTCCTGTCATGACCACGATGCCGGGCAAGAGCGCAATGGACGAGCGTCACCCGCTCGCACTCGGTGCGGCAAACCGAACGGCGCCCAAACCTGTCTGGACTTGGCTGAAAGAATCCGACGTCCTCTTCGCCATTGGCGCTAGTCTGACCGTCACCAACTACGGTATCGACCTCCCGTCCGGCAAGTTCCTTATCCACTGCACAAACAATCCGACCGACATCTCCAAGGAATATGCCACCGACATCGGACTGGTCGGAGACGCGGGCGAAACACTGCGACTACTTATCGATGAGATCAAAGGTCGCATCGGCGATGAAGGTCGACGCGGCGACACCTCTGTGCAGGAAGCAGTCGCTCAGGTCCGATCCGAATGGGAAGCAGATTGGGCTGGTCTGCTCAACTCCGACATGGTTCCCATCAACCCGTACCGCCTGCTGAAAGAGATCGGCAATGCGGTCGACCACGAAAACACGGTCATGACTCACGACGCGGGTCACCCGCGCGACCAGATGATGCCTTTCTACATTGCAACCAAGCCGCACACTTACATCGGCTGGGGCAAGAGCACGCACCTCGGTTATGGCATCGGCCTCATGATCGGCGCAAAGATGGCAATGCCCGAACGCTTCTGCGTCAACTTCATGGGCGACGCCGCATTCGGAATGTCCGGCCTCGACATCGAGACCAGCGTGCGGTCTGAAAACCCGATCACAACCATCGTCCTCAACAACGGAACCATGGGCGGCTACAACAAGTCTCTCCCGGTAGCGATGGAGAAGTACAACGCGGGCAACATGACCGGTGACTACGCCATGATCGCTGAGGGAATGGGCGCACGCGGCATCACCGTTACCCAACCCGAAGAGATCGGCAACGCCGTCCGTGAAGCCCACCGCGAGAACTTCGAGAACGGCCGCTCAGCCCTCATCGACGTTCACACCCAGCAAGAGTTGAACTTCAGCATCTACGACTGAGTACATTCTCTAGGGCAAATCCAAGCGTCATCCCGGCGGATGCCGGGACCCCGACGAAAAATCGGCCCCGTCCTCTATTGGAAGACGGGGCCGATTGCTATGTCGCTAGCGGCGTCTACTAGACGCGAGTGGTTTTAACCCGCTTCAGCCAGAGCCTCGTGGACGCGAGCCGCCACGTCATCAGGAACATACTGTTCCCAGATGTCGGAGAAGTTCTCCAAGTAGTAGAGCGCTGCGGCGTCACTAGTCTCGTTGTTCTCGGTCATCCAAGCCTCAGTTTCGATGTGGCTGGCTGCCGTGAAGTCCCATCGTCGGAAGAACTGGACCAGCTCGGGTGCGCGCTCGATGAGCGTCTCATGCACTGCGATCTTGATCTCCGCGGTCGGGTATGCACAGCCTTTACCAGATTCCCAACACTCATCTGAGTAAGGTGGCTCTTCCAAGATGTAAAGGTCAAGTTCTGCTGACGGCTTGGTCGGGCCCCAGAGGTATCCGATCCAAGGGTCGCCACGTCCATAGGCGGCTTCAAGGTCTGCGAACAGGCCAGCGCCGGAACCGGGGTTGATCGGTTCAACGTGATCCAAAAGACCGTAGGTCTCAAACTTCTCGGAGTTCACGACCTCGCATGCCCAACCGGGAATACAGTCCACGAAACGTGCTTTACCGTTCGAGTCAGGAGTCACGAACAGGTCTTTGTAGTCAGGGATGTCAGTCACCGACACCAGATCAGGATTCTCATCCTTCAGGTACTGCGGGATCACGAACCCCTGCCAGTTGTCCTCGAGACTCTTCCCAACGTCGACTACGACACCACTCTCAAGCGCTGCGTCCCAAACCTCTTGTTGGTTGGGAAGCCAGATCTCCATCGTTACGTCGGTGTCGTTGTTTTTCAGTCCTTCGAACAGCGATATCGTGTCGCCCGCGACCGCGTCGGTCGGGTAGCCGTAGCCGTGCTCCACAATGAACCTTGCAATTCGAACCTGTAGCTCAGACGATGTCCAGTTCAAGTCGGAGAAGACTATTGGTTCCTTCTCGACTTCGGTCGTGACTTCGACCACGACCTCTACTTCCTTCTCAACCACCACTTCCTTCTCAACCTCACGAGTCACCTCAACTTCTACTTGTTTCTCGATTTCAACCTGTACTTCACGGGTGACTTCGACCTGCACTTCACGCGTCACTTCGACGGTTTCAGTGCTACATGCCATCGCCACGGCGCTCATGCTTGCAATCAGTAGCACAAGCGCGAGCAAACCGGAGCTTGCCATGTGTTTTCTCGCTTTCAAGAGCAATGTTTCTCTCCTTTTTGGTGTTGCGTTTTCAGTGCCGGAGACCACGCGAAAACGCGCAAATCCAGACAGAGGGGAATAACCCACACATCACCCAGCCGTAGCACCACCCACGTCCGAGATACCCATCGCGTCCCGCTGGCGTTTCGCAAACGCCTGCGTGATGCGATCGATGATGATGGCGAGGAATACGATCCCAAGACCAGCCAAGAAGGCGTTCCCGGGCTCGATCCGTCCCAAAGCTCGATTTACATCTTCACCCAGTCCACCCGCACCAACTAACGATGCTATCACTACCATCGCGAGAGCCATTAACGTCGTCTGGTTCACTCCCGCCATGATTGTGGGAATTGCCAAGGGGATCTTGACACGAAGCAACAACTGCGAATTCGTAGCTCCGAACGATGTTGCCGCCTCAATCGTCTCTTCAGGCACCTGTCGGATGCCGAGATTCGTAAGCCTGACAGCAGGCGGCACCGCATAGATCAGCGTCGCAATCACCGCCGGGACATTCCCGAGGCTGAAAAACGCTATCGCAGGAACTAGGTAAACAAAACTGGGCATCGTCTGCATACCATCCAAAATCGGACGCAGGATCTGATTCAGTCGATCGCTTTGGGAAGCCCAAACTCCGACTGGCACCGCGATCACGATCGACAGGGTCACGGTCACCACGATCAACGCCGCCGTCTCCATCGCGCTCTCCCACAGCCCAAACACCGCAATCGTCAGCAGTGAGGCGACTGAGAAGATGCCAACGCGGATCCCAGCCATGCGCCATCCCAACACACCCACGCCGATGATGAACGCCGGCCATGGGATCCAAACCATCACGTCTTCTAGCCATACCAACGCCTTCAACAACGCAGTCTTGATGAAACTGAATATGAAATCCAAATTCACATTCATCCAGTCGATGACCTGATCGATCCTTAATCCGATATCGCGCCCATAATCGATCGGGAACTCACGACCATCCTCCCACCCGATAGCCAGTATCACCGCGGTTATCAACGCCGGGATCGTGGCCCAACGCACCCAGTACGGGATGTGATCGATCAATCCTTTGACCGGATTTGCGCTTTGATTGCCGACGTAATCTTCTGTTGCTTCTCGATTCATCTCGATTTCTCCCATTTCGCTATTGCGCCCCGTTTCCCTCGACCTCTGTCTTCGGATCCATCACCTCGGCCAACATTTCAAGTTCGACTTCACCAATCAGCACTCCGTCTTCATCAAGCACTGGTACCGAGTGGTCCGCGCGCAGGCCGTAAGGCACCAACTCGTCCAACACCGTCTCGCTGGTCACCGCCTCGTCGACCGTCAACGTGACATCGCCAATCCTCTCAATGCCTTGACGGATCGCCGAATTGATCCGCTGCAACCGGGCAGTCCCCACATAGCGCTTCGCGTCGTCTATCACCATGGCATAGCCGAGGTCGTCTTCTATCAACTTCTCCAAAACGTCCGAAGCAGCGCTGTCTTGGGAAACGACATGAACAGCCTCGCCCATCACTGAAGCCGCCGTCATCAACGAATACTGACGGACATCCTTGGTGAAATCCTTCACGAAAGCGTTCCTAGGATGCAACACAACATCCGTCGGCGTCCCTGTCTGGATGATCTCTCCATCCCGCATGATCGCGATCCGATCTCCGATGTTCGCCGCCTCGCTGAGATCGTGTGTGATGAAGATGATCGTCTTGTGCATCGCCGCCTGCGTCTGCACCAACTCTTCCTGTAGATCACGACGAATCACAGGATCCAACGCGCTGAAAGGCTCATCCATCAACATCACTGGCGCATCCATCGCGAACGCGCGCGCCAGACCCACACGCTGCTTCATTCCACCGCTCAACTCGTCGGGCATATTGCGTTCCCATCCTCCCAGACCAACGGCCTCTAATGCCTCTGCAGCCCTTTCGCGGCGCGTACGACGATCCACACCACCCAACTCCAAGCCCCAAGAGACGTTGTCGATGACGCTACGATGCGGCATCAAACCAAAATGCTGAAACACCATCGCCAACTTCGAGCGTCGCATCTGAAGCAACTCCTCGTCGCTCATCGACCTCACCTCATCTTCGCCGATCCAGATCTCGCCTCGGTCAGCTTCTATCAACCGATTGATACACCTGATGAGCGTAGACTTCCCGCATCCCGACAGCCCCATCACCACGAATATCTCCCCCTGAGCAGCATCGAATGAAACATCCGATAACGCCAACACCGATCCCGTAGCTTCCTGTATATCGTCCTTGCTCGCCCCGCCCTTCGCCATCTCTATCCCAGCCTCAACATCCCCACCGAAAAGTTTCCACACGCCGCGTACCGAGACGGCGATGTTCGATTCTCGCTCCGTTTCGAGGGTTTCCTGCACTAAAGTCAAACCAGTACCCGATCTCCTACTTGGTACCTCTACCGGCCGGCAACAATCTCAACCGACCAACCATCAACCATAACGGAACACTGAATCTCGTCGGTGACGGGACGATTGACCTGAACTGGTGAACCACCGTGAGAAACCAGTTCAGGACGTATCATTTGTCAAATCAAACATCCACTTCTACCGATACGACCCAGTTCCGTCACTACCTCCGGTATCTGGGTGAGAAGCAACTAACACGCCAGAGAGTAATCCAACATGAAAATCGCATGGATCGGCATCGGGCACATGGGCAAACCCATGGCCAAACACATGATGACAGCAGCCGAGGAGTTCACCGTTCACGACCTCCGACCCGAAGCCGCCACCGACATGCTCGAAGACGGCGCTAACTGGGCCGACACCCCCGCCGAAGCCGCCGCGGGCAAAGACCTCGTCGTAACCTGCCTGCCCATGCCCCAACACGTCGAAGCAGTCAGCTTCGGCGACGACGGTATATCCGACGGAGTAGACCAAGGCACGGTCGTCATCGACTGCACCTCCAACTCCCTTGACATGGTCCGATCCATCCACACCCGATACGCCGACCAAGGCATCACGTTCCTCGACACTCCAGTCAGCGGTGGCGTAATCGGCGCAATGGAACGCGATCTAGCCGTCTACGTCGGTGGCGACCACGACACGTTCCTCTCCATCAAACCAACCCTCGACGCAATGGGCGACAAAGTCCAATACTGCGGCGACATCGGCACTGGCACCATCTGCAAACTCATGAACCAGCTCTTCGGTGCCATCGTCCGCATGGCAACTATGGAAGTGGTTACCGCGGGCGTCAAAGCCGGCGTCGACTTCGACGTACTTGTCAAAGCCATACACGAAGGATCCGGCGGAAAGCGTCGGCCATTCGACGGATTCGAACGCCCTCCCGAAGACTACGACGACACCGAATTCACCTTCTACCTCGACCTCGGAGCCAAAGACGTCCGTCTAGCCAACGAGATCGCCCGCTCTCTTCGCGTCCCGCAACCGCTAGCCAACCTTACCGAAGCCCGACTAATCGAAGCCCTCAACCGAGGCTGGGGCCAAAAACGCAACGAGGTAGTCGGCGAAATCCAACAGGAAATCTCAAACGTCAACCTCCGCACCGACGGCTGAGCCTCGAACGGCCTTCATTAGAATCACAGCAGACACTCAATACCCAAGGAAAACCCAGATGCAGACCGCGGATCCCGCAATCAACATGGTCATGGACAACATCGGCGTAATGGTCGGTTCAGAAGGCGGCTCCCTCGAGCTCCTCGAACTCACCGACGATTACATGAAGGTCAAATACTACGCTGGCACCAACGAGGACTGTCCCGAATGCGTCCCCATGACCGACGCAGTCTACCAATTCATGCGCGCATCCCTAAACATCCACGCACCGCAAATCGCCACCTTGGAAGTCGTCGACTGATCCACCTCCGCTGGGACAACCTCCTTGGCTGCCCTGCTACTTCAACCAACACCTCTTTCTTCTCCCCGCTGATCGTTTCAAGACGAGTTGAGGTCGCCAGGAGGCAAACCGTTAACCATGGGGCACCTGATCGCTCATTCTCGGTTAGTCATATAATTAGCTAATCAATCGTCAAGGAGTTCGGTGATGGTAACGGTCAATGTGCATGAAGCGAAGACCC
>CAZMBB010000029.1:0-30286 GCA_964564575.1 uncultured Dehalococcoidales bacterium
AACGCTTGTTGTTCATTGAAACATGTGTTGGGCGTGTTGTCAAGTGTGAACGGGGTTTGTTGGGGGTTTTGTGGGATTGTTGGGATTTGGTTCTAGTTGTTGGGGGGGGGATTGCGCTGGGGGAGTCCGTCTGGCCCTTCCCTTCCACCCCGGTCGCCCTCACCCTGGCCCTCTCCCGCCGAGCGGGAGAGGGGGCGTTCATAGTCGGTGACGTGGTGGTTTTTGGGTTAGTGCGTTCGCAGTCTCTCCGTGGGTAGTTCGTGAGCGGCCTCTACGGGATTCTGTCCCTTTGCGGTTTAGTTGATGAACTGCCGGTGAGTTTACGAGACTGCGGACGTTTGATGATTGTTGTGTCTTAGAGAGTTCTTAGTCTGCGAGTGGGTATGGGTCGATGTATACGGCGGCTTCGCCGTTCATTACTTCTGTGTTGGTTTGGTTGGTGCAGGATACTGCTAGTTTGACGATGGGTTTGTCTTCTCGGACAGAGGTTACGGTGCAGGTTGCGGTGATTTTGTCGTCAATGTAGACGGGGTTTGTGAAGTTTGTGTTTAGGCCGAGGAAGATGATGGTGGCTTCTTGTCCGGCCATTTTGACTCCGAGGACGGCGGAGACCATGCCGACGAGGAGAGCACCGTGGGCGATGCGTTTTTCGAATCTGGTTTGGGCGGCGTAGGTGTCGTCGAGATGGAGGGGTTGCGTGTCGCCGCTTAGGGTTGCGAATTCACGGACGGTTTCGTCGGTGATGGTGCGGGTTACTGAGGCTGAGGAGCCTAGGGTGAAGTTTGAGGGGATGTTGTGCATGGTGGTTTCGTTGCTGTTGAAATTGCATGGATGGGCAGGATAGACAGGATATCTTGGGTTGATCGTGTTTACGGGTATCTCGAGGTAAATGGCGATATGAAGATTGGTGCAGGCGTGTTGGTTTGAATTGGGGTTGGTGGTTGTTTGCCGTACCCCACCCTTTTGTCCATGCCGATCCCCCTCACCCTAGCCCTCTCCCCCGGTGGGGAGAGGGGAACCTGGTGCCCCATCCCCTACTCACTTCGTCCCTAAGGGGAGGGAGCTACTGTCTTTGGGCGATGTAGGAGCCGATGATTACTAGTACTGCTCCGGCCCATAGTTCGGGGCCTATGGTTTCGCCTAGGATTAGCCAGGCTAGGATGGCGGTTGTGACGGGTGATGATAGGGAGATGAGGGTTACTCGGCTGGGGAGGTAGTTGCTTAGGAGCCATGTCTGGGCTAGGAAGGCGAATCCGGCGATGATTATGCCTTGGTAGAAGAGGGATGTGAGGAGGATGAATGTCAGGCGTGTGGGTTCGGGTTCGAAGATGAGTGATCCGGCGAGGAATGTGACTGATCCGAAGATGCCTTGTGCCATGAGCATCTTGAATAGCGATATGTTCTGGCCGAGTTGGGAGAGGTATACCTGTCGGAGTCCGAGGAGGACGGCGGAGCACATTATGAGAAGGTCGCCCAACCACGGGTTTATGGCGTCGATGCCTTCGGTTCCGGCGAAGATGCTGCGGACGAAGACGGCGGCGGCTCCCATATAGGCGATCATGGCACCGAGTACGCGCCGTTTGGAGAGGTTGTCGTTAGGAACAAAGAAGTGGGCGAAGACGCTTGCCCAAAGCGGGAAGGTGGTGATTAGGACTCCGGTGTGGCCAGCGGTTGTGAAGTACTGGCCGATGTTCATGAATGCGGTCTGTATGGAGAAGAGGATTCCGAGAACGAAGAGAGGGAAGTATTCCGATCGCTCGACTTTGATGCTTTGCCTTGTGACGATGGCGTAGATGATTACGACGATCATGCCCAAAATGAATCGCCAGAAACCGATTCGGAGCGGTGGCGCGTATTCCAGACCTGCCTTTACGGCGATGGGTAGGCCTGCCCACAGGGAGGCGAGAGTGAATGCGAGGCTGCCAGCGCGGAGATTGAGCGGTTTGCGACGGTCTACACGTGGGCTATCAGGCTTTGACCGAGATGCGGTCTTTTGCTGGTCTTCGGATTGTGAGGAGGCAGGGCGCAACGTCGATTAGGTGATTGATAAGAAGGAGTTGCGCGATGTGCGACGCATTGATGCGGTGACCAAAACCTCCTTGTATTCCCTCTTGTGTTCCCTCTTGGGCTTCAAGGGGGAGGATGCCGTCGTATTCCCCTTGGGCATCAAGGGCGAGGAGAAGGAGTGCGTAGTCAGCCTTCCAACCGTTTCAGGTACTGTCCGACCCAGTCGAAGTCGACCAGATCAACGTAGGCGTCCATGAGGGCTTTTGTGACTGGTCCGGGGACGTTTCCGTCGCCTACGGTCGAGCCTTGGACGGTGCGTACGGGGCAGATGCAGAGGGAAGTGGAGGTCAGGAACATTTCGTCGGAGGTTGTGGCGTCGAACATGTCGAGATCGGTTTCGACCACGTCTAAGTCGATCTCGTCTGCGAGTTCGATGGCTGTCTCACGTGAGATTCCGCCGAGGACGAATTGTGCTTTGGGGGTGTATGCGACGCCGTCTTTGACTACGAAGATGTTGGATCCGATGCCTTCGGTGAGGAAACCTCGGCTGTCGAGAAGGATTGCCCATGCCTCTTCGTCGAACTCCTTGGCCTCTAGGTCGGCCATGATGAGGTTCAAGTAGTTGTGGGATTTGGCTCGGGGGCTTAGGGATTCCGGGCTGATGCGTCGGGTTGAGGGGACCCAGACGTCGATGCCGTCGCGGTAGAGGCGTGCTCTTGGTTCGAGTGGGAGCGGTGTGCACTCGATGATGACGGTAGGTCCGCCGTCAGTAGCCCACATGTCGCCGCCTACGAGGTCTACGCCGCGGGATACGCGCTGCCCTACCCAGTAGTCATCGTCATCGCCGATGAGCTTGAGGTTCTGCTCGACTACCTGCATGGTGGCGTCTCGCATCTCTTGTTTGGAGATGCCGGGATCGATGCGGACGTAGTTGAGGGAGTTGTAGAAGCGGTCGAGGTGTTCGTCGAGTTTGAATATGCGGTGGCCGAATGTTCGGGTCATGTCGAATACGGCGTCGCCGTATTTGAATCCTCGGTCGCGGAATGGCACAAGGGCTTGGCTTTCGGGAACGATCTCGCCGTTGAAGTAGGCGACACGCTCGTTTCGTGAATCTGACGGCATCGGATCAATCCTTGGTGGAGTTTGAATCGTCTAGAGTTATGTTATAGCCCGTGTGATGACGAGGGATTATGTGCGCGCGGCGTTCACTAGAATCTCTACGTTTTATGGAAGCACATTCTGCCCCTCCAAAGACCGACGCAGTAGAAGAGTCTGCGTCTGATGATTCGCAGCGTGACGTTGAAGACGTAAATGCGGTCGAAGAAGATGCGTTCGTGGTTCCCGAGTGGAAGCCTCAGATCAATATTCGATTAGGTATAGGTGGTCGTGGCGTCAGGGAAACCGGAGCGGATGGGAAGGCATCTTCTAGATCAGTGGATGACGGAGCCGGGGGTCTGAAAGTCATTCTGAGGCGGATCGACGCGATCTATGTTTTGCTTGGTCTGATCCTGTTTCTCGCACTCGTTCTTCGGGTTGTCGGCACGGATTGGGATCAAGGCGGGTTGTATCACCCTGACGAACGGGATTTCTTGGGTCGTGCGGAGCGATTGGATTTTGGGCAGTTGACGGAGCCGGGGTTGTTCAGTGTGGAGTCGCGGTTGAATCCGCACTGGTTCAACTATGGCAGTTTGCCGTTGTACGCGTTGGCGGGATGGAAGGCTTTAGCGTCGCCGTTTGCGGATGGGGACTGGAATCTGTTTGATTTGCGGTTCCCCGGTCGGAATATGTCGGCGTTGGCGGATACGGTGACGGTGCTTTTTGTGTTCATGTTGGCGACGCGGTTGGCGAGGGATCGTCGTGCAGGCTTGATCGCGGCGTTGCTGGCTGCGTTGGCAGTGATTCATATCCAGAACGCGCACTACACTGCGGTGGATGCACCGATGACGATGTTCATCGTTGGGACGATCTGTTTCTCGGTGCGGATGGTGCAGGAGCGTCAGCAGAGGGATGCGTTGCTGGCGGGAGCGATGCTGGGGTTTGCGATTGCGACGAAGGTGACGGCGGGGCCGGTTGCGATTGCGGTGGCGACGGCGCATGTTCTGATGCTCGTAGGACCGAGCATAGTTGCAGGGAAGGCGCGGGAGATTACTCCTGACGATGTGAAGCTGGTGTTGCGTTACGGGGTGTTGACAGGTGCGGCTACGGTGATCGCGTTGCTGGTGACGCAGCCGTACATGATCATCGACTGGGACACGTATTTCGGGAACATCTTCCGGCAGTCGGAGATGGTGCGGAGGGTGGTCGATTTTCCGTTTACTCGGCAGTACATCGATACGCCGGCGTACCTGTACCAGATTCGTCAGCTGTCCACTTGGGGACTAGGTATCTCGTTAGGGATTGCGGTCTGGTTGGGGTTGATTTGGGCGCTGGCCCGGACGGTTGTTAAGCGTGACTTGGCGCTGTTGGTGGTGTTGTCGTTTTTGCTGCTGTATCTGTTGGTGAACGGGCAGTTTGCGGTGAAGTTCTTGCGGTACATGCTTCCGGCTACGCCGTTATTGATCGTGTTCACGGGTTGTGCGATCTGGTGGGTTTACAGCTGGGTGTTTCCGCGGATTCATCGGGTGGCACGAGTGCCGGTGTACGTGGTTGGGGCGGTGGCGTTTCTGCTGTTGATTCATTACACGGTTGCGTATTTGAATGTGTTTACGGGTCCGCACCCGGCGCAGGAGGTTTCTAGTTATTTGAGGCAGAACGCGGAGGCTGGGACGGTGGTGATTCAGGAGCACTGGGAGGAGGGTATACCGAACATTCCGACGTTCAACATGCATCAGAAGTTGGGGATGTATGAGGCGGATACGAATGCGAAGTTTTCGACGGTGTCGAGGTTGATGTCCGAGGCTGATTACTTCGTGCTTTATAGCAACCGATTGGCGGCTACGATACCGCGTTTGCCTGAGCGGTATCCGATCTCGGCGCGGTTCTATGAGATGCTGTTCAATGGGGAGTTGGGTTACGAGGTTGTTTATTCGTCGGTGAGGGTGCCGGAGATTTTGGGTGTTGTTTATTGGGACGATCCGTACGCTCGGGTGCCGTTCGGGGTGCCGGAGGGTTATGCCCAGCCTCGTGGGAGTGTTTACAACTGGGACTGGTTCGGATGGGCTGATGAGAGTTTCACCGTTTATGAGCATCCTCATGCGATCGTGTTCAAGAATGTTGAGGGTTTGGGCCAGATCAATCTTCTCAGTCGGATCTATCGGGATGGTCGGCCAGATGATTTCCAGCGAGTATTGACAGGCGGCGTGGGTCTGGTCTACGACGATACGCAGTTGAGCACGCAGCAGTCTGGCGGGAGTTGGGATAGTGTCTATTTCCTGCGGGATCTGCCGAACGAGTATGCGTGGCTGGTGTGGCTGTTGGCGGTTCAGGTGATCGCTTTGGCGGCTTGGCCTTTGACGTATCTGGTTTTCAGGCCGTTGACGGACCGGGGTTATTTGTTCAGCAAGCCTTTGGGATTGTTGATTGTGGCGACGATTGCTTGGTTGTTGGCGAGTCTAGGGATTTTAGGTTTCAGCGCTTTGAGCGTGGGGTTGTCGATTCTGGTTTTGGCGTTGATTTCGTTGATCGTGCTGTGGCGTATCGGGGATGAGATTTGGTACTTTGTGAAGGCTCATTTGAGGACGATTGCGGTTGCTGAGGCGATCTTTTTAGTGGCGTTTCTGGCGTTTTTGGCGATCAGGTTGGCGAATCCTGACTTGTGGCATGCGTGGCGTGGTGGAGAGAAGCCTATGGACTTCGCGTATTTGAATGCGATCACTCGGTCTACGATCATGCCGCCGTATGATCCTTGGTTCGCCGGGGGTTATCTGAACTACTACTACTATGGTCAGTTCATAGTTGCTTCGTTGATACGGGTTACGGGGATAGTGCCGACGGTGGCGTATAACTTGGCGGTGCCGTTGATCTTTGCGCTGTCTGCTACTGCGATTTACACGGTCGGATATAACTTGATTGCGATGTCGATGCGGGCGCGTGGGGCGATTCGGCTGGGGAAGGTGCCGATCTTGTTCGGGTTGCTGGCGGCGTTGCTGGCGGTTGTTGCGGCGAATATTGATGGGCTGGCGCAGGTTATTGCCGGGCTGTACGAGTCATACGTCCAAGGTGGGGATTTTCCGCGTTTCGACTATTGGCGTAGCACCCGGGTGTTTGAGCATGGGACTGGTGGGAATGAGATAACAGAGTTTCCGTTCTTCACGTTCTTGTATGCGGATTTACATGCACACATGATTGCGATACCGTTTGCGGTGTTGGCCTTGGGACTGGCGGTTGTGGCGTTTCTGCGGGCCGGGATGGAGAGGTTGTCGAAGTTTGAGACTTTGTTGTCGTTGGTGGTTTTGGGAGTTGCGGTTGGTTCGTTGCGGTTGATCAACTCTTGGGACTATCCGACGCAGTTGATGTTGGCGGCTGGGTTCATATTCGCCGGCGAGTTTCTGTACGGGCACAAGGGGAAACTGGTCGGTATTGGGCAGGCGTTGGTGAAGGTGGCTGTCGTCGGGGTCGTTGGGTATTTGGTGTATCTGCCTTTCCATTCGAACTTTGAGTTGTTCAACAATGGAATTGAGCCGAGTCAGTATCAGACTGCTTTGTGGCGTTTCTTGTTGATACACGGCTTGTTTGTGTTCGCGGTCGGATCTTGGCTGGTGATCGAGTGGGAGCGCGGGACGTTCAGGTATGGGGAAATCATCGGGAAGTTGCGGGATGATTATGGGTATCCGAAGTGGGCATCGTCGTTGATTGTGGGGGCGTTCGTGTTGGTGTGGTTGGCAGTGGTTGTTTCGTATCCGCACTACATCACGGTGGTGGCCACGTTGACTGCGTCGGTGATCCTCGGTTTTACGGGTTTGATGGCGTATTTGAGACGGCATCCGGGGCAGCGATACATCATCATCACGGTGGCGTTGGTAATCATGTCCTTGTTGATGATTGCGGGGGTGGATGTTGTGACGGTGACGAACGATATTGGGCGTCAGAACACGATCTTCAAGTTCTACATTCAGGCCTGGTGGTTGTTGGCGATCGCGTCGACGTATGCGATCTGGCGGATCTGGGATTTGGGGGCGTTCGTGACGAAGCAGTGGACTGCGGTTAAAGTGGCTTGGGTGGGGATTTTCGCTCTGCTGGGGGTCGGTGTATTCATCTATCCGGTGATGGCGACTGATGTTCGGTTGGATGACCGTTTCAGTGCTATCGGGCCCGGTATCGATGGTGAGGCTTACATGGATGCGGCTGTTTACGTGAGGAAGGGCATCGAGCTGGATTTCGCGACTGATCGTCCGGGAATCGAGTGGTTGAGGGAGAATGTTGACGGGTCTCCAGTGGTCGTCGAGGCGCAATGGGATTTGTATACGTGGGCGAATCGGATTTCGATATACACGGGGTTACCGACGGTTTTGGGTTGGGACTGGCATCAGACGCAGCAGCGGCACGACTATCGTTGGGAGGTTCAGCGTCGGCGCGCGGCGGTGAACGAGTTCTACACGACGCGTGATGTTGAGGAGGCGCGGGGGTTCTTGGATGAGTTCAATGTGAAATACGTGTATGTAGGGGAGCTTGAGCGTGGGGCGTATCCGACCAGCGGGATAGCTAAGTTCGACGAGATGCCGGAATTGAATCTGCATCCGGTATTTGAGCAGGGTCCTGTCAAGATTTACGAGTATCGGGGTTGACGCGGTACGATTCACATTAGGATGTCAGCGCAGATGATAGAGACAGTTTCGAATGCCTTGAAGGTGGCGGTCGATTTCGTCTTGCCGGTTGTTTGCGTGCATTGCGAAACTGAGGGCGCGTTGCTGTGCGCTGAGTGTCTGGACGATGCTCCGGCGTTGCCTAGAAATGCTTGTGTGAAGTGCGGAGAGCGGACGCGGGAGTTTTTGAGGTTGTGCGGTGATTGTGTCGCATTGCCACCGCCGCTTGATCGGTTGGTTTCACGGCGTCGGTATGGCGGCGCTGTGCGGAGTGCTGTGCACGCTTTGAAGTATCGGGGGATTACGGCGATTGCGCCTTTGATGGCTGGAGAGATGTCGAGGAATGTGTTCTTTCGGCGAGCGAAGATTGATTGTGTCGTGTCGGTACCGGTGCATGATGATCGATTGAGGGAACGGGGCTATAATCAGGCGGCTCTGTTGGCGCGGGAGGTGGTCGATGGATTGGGGCTTCGATATGTTGAGGATGGGCTGATCAAGGTGCGTGCTACCGAGTCTCAGGTGGAGTTGTCGAGGCAGGAGCGTGCGATGTCGTTGAGGAACGCGTTTGAAGCCCGATACGGTTTTGGCGATGCGCACGTATTGCTTGTTGACGATGTATGCACCACTGGAAGCACGTTGATGAATTGTGCGGCCACGTTGAAGCGAGCGGGGGCAAGGCGTGTGTCGGCGGTTGTGTTTGCGAAGGAGATGTTGGTGGATGAGGCTGAGGAGCAGAGACTGTGATGCGGAATATCAAGACGGTTTTGTTCGATGTTTACGGCACGTTGGCGACGTGGTATCCGGACCGGTACGTGTTGCATGCGAATGCTGCTACGCAGTTTGGGATTGAGGTGACGAAGGAGGGGATTGACGCTGGATATGTCGTGGCGGAGGCTTACATGACGCGGCAGAATTCGGAGTCGCCGATACGACTAATGACCAACGAAGAGCGATCTCGGTTTTTTGCTCGGTTTGAGCAGATGATCCTCGAGGGTTGTGGGGTTGAGGTGGATATCGACTTGGCGGACCAGATCTGGAGGGAAGTGGCGAAGCAGGAGTATGAGATGGTGTTGTTTGACGATGTTCTGGAAAATCTGAATGCTCTGAGGGAGAGGGGGTTTATCGTCGGGGTCGTTTCGAATGTTCCAAGTGGCGGTGATGAGTTGGCCGATCAGTTGGGTTTGTCGGGGAGCATTGATTTTGCGGTGACGAGTAGCGAGGTGGGGGTGGAGAAGCCGGACCGTCGGATATTCGATGAAGCGTTGCGTAGGGCTGATGAGACACCGGCGGATGCAGCGGTGATGGTGGGTGATCAGATCGATTCGGATGTCAAAGGGGCTGTCGGTGCTGGGATTCAGCCGGTGCTATTGGACCGGAACGATAACCACACAGACTTTGTGGGCCATCCACGGATAAAGCATCTTGACCAGTTGCTCCGTTTGCTGTCAGACAATGGAGATTGAGGATTAAAGGAACGGATAGAGAATCAGGTGATGATGAACAAGACGCAACGACTTCAACGCTGGTATGACGAAAATGCGACTGCGGACAGCTTGCTGTTCGGGGAGTTCATGCATCTTGGGGCGAACCAGACGATTTTGAAGGTTGGGCTTCTCGATGTCGAGCCGAGTGAGGAGACGGTGGTGTTGGATATGGCTTGTGCTGTTGGCGGGAATGCTCGATGGCTTGCGTCGCTTTATGGATGCACGGTTTACGGGAACGACATTGATGAGCAGGCGATTGCCACCGCGAATGATCTGGCGCGGATCGAGGGAGTGGAAGATCGTTGCAACTTCTTAGTGGCGCCAGTTGAGGATACGGGTTTGGAAGAGAACTCAGTGGATTTGGTGGTGTCGACCGACGTGTTTGATATCGACGAGGTCGTGAGGGTATTGAAGCCGGGTGGGAGGTTCTTGCTGAGCGCGTTGTTCAGGTTGGGGGCAGAGACGCCGGAGGAGATTGCATCTAGTCACGGGTTGGAGGTTGAATTGAAGCGGGATGTTACGGAGCTGGCGCAGACGTTTTTGCACTCGAAAGAGGAAGAGGCGAGGTTGTTGCAGAAGTCGAATGTGATCACGGATAGGCAGTTGGTGCAGGTGATTAACGACGCGTTGCGACGAAGAGGCGGGCATCACATGTTGGTCAGGTGGCGGAAGACGGCTTAGGTTAAGTTGCGTTTCATCTAACGACCGCGCTTCGTTGGCTCCAATGTCTGGACTTTACGGATAAACCGCCAGCATCTTGGACATCGTTTCGCCTCTCGTGCTTGGGGATTGGCTCTATTCCACAGGTTGCCGTCGCTGTTTGACGTACTCAACTACGGCGTGGATTCCATCTGGGGGAGCGCCGAGTTCGATGGCCGATTTGATGTCCTGTTCAGCCAGTTCGTCTTGGCTCAGCGCGGTTCTAGCCACAGCGCGGTTGCCTAGGGCGTCGGAATTGTCGGGTTGCATCTCGATTGCGCGGTCGAGGTTGACAACGGCCTGCTCGAAGAAGCCCATGCTGAGATAGGCCGTACCTAGGTTGAATTGGATCGTTGGGTTGTCTGGATCGAGCCATGCCGCCTCCTCGAAGTCGCGTGCTGCAGCGTCGGGTTGACCGAGTTGGGCGGATTTCAGGCCGCGGGCAAAGAACTCAGCAGATGTCGTCGGTTCAGGCGTTTTCGGTTCGTCGGTCATCTAGTAACAGCGAGATTTACACTTTCATCCACGCAGATTCAAGGATAAGTCTCGCCCTATGAAGATCGCACTCATCGGCCAATCAGCTTTCGGCAAAGCAGTACTTGAGGCACTTGCGACTCGTGAGGAGCACGAGATCGCAGGCGTATTCGCTGCACCAGATCGTAGTCGGAGCCGCGAGCCTTTGGCAGTTGCCGCAGAGGGAATGGGATTGCCTGTTTGGCAGTTCAAGCGTATGAGAGATCCAGAGTGTATCGATGTGTTCAGGTCACTGGATCCCGATCTGTGCGTTATGGCGTATGTGACAGACATCGTTCCGAACGAGATTATCGAAGCGCCTTCGCACGGGACGATCCAGTATCATCCGTCATTGCTTCCTCTGCACCGTGGACCGAGTTCGATAAATTGGGCGATTATCAATGGGGATACGGAGACCGGGTTGTCGATTTTCTGGCCGGATGAGGGGCTGGATACCGGGCCGATACTGCTTCAGAAACGGGTTGAAATCAGTTCGGAAGACACCGTGGGATCGCTATATTTCAATCACTTGTTTCCGATGGGCGTTAATGCGATTTTGGAGTCTATAGATTTGGTCGCCGCGGGGGATGCGCCGAAGATAGTGCAGGATGAGTCGGCGGCGACGTATGAGGGGTGGTGTGGCGCGGATGATGCACATGTCGATTGGTCGAAAGACGCGAACACGGTCCATAACTTGATCCGAGGATGCGACCCGCAGCCGGGTGCGTGGTCTATGTTGAACAGCGAGAAGGTGGCGTTTTTCGGAAGCACGATTGCGTCTAGTGAAGACGAAAGTACGGCACCTGGGACAATCATAGGGTTGAGTGATGAAGGGATGGTTGTGGCCTGCGACGCGGGCGCTGTGCAGGTGAGGCGCGCTCGGATCGGGCGTGGTCGTAAGTCGCTCGCGAACGAGGTCGGTCTAAGTGTTGGGGATCGGTTCAGTTAGTGCTGAGCCAGTCGACCATCAGTTCTGTCACGCGCTCAGGTGCTTCCAAGTGCACGACATGGCCGCAGTTTTTGATGATCTCGAGGCGTGAGTTAGGTATGGATCGAGATGCCCTGCCGCTGTGACGGGTGGGGACTATCTTGTCTGAATCGCCCCAGATCAACAGCGTAGGGGTCTTCACCGCGCTGAGCGTTTCGTCGCTGAGAACATCGTGCTGGCCCAAAACCCCGGTGAAGCTGCGGAGCCCTTCAAAGAAGGCGTCGGTCGCGTGGTTTCGGCTCCCGATCCGGAATACCATCTCTTTCCACGCTTCGCGCTCGTCGGATGGTCCTGATTTCTGCGCTTCCCAATGGTCAAAAAAGAAATAGCGTCCGCGTCGCGAGTTGTAGCGGATGAATCGTTTTGGACCAGGTATCGACAAGAGTCTCAATAAAAGGTTCAATCCACGTCCGAACCCAGGCGACGACATTAAGATAGCGCGGTTGAAACGGTCAGGCGCATTGATGATGGCACCTAGACTCCCGATCGCCCCCAAGGAATGGCCGGCGATGTCCGCAGTCTCGATGTCGAACTGATCCATCACGCCTAGGATCACGTCGGCGATCTGTTTGCGCGGCGCAACTATGTGTCGGGGCATGTCCGACATACCGAACATCGGGATGTCGGGGACGATGACTCGATGGGCGTGTGCGAGTGCTGCGATTTGTCGGTGCCATACAGGTCCGCCCATGCCGGCACCGTGCATCAAAATCACTGGCGACCCGTCGCCGAACTCCATCACGTGGACGCGTTCAAATTCGGATGCCGAGACGAAGCGTCCTTTGTACTTCAGGCCCGAGAACGACATTAGCCAGTCTCCAGCTTCTCTGATCCGATCTAGGCTCTCGTCCCACATCGTTGAATGATGTTCATCCGTTAAATCCAAAACATGACTGCCTAACTGTTGACCTCGTCTGAAAATACGTCAGGTCTAGAATTGGGGTTGCATGACATTATCCGCTACGAAAACTGAACCTGAGCAATTGGAATCTCTTTCTGGTTCCACTCCCGAATCCATGCTCCTCGAAGCCGAGAGGCTGTTGGAGTTTGACCGCGTGCGTGAAATGTTGGCCGCGGAGGCACGGTTCTATATGTCGCGAGAGATTGTTCGCGAGTCGAAACCGGTGCGTCATCCCGAAGATGTCGCACGGCTACAGGATGAGACCGCTGAAGCCGTGCATCTTCTCGATAGCAAAGGCGACATCGGATTGGCAGGAATGAGGGATCCTAGAGACCCGCTGAAACGCGCGATGCTCGGGGGAGTTCTGAACGGCTCTGAGTTACTGATCCTATGCGGAATCTTCCAGTCGATGTGGGTCGCGCGAAACACTGTGATGGCAATTGAGGAAGACGTGCCGCGTCTCGCCGAGATCGCTTCACACATCCAAGATTTGAGATCGGTGCGATCCGAGATCGTCGCCGCGCTGTCCGACTCTGGTGACGTGCTCGACAGCGCAACGCCGAGGTTGGGACAGCTTCGTGAACGCGCACGTACCGCATACCAACGCGCTATGCGAACTATGGAGCGAATCGTATCCCGCGACGCTTTCCGATCCGCGCTTCAATCCAACGTCATCGCCTCCAGAAACGATCGCCTAGTCCTAGAGGTGAAGTCCTCGGAACGTAGCACCCTGCCCGGCATTATCCACGACATTTCGTCCAGCGGACAGACCGCGTTCATCGAGCCTTTCCAAGTGGTCGGCGCCACGAACGAATGGCGTCAGATGGCGCTGGAGGCGGAGAAGGAAGAGGAGAGAATCCTGCGCAAATTCTCGCGAGCGATCGCAGCGCGCGGCGAAGATGCAATGGCGTCGATGCAGGCAGCGGCGAATCTGGACGCTGTAGTCGCTAGAGGCCGTTTGTCGTTAAAAATAGGTGGGATTCGACCTAAATCCAGCTTTGATACCGATTCAAACAGCCGAACCGAACTATCGCTCGTCGAGGCTCGTCACCCCCTCCTCGGAGACGAAGCGGTGCCGATATCGATGCATCTCGACGAGACTCGGCGCGGCCTTGTAGTCACCGGACCCAACACCGGGGGCAAGACAGTCGCTCTCAAAACGCTCGGATTGATGGCATTGATGCATCAGTCGGGGATTCAGATATCCGCCCGTGAATCGTCCGAACTGCCAGTGTTCGATGGTGTCTACGCGGATATAGGCGATGCTCAAAGCATCGACAGGTCAATGTCCACATTCTCATCCCACATGGAGAGGGTCATCAAGATCATCGCCCGGGCATCCAATCATTCCTTAGTGTTGCTCGATGAGTTGGGAACAGGCACCGATCCTGAGGAGGGATCGGCGCTCGCTCGCGCCATTCTGGATCGACTGGTAAAGACGGGTGCCTGGACATGCATCACAACCCACCATCGGCAAGTCTCGGAATACGCCGCGACGCACGACAACTTGGTCAATGCCTCGGTCGAACTCGACCCCGAAACGATGTTGCCTAACTATCGCTTAATCATGGACTTACCCGGCCAGAGCTACGCCATGCAGGTTGCTCAACGCCTCGGTCTTGAGCAGCCGATACTCGACCATGCGGAGACGATGCTGGACCCGTTGCGGAGTCAGACCGAATCGCTTCTGAAATCGTTGCAACGTGAACGCGACAACGTCCGAGAGATACAGGAGCAGGTGACCCGAGACCGTGCAGAAGCGGAAAAGCTGCGCGTAGAGGCCGAGGCGAATTTGATTCAGTCCGAGCAGGAGCGGGACAAGTCAATTGAACAGACCCGGGATCAACTGAAGCAAGAAGCTCAACGAGTGCGACGTCAGATGCGCCGACTTATGAGAGAGGCTGAGCGGAACCAGACTTGGCAAGAGGCCAGAGAGTCGGCCGCTGAGATCGTCAGGGAGGTCAACAGCGCGGACTGGATGGATGATGAACAGTCCGACGATGCGAAAGCGAACCGTAGAAGCACTGAACCTCGGCCCGATGAGACGCCTCAGTTCTCTGTTGGCGACACGGTGCGCGTGGAAAGTCTGGGACTGACCGGAGAGATCATCGAGATGGACCGAGACAATCGTGCGGTCATATTGGCCGGGACGATGCGGTTTCAGGCGCGCCCCCACATGATGACACTGGTCAGATCTGCCGATGTTGCTCCAGCTATCAACCAAGCTCCAATCCGCGCTTCGGGTGCTCCAAGGATGAGCCTCGTGTCAGATGCCGCCGGCGATCTGGATGTGCGCGGATCCCGAGTCCACATGGTCGAATCGATGATCCCGCAATTCATCGATCGAGCCTTCATGCAAGGTCTCACAAGTGTGCGCATCATACACGGCGAAGGCACCGGCGCGCTCCGACAAGCCGTCCGCGACATGCTCTCACGCGAACCGCACGTCGAAACATTTCACCCTGCCCCACGAAACGCCGGCGGCAACGGCGTCACAATCGCGATGCTGGGGTAGCCGTCGCACACCTTTGTCTCTTCGTTCCCTGAATACGCGGTTCCGTCAAAAGCCGCCATTCACATAACCCGGGCCCGCAACTGACCGCAACCCGCATCTATATCTATGCCCTTCTCAATCCGCACCGTTGAAGGCACACCGAACCGTCGCAACTCGACCTGAAAAAGCTCTGCATCGTCCCGGCTAGTGCGCTCGTAAGGACCGTCTGATGTGGGGTTGACAGGAATGAGGTTGACATGGCAGAGCATCCCGGAAAGGAGGCTGCCAAGTTTGCGGGCATGGCTGCTCGTGTCGTTCTGACCTTTGAGCAACACGTACTCGAAGAAGATCCGTCGATCCGTCGACTCGACGTATCTACGGCAAGCATCCAAGAGGACCGATAAGGGATATCGACGATTTATCGGCATCGTCTCGGAACGAGTCTCGTCATCGGGGGCATGGAGTGAGACTGCCAGGTTGATTTGGATGTTCTCGCCTGCGAGTTGAATGATTTGAGGGGCAAGTCCGACTGTCGAAAGGGTGATGTGTCGAGCGCCGACGGCCAAGCCATTCGCATCGTTGATCGACCGAATCGCCGCGATCGTGTTGTCGTAGTTCGCCAATGGCTCACCCATACCCATGAAAACGACGTTCGTCACGCCTTGCACACTCCCGAGGTCACGCCGCCCATCCTCAACTTCGGCGCGATCCTCAGCCAACGCGATCCGCTGCATGAAGATGATCTGGGCTACGATCTCGCCGACGCTGAGCTGTCGGCGAAATCCCTGCTGTCCCGTCGCGCAGAACGTGCAACCCAAGGCACAACCGGCCTGCGTCGACACGCAAACCGTCTTTCTAGCCTTGCGATGACTATCCGACTTGTACCGCATCAAAACCGTCTCGATCAACTCCCCATCCGGCAACCGGAACAACGCTTTATCGGTAGAGTCATCCCGCGAAGTCAGATGCAGCACCTTTTCCAGCGGATCGACCACGTAACGCTCAGAAAGTTCGTTCCTCAGGGCCTTCGGAAGCGTCGTGATTGCATCGAAATCGTCGATGCACTCGCGATGAAGCGCCTGCCAGATCTGCTTTGCACGATATCGAGATTGGCCGAACGAGTCGACAACTTCGCGTTCCAACTCGGAACGCCCAAGGTCGAGAATCGTGGGTTTGGTGCGCGAAGGCGCGTTGATAGCAACAGTCATGGATTCAATGCTAAAGGGTGAGGGCGGACGGGTTTTATCTGGGATTAAATGTTGCCACCAGAGCAATAAGGTTGTTGTGGTGGCGTTGCGTCCACGACACGGAAACACGATTGAACCGCCGTAGGAGACGTTATACATGGAAGCTTCCGATCTATTCGAAGACGCAATGCAATGGCTCCGCCAACACTACAGACAGTTTCGCTTCTTCACCGAACGAGATGTGGTTTGGACGGTACAACAGCGCATTGCAGATGAGATTCGCAGAACTAACGCATCGTACCGGGTGTTCAACGATCACACGATCTTGCCGCGAATCCGTACTGATCTAGCGATCTTGAAAGGCGGCTCTGACGCTGTTGAAGTGGCTGTTGAATTCAAGTACGAACCGTCACACAATCGAAGAGCGGATCGCGGAGGCGACATTTGGCCGACCAAGCTGGACCCTTCGGTCGTGTTTTGGACGGGTGATGGAAGTGTTGAGAAGGATTCGCAGCGAATCATTAATTACGTCAATAAGAAACGGACCAAAGCAGCGTATATGGTCTTTCTCGACGAGGGAGGGCGCTTTCGCCATCGCGATCCATTCGAAGGCACTGATTGGGTAGGTTGGGAGAATGGCGTCTCGGTGCTTTGGTCCAAACGCTGAGGATTCGATCATCAGGTGACGATCACAGTATCCCCAACCCGGAAATGCTCAAGCGCGTCCTTGTTCACCTCGATCCCAAGTCCGGGAGATTCTGGAACGTCAATCCATCCATCGGTCTGAGTGAAGAAAGGATCGGTCAAAGCGCTTCTCACTGGATGTACGGTCTGATCAAACTCCGTCACCGGCTCGTTGGTGAAAGGCTCCCTCGGATGCGCCGGTGGTGCCTGTGAGACGGTGGCCAGGACGTGGAGGATGGCGGCGAGGCTGATGTGTGTGTTGAAGAAGTGTGGGACGAACTGGATGTTGAAGGCTTCGGCCATCTGGGCGCAGAGCTTGAGTTCTGAGATGCCGCCGACGTTGACGATCTCGGGTTGGATCATGTCGAAGATGCGGTGGCGGAGAAGACGTGCGACATCTCGGCGTGTGCTCGCAGATTCTCCTCCTGCGATCGGCACGGGGGATTGCGTGGTGATTAGCAGGTTGTCGTCGAGAGCGCGTGAGGATGTTGGTTCTTCGAACCATCCAACGTTCGCGTCGGCGATCCGGCGCGCCATCACGAGGGCTGTGCCTGTGTCGTAGGCCTCGTTGGCATCAACCATTATTCGGATGTCGTCGCCGACGGTTCTTCGCAGCGTGTGGACGCGGTTGACATCTTCGTCGACGGACAATCCGCCGACCTTCATCTTCATCGCCTTGAATCCGGCCTCCGCGTGAGATTGCGCCTCTTCACGTAGGTCGGGCCACGTCGGATCAGTCACGTCTCTTTCGGTGTAGAAGAGACCGGTGGCGTAGGTGAAGATTCTGTCTCGGACCTTGCCGCCTAGGAGTTCGTAGACGGGAAGACCGCGCGATTTGCCGACCAAGTCATGGAGTGCGATGTCGATGGCGCTCGCGACCTTAGATGCAATCCCGCTGTAGCCTCCGCCTTGGTAGCGGGTGTTGACAATCGACTGCCAGATGCTACCGAAGTTTTCCGGATCCATTCCGATGACGCCTTGGGCGACGTCGGCGAAGTCTTTGGGTCCTGCACCAGTTTCGCCCCATCCATAGGTGCCGTCGTCAGCGATGACTTTGACCGCGAGGGTGTTGCGGGTCGTTTTCCATCCCATCGACGACTTGTAGGGTTCGTCGATCTTCCCTACGAGGTTGTGGAGTTCGATGCGTTCGATTTTCATGTCAAACGATTGCCCTATCGGACGATGATGGCGTCGCCTTGACGGAAGTGGGCGAGCGCGTCCTCATCGACTTCGACTCCGAGCCCTGGTTTATCGGGGACCGCGACGTGGCTGTCGGTCTGTTTGAAGATCGGATCGGTTAGGTTTTCGCGGATCGGGTGTGGCGTCTGGTCGAACTCGGTCACCGGCTCGTTGACGTACGGTTCTTTGGGATGTGCCGGGGGAGATTGGGCTACGGTGGCGAGGGTGTGAAGGATGGCCGAAAAGCTGATCGCGGTGTTCCAGAAATGCGGGACGAAGCGGACGTTGCAGGCTTCGGCCATGGATGCCGAGAGTTTGAGTTCGGAGATTCCTCCGACGTTCACGATCTCCGGTTGGATGATGTCGAAGACACGGTCTTTGAGGATACGGGCCACTTCGCGCCGAGTGCTCGCTGATTCACCGCCGGATGTCGGCACTGGCGAACGACTTGTTACGAGGAGGTTGTCCTCGTCGGCCCGTGATGAGCATGGTTCCTCGAACCAGGTCACGCCAGCGTCGGCCATCTGATAGGAGGCTTGGATAGCGGTCATCGGGTCGTAGGCTTCGTTGGCGTCGACCATGATCCGAACTTCGTCGCCGACTTGCTCGCGGAGGGCGTAGATGCGATCGATGTCTTCCCTGAGGGTCAAGCCGCCAATCTTCATCTTCATGCCGGAGAAACCATCGTCGACGTAGCCTTGAGCCTCTTCTCGGAAGTCGGACCACGTTTTGTCTTCGAGATCGGAGGGGACGTAGTAGAGGCCGGTGGCGTAGGCGCAGATCCGATCTCGCACCTTGCCGCCGAGGAGTTCGTAGACAGGTTTCCCTCTGGCACGACCGACCAGGTCATGGAGGGCCATGTCCACGGCGCTAGCGATGTTTGATGCGGGGCCAGCGTATCCGCCGCTCTGGTAGTTAGGGTTCACGATCGACTGCCAGATGGCACCGATTCGTTCGGGGTTTTCACCGATTAGATTTCGGGCAGCATCGGCGAGCGCGTTGGGGCTGCAGCCGGTCTCGCCCCATCCGTATACGCCGTTGTCGGCGAATATGCGGACGACTTGCGTCGCACGTTCACTCGTCCAACGTTGCGACCAGCCGAATGGTTGGTCGAGTTTGCCGACGAGGGGGTGAATCTCGATGCGGTCGATCTTCACGTGAGTTGCCGCCAGTCGTCGTCGAGTTCGGCGAAGCGATCATGCATGGCATCTACGAAGGTGCCGTCAATGCATAGCGCATCATCGAGAGTCTCGATGTTGGAGACCATGTGGCGCGGATTCTTGGTGCCGATGATTGCGACGTGAATCTCCGGGTGCGCGAGTGTGAAACCCATTGCCGCTACGATCGGGTCATCCGGCTCGCCGGGCACTTCGCCTTGGGCTTGAACTCGGACGCATCGTTCCAAGTAGGTGTTGTCGTAGCTTCGTCGCGAGCTGTCCATGCCGGATTTGGCCATGCCCCATGTGGCACCGCCGATTGGTCGCTTGACGATTACGCCAGTGCCCGAATTTGCGCATTTTTCCAGCAAACCCGTGGTGTAGGCGCGTTGTTCGACTAGATTGAAGCTGGTCTGGAGGGTGTCGAAGATGCCAGAGTCGACAGCCCAGTGAGCGGCTTCGTTGTCGCCGGAGTATCCGATCATGCGAGTCTTGCCGGCGTCGCGGGCGTCTTCCAATCCTCGGATTATGTCGCCTTTTTCTAGATCCGGGATGCCGCAAGAGTGGAGTTGGACTAGATCGACGTAGTCGGTGTTAAGGCGTCGGAGACTTCGGTCGATAGAGTCTCGGACGGTTTCGTAAGTCCAATCGCTACCTTCTAAGCCATCGCCACGAGCGTGGCCGGCTTTGGTGACGAGAGTGTATTCATCTCGGCGGTTCGCTACCGTTCGACCGATGAGCTCCTCGGATATTCCGTAACATGCTGCGGTGTCAAGGAAGTTGATACCCATGTCGAGGGCGTTGTTGAGAACGTTTCCGGCTTGCGCGACGTCATCGAAGTCCAGTTCCGATCCGATTTCTGCGAGCCCCGCTCCAAGGCGTGAGACTTTGTGCCCTGTTTTTCCGAAATCGACCATCTGCATATTTATGTCCTCCTTGGGATCGGCATTATCTATTGGTTAGTGTCGGGCCAGATGACTTTGGCTGTCCATGCCCCGTTGAAGTTGGTGCCATCGTTCAGTATTGCGTCTCTCAGTATGCAACGGTACATGTTTGTGTTGCTCAGGTTGGCGTCGCGCAGGTCCGCGCCGGCTAGGCTGGTGCGAAAAAGTGCTGCATCGCTCAGATCTGCGTTTACAAACTTGGTTCGTCTCGCCCATCCTTCGGACAGATCGGCGCCTTTCAGACAGGCTCCTGTGAGGTCCGCATTGTCGAGAATGACACGCGAGAGGTTCCATCCGCTGAAGTTCATCCCCGTCAGGTCCGCTCCCGATAGGTCAAGCCTGTCAGCGGGGTTCTCCGTCCGCCAATCATCGACAGCGGCGGCGCCCATTTTGATGGCTTGCATGTGGAGAGGATTCAACGCGGGTTTTAGGTTGTATTTGCGGACGAGATCGAGGCCCGGCGGGCATTCTTGGCAAATGATATTCGATGCGTCGGAAGTGTCTTTGCAACCATTGCCGAAGCGAAGTGAAACAATCGCGAAACAAAAATTATTTATCGTGGATATGTGAGGCGTGTAATGTAGCGCCGAATTAACCGCGAAAACTGGAGAAACAACCGATGCAAACTGCCGATGATGTGCTGAAGTTGATGGCCGATACCGGCTCCGAATGGATCGACATCAAGTTCGTTGACGTCCCGGGGACGTGGCAACACATGACATTGCCTAAGCGCGAGGTGAACGCCTCGATGTTCACTGGCGGCGTCGGTTTCGACGGTTCCAGCATCCGAGCATTCCAGTCGATCGACGAATCTGACATGCTCCTGGTGCCGGACATCAACACCGTCGCCGTGGACCCGTTCATCCCGAACACCATAACTGTGATCGCCGATGTGCAAGACCCGATCACGAAAGAGGACTACCACCGAAGCCCTCGATACGTCGCCAAGCATGCCGAGCAGCATTTGAAGGATACCGGGATCGGCGATGTCTCATACTGGGGCCCCGAAGCCGAGTTCTTCATCTTCGACAGCGTTTCCTACAACCTCACGGCGAACACCGCCCACTACGAGGTCGATTCTGAAGAGGCGATCTGGAACTCCGGAAACGCCACTGACCTTTCGGGAGAAGGCCCGAACCTAGGATTCAAGATCCGACACAAGCACGGATACTTCCCCACGCCTCCGCTCGACACACAGACAGAGATCCGCTCTGAGATGTGCGAGCACATGGCGAACTTCGGTATCGAAATCGAGCGCCATCACCACGAAGTCGCGACGGCCGGTCAGGGCGAGATCAACTTCAGGTTTGGTCCTCTAGTCGAGACCGCAGACAAGGTCATGGCCTACAAGTACTGCGTCAAGAACACGGCCGCCAAGCACGGCAAGACCGCGACCTTTATGCCGAAGCCTCTTTTCGAGGACAACGGTTCCGGTATGCACACCCACCAGTCGATTTGGAAAGACGGTAAACCGCTCTTCGCGGGTGACGGCTACGCCGGTTTGAGCGATCTTGCGCTCAACTACATCGGCGGATTGGTCAAGCACGGAGCTGCTTTGATGGCCATCGTCGCGCCGAGCAGCAACTCCTACAAGCGATTGGTGCCCGGCTACGAGGCCCCGACGATCTTGGCGCTATCGGCTCGAAACCGTTCCGCCGCGGCCCGCATCGCGATGTACTTCGACAACCCGGCCGCCAAGCGCGTTGAGTTCCGACCTCCGGACCCGTCCTGCAATCCTTACTTCGCCTTCTCAGCGATGCTAATGGCAGGCTTGGACGGTATTGAGACTGGTGCCAGCCCTGGCGATCCCATCGAGGGTGACCTATACAGCTTTGACCCCAAGTCGCTGAATATGGTGCCCGGTACCCTCGAACAGGCTCTTAACGCATTGGAAGAGGACCACGAGTTCCTGACCAAGGGCGGCGTCTTCACCGAAGACCTTCTAGCGGCATACATCGACTTCAAGCGCGAGACCGAGGTCGATGCTATCCGACTGCGACCGCACCCCTACGAGTTCTACCTCAGCTACGACGCATAGTCGTCTGGCACGGACGAGAGCTAGCGAGATGCCCCGGAGATGATCCGGGGCGTTTCGATTCTGGGCAGAAGAAAACTAAGCCCAAACTTCTTCGAACAGTCGCAGCCAGTTGCCACCGAGAATCTTGATCACGTCGTCGTCGGAGTAGCCTCGGTTCAAGAGGGACTCGGACATTATCGGCAATTGATCTGGCGTCTTCAGGCTCACTGGGTATTGATCCTCCCAAGCCAAGGGCATGCCGCTGTGGGCCGTGAAGCTCGACGGGTATTTCGTCCCCTGCTGTCCGCCGATATACATCCAGAACTCTTCCGGTTGATCTTGAGTGTGATCGGTGCCGATGCCGACGTGGTCGACTCCAACCATTTCGACCAGGTGGTCGATTGCGTCGAGATAGTCGTCAAGCGTGGATGAGTATGTGTTTCGGAGGAAGCCTTGGATGCAGGTTGCTCCGATTACGCCTCCTTTTTCGGCCATCGTCTTGATGGCTTTGTCGGTTTTGTTGCGGCGGTGGTCGAAGTATGACTTGGCGTTTGCGTGGGTGATGGCGACGGGTTTCTCGGAGACTTCGATGCTCTCCTGGGTAGTCGCGACGCCGACGTGGGAGAGGTCGAGGAGGATGCCGAGTCGGTTCATCTCTGCGACCGCGTCGATGCCGAAGTTTGTTAGGCCACCGTCTTGGCGTTCCATGCAGCCGTCGCCAAGCAGGTTTCGCTCATGGTAGGTGACCTGCATGATGCGCACACCGAGTTTGTGGAATAGGGCTAGGCGGTCGAGGTCGTTTTCGATGGGCGAGGTGTTTTGCCATCCGAAAATGATGCCGGTCTTGCCTTCACGCTTGGCGCGATGTATGTCGTCGACGGTTTCGACCAACAGGATCTGATCAGGTCGTTCGCGGAAGCGGACGTACCACTTGGCGATCATGTCTAGTGTCTCTTCGTAGCCTTCCCACGTGGCTTGCGTGGCGTTGATGGCTGCGACGCCTCCCGCGTTGAGGCTTTCGAAGACGGCATCGCTATCCCAGTTGCTTACGTTTAGGGCGTCGATAACGACGGCTTGGTTGTATAGGTTTCGGGCGTGTGTCAAGTTGGTGGTCATTTGGTCCCCAGACAGATTGGATGCGCTTGGAATGGGTGGAAGTTTACGATGCGCCGCTGTGAACGTGGATTGCAATTAAACTTCAATCAAGCGTTCGGGGCTTACGAGCCGAGAAATCCTGTTCAACCTCTGGAGATACGAGATGCAGCAATCAGCAATATCGACGAACGGCGCGGCGGACTCTGCTTTAATGGCGGTTGGTGCTGCTGAAATGAACCAGGCGATGGCGTCTGGCCCGGCGGTGTGGCTGGCGGGTGACCCTGAGGATCTGAAGCCTTGGATGGAGCGAGGTGCGGCAGGGATCGTGACGAATACAGTGGTGCTGAATGAGATGGTGCAGAAATACGGGCAGATGACGGATGTTATTCAGCGGTATCTCGACATCACCGACAAGAAGGTTGCGGTGGAGATCGATGGGCACTCAACGCAGGAGTTGCTGGATGTTGGTGAGGTATTCACGAAGATGTCGGACCGAGTGATCTTGAAGATCCCTTGCACGGTGCATGCTCTCGGGGCGTTTGCAGAGTTAAAGAAGGCGGGTGTGGAGACGTTCTGCACTACGGTGTTTACCTTGAATCAAGCGGTTGCGGTGGCACAGGCTGGGGTTACTCACGTTCTGCCTTTCTGCGAGCCGTATCGGGATGTGTCGGGTGATCCGACCGCTTTGGTGCGCGACCTGCGAGACACCTTCGCAGACTGGGCGCAGCGCCCTTACATCACAGCGGCGCTGGTGCGCTCAAAGGAGACAGCGGATGCGGCGTTGCGAGATGGCGCAGACGGCATCATCGTGTTCTGGCCAATCTTTGAGGAGATGCTGCAAGCGAAGCTGACCGACGAGTGGAACACGACGTTCTTGAATGAGTGGAACGCTATGTATGACGCGGAGTTGTTGGAGGGTGTGCCTTACAGCAGGCACTAATCGTTCCCGCAAATCGGTTTCACCATGTCGTAAACCGCTGGTGAACCCGTTAACCATCGGACCAAGAACCCTCGTTGGGTTCGCGTCTTCTTGAAGCTTAAGCGCTTGTAGAGCCGGATCGCTCCTTCGTTGTTGCTGATCACGCTGAGGGTCAGGGCCTGCTTGCTCATCGTTCTGGCTTTGAGTTCGGCGTGTTCCAGAAGCGACGTGCCGATGCCGTGACCGCGAAAGGCATGGTCTACGGCAAGGGTATCGATCATCAATTGCTGGCCTTTTGTGATTTCATCAGCGCCAGATCCGGAGGACAGGAGGCCCAAGTTCAACAGAATCTTGGTCGCTCGAATTGGATTGAATGAGGTGAACAGTGTGCCGAGTTCGATGTCAAAGAATTCGGTTTCCTCTGATTTGATTGTTAAGAGACCGGCTACTCGTCCGTTGACGAAAGCGGTCAGGCAACTCGATTTATCGACGGTGCCGTAGAACGTCCTGATGAAGTCGTCAGCGTCGCGGAAACCCAGCTGGAACTTTCTGGCAAACGCTTCGAAGGATATGCGAAGGGCGTCTTCTAGGTGTTCGTCAGTGATGCCTTCTGTGATTTCGGTTCCTGAGTATGCCAAAGTCGATGGTGCGTTAGAGCGCTATTATTCCGTAGCCGGCGTCTACTGGGATGATGGCGCCGGTTATGCCGGAGGACATTTCGCTTAGGAGAAAGAGGGCGGTGTTGCCTACTTCTTGGTGGTTGATGTTTCGTTTGAGGGGGGAGCGATCGCGGTGTGCCCGTGTCATGTCGCGGAAGCCGGGGATGGATCGGGCAGCTAGGGTTGGGAGTGGTCCGGCGGAGATGGCGTTTACTCGGACGTTTCGGTCTCCGAATTCGGCGGCTAGTTGTCGGACTTCGTTTTCAAGGGCTGCTTTTGCGGTGCCCATGATGTTGTAGCCGGGGTAGACGCGCTGGGATGCGTCGAAGGTCATGGTGAGGGCTGCTCCGCCGTCTGGCATGAGAGGAACGGCGCGCGATACGACGGGCATGAGGGTGTAGGCGGAGGTTTCGAGCGCAGTTCGGAATCCTTGGCGACCGGTTGTGGAGAAGTCGCCACCGAGGTCGTCGCGTTCTGCGTAGGCTACCGAGTGGACTACGAAGTCGATAGTGCCCCATTTTTCGCCGATTTGGTCGTAGACGGATTGGACGTCGCCGTCGTCGGTGGCGTCGCATTCGATGAGGAGCGGGTCGTCGAGGGCTGAGACGGTTTTTTCGACGGGGCCGCGGAGGCGGTCGTTGAGGTATGTGAAGGCTAATTCGGCACCGGCTTCGATGAGTCGTTCGGAGATCGCCCATGCGATGCTGCGCTGGTTTGCGACGCCGAATATGACGCCGCGCTTGCCGGATAGATCGATTGCTACCGCCATCTTTCTCCTCTGAAGAGTTTTGGCCCGTGGTGCGGGCGGTTGGATTTTTTCGGTTGCTCAGATTAAGACTAAATGCCTCGGGGATTTCTTCAGCAGATTAAATCTGGTCGGTTAAATGGCACGTAACTAGAGAACGTTGGTGTTGACGCGGGACTGCGTGGATGAGACGTTAGGATATCGACAACGGAGGTAAATCCGATGAAAAAGAGACTGGGAATATTTCTGGGGATTACCGCGGTGTCGGTTCTTGCAGTAGTCGGTGTGTTTGCTGGGATTGCTGCGCAGGATGGTCAGGAAGATGGTGGCAAGCGGTCATTTGCGGAGCGGGTAGCTTCGATACTCGGATTGGAGGCGGGGACGGTCGAGGATGCGTTTGCGCAGGCGAAGGAGGAGATGGTGGATGAGCGGTCGGATGCGTATCTCGCGAAGCTGGTTGAGCACGGGAAGTTGACTCAAGAGGAGGCGGATGCGATCGTGGCTTGGAAGGATACGAAGCCTGATGTCGAGTTCAGCTTCGGGGAGTCGACGAAGTCTGAGAAGCGTGGTTGGGGTGGTAAGGACTTTGGCAAAGGGTATGGTTCGGAGATGCTTTCGGGTGAGAAGCTTGACTATCTGGTTGAAGAGGGGGTGTTGACTCAGGCGGATGCGGATTCGCTGTCGGCTTGGTATGACGAACGTCCGGATGCGGTTGTCAAGTTGATGCCGAACAAGGACAAGCGAGGCAGGTGGGGAGATGGCGGTAAGGATTGGCATGGCAAGAAGAGTCGGTGGGGTCCTAAGTGGGGCGATAAAGGGGATGATGTTTAAGGGGCGATTGTTGAAGTAGATCGTCTATCTATCAGGTCGACTACATACCTCCACTTGCGAAGCCGCCGGGTTACCCTCCTACCGGCGGTTTCGTTTTTGTTGGGGTTGAGATTTCTAGTGGGTTACTTCGTTGAGGGTTACAGGTCGGTTTTCGCGGGCGGCAAGCTGGGAGGCGCGGGCGAACTTGTAGGTCTCGCGGGAGTCTTCGGCGGTCATGTCGGGTTGGCGGTTTTCGAGGATGCAGGTGACGAATTCGTTTACGCATCGGACGAAGGAGTTGCCCCAGTCGGCGTTGATCTCGTCTTCGGTGACGCGGTGCATTTCACCGTCGGCGTAGTAGGTGAGGGGCGGGGTGTCGTAGAGCATCTTGGCGGTGCAGCGATTTACCCAGATGACGCCTCGTGTGCCGCTGAGTTCAAACCACTCGTCGCCGGGGTAGTAGTCGGAGCGGACGACCATTTCGCTGTTGGCTTGCTGTTCCCATGAGCCGTGTGTCTTGCCGCCTTCGTAGGACCATGAGACGAGGAGGGGGGAGTCGTTTTCCCAGCCCTCGTCGGTGTAGGAGGTGCGAATCCAGGCGAAGACCTGTTCGGGCTCTCCGAGGAACCATCGGCCCATTGCGAAGATGTGATAGCCGTAGTCGAGGATTGCTTTGCCGACTCCGTTTATGGCTTGATCGAATCGCCATGCCATGGATGCGTCGGGGATGTCCCAGCCGTATTTTCGGTTGCCGATGATGGTTTTCATGCGCATGGAGATGGGTTCGCCGATGATGCCTTCGTCGAGCATCTGTTTTGCTCGAACCATGGGTTCGTAGTAGGCGAAGTTCTCGAAGACGCGCATGAATTTGTCAGAACTGTTGGCGGCTTCGACGATGGCGTTGCATTCGGCGAGGGTGATGGCCATTGGCTTCTGGAGGCTGACGTGCTTGCCAGCATCTAGGGCGTCGACGACCATCTGGGCGTGGAGGGAGTGGGGTGTGAGGATCTCTATGGCGTCGACTTTGGGGTCATCGAGCATCGCGCGGTAGTCGGTGTAGGGTTTTTCGGCTCCCCATTCTGCGGCACGGGATTCGGCGACGCCGGGGCGGTTGTCGGCTACCGCGTAGATGCGGGCGTCGGGGTTGGCGAGGTAGCCGGGGGCGTGGAGGTCGGCTATTTTGCCGGCGCCTATGAAGCCGATGTTGAGCATTGGTTTACCTGTTTGTGTGGGAGCCGTCTCGGCGATGGAGGTGGGCGGGTTCCCAGTATTTGAAGCGATCTGTGAGGGATGCTTCGTCGACTTCGATGCCCAGGCCGGGGGCGTCGGAGAGGATGACTTTGCCGGGTTCGATTTTCGGTTGGACTGGGTATACGTCCTGATCGTAGAAGTTGAGTTCTGGTTCTCCTACGGAGTGCCGGATCTCGAGCCAGGAGAAGTTGGGGATGGCGGAGGCTAAGTGGGATGTGGCGGCGACGCAGATGGGGCCGAGGGGGTTGTGAGGCATGAGGTCGATGTAGTGCGCTTCGGCCCATCCGGCGACTTTCATGGCTTCGGTGAAGCCTCCGACGTTGCAGATGTCAAGGCGGGCGTAGTTGGTGAGGCCGCGCTCGATGTATGGGAGGAACTGCCATTTGGAGGCGAACTCTTCGCCGATTGCAAAGGGGACGACGGTGAGTTTGCGGAGCTCTTCGTAGGCCTCGGGTGATTCGTCTCGGATTGGCTCTTCGATGAAGTCGAGGGTGTGATCGGGCATCATCTGGCAGAAGGATGCGGCTTCGGCGACGGAGAGTCGATGATGGGCGTCGATGCCGATGACGGGCTCAAGTCCGAGGGCTTCTCGCGCTTTGATGAGGGCTTCTGCGGTTGCAGCGATCGCTTCGCGCGGTTCGAAGAGATTGGGTTCTTTTGGGTTAACCGTGTGGAGGGCGTTGAGGCGCATAGCCTTGAAGCCTTCAGCCCAGATGGCTTTGCCAATCTCGGCGACCTCTTCGGCGGTGGAGCCTCCTCCAGACGCGAAGGTTGGGACCCAGTCTCGTTGCTTTCCGCCGAGGAGTTCGTAAACGGGGACTCCGAGTTTCTTGCCGACGATGTCGTGGAGGGCGATGTCGATTGCGGAGATTGCGCCGGTGATGGTTCGTCCGCCTTCGAAGTATTGGCCCCGATACATCTCCTGCCAGATGCGGCCTCGCTGCATGGGGTTCTGCCCGACGAGGAACTCCCGGAAATGGTCGACCATTCCGCTGACGGCGAGCTCGCGGCTTGAGAAGCCGGATTCGCCCCATCCGTAGATGCCCTCGTCGGTCTCGACCTTGACGAGCATCTGGTTTCGGTGGCCGATCCATACCGGGTAGTTCTTGATGTCAGTGATTTTCATCGGTAGACCGTTTTGGTGGGCGCTGGGTTCCGGCCTTGGTATGTACCGCGATTCGGTCTACCAGTTTGTGTGGGAGCCGTCTCGGCGGTGGAGGTGGGGGGATTCCCAGTATTTGAAGGGTTCAGTCAGGGACGCTTCGTCGACTTCGATGCCTAGGCCGGGGGCGTCGGAGAGGATGACTTTGCCGGGTTCGAGTTTGGGTTGGACGGGGAAGACGTCGTCTTCGTAGAAATTCATGTCCGGTTCGCCGACGGAGTGTCTGATCTCGAGCCAGGAGAAGTTGGGGATTGCAGTGGCGAAGTGGGATGTTGCGGCAACGCAGATTGGGCCGAGAGGGTTGTGGGGCATGAGGTCGATGTAGTGTGCTTCGGCCCATCCGGCGACTTTCATGGCTTCGGTGAAGCCGCCGACGTTGCAGATGTCGAGTCGGGCGTAGTTCGTCAGTCCCTTCTCGATGTAAGGGAGGAACTGCCACTTGGATGCGAACTCTTCGCCGATTGCGAAGGGGACGACGGTGAGTTTGCGGAGCTCTTCGTAGGCCTCTGGGGACTCGTCTCGGATGGGCTCTTCGATGAAGTCGAGGGTGTGGGTGGGCATCATCTGGCAGAACGATGCGGCTTCGGCGACGGAGAGTCGGTGGTGGTAGTCGATGCCGATGACGGGTTCGAGTCCGAGTGCTTCTCGTGCTTTGATGAGTGCTTCGGCGGTTGGGGCGATGGATTCTCGTGGTTCGAAGAGCTCGGGGTCGTTTTTCTCGCCGATGGTCTGTAGGTTGAGGCGCATGGCTTTGAAGCCGTCGGCCCAGATGGCCTTGCCCATCTCGGCGACTTCTTCGGCGGTGGAGCCTCCGCCGGATGCGAAGGTGGGGACCCAGTCTCGCTGCTTGCCGCCGAGGAGTTCGTAGACGGGGACGCCGAGTTTCTTGCCGACGATGTCGTGGAGTGCGATGTCGATGGCGGAGATTGCGCCGGTGATTGTGCGTCCGCCTTCGAAGTATTGGCCTCGATACATCTCCTGCCAGATGCGGCCTCGCTGCATAGGGTTCTGTCCGACAAGGAACTCTCGGAAGTGGTCGACCATTCCGCTGACGGCGAGTTCGCGGCTGGAGAAGCCGGATTCGCCCCATCCATAGATGCCTTCGTCGGTCTCGATTTTGACAAGCATCTGGTTTCGGTGGCCGATCCATACCGGGTAGTTTTTGACGTCGGTGATTTTCATTGGGGGTTACTCCGTTGGGAACTTTGATGTGAATGATGGGGAATGATTGTAATGGCGGCATGGCCGCTTTTCTTTTGTTTGGTTTTGAATTGGGCTTCTTGGGATTTTGTTGGGGGATTCTGGGGATTTCGGTGTTGGTTTTTGGTTGGGCGTGTTTTTATGGCCACTGGGGGTGGTTTCTTCCGCCTTGCGGCGGGCCTCCCCCTGCCCCCTCCTGAAGGAGGGGGTGAGAGAAGCATCCTCCCCCTGCGCCTTTTCAGGGGCGCAGGGCTGTCTTTGCCTTTTGGTTTACGTCGCCATCGGGTGTGACCAGGAGGTCGGGTCATCGGGCCCGAATTTACAGGCCCTGGTCCTGAGCTTCGGTCTTTGTACTTCGACCTCGGCTCCTTCCCTCTCCATCGCCTCTTCGGTTCGAAGAGGACGACCCCGGAGAGGGGTCAGATGCTGCGCAGAGCGGTGTGTCAGACC
>CAZMBB010000030.1:0-29795 GCA_964564575.1 uncultured Dehalococcoidales bacterium
CCGAAGTCCCGGAGCGCGGCGCATCAGTCCTGCGTCGCACAGCGAGCCAGCAGGCGTCTCTTGACGGAGATGCCGTGCCAAGGGCCGGGAGAGGAGGCGTGCTCCACCAGACGTCAGCCCTCGTCCACCACGAGGGTGTGGCTACAGCGCGAGGCTGCGGAAAGCAGTTCGATGGAGGAAGGCAAACTCCGAACGGTGTCCCCAAGCGCCGAGCCGACCTCCGGGCCCACGGTCTGGCGACGTGGGCAGCGACTGGAAAAGGTTGCTAGCGGTCTGACACACCGCTCTGCGCAGCATCTGACCCCTCTCCGGGGTCGTCCTCTTCAAACCGAAGAGGCGATGGAGAGGGAAGGAGCCGAGGTCTCGGCGCTGAGACCGAAGCTCAAGGACCAGGGCAGTATATTCGGCCCCATGACCCGACCTCCTGGCTGAGCCGCAAGGCGAAGGCAACCCTGCGCCCCTGAAAAGGCGCAGGGGGAGGATACCCATCGACAAAAAAGCCACATGGGAGTGGACATACAAACACACCCAAACAAAAACCAAAACCCCCAACAACTAACAACAAAATCCCAAAAATCCCCCCAATCCCAAAAATCCCAGTTCAGACAACCCCACATGCCATAACATGCAACTCAAACCAACCACAATCACCGCCCGAGGACAAGGAGAAACCACATGACCACCGTAGGTGACGGAGATTTCAGATACGAAGTACTACCCGAATGGCCCAAAAAGATGCCCGAAAGCTGGAAGTTCGGTATGGCGTCCGACGTTGCAGTCGACTCCAAAGACCGCGTATGGGTATTCGCTCGTGAACAGCACCCGGTCACATGGTGGACCACCGAAGGCGAACTCGTCGGCAGTTGGGGATACGGCCTGATCCTCGGCGTCGCCCCGGAATTCTTCTTCCGAGAACCCCACGGCATCTTCATCGACTCCGATGACAACATCTGGCTCTCCGAAAAACAGCGCCACATCGTCACCAAGCATGACCAGTCCGGCGAAATCCTAATGGAACTCGGACAACGAGACTGGGCCGCCGTAACCAACACCTGGGACGGCCGCCACGGCGAACCCTTCAACTCCCCAACCGGCATCGCCATCGGGCCAAACGGCAAAATCTACGTATCCGACGGATACGGCAACCGTCGCATCCACCGATTCTCCGCCGAAGGCGACCTCGAAATCTCATGGGGCGTCCCAGGCGATGGTCCCGGAGAATTCGCACTCGTCCACAACGTAGGCGTCGACGAAAACGGACGCGTCTACGGCTGCGACCGCGAAAACAGTCGCATCCAAATCTTCGACGGCGACGGAAACTTCATCACCGAATGGACCGACGTGAACGCCCCCGGCGACATCCACTTCCGAGACGGTCTCGCCTACGTCGCGGAGCAGGGTGGAGGATGTGCAGTCTCAATCTGGACCCTCGATGGCGAACTACTCGCGCGCTGGCACGGCGACGACGAAGCCAAGATCCTGGGTGCCGCACACGGCATCTGGACAGACTCCGAAGGAAGCATCTACGTCGCCGAAATCGGCACCCCCGAAAGAGGCCAACGCGTCCGCAAATTCCAAAAACTCTAAACCCAACTCTGACTGACACAACCGTTGGAGGAAACACCAACTACCCTTTAACATCCTAATGAGAACAGAAGAACAACCTATAGGAGAACCCATGCCTACCGTTGAAGAACGTCTTGGGGCCGTTGAAGCTCGCCTTGCGGGCGTAGAAAGTTACATGGAACACGTAGCCACCAAGGCGGACATAGCAGAGATCAAGACCGCGATGGCAGAAATGAAAAGCGATTTGATGACCGAACTCACATGGCGCACGTTCGGTATGGTCGTCGGAATGTTTGTGGCAGTCGCCTCAGCCGTCGCCGTCGCGCAAACCGTTTTCGATTGATTACCCAAGGCGTCGCTCAATCATTTGAGCGACGCCTCAACCAGTTCACCAAGGATGCTAGCGAGGAGGAAGATCACCAGACCGAGGAAAAGAACCGCATTGTAACCAAGAAGCTTCGAAGCAAACCCTGTCGTCGCAGCTTCCGAAGTCGAAGACCTTCGCCGACGCCAAACCAAAAAGAACATCACCAAAGCCAACGTAATCTTCACCGCCAGCACAATCGCCCAAGCAACCGTCGCCTCATTCCCCTGAATTCGAGAAAACATCAAGATCAAACCAGAAACAACCAACGTAACCACCGCAATATCAATAATCTCCCGATAAGCAGGACCGATCAAAGACATAGCCTGACCCATCTTGTCAGGATGAGCAACAGTGAGAGGACGCAGAACGAGGGCGTGGAAAATGCTCCCACCAATCCAAGCAATCGCCGCAACTGCGTGCGCATAACGCACTACAACCATCAACCAATCGCCGACGCTTATCTCCGAGAACATGACCGATAACAGCATACAAACCCACAACCCAAAGTCCACGCTCCTCCTCGGTGCCATCAATATGGATCTCATCGTCGAAACCGAGCGCCTTGCACGCGCCGGCGAAACATTCGTCTGCGACCGCCTCTACACCTCCGGCGGCGGAAAAGCCGGCAACCAAGCCGTATCCGCAGCGCGCTTCGCAGACAGCATCAACGATGTCAAAATGATCGGACGCGTCGGCGACGACGCCTTCGGACGAGAACTCCAAACATTCATGTCCGACCAGGGCGTAAACATGAACGGCGTAACAACCGATCCCGACATCGAAACCGGCGTCGCAATCATCTTCATCGACCCAACCGGCGAAAACTTCGTTCACGCCATATATGGAGGCAATGGCAAATGCGGCGACTTCGAGGCAACAAAAGCCATTGACGAGTTAACTAACGCCGGTGTCCTATTAGTCCAACAAGAAATCCCCATGTCTTGCAGCCTCGACGCAATGCGAGCGGCAAAGCGCATCGGGGTTCCAGTCGTTCTCGATCCAGCCCCCGCAAAATCCCCCGAAGAAGTCCCAGACGGTTTCTACCAGCACGCCGACATCCTGACCCCCAACACTTGGGAAGCAGAAGCCTTGGCCGGAATGCCAATCGACGATGTCTCCTCCGCAGAACAAGCCGCGAACATAATCCGCAACCGTCTAGGCTGCGATTGCGTCATCATCACAATGGCCGGAGACGGCGTATTCGTCGCTTCCGAAGACCTGCAAGGTCACATCCCCCCGTTCGAAGTCGATGCAATCGCCACTGTCGCCGCAGGAGACGCATTCGCAGGTGTTCTAGGCCAAGCCCTCACCGAAGGCAACAACCTCGAAAACGCCATTCGCCTCGCGATGGCTGCTGGCGCACTCTGCGTATCAAGACCCGGCACCCAATCCGCCATGCCGTACCGCAACGAAGTGCTGGAGATGTCGGGGACCCAGTGATGAATCGACGATCAATAGGGCGGCGGTCCCGAAATATCCGACAAAGTTCTGGCCCCCGCGAGCTCCATCAATTCGAGCAGCCCACGACTCAATCGCGACGGCAACGCAGGCCCTTCGTAAACCATCGCCGTGTAAAGCTGAACCGCCGAAGCCCCCGCTGCAAACATTCGCCAAACATCCTCAGCCCTCGAAATACCACCGCACGACACTACACTCGCATGTCTGCCTACCAAAGCCGCAACTTCGGCAGTCATCCTTTCCGTGTTGTCCAGCAACGGCGAGCCGCTCAACCCGCCTTTGCCAACCTTCAACCTCGAATCCTCCACCGGAATCGTATTGGCGATCACCAGACCATCAGCACCAGCATTCACCGCAGTCTCGGCAAGTGCCAGCGCAACGCGACGCTCATCAGCCTCATGCGACCAAGGCGGGAGCTTCACCAGCAACGGAGTTCGAGAATCCCCGATCTTGCGCAACTGCTCCACCAAAGCACGCAATCTCGCCGGATCGTGAAACACGCGCAACCCAACCGTGTTGGGACTGGAGATATTCAACTCAATGCCGGCCACCAATGGCGCAAGTTCCCGATAACACTCCGCAATCTCATCCTCGATCGAACCCGAGATGCTGATGAAAACCCGCGACCGATACCTACCCAAACGAGCCGCTCGGGGCAGAACACGCCCCAATCCTTGCCCTGGAAACCCCAGCGAGTTGAGAATCGCAGACAACTCCGGAAGGCGCACCATCCGGCGCGGCGGATTGCCCGAACGCTCAGCCAAAGTCACAGTGCCCCCACACACGAAGCCAAAACCAAGGTCGATCAAAGACTTCAGGACCCGACAATTCTTGTCGTAACCCGCGGCCAAGCCGATCGGGGACGGCAGCTTGACTCCAGCGACGGTCGTACTCAACGAAGCAGCGCCGATCTTCGATTGGACACCAAACGCTTTCCAGATGAAAGGAGCGTGAAGCGCATACTCTGACAACGCGTGACTCTGCTCCTCGTCAAGCGAGAAGAGCAAAGGTCTGATTACGCGTCTGTACACGTGCCGTTGACTCGCTAATGATGAACCGAACTCGGAGGGACAGCGTAGAATCGAATCATTGCTGCGCGACTATCATTTTCTCATACCTGTGTCGCGTCGAAATCAACATACGCAATTACCAAGAGCTCCATCCTGATGCAACTCGATTTTGATAGAGGCGATGCCGACCGCCCATGTGGACACGCCATCGTCTACTTCCGAGACTCCAACGATCACGAAAACATCGGCGTTACCTACGTGGTCATACTCCCAGTGCCACTCGACATCGGAAAATACATGCCGCCCTTCCTCGCTGGACAGGTCGCCGAGATGTCGGCTAACGTCATCTCATCCTTTGCCTTCCCGCCAGCACCTGAGCCATTCGACAGCCTTGATGAAGCAGAACGAGTCGCCGCAATTCGCGGCGATGACCTCGTATATGCCGGAACCATTGACTTCAACGATGCATTCGACATGATGGAACGAGTCAACGAAGCGAGTTCCGAATATGGCAAGCTCTATTCAGAGGCACACGGCGAAGATGCCGAATTGGACGCCGCAATTGAAGGTGTGCTTGAAACCGGAGGAGGTTTCGGCGAAGACGACGACGTCTACGACCTCATGTACGGTGGCATGGACGAAGCCGACCTTCTCACCGAACTCTCCAACCAGATAGGCCGTCTCCGCTACTCGGTGGAAGGCGGCGATCGATCAACTGCCATAGAAACCGAGGCAAAGATTCGAGCCATCGGCCGTTACCTGCCCGACAACCGCGAAGTCTCGAAAATCGTCGCCGTCGCCACCTCTACATCCCCAGCAGCATCTCAGCTGGTCCAACTCTATGTCGACCGCGCCTACTGCCTATACCGAGAAGATTACCTGCGCCTAAAGAAGATCGAAGAAGACATCGCCGGAATCTCTGCGTCCGAGTAATTCGTGGAGAACTTCAATCTGCCAAAGCCGTCTTCAACTGCTCGACGGTGATATTGGCACCGCTGGCGATGAGGACGACTCGCTTGCCTTGGATCTGTTCTCGGATCGCTTCTGCGCCAGCTAGCGATGTAGCTCCTGCATGCTCCACGAGCGAGCGTGTTGCGGCGATCATGTTCACAATGGCTCTTCGGATGTCTTCTTCTGATACGAGGAGGAAATCGCTGAGGTATTTCCGGAGCATCCCCACCGGATAGTCGTAAGAGGACCCTGTGGCAAGGCCTTCCGCTGCGGTTTGCATCTTGGCATCGACGGTCGGGCCTTCCATCTTTTTCCAAGAGAGATAGACCGACGGGGCGGCGTCGGACTGAACGCCAATGACTTTGGTTTTCGGAGAGAGGTAACGCGACACGATGCTCGCGCCGCAAGCCCCACTACCTGCGCCGATAGGGACGACGATGTAATCGATGTCGTCGAGATCTTCATGGATTTCGAGGCTGTAGGTGGCGACACCTGCGACTAGATACGGTTCGTTGGCAGCGTGGATGTAACGCATGCTTTCTTCGCGGGCGAAGATCTCAGATTGGATGCGAGCGTCGTCAAAGATTGGCCCGTGTTCCACGACGTCTGCCCCCATGCTGCGCATCGATGCCACCTTGGCAGGATTTGCTCCAATAGGCACGAAGACGGTGCACTTCGCACCGAACTGCTGGGCGGCGTAGGCTATCGACTGACCGTGATTGCCGGAACTGGCGGTGACGAAACCAAGAGCGCGTTCCTCTGGCGTCGTGCGAGAAACAAGGTTGATGCCGCCTCTAACTTTGAAGGCTCCGAGCAACTGCATGTTCTCGAACTTTACCCAGACATCCGCCTTGAACATGTCACAGAGGATCGGCACTCGCCGTAGGGGTGTGCGGTGGACGTAGCCAGATATCCTCCGACGCGCGTCGTAGACGTCGGCGATAGTTGGTTCCGGCAGCGGGCTTAGAGACATTGTTGCTCCCAGTCGAATTACAACGTTTTGAGGTTCGATTCTAAAGTGCGTTGGAATATACTGAATTTCATCTGCCGCACTACTTATCTCGGCATTAATTTCTAAAGCTAAAACAGTTGGCCACCACGGATACCCCCGACGGTACGACTAGGCTGACGCCTTCGAACGCCGATCCCCCCGAACAACCTGCTGCTGTCGGCGCTCCCTCGCCAGCAGCGGAGACAAAATGGTTGTCGCGCACGTTCGAGTCGCTGGGGCACCGCGACTACCGGATGATGTGGATCAGCATGTTCCTGTCGATGGGCGGGTTCAACATGTTGATGCTGGCTCGCGGCATCTTGATCTACGACCTGACTGGCGACGCGCAGAAGACGGCTCTGGTCTCGATCGGCTGGGCTCCCGGACTACTGATCATGTCGCTGTTCGGAGGGGTTTTGGGTGATCGTGTGGAACGTCGGATGTTGATCCAGTTTTCACAGTTCGCCAATGCGATGTTCGCGATTACGGTCGGCTTCCTGATATTGACGAATGTCATCGAGTGGTGGCATTTGATGATCGTTTCCACGTTACAGGGCTGCGTCTTCGCGTTGCAGATTCCGGCGCGGACGGCGGCTATGTCGCAACTGGTGCCTAAGCCGCTGATCGGCAACGCTATGGCGCTCAACGCGACCGCGATGACGATGATGAGCATCGCCGCGCCAGCAGTTGGAGGGATCCTGTACGAATGGATACAACCGGAAGGCGTCTACTTCGTTGTGACGGTGATGATGTTCTTGGCGATGGGTTTTACAACGCTGCTGCCGAAGATGTATCCGGATCAGCGCCGGAGCAAGACGAAGGAATCGCCGCTGGTCAATATCAAACGTGGGATTGTCTACGCGGCCCGGAACAGGCTCATCAGAGTGCTGCTTATGCAGTCAGTGATCATCGCAATGCTGTCGATGCCATTCAGGATGCTGGTGCCGGTATTCGCTAAAGATCTCTACGGCTCGGTGCCGAGTGAAGTTGGGTGGATTGCCACGATGGCAGGCTTCGGCGGGATCGCAGCGTCGATGGGGGTTGCGAGCCTGCGCGCCGGGCAACGGCGCGGTTGGGTGATTCTTTTGTCGCCGATCATCTCCGCGATTTCGATATTCATCATCGGGGCTTTCCCATGGTACTGGGTTGGAATGATTTTCTTCATCGGTGTCGGATTTGGCGAATCGATCCGTTGGGCTTTGGGTCAGGCATTGGTCGTCGAACACGCCAACCCGCGATACCGCGCTCGCATGACCAGCCTGACGATGATGACGTATGGACTGATACCCATCGCTGCTGTCCCTGTGGGTTGGCTCGTTAATAATGTCGGCGTTCAAGAGACGGTTATCGGCATGGCGGTCATACTGTTCACCGCTGGAGTCTTCTTCATCGCGACCAGCAAATCTGTCAGGAACTTGAATTAGAGGCGCGGTCGCGTTGCAGCGGCGAGACGATCAGTTGTAAGGCGTTTGAACGTGCTACCCGCCGGGGTTTGCTAAGAGTCGGGTGGTGTAAACTTCGCTTGATGTTCGGCGAAGTTCTACATGGCATTAAAAGCTAATAAGCCTGCAGTTCGTCATCTAAGACCCCACGCAGTTTCAACCCGCATGCGAGTTCGCGGTCGTAGCGTCGCGCGGCGGACATTCCACTCTCTTGGCAATCCTGCCTATCGCCGATTCTGGGTCAGTTTGATCGTGTTGATGGCCGGCGTCAACATGCAGATGTTAGCGCGTGGTCAGCTGGCTTGGGATTTGACGAATGACACGTTCATGGTTGCGTTGGTGGGTTCGGCATTTGCGCCTCCGATTCTGATCTTCTCGGTGTTCGGCGGGACGTTCGCCGATCGATGGGACCGCAAGAAGATGATCCAGTACAGCCAGCTTGCGATCTGTGTGATCGCGGGTTTTGTCGGATTCACGATCTATATGGAGTGGATATCGATTTGGATCTTGATGGGGGCTGGTTTCGCGCAGGGCATGGGTTGGTCGTTCATGATGCCGGCGCGTCAATCGATAATCCCTCAACTGGTCAGCAAGAACGAGATTACGAATGCCATCGCGCTGAGCGCGTCTGGGATGGCGTTGATGACCCTTTCGGGGCCGGGACTCGGTGGCTTGGCCTACGCTTGGATCGGCCCTGCGAACACCTACTTCTTGATAACGGGGTTGATGTTCATAGCGTTCTTGATGATGAGCGGTGTAACGGTAACCGGGGAAGCGGTGTCGAAGAGGCGACGGGAAGAGAAGGTGTTGAGCGCGGTGTGGGAAGGGTTGCGGTACTCGGCTCGCAACAAGACGATATTGATTTTATTCATACTGTTGTTGTCCACGACGATGACATCGATGTCGTTCCGCTCTTTGATGCCGGCGCAGGTGGACTTGATATTTGGTGGTGAGTCGCTCGAACTTGGGATATTGATGAGCATGATTGGCGTCGGCGCGCTGCTAGGTTCGCTGTTCATCGCCGGATTGACTGAAAACGTGCGACGCGGAGTCATCCTGTTGGCCGCAACGGGAATGTCGGCGATGGCGATTCTGGTGTCGACATTTGTGAGCATTTTCTTTGTTGCCATGATCGCGATGATGGTGTTGGGTCTGGGAGACGCGGGGCGTCGATCTCTGAACGCGTCGCTTCTGATGGAGCAAGCGGACGAGGAGCACCGTGGGCGGGTGATGGGGATATATATGCTGAACTTCGGGTTGACGCCGATTGGGGCGATACCGCTGGGCATCTTGGCGGAGGCTACTGACATCCGTTTGGCGTTCGCGGTTGCGGGTTGTGTGCTGGCGGCATCGGTGCTGTTGACGTGGATTCTGACGCCGCGGATCAGGCGGCTGTAGTTTGGCGCTGGGAGTTAGTGGAGCAGTAGGATACGGCCGGGGCTACGCCAGCCGGACGTTCCATTCGCTCCGTAATCCGAACTATCGCAAGTTCTGGATCAGCCTTATCTTCTTGATGGCTGGCATCAACATGCAGCATCTGGCGCGTGGGTTTTTGGCATGGGAGCTGACGCACGATGCGTTTCTGGTCGCGTTGGTAGGTGCGGGATTCGCGCCGCCGATATTGGTCTTCGGGTTGTTTGGTGGTTCACTTGCCGACCGCTGGAATCGCCGGAGAATAATCCAATACGCACAGTTGATCGTCAGTTTGGTGGCGTTGTTAGTCGCAATATCCATAGTTATGGAGTTCGTCTCGATCTGGGTATTGTTCGGCGCGGCACTTATGCAGGGATTCTGCTGGTCGTTCATGATGCCGGCACGACAAGCTATCATCCCCCAGTTGGTGCCGGATGGCGAATTGACGAACGCAGTGGCATTGAACGCATCAGGCATGGCGCTGATGACGCTTTCCGGTCCTGGTATTGGCGGCCTAGCGTACTCCTGGCTCGGTCCGCAAGCAACATATTTCTTGATGTCAGGAATGATGTTTATCGCCTTCTTAATGATGACGAGGGTCAAAGTGGCGCGCCCTGATGCTTTGGCGCCTGGTCGACGAAGGGAGAACGTTTTCAACTCCGTGTTGGATGGTCTTCGTTACTCTGCGCGCAACAAGACGATTCTGGTTCTGTTGTTGTTGACGTTGGCGACAACGATGACCTCGCAGTCATTCCGTAGCCTGATGCCGGTGCAGGTCGAACTGGTATTTGGTGGCGGAGCGACACAATTGGGGATATTAATGAGCACTATCGGAGTGGGTGCGTTGATCGGATCGTTGCTCATCGCTGGACTGACTGAGAATGTCAAAAGGGGAGTGGTGCTGCTGGCGACAGGCGCGATCTCGGCGGCTGCGATTTTCGTATCGACTTTCGTCTCCGTGTTCCTGATTGGCATATTGGCGATGTTCGCGTTAGGCATTGGCGACTCGGGTCGACGCGCCCTAAATTCGGCGTTGATCTTGGAACAGACCGATGAAGAGCATCGCGGCCGCGTGATGGGGATTTACATGCTGAATTTCGGCTTACGGCCCGTCGGCGCCATCCCGTTAGGATTCTTGGCGGAACAGACAAGCCTGCAAATCTCATTCGCAGTCGCCAGCACGGTGTTGGCTGTCAGTGTGGTGCTGACATGGATATTCGCCCCGCGGATACGAAGGTTGTGATGTATCACCAACCAGCAACGGAACGTTTAATCTAGATTCAGAAACCGATCTCCGCAATAGCCCAGTCATCCTCCCAGTTAAATGCCGATCAAAGTAATGCCTGACGCGTTAGCGTCCCGGGTCGCCGCTGGAGAGGTAGTTGAGCGTCCCGCATCGGTTGTTAAGGAGTTGATTGAGAATTCTTTGGATGCTGGGGCTAGTCGCATTGATGTCGAACTGGAAGGCGGTGGGCGAAATCTGATCAGAGTCGTAGACGATGGTCACGGCATACCGTCAAACGAATTGGCGTTAGCCTTTGAGCGTTTCGCAACCAGCAAGGTAGATGAATCGAGCGATTTGGTGGCGATACCGACACTCGGGTTCCGCGGCGAAGCCCTGCCATCGATCGCGGCGGTTTCTGACGTAACAATGGTGTCTAGACACGTCGAATCCGAAAGTGGAGCGGAATGTAACGTCGCATACGGATCTGAGCCACAAATGCTCACCGCAGGAGCGCCAGTTGGAACTTCAGTAATCGTCCGGCAATTATTCCGAAATGTCCCGGCACGACTGAAGTTCTTGAGTAGCCCATCTGCTGAAGCAGCGCGTGTGGCGACGTTGATTGGGCAGATGGCGTTGATACGAAGCGACGTGAAGTTCCGTCTGACGATTGATGGGGTGCTTCGTTTGAATACACCCGGAGATTTCGATGACGCGTCCGCGTTGGCGTCTGTACATCGAGTTCGAGACAGATCCGTGTTAGTCAACCTTCACCCTGATCTTGATGCAGCGTTCAACGCTGGGGGTGCTATCGCCATGCCGAATCTGAACTTCGGGCGTAGAAGTCACATCACAATTGCTGTAAACGGCCGTTTGGTGCAGTCCTATCGTTTGGTATACGCCGTTGAGCGTGGATATCAAGGTTTTCTCCCCGACCGGCGATTCCCGATGGCATTGATCAAAGTAAACACCCCATTAGAGGATGTTGACGTGAACGTCCATCCCCAGAAAACCGAAGTCCGATTTCGTCGCGAAGGACTCGTTTTTTCAGTGATCCAAAACGCTGTTGGCGCGGCGCTTTCTACCCATGCGCCTGTGAGGAGGTTCTCCGACACAAGACTTGCCTCCTCATTGACAACATCATTAGAAGGGGCATTCGCGATGCGGCGCAACGCAGACGTTACGCCGACGTTCGATGCAAGACCTGAAACTTCGGGTAAGAACGGGATTGATGACACAACCGAACACTTCGTGCCCGCTCAGCCCGACCAAGATGAGGAAAAAACACACAGCGTAATCCATCATCCTCCAGACGAAGAATCGACCTCGATCGATAGGAGCACAACGCGGCATCGTGACGTGTTGCCACAATTGCGGGTTTTGGGTCAAGCTCAAAAGACCTACATTGTTGCGGAGGATGCGAATGGCGTATTTCTTATCGATCAACACGCCGCTCACGAGAGGGTTAAGTTTGAAGAAATTCGAGCCAAGCAGGCCGCTAAAGCGAGCGAGTCGCAATTGTTATTAGCGCCCCAAATTGTGGAGCTTTCGCCTCAACGACAAATCGTATTTAGCGAGGGTTCTCAATGGTTCAAAGATGTTGGATGGGATATCCAACCATTCGGCGGTGGTTCCTTAATGGTGCGTGCAGTGCCGCAGATTCTGGCTGAAAGGGCTGTGGTGGACGCGAACGGTGTGGAAAAGGCTTTGCTACGAATTCTGGATGACGTGTCCCAGACGGACTCGGAGAATGGGCGACAAGACCCGATGCCGTGGTCTGAAAGATTGTTGGCAACCATGGCATGTCATGCCGCCGTCAGAGCAGGGGATACCTTGACGATCGAAAGCTGTGAAGAGATAGTGCGTCTACTGCAAGAGTGCCAGCATCCGCAGTCATGCCCGCACGGGAGACCGACGATGCTGCTGCTGACGGGCGAGGCGTTGGAGCGCGAGTTCGGACGAAGGAAGTGAGCGATTCATCACCAACCGTTAGAATCGGTTACAAGCACAGTCGCAGACCCTCCTCGTTAGGCATTCGTTGAGCATCGACGCCAATCGCGACGGCGGTTCAAATGCGGGGTTGAATCCGCTCCGTCGTCTCCAGATATTCCTCGACACCATCAAGTTCGAACACTCGATTTTCGCGTTGCCTTTCGCAGTAGCGGCGGGGTTCATGGTAGCTGGGGATTGGCCGAATTGGGTGCAGTTCGGTTGGGTGATCGTGGCGATGGTGACGTTGCGGACGTTTGCGATGGCGGCTAACAGGCTCGTAGACGCGGAGATCGATCGACGTAATCCGCGCACCGCTGATCGTGCATTGGCGACCGGCATCATTGGCAAGCCTGAGGTTATTGGCTACATGGCGGTGTCAGCCATTGTGTTTGTGGTCGCCGCGTGGCAGCTTGATCCGCTGGCGTTGGTACTTTCACCGATACCCATCATCGTCGCGTTTACATACCCGTATTTGAAGAGATTCACATGGTTGGCGCACTTCGGGATCGGCGCGGTCTACGTGATTGTTCCGCCTGCGGTTGCGATAGCGATGAGCGGGACTATGCCCGGTGAGTTTGTGTTGCTCGGAATCGCGGCGTTGTTCTGGGTATCTGGGTTCGATGTGTTGTACGCTATCGCCGATATCGACTTCGACCGTGCGCACAGGCTCCACTCGATACCGGCGCGTTTCGGGATCAAGAGATCGTTGCTCATCGCCAAGTCGTTGCATCTTGTGGCCCTCATATTCCTCGTCTTATCGGTATTGACAGGAGACGGTGGGTTTTGGGCAGCGCTTGGAATCGTAGTTGTAGGAGCGTTGTTCGCGTACGAACACTCGCTTGTGAAAGAGAGCGACCTTTCGAAGTTGAACATGGCGTTCTTCACGATGAACGGCATCATCGCCGTCGTTTTCGCGGTATTCATAGTCCTTGACGAGTTGTTGATCGGATAACCCTTTGTCACGTTTCATCGTAGGAATATCTGGTGCGAGCGGCGCGCCATACGCGCGACGCGTCCTGCAGTCTTTGGCCAATAGCGATCATGAGTTGGACCTTGTGGTCACACAGTCGGGTGCCAAGGTTCTGAGCGTTGAGGAGGGGTTAACTTTGACAGGCAGTGTCGACAATGATCTAAGCGAACTAACAAGGTGGTTGGGTCACGATATGTCGCTTCGAAGTGGATTCAAGTGGCACCAGTCGCATAACGTGGCCGCCGATATTGCCAGTGGTTCATGCGAAGTAGATGGGATGGTCGTAGTACCGTGCAGTGGCGGGACATTGGCACGAATCGCCAACGGTATGTCACAAAACCTGCTTGAGCGAGCCGCTGACGTAACCCTTAAAGAGCGACGTCGATTGATCCTGGTCACGCGTGAGACGCCGCTAAGCCTCGTCCACCTTCGCAACATGGTTGCAGCCACGGAAGCAGGGGCCACAATTCTCCCGGCATCACCGGGCTTTTATCACAACCCGAGAACTATAGATGACTTGGTGGACATGGTCTCGGGCCGTGTCCTCCACCACCTAGGGGTAGGAAGCGACCTTTTGCAGATTTGGCGCGGCCGGTAGGAGACGGGGAGTTGGCTTTTACCGATCTGCAGTCGTTTATACGCGAACTCGAGTCACGGGGTTTGCTTAAGCGCGTTGTAGTACCCGTGAACCCTGAGTTGGAGGTGACGGAGATTGCGACAAGGCTGGTCCGGGAAGACGGACCCGCAGTGCTGTTCGAGAACGTTGTCGGTGCTGACTACCCTTTGGCAGTGAACCTCCTTGGAACGATGGAGCGGATAGAGATCGGGTTGGGACGACACCCCGAGGAGATAGGGGAGGGTTTGCTGAGTTTCTTCGAAGACGTGAATCCGCCATCCTTGACCTCGATTTGGCGCAATCGTGGTTCAGCGCTCAACCTCCTCAACGTTCGGTCTGGAAGGACATTGGCTCCGGTCGCGCAGCAGGTGGTTGAGACTTCTCCCGACTTGTCGCGAATGCCGATCGTCAAATGTTGGCCCGAGGATGGTGGACGATTCGTGACGTTGCCGCTGGTCAGGACGCGCGATCCGGTGACCGGTGCACACAACATGGGCATCTATCGGATGCAGGTTTACGACGGCGAGACTACCGGCATGCACATGCAGTTGCAAAAAGGCGGGGCCTTTCATCATGTCGAAGCCGAACGCGGTGAGCAGCCGCTTGATGTCGCGGTTGCATTGGGAGGCGATCCGGCTCTGATCCTCGCAGCGATCATCCCGCTTCCCGAAGGGATCGACGAAGCTGGTTTCGCGGGAGTGATGCGTGGCAAACCCACCCCGATGGTTCGTGCCAAGACCATGGATGTTCGGGTACCGGCCCGCGCCGAATTCGTACTTGAGGGCCAACTGATCCCAGGCGAACGGCGTATTGAAGGGCCATTCGGCGATCACTTCGGACATTACTCGGAAGCGGCTGATTTTCCGGTTTTTCGGATCAAAACGATCACGAGACGAAGAAACGCGATCTATCCGGCCACCGTTGTCGGGAAACCGCCTCAAGAAGACCGAGCCATGGGCGATGCGGCGCAGTTGGCGACCAAGCCTCTGATCCGCCTAATGCGCAAAGAGGTTCGCGACATGTGGTCGTACTACGAGTCAGGTTTCCATAACCTGCTCGTGGTATCGGTCGACGGTAGGTACTCGCGTGAGCAGATGAAGACGGCGTTTGGGATATTGGGCGAAGGTCAACTTTCGCTTACCAAAGTTATGGTTCTGGTGGATGCTGATACTGATCCTTCCGACATCAGATCTGTGGCCCGTGCGGTGTCTAGAAACTTCAGAGCCGAAACCGATTTCCGTTTGTTGGCGCGCACCGCGATGGACACGCTAGATTTCACTGGTGACGCGTTTGAAGAAGGTTCGAAGATGATCGTAGACGCTACGGGTTATGGGCATGAACCGCAAAATATCGACGGGCCTCAACTGCGTTTCGACCCCAAGAGCCTATCGTCGGCGATCTTGAAGCATCGGTTACTCTGCGACAATATCTTGATCATGCAGGTAAAGAGTGGTTATCCGGAGCATCGAGCACTGTTGGAACGAGCTGTGAACGATCCGCGTGCGAAGTCTCTGAAGGCATTGGTGCTGGTTTCGGAGGATGTCGATATTGAGGACGACGTCGAGTTGATCTGGGGGATTTTCACGCGTTTCGACTGTGCGCTGGACGTTGTTTTCACCGAGCAGCATTTCGTCGGCATCACGCCCGTGTACAGCGGTGTGATGGGGATCAATGCAACTTGGAAGCCGGGTTACCAGAAGCCTTTGGAGATGGACTCGGACATCGTGCGGCTAGTGGATCGGAGGTGGAACGAGTATTGGCAGTAAGCAGGTTTGACGTGCGGTTAGCGGTTTGATGTGGTTACCAATTGATCCTTGACTAGTTTGCGCGCTTTGTCTTGATTGTCAGTGCTAAGGGATACTGTGGTGTGGCCGTGGGCTCGGTTTATGATGTGCAGGCTCTGGATGTTGATATCGTGGTCGCGGAATCGCTCTGCAACTTTGGCTAGGGCTCCGGGTTCGTCGGGCATGGTGATAACCAACGTCTCGTCAGTCATCGCCTTGTACCCCGCATCTGCTAACCACCACAGCGCTTTGTCGTGATCTTCATCTTCAGTTGTGATGAATATGACGCCCGAATCTTCCATCACCTCGGTGCTGAGACTCAAGATGTTTATGCCGTTTTTAGATAAGACGCTAGTTACGCCGGCGATGACGCCGACTTCGTTTTCTACATTGACGGTGATCTGTTTCATGAGGTAATTGGTCTCCTGTAGTCAGGTTGTTCGTGGGTTTGCGACGCAATCCGCGATTGCGGCGTCAATCTTGTCCCGGGTTACATTAGGCACGGTGATGATATGGGCGACGTTCTCGTAGGGGGCCATCTGCCACTTGTTGACGACGGCGTCGGCAGGACGCGGGAAGACGACGGTGATGGAGTTTTTATTGTGCCAAGCCGGGATGCCGTTCTCATTGAATTTGTCGACCGCGTACTGTGCGACGTCCAGTGTTTCACGGACGATTCCGCGGAAGCCCTCCAGACCGTGTTGCTCAAATGCATACCACAGCATCAGGGGTGTTATGGCGTTTCGGGACCCTGAAAGAGTCGTATCCATGGCGCCGACATACTCGATAGATCTGGCGACTCGCCCCACGTAGTCGCTCTTGGTCAGAACAACACCGCTTGGAAGGGGCGACCCGATCATCTTGTGTCCGCTGATGGCGATCGAATCGATTCCGGCGTCGAATCCATAGGGCTGCGGGTCATCGACAAATGGCAGTATCATGCCGCTAAGGGCTGCGTCGGCGTGGATATAGCTGCTAGAGATCGCAAGTTCATCAAAGATATCGCGAATTTTGTCGAGATTGTCTACCGCGCCTTTCATCGTCGTTCCGATGTTGGCCATCACTACCACTGGCACATGGCGATTGATGCGAATCGTCTCGCGCAGGTCGTCGTAGTCAATCTCCCCATTATCCAAACTTCGGATCATGATGTTGCGGTAGTTGAGCACACGCAGATTCTTGCGGACGCTATAGTGAGTGTCCTGCGAGAAGTAGACGATGGCCTCGGGGAACATCTCACGAGCAATATAGAGCCCATACATGTTTCCTTCGGTACCGCCCGAAGTCACGTAGCCCCAGGTCTCATCGGGCGAGTGTCTCATCAGATTCGCGAAGGTCGTGATGACTTCCCGCTCGAATGCGTGAGTGTTGACACGGTAAAGGCTGTCGTGGAACGGGTCGCCGACGTTGTTCGCGCTGTGTTGTAAGAGGGGATACAGCGGCGAGTAATCGAAACATTGGTTGGTCGGGTATCCGATTTGGTGCCAAGACAGATCGTTCAAACGATCGAACAAATCGTTGATTCGCTTCTGCGTGTGTGGTGGTGTTTCAGGCATTCGCCGAATTCCTCGAAGATCCTTGTCGACCAATGGGGTATCTGATTCTGATGGTAACGAACGGAACGCAAGTTGTTCTAGACGCGTGGCGAAGGTGAGTTCAAAAGATTCGGAGCATGGCGCGAGGCCCATGCAGAGTCTGGTTTGGCGCGATGATAGAGAATAGACGTAGCGAGAGTATGTAATCACCGAAAGCGGTCCGCATATGGCGATGGCAACCACAGTCGCAGACGTGGCAGCGACACACCCGACGACGGGTAGTGGTAGCAACGGTCACGTTGAAGCTCCCGATATATTGATCTCCGATCCCGACCTCGAGTCGATATGGGAAAAGGTGAAGACAGGGGAGAGGTTGTCTGCAGATGACGGCGTCAAGATCTTAGAAACTGACGATTTCTCAGCAGTTGGTTTGATGGCCGATTTCGCCAAGAGAAGGGTCTCTGGTGAAAAAGTCTATTTCGTTCTCAACCGACATCTGAACCCGACCAACATCTGCGTTTTGGCCTGCAAGTTTTGCGACTACGCGAAGAAGCCTGGCGAAAAAGACGCGTACGAAATGACGATGGATCAGATGCTGGACCATCTCGACGGCGACATCAAGGAGCTCCACGTTGTCGGAGGTCACCACCCAACATGGCCGTTTGAGTTTTATGTTGAGATGATCCGCGAGTTGCACAAGGCACGCCCCGATGTGCAGATCAAGGCATTTACCGCATCCGAAATCGACTACTTTTGGCGACGATGGAAGGTTCCGCCTGAGGAATCCTTGGCGATCTTCAAAGAAGCGGGGCTATCTTCGATGCCGGGCGGAGGCGCAGAAGTGTTTTCAGACCGGATTCATAGATTGTTGCTGCCCGGGAAGGCGAAGGCGGATAGATGGCTTGAAATCCATCGCATCGCACACGGTATGGGGATCAAAAGCAACTGCACGATCTTGTATGGTCACGTGGAAACGTTCAGGGAACGCATTGACCACCTGATTCTGTTGCGCGAACTCCAAGATGAGACAGGTGGATTCTTGGCGCTAATCCCGCTCGAGTACCAAGTTGGATACACGAAACTGCGTCCGCGTCACACCCCTCCTATGGACGACGTTAAGATGATTGCGGCATCTCGCTTAATACTCGACAATGTCATGGCTATAAAGGCTTATTGGGTAATGCTGGGCGAAGCGACAGCAGGAATAGGTCTAAATTTCGGCGCTAATGATCTCGATGGGACGATCGGGAAAGAACGGATTGCACACGCAGCCCTCGCCGATTCGCCGGCAGGTTTGGCCCGTAAGAGCATGGTCGCGTCGATCAAAGATGCTGGTCGAATACCCGTTGAGCGCGACGCCCTTTACAACGAAATCGCCGTCTACAACTGAGATCGATCTCCAGACGATGCCCAACGAAGTCGAAACGCGCTGGCGCATCGGGTTAATGCCATATCTGAATTCAGCCGTCTTCTATGCTCGTTTGGAAGGTGACTGGTTTGACCTCATCGAGTTGCCGCCCCGCAATATGGCTGCTTCGATGCAACAGGGCGAGTTAGATGCCGGGCCGTTGCCGATCGCTGAGGTGTTGCGTATGCAAGGCAATGTAGTTGAAGGGTCTTTGGGGGTTGCCACCAATGGACTTGCGAGAAGCGTTCTTCTTTTAAGCGATGTACCGGCCGAAGAGTTGTCGGGTAGGACGGTTGCAGTGACCGGTCATACGTCAACATCGGTTCAGCTGTTGCGCATCTTGTTCGCTGACCATTGGACTGTTGATGATGTCCAGTTGCGAGGTCCGGAGGAAGAGTGCGTTGCCGAGCTACTCATAGGTGACGCCGCGCTGCAGGTCGTACACAGTAGCACTGGTCGGCGATTCGTCTACGACCTATCGTACGAGTGGAAACGATTAACCGGTTTGCCGTTCGTATTCGCGCGCTGGGTTGCTCGGGGCGACGCCACAGCGCAAGAGCTTGGTCGTTTCGCTGAGACCTTACATAAGTCATTCGCATATGGCATCTCGCATATAAATGAGATAGCGGACTTAAAACTTGTACCGAGTATGTCAGTTGATGATGTATCTACATACATCAGCGGTTTCACCTACGAACTTGGCGAGACTGAACATGCGGCCATCGATGAGTTTCAGTCGCGTTTAGAGCGACTGCCTGAGTGGCGGCCAAGCGTGATCCCGTATAGCTCTGACAGATGAACTTAGGCTAGGAGTATTCCTGATGATCAACGAAATCCAAGATAAGGTGCTCCGAAACAAGCGGATCGGCTTCGACGAAGGCCTATATCTCCTACGCGACGCTGATCTTCTCGCATTGGCGCCTTTAGCGACTCATGTCAAAAACCGGTTCAACATCTCCGACAGAGTGACGTACGTAACCGACACAAACTTGAATTACACAAATCTCTGCGATGCATATTGTTCTTTCTGCGCCTTTTATCGAACAGATCCTACTGATCCGTCTGCCTACACCTACTCGGTTGAGCAAATCATGGAAAAAGTCGGGAGAGCGGCGGAGAAAGGAGTGACCACCGTCCTGATGCAAGGCGGATTAAACGACGAACTGCCCTACGAGTACTACTTGGACATGGTTGAAGAGACCGTGAAGCGTTACCCTGGTGTGATGCCTCACTACTGGTCTGCTCCAGAGATTTGGCAGATGTGCGATGTGTCTGGAAAGCCACCTCTTGAGGTCATGCAAGATTTGTGGGATGTGGGACAACGCACGATGCCGGGTGGTGGCTCCGAGATACTCAACAATCGCGTCAAAAAGATCGTGTCTCGTTTCGCGCCGAAAGACACTTGGGCGCAGTGGACGGAGATTCACGAAGCTGCTCACGAAGTCGGTTTCAAAACCACAGCGACCATGATGTACGGTCATGTCGAGACGGATGAAGATATCGTAGAGACGTTGCAACATATCCGAGATGTGCAAGACGTGGCGGATGCGAACTTGAGCAACGAAGGCGGATTCACGGCGTTCATCCCTTGGTCTTACAAGAGGGAAAACACTGCGTTGGGCAAGCAAGTGGCTGAGGAAGCAGGCCCTAACAGGTACCTGCGAGTCATCGCTCTAAGTCGGATCTATCTTGACAATGTGCCGCATATACAAGCGTCATGGTTCTCAGAAGGCCGCAAGACGGGACAAATGGCGTTGCATTTCGGTGCGGATGATTTCGGCGGCACACTTTTTGATGAGAACGTGATGCTCGCCGCTGGGTTCTACAACCGTACGACAGAGGACGAAGTCCGAGAGTTGATTTCGGACGCCGGGTTTAGACCTGCCCAACGCTTGACCAACTACGAGATCGTACGCGAGTTTGAGCCTGAAGTCTCGATCCCGGTTGGCGCGATCGCATGATTCGTGCAGGTACAAGAGTGCTTGCGCGCTTAGCAGATAGGGTCGCGTGGAATCTGACGAATTCTGGCGATTTGTCGCACTTGATTGATGTTCGACCGTTACAGAACGGTGAAATTGGGAAAATCGCCGACGAATTGAACCCGGCTCGAAACGTCGCAACACACAAAGGCAGATTGAAGCTCCAAGACGACGGGATGCTCGTTTACTTGATCGCTTGGGTCGGGGAGACACCAGTTGGCCATGGAATGCTTCTTTGGGAAGGTCCAACAGGTTCCCCAAAGCAGCATATCGACCGTTTATGCCCGTACGTAGAGGACCTGTGGGTACGGAAAGACCTGCGCTCTCGTGGAGTCGGTGCGCGCATATTGGCCGAGATGACGATCTTGGCGATTGCACACGGATACGATTCGCTTTCACTGTCAGTAGGGGTGGATAACAACCGAGCGATTAAGCTCTATGAAAGCATGGGATTCACAAGAGTGCGGATGCCGAGCTTCACGTTATCAGGAATGGTTTCAATGGCCAATGGCGAAACACAGTTCTGGAGTGAAAAGTGCCAATATATGCTTAAATCGCTGGATTTCCGAGAAGAGCGGGAGATCGAAATTGCTTAACGACGAAACAATCGTATTCGGTCACAGCCCAGATGCTGACGATGCATTCATGTTCTACGGGCTGGCAAACGGAACTGTTCGCATCGACGGTTACCGAATCGACCATCACATGGCAGACATTCAGTCGTTGAACGTCTTGGCCGAAACTGACGCTCTACCAGTCAGCGCGATATCCGCTGCTCATTATCCGAAAATCGCCGACAAATACCGCATAATGTCTTGTGGCGCGTCAGTTGGTCGCAACTATGGCCCGGTTGTGGTAACAACCCGTGAAGACCTGGACATTGAATCTTTGGAGGGTCGCAAGGTCGCCGTTCCCGGCAAACACACTACATCTTGGATGCTCTTTCAGATATTCGGCCCCGCCGAGGTCACTCCCTTGTTTCTTGACTTTGACGAGATAGAAGATGCTGTGAAATCTGGCATTGCTGACGCAGGTATCCTCCTTCATGAGGGTCAGATACTGTTTAGGGAACGCGGCTTCAATGCGCTACTGGATCTTGGTAAGAGATGGTTCGAGGAAACTGGACTGCCGATACCTTTGGGATTGGACGTTGTCAACCGATCACTGGGGGATGAATTAGGTCGGCTCATCGCGAACGCGTTGAGATCGTCGATCGAATACGCCCATGCGCATGAGGACGAGGCGTTGGACTACGCCCTCGCATTTGGGCGCGGAATTGAGCGCGAAGATGGTCGGAGATTCATCCGAATGTACGTGAACGAAGATACGCTTGACATGGGCGAAGAAGGCTTGGACGCGCTTGCAACACTGTTCCGAAAAGCCGTGGACGCAGAAATTCTGGACCAGATCCCTCCGTTGGACATAATTCACGCAAGGTGACGCGAAGTATCTCTTGCGCGGCTACTAGAGTTCGGTTCAATTAACCCCGGTACGAGAACCGGCTTCGTCCGATGCGGCCGAATTCACGCATGTTTCGCATTACAGCGCTGACGGCCGTCGTTGGTCGAGGCAAGTCAAGTTGTTTACCTGTATCTCGAAGGTGGTCGACAACTTCCTGGGCGCTGATCTGAGGACGCTGTTGCCCAAGGGCTAGAGCAGCTTCTCGGATCCTTTCGCGTCTGTCAATCAGCGCTGCTTGATCCTCCGGCGTGCGAGACGTTGAAGCCGGGCCGTGCATTGCGTCACTTGATCCGGGCTTGTTCGGTTTATGCGTGAAAAGTACTCGCCCTGCGATCCGGTCGACGACTATCTGTAAGTCGATGTTGGCGCGTGTAGCGCACTGTGTAACCAAGTTACGTATCTGAGACAAGTCTTCGTCCGGTTCGGCGATCACAGCTTTCGCCTCGCCTGGCTTAAGCGAGAACATGGCCTCGTACAGCGCCCGCACGTGAGGACTCTTTGCTCTGCTTAGAAGAGCCGTGCGGTGCATCTCTGCGAGGTCTACCTCGACAATTTCTATCGGCATCGTTGCGTCTCCATCAAACCATTTGGTCGCCTGACCGTTGACGCTCGCTTGGAGCTTCCTTTAAGAATCGACAATTAAGTTCTTGGCACTCGTGCCTCTATCCTCTTTGCTTCTCATTTTACACGTCGAATGTGGACAAATTTTCGCTAAAACCGCAAAGTCACCTACTTCAAGCATTCAGATTTCGGAGTTACACCTCCGTTTTTACAATGAAACAATGTATCTTTACGCCTTTGCGTCGTTCCTATCGAGATTCCAAAAAGAGATAGAATCTCAACATGGACGATCCTGTAACACGTTGTGAAACGCAACACAATTCGGCTCCGACGGATTGAGATGATAGGACAAGATAGGGGACAAGAGCAAGTATTTCGGAGATTTTTCGCCTCTCTCGCTGAGAATCCCATCACCACGATGTTCGTCGCGATAAACGTCGCGATGTTTGTGGTACTCAGTTTTACCGGCGGATCCAACGATGCCACGAATCTCTATCGTTGGGGAGCCAAATTTGGGCCGGCGATTCAAGACGGAGATTGGTATCGCTTGTTTTCGCCTGTTGTGTTGCACTCAGGCTGGATGCACATCGCGGCGAACACTTTTGCTTTAGTAATCTTTGGGCCGCGGCTCGAGCGTGACTTCGGATGGTTGGCATTCCTCGCGACGTACGTTGTCTCGGGCGTTTGCGGGGTCGCCGCTAGCTACCTTGTTTCGCCGGCGTTGAGCGTCGGTGCGAGCGGTGCGATTTTCGGGATTGTCGGAGCGTACGGAATTTATCTTGTGCGAAACAGGAATGACTTCGGCGTTTCAGTAAACCCGTTGATTTTGAACTTGGCGATTGTACTGGTCATCAACATCTTCTTTGGGATATTGATACCGGGCATAGATCAGGGCGCACACGTCGGTGGATTGATTGCCGGTATAACCATTGGCTGGGCGTTGAGCCCAAAACGGGTGGTTACCATCGAAGATGATTTCTTTATCTTCGGCAATCCGATCGTAAGAACTCGATTCAAAAGAGTATCAAACAAGACAATAATCGTCTCGGGGAGTATTGGTTTATTCATCGCGCTGGCGATTTCGTGGTGGGTTTCCAATGTGATTGATTACGATCACGCCACAATGGGGATATATGGATTTTACGAACTAGCTACGAATTGAAAATGTTTATTTCGTTGCTTTCAATGAAAATATCAATGGGATGTTGCCATCGTACTTGTCTAAGTGCCACCAACCGTCGTCACCACGCGTCATCTGAGGAAATGCTCGGAAGAACGCGAACGGGAACTCGTGCAAAAACTCAATCTTTAGGCCCGCCCCTATGACTGCGTTGACGATTTCCGACATGCTGTGTTGCCATTCGTGGCTCGGAGTTTCGATTATCTGGGGGCCTGTATACGTGCAACCGCCGCCGGGGAACAGGAAGCCTTCTTCATTCGGGAAATAGGTATTCAACGGTTTGATGTCGAACTCGCCGTCGGAGGATTGGGCAGGCTCAAACGTGTGTGAGCTCGGATGACCGTCGAGGATGTAAAACGTGCCTCCGCGTTTCAGAAAACGAGAAACAACCTGCGCCCAGGCAGTTAAATCCGGTAACCAGCACAAGACGCCGACAGCCGTGTAAACCACGTCGAACTGTTCATCTAAGACCGAAGGCAGGTCATATATATTGGATCGAATGAATCGAACATCCAACTCAAGCTCTTTGTTCAGGCCTCGTGCAACATCAATCGCACTGTCCGAGATGTCAACCCCGGTCGCGTTCGCGCCCAATCTTGCCCAAGACATTGTGTCCATTCCGAAGTGGCATTGAAGATGAAGAAGGGACTTTCCCTTCACGGGACCTAGTTCGTCGATCTCGATGTCGGTCAGCGAAATCCGGCCCCCTTTGAACCCTTCGACGTCGTAAAACTTGGACGCGACATGGATTGGCGTCCGCTCGTTCCAGTTCTTGCGATTGACTTCGATGCGTTCATCCATCGGACTAGATCCGGTTCTGCTTTGCCTCATCGTGTCACTGCCTCCCCGAAGCACGTTCATCCTACGGTAAAACATAGAGGATATGACGGATATACTTAATGATGAAAGGGGACGAGTGGATTCGACAGGGAGCGTACCGCAAGGTTGCGTGTCGTGGCGCCTGCCCACGTTAAAACGGGCAAAAACACAAACGGCGAACGAGAAGTCGCCCTCGCAGCTGCTTAGTCAGCCGCGACGTCCGGTAGGGGTTGTCCTCAGCAGCACCTGTCGGGCGCCGAACTTCTGAGGTGCGGGCGTGCAATGCCGGTAGCACGTCCAAAGATAACCGGCAACCGTGACCTTGGACGGACGCCGTTGGCATCGTCTGGAAGCGGTAAATGTAACCAACGGCTACACACGTAGAAGCTTTGACGGGAAACTTTCTGGACGGGGAGTTCGACTCTCCCCCGTCTCCACCAGCCGACACTACCCGCGAACCCCGTGTAGCGGGAAAGTCGTTTGCGGCAAACCGCGGTCAATTCTCGATGCGGATTCGTTTACCTAAACGGCCTGTATTCTCACGCGAAATCCATTCGATCGAAATTGAAGGTCAAAGAGTTCGCTACACGTTGCAACGTAGTTCCCGCCGCCGCCGAACCATTCAACTTCAAGTCGATTCTGAACCAGGATTTAAGGTGTTGGCACCTCATACCTTGACACTTGAAGAAATTGAGGAGTTTCTAGTTAAACGTTCTGATTGGATCCTTAGACACCGTGTATCGCCTGCGAGCACCGACGATGAAATCGATTGGAGCAACGGCGGTACGGCAAAGTTCATGGGACGTGATATTAACGTCGTGGTAAAAGAACGCGATTTGGGTGATATCGGGAAGGAACTACCACCGACGGTGGTTAAATCGTTGGAAGGTGACACGGTAACAGTGATCATCCCACCTGATTTGGATGAAATGACGAAGGCCAGGGTCGTTCGCGATTGGCTAGCAGATTGGTACCGCCAAGAAGCGTGGGACCATCTGAAGTCGCGCGTTGCCGAGTTCGGGGAAATTTTGGGCGTACGGCCAAACCAATTGAAGTTGAGCAACGCCAAGAAACGGTGGGGAAGTTGCAGCGAGAGAAGATCGATCAATTTGAATTGGCGTCTAATCATGTTGGAAGACCGTTTGATCGACTACGTAGTGGTTCATGAGCTCGCTCATCTTGTGGAACTGAATCACTCAGCCCGTTTTTGGCGAGTTGTCGGAAGCATCATTCCGGACCACAAAGAGCTCCGACGGCAGTTACGCGAATATTCGCCATCGACATTGGGCTAATGCATCAATGAGTTCCGTTAGGGGGCTAGCGCAATCGCGACACCACCACATGCGATGAATATCGCACCCAGCGCTCGAACGATGGTTACCTTTTCCCTGAGCACAACGGCGCCGTAACCCACCGCGACTAAGATCGAGACTTCCCTCAAAGGGCCAACGTAGCTGACTGGTGAAAACGTAAGCGCCGTTAACACTAGGGTGTAGGCGGCGAACTGCAACAATCCTCCGACTATTAGGATTTTCCAGTGACGACGAGCTTCGTCGATGAACGCAACTCTCGTCTCTAGACGAGACTGAATCGCTATCATTCCCAAACCGCCGCCTAGTTGCAAGAAGAACATATACAAAGCGGGCTGAACGTGCTTCACCCCTTGCGCGTCCACTACTGAGTAGATGCCGATCACTATCCCGGTTAGTATCGCCAATGCCCAAGCGGGACGTATCAGTTGCCGGAAACGTCTGACGATTCGCCAATTCTTGAACAAAAACAACCACGCGCGCACAGTTCGTTTGAAGGTCTCAGGGTGGATATCCGAGATCGTGATCAGCGAGAGGCCCGTCACGATTGAGACAGCGCCCGCCACCGCAGCTAATGACATCGATTCGCCGATGACGAACACACCGAGTATCGGGATGATCGCCAAGCCGAGCCCTCGAGCTACCGGATAGACGATCGATAGCTCTCCAGTGTTATATGCATAACCGAGTGTGGCAAAGTACCAGATGTGCAGAGCGATAGTAGCGGCGATGAATCCCCAACCGATCAGGCTGGGCATGTCGACGATCAAAAGATATACCGCCAACGGAAGCACCAATATCGCTGAGGTGACGGCCATCAGCGCCGTAGTGACCGCAGGGCGAGTTGCCTTGCGAACCATTAAATTCCACGACGAGTGAGCGAACGCGGAAGCTATAACGAGGAGGATGGCTAGCGGGGTCACGAAGCGCGTGCTCGTTTTGCGCAGAGGCGAGGTTTCGGTTGGCGATAGGCTAAAATGCGCGTCTACGTCAAGAACCGTAATCCGATTCCGAGAGCGAAGAAACATGCACTACCAAGACGAACGCACGCACGGATGCAGGATATCCGATTCCTGGGCCTATAGGGGCTTGAAAACAGTCGTGATGGAGAATGAGTTGCTGCGTCTGAGCATCATCGCAGACAAGGGTGCAGACATCTTCGAAATGGTGCACAAGCCGAGCGATACCGATTTCATGTGGCGAACCCCTTGGAGCGTCCGTAACCAAGCTCTTTGGGTACCGTCTACTGGCTGGGGCGAGGGTATTTTTCACGATCTGTACATCGGCGGTTGGAACACGATTGCGCCGACAGGAGGATTCGCCCAAGACTACATGGGGGCTGAGATAGGGCAGCATAACGAGACAAACATGATGCCGTGGGATGTTCGCATCGTTGAGGACTCCGTGGATCGGGTTTCGGCGAAGTTCTCCGTGCGTGCGGTGCGAACGCCTTTTTGGATAGACAAGGTCGTCACGCTTGAATCGGGTTCACCCATCGTGACGGTTACGGATTCCCTGACCAATGAAGCCGAGGAACCCGCACCCGCGCAATGGGGTCAGCATGTAGCGCTAGGCGACCCGTTCCTGACTCCGGACTGCATCTTAGACTTTGCGGGAGGCGACTTCATAGTCCTGGAATCCCCGGATGGTGAGATACCGGATGGGGCGCGTCTGATGCCGGACAGAACCGGGCGATGGCCAGTGGCCGAGGCTCCAGATGGCGGCGATGTCGACCTTACATCGTTTCCTCCTAAATCCGATCGATTGGTCGATTACCTCTCGTTCAGCAACTTGGTAGACGGCTGGTATGCCGTGACCAACCCCGAACGCGGCGTCGGTTTCGGACTACGATGGGACAGCGACGTGTTCAAGTACCTCTGGTATTGGCAGGTCTTCGGCGGCCATAGCGGTTACCCGTGGTACAAGCGCACCTACAACGTGGGACTCGAACCATTTACCAGCTTGCCCAGCGGGATGGCTGAGCCCGGGAGCGATCAGTCGACTTCGCTGATCTTCGAACCGGGCGAGACGCGTAGTTCAACCGTTCGGGCTGTGATCTACGAGAGTACGAAAGGCGTTACCGGGATCGACGAGGATGGCGAGTTGACTTTACGGGGATAAAACCCGAACGAAGCTAGGAATTACACGGGTTGACGTTCACGACCGCCAAATCCGGTTCCAGTAAGACTTGAGGAACTGGCCGTAGGTCATCTCAACGCGGTACCGGCTCAAGTATCTGCGATAGTCGATTACGGTCCAGATTAAGGCTGCGAGCAGAATGACCCCTATCAGGATCATCGGCTATCGCACCACGCTTTAATGCCGGTGTTGGTCATCATTTTCAACGAGGTGATCCGACGGTCCATCCTGTGCGCCATGGATTCCCGCCTTCGCGGGTATGACTAATGTGTGCGGGAATTACCAATGTGTTTATCGACGGTTTCACAGCTCCGCAATCACTCGCGTTTCCGTCTTGTGGGCATTGATCCAGTCCCAGTCCAATGGGACGCCGATGCCTGGTCCGGTTGGGGCTAGGACGCAGCCGTTTTCGTCGACCGCGTCGAGGTCGTCGGAGTAGTTGACCCAGATCGGTGCCTTGGTGGTGCGTACGTTTGGATGTACGAGACCTAGCTCGTAATAGTTGGTGTTGCGAACCGCTGACATGATGTGCCGGTGCGCAGGATCGGGACCGTGGGTCTCGACGTCAAGCCCGACGCTCTCGCAGGCGTGGAAGATCTTCATCGCGCCGGTGATACCGCCGTCCTCGTGCGCGCCGACTCGAACGTAGTCGGTGCCATCCGCGATCACGAAGTTCATGTGTTGCTCAGGCAGCCGTATGTGCTCGGTCTGCAAAAGCGGGGTTTTGATCAACTGCCGCAATTTCCGGTGCGCGAATGTCGAGACTCCGCCATCCATGAAGACATCTTCCCACCAGAAGAACTCCGCCTCGTCGCATGCCTTGCCGAGTTTGAGAGCGTCGCCGAAGTTCTTGACCTCGTTTGCTGGGTCGATCATGAGGTCCATGTCCGGTCCGACTGCGTCACGAACTGCAAGAACGTTGTCAACTTCTCGCTGGATATTTTCGCCGGCGAGACCCCAGCCGTGGATCTTGAATGCCGGGTATCCCATGTCTCGGCAGGTGACAGCGAAGTCGGCGAAGTCTTGCGGGGTGGTCAAGCCGCCGTTTTCATCGCCGTGAAGAGTAGAGGCGTATGCGGGGAGCGGTTTTCGTTCTCCGCCGAGGAGTTGAAACAGTGGCTCTTCGTAAATCTTGCCGGCGATGTCCCAAAGGCATATATCGACAATTCCGAGGCCGAGTGCTGCGCTGTGGCGCAACCCGCGTTTCATCGCGTTGTAGTGGACCTCGCGTTGCATCGCGTCCTTGCCGATCAGGTATGGTGCGACCGTCTGGATATCCGCTAACGCATTGCCTCCCGCGCCGGGGTACTCGCCGACCACGCCTTGATCGGTGTAGATCGAGAGGATCCCGCCACCCGCTTTGAGCGTCGCGTCCTTCTCGTACACCATGTTGAAGGTGTTGTAGTCCTTGCTGACGTTCTCGAGTTCGTGTTGGAACGTCGTTACTTCGATTCGAGTGATCTTTGCGGCAGGTCTCACGGTTCGGAGCTCCTTGATGGCATCGTGATGTACAGCGCTTATTTTACGTAGCGATTGCCACAGGATTCGGGATGTGCGACAATTTCCGCATCATGAAAGCACTCAGAATCCACGGCAACAAAGACATTCGCCTCGAAGACAT
>CAZMBB010000031.1:0-29330 GCA_964564575.1 uncultured Dehalococcoidales bacterium
ACAACTCCGAAATCCCCAGAATCCCCCCAATCCCAAAAATCCCAGTTCAGACAACACGCCATTAAAATCATTCGCATCACAGTCCCCAAAGGCATATCCAAAATGAAGATAACCAACGTCCAGACATTCCTCTGGGATCCCGGAGCCGGCAAAAACTTCCTCTTCGTCAAAATCGAAACCGACGAAGGCATCACCGGATGGGGCGAGGCATACACCCAGGCCGACCGCGACACTCAGGTCGAAGAACACGTCAAACAACTCGCCAGATACCTCGAAGGACGCGACCCCTTCCACATCCGGCATTTCCTACACGTAGTCCACGAAGACTTCGCCACAAAGCGCGGCGGCATGGACCTCCACTGCGCCGTCAGCGGCATCGAAATCGCCCTCTGGGACATCGTCGGAAAAGCCACAAACCGCCCAATCTACGACCTCCTAGGCGGCCCCGTCCGCCCAAGGCTCAAGCTCTACGCCAACGGCTGGTCCGGCGGCGCAAAAACCCCAGAACAATACGGCGAGATCGCAGCCGCCATCGTCGCCGAAAGAGGCTTCAAAGCCCTGAAATTCGACCCCTTCCCCGGCCCGTGGACCGAGTACCCGCCACGCGAAGCCCTCGAAGAAGCCGTCAAAATCGTAACCGCAATCCGCGAAGCCGTCGGCCCCACCGTCGAACTCCTCATCGAAGTCCACCGCCGACTGGCACCCATGAACGCCATCCGCGTCGCCCGAGAGCTGGAACCCCTGAAACCCTACTGGTTCGAAGAGCCCTGCCCTCCCGACAACATCCCCGCCATCAAAGAGGTCAAAGAAAACACCACAATACCCGTAGTCACCGGCGAAGCACTATACACCCGTACAGGATTCCGCGAAGTCGTCGAAACCCGAGCCGCCGACATCATCAACCCCGACATCTGCAACACCGGTGGGATATGGGAACTCACCCAGATAGCCGCAATGGCCGCGCCCTTCTACATCGGCGTCTCCCCCCACGGCTGGAACTCGACATCCGTCGGCTGCGCCGCCGCAATCCAAGCATCCGCAGGAATGCCAAACTTCCTCATCTACGAATACATGGTCGGCGTAGAAGCCGTATCCAGAGAAGTCACCATCAACTATCTCGAACCCGAAGACGGCTACATCGAGCTGCCAACAGGACCGGGTCTAGGCATCGACGTCGATGAGGAAGAGTTGAAGAAACGACCAGCGGTCACAAGGACGCGCGGAAGTATCAGGACAGTCGAAGACGAAAGGGAGTGGCATTGAGATTGGAGGTTCCAAGAGGTGTGACAAACGACATTGAGATTAGCGTATCTATGTGCTATATTGAGGTTAACGATAACCCGTTTGAAACCCAATGGAGGAAAAATCAAGCATGGCGACTAATGAAAACCGTTTAGTACAAGTAGAAGCCGATGTCAATCAATTGAAAGGCGCATACGAGCATCTTGCAACTAAGGCCGATTTGGCTCAGTTGGAGAATCGGTTGACACGTTGGATTGCCGGAGGCGTGTTTTTGATACTTGTCGGCTTAGCCATCCAGGAACTGGTCAACTGAAGGAGATACGTTGAGCCGGCACGGATCTGACAAAAGAAAGACGCCCCGTCTAGTCGACGAGGCGCCTGATTTTTCAAGAGGGTGGAACTATCGCTCACCCATCTCGCATCCGGGTTCTTCTAGGTTAGAAGTAGAGTCCGGCCGAGTCGGGGATGACCGAAGTGCGTCGGTTCCGGGGTTGGCGGTAGTGCGAGTTGCGCGCTACTGCATCTCCCAAAAGCGCGGCGTGTTGAAATTCACGCTCGCCCACAAGCTTCGTGTCAAAGCCGTGGGACAGCCTCTCGAAAGCTTGATTCAACGCTAGTCTCACTTGATTTGCTCCTTTCGCAGCGGTTGATTACCAGACGATCCCTGATCGCCATACTTCAATTAAAACACTGCGCAGGGCTGAATGCGACGAATTTCGCAACTATTCCTTAGAATTTCTGTGGCGGCATTTTTGCAATATCAAGCTGATAAGTGATGTTTTTCACCATGAAATGCGTCTTTTATCGACATAATTCGTTGTAACTCACGGGTAATCACACATGATTCGTAGATTACGAATTTCGTAACCAATAATAGGAGTCACGGAATCATCGGGAAAATTACTACCCGTCGCGTCGAATCGCTCAATCAGCGATAGGCCTGATGCGTTGAACCGTCGTGGCCGTCTTTTCGATCTCGTCCCACTGGAACAGCTGCGGAATGCCTCGGACAGTCGCCCAGAACTCCTGCTGGTCGTGCCGATGCCGACTACCAAGGTTTCCCGATACTCCTAGCGGCACAATCCATCTGCCCGCAGGCCAGTTCGATGGGTCATGGAGATAGCGATTGACAGGACCGGAGCCAGTGCGGAAGTTGAATGACGGACGAGAGCCAGTTGCAAATGGGACGTCGCCATCGCCAGCCGTACCGATTGCAGGAGCATCTAACTCGTCGGCGACTTCAGGGAAAACGGCAGAAAGCGGATGGGCCTGCTTCGTGATGTGGACTTCTTCCCAAGATACTGTGTCAACAGAACCGTATCGTCTTTCAAGTTCGTTTGCGGCGTTGGTGAGCATATCGGCGAGGAAGCCGTTGACCACCTCATGGTGCGCGAGGTATTCCTGTCCATCGCCTCTTTCGAGGGAGTTGAAGAATGCCGGTTTGAGTTGACGTCGCAAATGGTCGATAGCGTTTAGATCGGGACTGGCCGCGAAGTCGTCAGGATCGATGCCATAGTTGCGTTGCATCAGTCCGAGAGCGATCTCGTCGTTCAACGCACTGTAGATCACGGCTGCCACAGAGTCGGCTTCAAGTCTGCCATCCCACTTGAGAAGAATTTCAAGCGCAGACTTAGCGGCATCGCTACCTAATGCATCGGCGTCCACCTCTCTCAATCTGCCGAGGAGTTTGGTTCCGGGAACAGTTTGAGTGTCGCCATGGAACGCAGCCATGTCATCGACGTGGAGCTTCGTGCCATCAGCCTTGGCTCTTTCAATGTGTGAGATGATGCGGCGTGCGCGGTAGTCAGGGCCGAACGTGCCAGTTAGGAAGTAAGGGTAATCATCCCCCACAACGCGTTGGTTGCAGGTGACCACCCAACCTGTTTCGGGATTGCGGGACCGCGGAAGTTCATCATCTGGGATGTATCCCTGCCACTCGTTCTCTCCTGTCCATCCTTCGACCGGTCCCCAGCCATTCACTTCACTTCGAATCGGGATACGACCCTTGAGTGCGTAGCCGAAGTTACCGTGGATGTCGGCGTATGGATAGTTATTGACTCGGTCGGTCCATCCACTGAGTGCTTCCTCGAACTCATCGGCGTTTCTGCACTTCATAGCGTCAAGAGTTGCATCGACCCATGGGGTGGCGTCGTTGGAGCCGGGATCTGCGAGAGCAATACCCCATCCGGAGTCAGGCCCGCCGGAGATGATGGGACCGTGGTGAGTTCTGATGACTTCGATGGTCTGGGTCTCGTCTCTCCGGACATGGAGTTGCTCGCGGGAGGATTCGGCTGGGAGCCAGTCGCCTTTGTAGAGATATTCGACTCCGTCTGCATTACGTCGCAGTTGCTCGACGAATAGGTCTTGCGTGTCTACTCCGCCGTGCGTCATGCCCCATGCGACGTATCGGTTGTGGGCGAAGTGCATTACCAAGGGCATGCCCGGAATGGAGTGGCCGAGAACGTCGAAGTCGGGAGTGCAGATGTGTACTTGGTAGTAGACGTTAGGGATTTCGAGTCCGCGGTGGGAGTCGCCGCCGACCATCGGGACACCAGATTCAGTGAGCGCACCAGATACTGCCCAACCGTTGGAGCCGCCATCGATCTCACGGAGCGGAGCGGTTGCGTTTACGACGCTTCGCAGTTCTTCAACGGCGTTTTGTGCAGGGCCATCGTATGCAACGCCCGGAGGGACAGTGAGATACATGCCCTGCTGGTATCCAGGCGACAGGCGTGCAGTTCGTTCGGGTCCGATGCGCGCAGCCAGATCGGCTCGCCAGAGTTTCGCTTGGAACGACCCCTCTGCGCTGTTGCGGACTTTGTAGACGACGATGCAGTGCCAAGGTTCCCATGGCTCTGGAGACGTGTTCAGGAGTTGGTATTCGTATGGGAGCGGGTTGCTAGATTCAATGAATGCATTGACGCCGTCGGCATATGCGTCGAGCGAGGTTTTGGCGTCTTCAGAGCAAAGATCGTAATCAGCGCGGGAGATGTCTTCAAAGCTGCGACGACGCATCAAGGCGTCTTGTGTGATTGAGGACGCGCCGAGGTATTCAGACGCGCGACCTAAGCATCGCAGTCGGTCAAAGTCCATCTGCCATAGGCGGTCTTGCGCGGTGGCGTACCCCTGAGCGAAGAACGCGTCGTAGAGATTGTCGGCGACGATATGAGGGATGCTCCAACGGTCGCGGTAGATCGTTGCGCCCGATGTGATCTTTTCAGATTTGACATCGTCAGTGAAGTCGGGGAGGAAGTCTCGGAGCATAGGTTGGCGTGTGTGGTCCTGTCAGGTGTTGGCGACTGCGTATGATGCGACTCCAAGTATCGACCATACTTCATAGATCGGGTAATTAATCGGCTAGAAATCCGGGATGTTCAGGATTTCGGCAACCGAGAAGATCGCGGCCATTCACTCTGACCATGCCGGACGGATCAACGCGAAATGAAAGCCCTCTCCCATAGGGGACGGAGAGAGGGCCTTATGAGGTCATCCGATAATGCGTCCGGCAATGGCATCGCCCATATCAGAAGTGCCTACCGCCTCACCTGGTCTTGTGGCGAGATCGGGTGTTTTGACACCATCTGCAAGGACGGCTTCCACCGAGTCTTCGATCGCGTCGGCTTCTTCTTCGAGTGCGAAGGAGTAGCGAAGCATCATTGCGGTCGAGAGTATCGATGCGATGGGGTTCGCTACGCCCTGTCCCGCAATGTCTGGTGCGGTGCCGTGGATGGGTTCATACAAGGCGCGTTTTCCGGCGCGACGGGGCCGGCGATTCTGGTTGGTTCTGGGAATGGTGGAAAGGGACGCCGAAGGCAGCATTCCCATGGACCCTCCAATCACGGCCGCTTCGTCCGAAAGGATATCGCCAAAAGTGTTCTCGGTAACTACGACATCAAATTCAGAGGGGTTGGTAACAAGCTGCATAGCAGCGTTGTCGGCGAGCATGTGAATGAGTTCGATATCAGGGTATTCGGTCCCGATTTCGGTGACAACCTCTCGCCAAAGTCGGCTAGTTTCGAGGACGTTCATCTTGTCTAGAGAATGAAGGCGCTGTCGGCGACCGCGTGCGATTTCGAAACCGACGCGAGCGACGCGCTCGACCTCGCGTTCCCGGTATGTGAGTGTGTCGACTGCAGCCCTTCCTCGGCTGTTGGCCCAACGCTTCTTGGGTTTACCGAAATAGAGACCGCTGGTAAGTTCGCGGACTATGACCATGTCAACACCGGCGAGTCGTTCGGGTCGCAATGGGCTAGCGTCGATAAGCTGTGGGTAGACCTTGACAGGTCGCAAGTTCGCGAAGAGATCCAGTTCCTTGCGGAGGGCGAGAATCCCATCCTCGGGGCGCGTAGGAGCCTGAGGATCGTCCCATTTAGGACCACCGACGGCGCCAAATAAGACCGCGTCGGAACCTTTGACGATGTCAAGCGTCTCTTCGGGAAGTGCCGTGCCGAATTCGTCGATGGCGCGACCGCCGCAAGTGCCGGTGACGAATGAGAACGAATGCTTGAACCGTCGCCCCACTGCATCCAGGATTTTCACAGATTCAGCAGTTACTTCCGGGCCGATGCCGTCGCCGCCGAGCACGGCTATTCGAATGTCCATGATTGAGTCTTCCGTTTGGGGATTTTGGTGGTGTTGTCGATTGATTAGGGACGCGTTCGGCCGCGGAAGATGCGCAGGTAAGTAATCCGATTGCGTCTGAAGGGTTACCAGCGAGCAGATCGTACAGTCTCGAATTCGTCGATGGCTTCGCTGTTCTGGAGCGTTATGCCGATGTCGTCGAGTCCCTTCATTAGGGAGTTTCGACGGAAGGGGTCGAATTCGAACTTCGCCGAGAAACCTTGGTCGTCAGTCACGGTTTGGTTTTCGAGATCCACAGTTACTTCGTAGCCAACCCCTTTAAGAGCATTGCCCATGATGTAGTCGACTTCGGATTGCGACAAGACGACTGGAACCATGCCGTTCTGCATACAGTTATTGCGAAAAATGTCTGCGAAACTTGGGGCGATGATGGCTCTGAACCCCATTTCGTTCAGTGCCCATGGCGCGTGTTCACGGGAAGATCCGGAGCCGAAGTTTCGGCCTGCGACGAGGATGGAGGCGCCTTGGTAACGGGCTTCGTTGAGAATGAAGTCGGGGTTGGGAACGCCGTCTTCGAGGTATCTCCAATCGAAGAAAGCGTATTCACCGAAACCGGTACGTTCGATGCGTTTAAGAAACTGCTTGGGGATTATCTGATCAGTGTCGACATTGACACGATTCAGAGGTGCTACTCGCCCAGTCAGTACTGTGAATTTCTCCATCTCAACCTTTCCGCGTGCGCGATTACGTTTCTATCGACCGCGCCGATTCTTCTTGTCGTCCCTTTCGCGTTGCTTCGCTTCCTGTTTTTCCAACGCTTCTTGTAACGGATCCACCGGTGGGGGTGGCGTAACAGTAATCGACCCGATCTTTGAAAAGCGCATCTCCTGCCAGACATGAAGTTGCCGCAACATGAGAACCGCGGCTACACCTAGGAAAATCAGCAAAACATCCGACAATATTAGCAGATCGTTGCCGTCAATCAACTCAGGCAAGGTTTGAGCATTGACGTATCGTGGAAGGGTGATTGGGTTGAAGATCCAAGCCGCGACCCATAGGATCCACCACAACCCCACGATGGCGCGCATCTGGCCACGTTGTTTCCACTCGTTCCCGCCGTTGGTGGCGACATCTGGATCGCTACCCTTGTAGAGTTCTCGAAGGACTTGACCGGGGCGGAAAAAGTTACAGACGGGTATGAAGTGATGGAGAACCGCCCATTCGGGAGTGTGTTTCTGTTCTTCGGATTTGAGTGTCAACAGGTTGCGGCTGGCGCGGTGAATGAACGAAAGGTAAGGGAAGGCAACGATGATAATCATGAAGACGACGAAGAGCCAGATGAGGCGTGAGCGGTCTTGAGACGCGTGAAAATCTTCTGCGTACCGCAATGCTTGGTCGCAACCGGGATACTCGATGGCATCGGACGAGATGGATTTGACGATGGCATCGACGTCAGGGCAGTCCAAGCTCGTGCGTTTGGCGAATTCAAGGAGACCGTAGGATGACCATACGGCGTTACAGACTTCGATTGGTTCGGGTTCGTCCGTAAGGAGACCGGTAGTAACGGCCTCATCATCTGGGACTTCTTCCTCGGTACGTGGTGTGTAGTCTTCGGAGTTGGCGCAAATCACGCCGGATTCTTCGATGAATTGCGAGACTACGATGGGGCTCAACTCGCCGCTGGGACATTCGTCAGTCGAGGATCTGCCTGCCAAGTAGGCGCATTTGAACTCATCACCACCGACTCGTTGAGCGTACAGATTCGCAGGTTCGATCTGCTGGGTCAGATCGGCGCTCGGGGGGATTTCGGTGATGCCTTGATCTACCCATTCCTGATATTTGCGGGAGTTGGAATAGTCGGTAAATACTAGCCAAAGGAGAACCAAGCACCAGACGCCCATTGCTATGGCGGTCCATTTGAGGTTTTGTTCGTTGGACTCGTATGTGTACGGTTCGTAACGGGCTTCGCGTATCTCGTCTAGGCGGTGTCGGCCCGTGATTCGTGAGAAGATGCCCGGTTTCGATCCTTCTTGATCGCGGCGTACGCTTCGGCGCCTAGGAGGTGCATAGATGCTGCTCGACTCTTCGCTGTCTGCAGATTGCGTTTCACTCTCTGGGGATTCACCAGAAACGCGCGCAGCTGTTCGCAAGTCTTGGCTACGGCGTCTGGGCCTCCGATAGATGCCACTTGTCTGATCCGAAGAAGGATCGGGATTTTCCGTGCCGTCGTCGGGTACGCGGTTATCCGATTCGTCGGACTGTTTAGTCATGACTCGGATCAGGATCTGGGAGCGTTAGTCCCATTCGCGAACATCTACGAAATGACCAGCGATGGCGGCAGCCGCAGCCATCGCGGGGCTCACAAGATGAGTGCGTCCACCCTTGCCCTGTCGGCCTTCGAAGTTCCGGTTGGAGGTAGAAGCGCAGCGTTCACCCGGCACTAGGATGTCCGGATTCATTCCGAGACACATCGAGCATCCAGATTCTCGCCACTCGAAGCCCGCATCTTTGAAGATCTCGGACAGACCTTCCTTCTCGGCGGCCCACTTTGTAAGAGTTGACCCGGGCATCACTTGCGCACGGACGCTGTCAGCGACTCGTTTGCCCTCTACTATCTCGGCGGCGGTCCGGAGATCTTCAAGGCGTGCGTTAGTGCAGGACCCGATGAAGACCCGGTCAAGGCGAATGTCTTGCATCGCGGTGCCAGGATCTAGAGCCATGTATTCGAGGGCCCTGTAAGCCGATTCTTGCTCTGCAGGGTCGTCAAAGTCATCAGGGTCTGGGACGATGTCTGATACCTTGGCAACTTGCCCTGGATTGGTACCCCAACTGATGTACGGTTCGAGGGATTCACAATCTACTTCAACCAGAGTATCGTATTTCGCACCATCGTCGGTTGCTAGTTGATCCCATTCTTCGCATACGGCGTCGAAGGCGTCTCCTTGCGGGACGAACTGCCGGCCGCGCATCCACTTGAAGGTGGTGTCATCAGGCGCGATCATGCCAGCGCGGGCACCGCCCTCGATGGTCATGTTGCAGATAGTCATCCGCCCTTCCATGTTGAGAGCACGGATCGCTTCACCGGTGTATTCGATAACGTGGCCCGTGCCTCCTGCGGTGCCCATCTGACCGATAGTGGCGAGGATCATATCTTTGGCAGAGACACCAACAGGGAGATCGCCGTTGAAGCGGACTTCCATGGTTTGTGGCTTGCGCTGTCGGAGCGTCTGAGTGGCAAGGACGTGTTCGACTTCGGAAGTACCGATGCCAAACGCTAGGGAACCGAATGCGCCGTGAGTAGATGTATGGGAGTCTCCGCAGACGATCGTCATGCCTGGCTGTGTGTAGCCTTGCTCAGGACCAATGACGTGGACGATGCCCTGACCGCTAGAGTCGACGTCGTAAAGAGTGACATCAAAATCGGCGCAGTTTTTACGAAGGGCTTCGACTTGCTGCCGTGCGATGGGATCACGGATGACCTCTGCGCGGGTTTCGTCAGTCGGAACGTTGTGATCGACGGTCGAGATTGTCAGATCTGGTCTGCGTACTTTGCGACCTGTAAGGCGCAATCCTTCGAATGCCTGCGGTGAGGTGACTTCGTGCACCAAGTGCAGGTCTATGTAAAGGATCGCGGGCTCGCCTTCTGGTTCTGAGACCAAGTGTGCATCCCAGATCTTTTCGAACATCGTCTTCGGCATTTTCACCGCCTGATTGTTAGTTTTTCTTGCCTGGCTCCCGGCCTGGCAATGCCGGTCGTCAACCTACGTTTGCTATCACCTTTAGTTCAACCGCCTCTTCTGGTGAAGCGCCGAATTGGTTTTCGCCTTCGCTACCTCGGAACAGGACGGGTGCGAAGAGTGCCAATGCCCAAGCGAGGTGCGCGATGACTTCGACCCACAGAGGAGCTTCGTGCCAGAACGCGGCGACCAACCAACCGCCAGAAAATACGGCTAGCGGTATCAGCGTCCAGTTGTCGGTCCGTCCCATGTCGTGAGACCGTCCCGCAAACGCCCGACCGATTAAGAATAACAAGAGGGCGGTCAGCGCAGCGTCGACCCAGAACTCAGGTAGTCCTAGTCGTTCGAATGCGACTTCGACCACCAAGGAGGCGGCAAAGATCAGCAGGATTTCGACGACGTAGGTTCTTCGGTTGACTCTCCGGTATCGCCTCTCCGTGTAGGTGTTCGCGGATCTGTTGCTCAAAAGGATCATTCGGCGCCTATGATTAACCGCTCGTACACCTGCTAGGTTACGACAGCTTTCGTTGACGTCAAAGGTGGTTAGACCGTAGCGGTTAGCGGTTCGCCTTCCAACTCGCTGATCATCAAAGCCCGGTTAATGGCGTTGACGTAAGCCTTTGCGGACGCAACGACGATGTCGGTGTCCGAGCCACGGCCCGAGTATGTCGAGCCTTCATGGTCGATCCGGATCGTGACTTCGCCGAGGGCGTCGATGCCTTCGGTTACGGAGCTTACAGAGAATTCTGTCAGCTCGACTTCCATGTCAACGATGGCATCAATCGCCTTACATACGGCATCTACCGGGCCTGTGCCTTCCGCTGAAGCGTTGCGGTCAACGTCATCTGGTGTCGTCATCGACACGTCGGCTGCCGGCATCTCGTCGTTGCCGCAGACTACATGCACTTTGCCCAATTTGTATCTGCGATTCGTATCAGCGTATCTATGTTGCTCTCGCATCAGGGCTTCAAGGTCAGCGTCGGTAACTTCGCGTTTGTTATCTGCCAAGTCTTTGAACGCGATAAAGACATCGCCCAATTCTTCATCCGCCAGCTGGTACCCGAGGTCGCTCAACCTTGAGCGTAGCCCCGCCCTGCCAGACAACTTGCCTAGCACGAGTGCTTCGCCGCGCCATCCGACGTCTTCGGGACTCATGATCTCGAATGTTGTGCGTTCCTTCAGATAACCATCTTGGTGGATGCCTGAGGAATGGCGGAATGCGTTCTGGCCCACGATGGCCTTGTTGTATTGCACAGGGAAGCCGAAAATGCTGCTGATCATGCGGCTCGTCGAGTTGATCTCGCGAATATTGACCCCGGTGTAAACGCCGTAGTGATCCGGCCGAGTGGCGACAGCCATGATGACCTCTTCTAATGCGGCGTTTCCTGCGCGTTCACCGAGGCCGTTAATGCATCCTTCGATCTGACGCGCGCCGTTTTCAATGGCGGCCAAAGAGTTCGCTACTGACATGCCAAGGTCATTGTGGCAATGGACACTGACGACGGCCTGATCGATGTTGGAGACGTTTTCGAAGACGCCTTTGATTAACTCCCCAAACTCAATGGGATTGGAATATCCAACGGTGTCGGGTACGTTGACCGTGGTGGCACCTGCTCTGATGGCCGCCTCCAATATCGCATAGAGGTACTCGGGAGCCGTGCGAGTGGCGTCCATCGGTGAGAACTCGACGTCGTCGACGTATCCCTTCGCCTTCTCAACGGCTTCTACAGCCATGTTCATGATCGTCTCGCGGTCGCGCCGCATCTGGTGCATGAGGTGGACGTCGGACGACGAGATGAAGGTGTGTATGCGGGGGTTGGCCGCTCCTTCGAGGGCCCGGGCTGCGGCTTCGATATCTGAATCGACTGCGCGTGCCAATGAGCAGATCACGGGGCCTTCGACTTCGTGTGCGATACGTCGAACGGCCTCGAAATCCCCGGGCGAGCTGCCAGCGAAACCGGCTTCGATGACATCAACGTTCAATTTCCCAAGTTGATGTGCGATACGCACCTTCTCGCCGACCGTCAGGCCGGCACCCGCCGATTGCTCTCCGTCGCGCAGAGTCGTATCGAAGATGATTACTTGATCTGCTTTGTTTACTGTCTGGGTTGTCATGTTGTCGCTCCTATGCTTCGGCTGAACGAAGCATCCGAAACGGCTTGTGTTGCGTGTGTTGCTGGATCAGGTCGTGGATTCAAGCCACGGCATCATTGCACGTAGTTCTTTACCCACTTCCTCCACGGGGTGAGCTAGGTTCTCGTCGCGCATCTGCTTGAAGCGGTGCAGTCCTTCGTCGTTCTCGGCGATCCATTCGCGTGCGAAACGTCCCGATTGGATGTCGTCGAGTACACGCCTCATGTTTTCCTTCACGGAATCGTCAATGATCTCGGGACCGCGGCTGTAGTCGCCATACTCGGCTGTGTCGCTCACTGAGTAGCGCATGTACTCGAGGCCGCCCTGGTATATGAGGTCGACGATGAGCTTGAGTTCGTGAAGGACCTCGAAGTACGCCGATTCGGGTTGGTATCCCGCTTCAGTCAGGACTTCGTAACCGATCTTGATGAGTTGTGTCACACCGCCGCAGAGAACCGCTTGCTCGCCGAAGAGATCGGTCTCGGTCTCTTCTTTGAACGTGGTCTCGAGGATCCCGGCGCGTCCGCCGCCAACGCCCTTACCGTAAGCGAGGGCATTGGCTTCGGCATTACCTGAGGCGTCTTGGTCGATGGCGATCAAACATGGCACGCCAAGGCCACGCTCGAAGACTGCGCGGACTCTGTGACCAGGCGCTTTCGGCGCGATCATGACGACATCAACGTTTTCCGGCGGCTTGATTTGTCCGTAGAAGATCGTGAAACCGTGGGCGAACAGGAGAGTCTTACCTTCCTCGAGATTTGGCTCAACGTCTGCCTTGTAGACGCCAGCTTGGATGGTGTCGGGCAAGCAGAATGAGATCAAGTCGGCTTTCTTGGCCGCTTCATCGTTGTTCAAGACCTCAAGGCCGTCTGCCTCGGCTTTTTCACGGCTGCTGCTACCTTCGTAGAGACCGACGACGATATTGAAACCGCTGTCTTTGAGGTTCAGTGCGTGAGCGTGCCCCTGTGACCCGTAGCCAATGACAGCTATGGTCTTATCGCGCAACGGCGAATCGTCGATGTCCGCATCGTAGTAAAGCTTCGGCATTTGGTTGGTTGACCTTCCTAGGTTTTAGTTTTGGCGGGTTATCCGTTTGGACATCCCTTAAACACTTCCGGAGACGCCCGGGGTGACATGGTATTCGTGAGGCAATCCATTGACCCACTTGCGTGAAGATTGGAACTGACCGTCTTCTTCGCCCTCGAAAAGGGTAGCGCGGAGGACCGCAACGCGACCCGTCCGCATCACCTCCCTGATGCCGAAACGGTCCAACAGTGTGATCATGGAGTCGATCTTTTCGCGACCGCCAGTCAACTCGAGCGTGACACTATCTACGCCGATGTCGACAACGTTAGCGCGGAAGACTCGACTTAGTTCCAAGACCTCGACGCGTGTTTCGGCGGTTGTTCCGACCTTCACGAGCGCGAGTTCTCGCCATATGTGGTTCTTGTTTGTGATGTCGGTAGCATCAATGACGTTGACAAGGCGTTCCAGCTGGGCGGCGCACTGGTTTACGACACCGGGTGGACCTTCGAGTACGAAGGTGAGTCTGGATAATCCTGGCTGCTCGGAGCGGCCGACCGCAAGGCTCGCGATGTTGAGGCCGCGGCGGCGGCACAGGCCAGCGATACGGGCGAGGACACCGGGGCGGTCCTCGACCAGTGCGGTTACCGTGCGAGCTTCGAATTTCGATTGCGTGGTCATCCTAAACTCTCGTGTCTTCCATCAGGTCTTTGATGCTGCCTCCGGCAGGGATCATTGGATAGACGTGCTCTACCTTCTCGATTACGAAATCGACGATCACTGGGCCAGGGTGAGCGTTAGCCTCTTCGATCGCATCCTCAACATCATCGATCTCTTCGATACGCATTCCCTTCATGCCGAACGCTTCGGCCAACTTCACGAAATCGGGGTTGGCAGTGTAGGCGTCGGCCTGGGTGTCGCCCATGTAGAAGAGTTCTTGCCACTGGGTGATCATGCCGAGGTGGTTGTTGTTCAAGATTGCGTATTTGACGGGCAGACGATTCTCAACCGCGGTAGCGAGTTCCATCATCGTCATCTGGAAACCGCCGTCGCCGCAGATGGACCAGACCAGAGCTTCTGGCATCGCCATCTGAGCACCGATAGCAGACGGGACTTCGTAACCCATGGTGCCAAGCCCCCCAGAACAGAGCCAGGAGTTAGGTTGAGTGAATTTGTAGTGCTGAGCCGCCCACATCTGGTGTTGACCAACGCCGGTGCAGATGATCGCGTTGCCTTTGGTAACGTTGGACAAGCCGCGGACCACGTGCTGACCGGACAGATTGCCTGTCTCGGGAATGTGCAACGAGGGATGGTCGATTTTCAGTTGTTCGACATGTCGGACCCACTCGGGGCGGGATTTACGTTCCGCTTTAGGGATCAACTGGCCGAGAACATGCTTCAGGTTGCCGATGACTGCAACATCGACTTCGACTGACTTATTGATCTCTGCGGGATCGATGTCGATGTGTATCTTTTTGGATCTCGTAGCGAACTCGTTGACGTTGCCTACGATGCGGTCGTCGAAACGACTCCCGGCGCCGATGATGAGGTCGGAGTCGTCCAAAGCTAAGCTGGCGTAGGCTTCACCGTGCATTCCGGGGAATCCGACGTGCAAGGGATGATTCTCTGGGAAACCCGAGATACCCAACAGAGTTGTAACGACGGGTATCTGTGCTTTCTCGGCGAGTTCTCGCAACTCGTCGAACGCGCGGGAGATGATGACGCCGTGACCCGCGAGGAAGACGGGGCGTTCTGCTTCGTTGATCAGTTTGACAGCCGCGTCGATCTGGTCTTCGGGCGCGGTTGTTGGGATCTGGTATCCGGGCAGATTTATTTGGCGGTCACGCTCATAGTCGTAGGTACCCTCTTCTTGCATCACGTCTTTCGGGATGTCGATTAGCACCGGGCCGGGTCGACCGGTGCGTGCGATGTGGAATGCCTCGTGAATGGTCGGGCCGACATCTTCGACGCGGGTAACGAGATAGTTATGTTTGGTTACGGGAAGCGTTGCACCAGTGATGTCGGTCTCTTGGAACGCGTCTGACCCGATTGCGGCGCGCCCAACTTGTCCGGTGATGGCGACGATAGGCACAGAGTCCATCATGGCAGTGGCCAAGCCGGTGATGAGGTTTGTGGCCCCCGGGCCGGAGGTGGCGAAGGCGACGCCGACTTTGCCGGAAGCGCGGGCGTATCCGTCGGCGGCGTGCGCGGCTCCTTGCTCGTGGCGCACAAGAACGTGGCGAAGTTGCGGGTATCGGCTAAGCACCCCGTAGAGCGGCAGAATTGCGCCACCGGGGAGGCCGAATACGATGTCGACGCCCTCATTCAGAAGAGCTTCGCATGCTATATCGCCGCCTGTAAGTGTCTTGCCCATGTTGTTTCTTGTTTCCTGTCGGAGCGGGCTCCGATCCAATCCGTCGTCGCCCAAATTAAAAAATCCCGTCCTCTTTATCTGAAAGGACGAGATTTGATCCCGCGGTACCACCTTGGTTGATTGAGATACAGATAACGCACCTGATTCTCAACCCGCTTGATTTGTAGCCGTTAACGTGGCAACCCGTGCAACCCTATTGATCCTGCATCCGGATAAGGAATTTCGGAGATTGAGGTTGCAAGCTCCTGGGCGAGTTCTCGCGGACGATGCGTATCCTTTTCAGCCAGAGGGGACACTCTCTAGTGCTATCGGAGCCGCGATACTACTCCCGTTCGTAGCATTAGGGTTTTGGATGTAGCCCTCAATTATGCCACACGTTACGGAATTCGCAAAACCGTATAGCGCGCGACCAGATGGAAAATGCATATTCGAACGATTTCCCGCAGTGACGTAGCTGACTTGCTCGCGATCTTGCATTCGGTAGGGCCCCATGGGCATCGCGAATGGACGACCGATAGCGAAACCTCATTACTAGCGACGCTTGACAATCCGCGGTTGGATCCGGATCTGGGTGGTTGGTCGATCGCGTACGAGCGTGATCGACCCATCGGTTATTCGCTTGTGGAATCCGAGTTGAATATTGGTAGGGTGATCGTGGGTTTAGCAGCGGTGGCCGGGCATAACGATGCGTTGGGCGGACTTTTGATGGACGGTGTGGAACGTGCGGTTGCAGTGGCAGATGAGAATCGGTTCGAGATCCATGTGGCGGTGCGAGACACGGAAGCGAGTTCAGTCGTTGACGCGCTAGAGACGAGTGATTTTACCGTTGTGCGGACAGTTTTGAAGATGCGCGTCGACGTATCTGATCTCGAGTTGCGAGATGGTGAAGTACCGACAGGATCGAAGATTCGTGACGCCGATATGGCTGACACTGGCGAGGCGTTCGTCATTACGGACCTGCACAATGCCTGCTTTAGGGGAAGCTGGGGGTTTTCGCCTAACACAGTGGAAGAGATCATGGGACGTGCCGCGACGGATGCTGACCAGAACGGTTTCCCGTCGATCATCGTCTTAGAGGATGAGGCGGACGGGATTCTCTCTGCCTATAACTGGATCACTTTGAACGATGGCGATGGACGAGTCGAAATGGTAGGGGTTCATCCTTCGATGCGAGGCAGACGTTTAGGTTGGACGATTTTCAATGCGGGCGTAAAACGGTTGATTGACCACGGCGCGACTACGTTGAGCTTGGACGTGGATTCAGAAAACCCACCCGCGCGACGGATCTACGAATCTGCTGGCTATCGCACCTATTCCGAAGTGGACTACTACGGTCTAGAGATCGTCAAGAGTTAAGCCCTCGATCCGAGAGCGCGGTCTAGGTTGAATGCGGCCGAGATTAGCGCCAAGTGGGTGAAGGCTTGTGGGAAGTTGCCTAGGTGTTCGCCCTTTGGTCCGATCTCCTCCGAGTAGAGGCCCAAGTGGTTGGCATACCCGAGCATATGCTCGAACATCATTCTGGCTTCATCAAGGCGCGAGGGATCAGAGAGCCCGGCACGGGTTAGGGCCTCGACCAGCCAGAAGGTGCACATGTTGAATGTGCCTTCTTCTCCCTCGAGGCCGTCGGCGGTTTCGTTCAGGTTGTAGCGATAGACGAGATTAGAGTAAACGAGTCCGCCGTTTGAGGGAGACCGTTGAATAGCATCAAGCGTCTTCAGCATTCTTGGATCTGAGGGCGACATGAAAAAGACCATGGGCATGATCAGGTTTGAGGCGTCGAGAGCGTCACGTCCGTAGGCTTGGGTGAATGCTTCGATGTTTTCGCTCCAGCCGTGTTCGATGATTTCTTCGTAAATCTCGTCGCGTACTTTGACCCACTTGTCGGCGTCGCTGGGGAATGATCTTTTGTCAGCCAGTCGAATAGCGCGGTCGATTGCCACCCAACACATGAGCTTTGAGTAGACGAAATGTGCGCGGCCGCCTCTCACCTCCCAAATGCCTTCGTCTGGTCGATACCAGTTGTCGCATACCCAGTTGATGATCTTTCTGAGGTGCGACCAGAAGTCGTAGGAGATGGGGGTTTGGTATTTGTTCGATAGGTATACGGCATCCATCAGTTCGCCGTAAATATCAAGTTGCAACTGATCCGCCGCGCCGTTTCCGATGCGGACCGGCTTCGAGTCCATGTAACCCGATAGATGCTCAAGCGTATGTTCCTCGAGGTCATGGCTCCCATCGATGCCATACATGATCTTGAGCGTGCCATCTTCCTCGCCTTCTGCACAACGATCTTCCAACCACTTCATGAAGCGCCCGGCTTCTTCGGTCAGACCGATTCGCATAAGACCGTAGACGCTGAATGCCGCGTCGCGAATCCAGGTGTAGCGATAGTCCCAGTTCCTTACGCCACCGAGGTGCTCAGGCAGGCTCGTAGTCGGGGCAGCGACGAACGCTCCGGTCGGTTCATAAGTCAACAACTTCAGTACGAGTGCCGATCTATGGACCATTTCGCGCCAGCGTCCTGTGTAGGTGCACTTGTTGATCCATCGGCGCCAGTAGTCGACGGTGTCATCGAAGAGCAGTTCTATACGGGTCGCATCGAACTTGTCGGCCATTTCCACATGCTCTACGGCGTCTATGACCACGTACTCTGTGTGTCCTTCACGGATCTCGAAATTAACCTTGACCGAGTTGTCTACGATCTTGGGTGGGATCGTGCTCCAGTATTCGAGCGAAATGTCGGGGGAGATAAATCGTACGTTTTCGCCTACGAATACGGCGTCGTGTTCATCTCTGCCATAGTTGAAACTTGGCGAACAATCGATCTCCATGTGCAAGTTGCCGCGCACACCCGTCACTCGTCTGATGAGTACGTGGTCGGTGTCGCCTGCGAAGCGGGTACGGACTGGCATGAAATCGACTACTTGAGCGACGCCTTCCTCGGATGTGAAGTGCGTCACTAAGACGTTGGTTTCGGGCAGGTAGTACTGCGTAGAACGCACGTCGTCTATTGTTGGACGTAGCGAGAAGTGGCCTCCGTTTTCCTCATCAAGGATCGAGGCGAAGATCGAGGGAGAATCGAATTTAGGTGCGCAGAACCAATCGATTGTTCCGTCGACGCCAACGAGTGCGGCCGTATATAGGTCGCCGATAATGCCGTGATCTTCAATACGCGAGTACACAGTTACATCTCCGACCCGTTAAGTGTTACGCGGTGTTGAAAGAGAATTATCGCAGAGGAGCGGGGATACTTCTCGCCAAACTGATGCGATTGTAGATTTCGGATAGATTTGCAACGGTCACATCCCATGACAACTCCTCGGCCCTGTTGCGTGCTGCGATAGACATCTGTTTTCGAAGTTTGGTGTTTTCGACGATCTCTCTGATCTTCTCAGCGTATAGTGCGGGTTCACGCTCGCGGATCAAGTATCCAGTGTTCTCTTCGTCGACGATCGACCTCAGGCCGTCGACATCGGCTGCAATGGCAGGGGTTCCACAAGCTGCTGCCTCTAACACTGCTAAACCGAATGTCTCGTGGAACGATGGGGCGACAATGCATGTCGCATCGGAATAGATCTTGGGGAGTTCAGATTGCGGAAGGACGCCGGGAAGTTTGATTCGATCCGCCAATCTGAGGCTAGCGATCCTTCCGAGTACGCGGCGAAATTCATCGGCGGATCCGCCTCCGACTATTTGCAGGTCAACGTCTGGGATTTGGGCCGCGATGATCGCGAAAGCATCCAATAGGAGGTCCACCCCTTTTAGCGCATCCAGTCTGCCGACGTAGAGGATGGTTGATTTAGTGTTCTGCTCAGACGCGATTGGTGCGGGAGAAAAGTAGTCTGTGTCAACGCCGGGCGGGATAATGTTGAAGTTTTCTTTGGGTAAACCGAACTCGGCCATCATGTGGTCGGCTTCGTCGTGGGTCCAGACTACGATCAAGTCCGCATCTTGTGCAATTCGGACTTCACTGGTGAACCGTATTTTCGGCTCGTCTTCGTCGGCCCAGAACCTTTTCTTGATGCTGGCGAGTGTGTGGAAACTAGTCACGTGTGGCGTTTCCCAGATGTTGCTGAGTTCGCAACCTACTACGCCAGACAGCCAGTAGTGAGATGCTAGGAGGTCGTATCCGTAACTGTGATCCTCAGCGACATTGACGACCTCAGAAACGAATTCTTGCAAGACTCTTGGTAGATGCTCTTTGGGTAGAGTAAGTTCGCCTGCGGATACGTGGGTGAGGTTGTATGCGCGCTCTTTGACGCCCTTTTCCATGCCCACATGAATCCGAGAGTAAACATCAACATCGTGACCTAGCCGGGACAATCGATCGGAAACTTGGTCGACATAGACATTCATGCCACCGGCGTCGGTGCCGCCGGGTTGGATGCACGGGCAACCGTGGACGCTGATGGTAGCGATGCGCATTTGGGCTGCCTATCCGTAGGGAATTCCAGCACCTCGTGCGGACGAGGTCATTTGTCTAGACGCGCGGTGAAGATGCGACGGTCAACTGCGCCAAGGTGGTATTTGTAACGCTCATCGCCTCGCATAAAGTCGTAGACCTTGATACCCTCATCGATCGATCTGAGAATGTTGATGGCGTGGTTTAGGAGTCCGACAGCAAGCCATGAGCGTTCGGGATCATATCCGCTGTTGTAGAGATATTTTGTTGAACCGACTTTGAAGGCCAACGAAGTGGCAACTTTTTCGCCGTTAATGGTCAAGAAGTAGAGCCGTGTGATGCCCATCTCTGCCAGGTTGACCGCCGCTTCTCGAAAGAAGGCCTCTCGCTCTGAGGTCATGAAATCATTCTTGTCAATCGAACTACCCCGGTGAAGATCTATGAAGTCCGCCATATGGTGTTCGATTTCATCCGGCGATTTCAATTCAATCTGCTCGATGTCGCCTGCGTTGTAAAGGCGACGCAACTTTCGCCGAAGTTCATGGCGGTGCTTCTTCGTGAGTGAGGCGTAATACTCATCAACAGTTGATGGCAAGGTGATACGAGGAGCCACTCCTTCGTCCCAGATATGCACCTCCCAGCCGATGTCTCCGGCTACTTCCTTTACAGCGTGAATGGTGTGCGAATCCTCGGGCAACGACTCGAGAACCAAGGCTGTTATCTCGGGATCGTCGTACAGCGATTGCAAGAGATCGTGCACGTCTTCGGGTAGGAGTTCCTCATCGTGTTTGAAGCCTAAGTAGTCGACTAGATCAGTTCCTCCGAGGAATGTGCATACCCCTTCGTCGTTGTTCGAATCGAGCCGCATCGGAGCGATGATGGCGGTGGTGCCATCGGGGCGGACCACAGACCTCAGCATCAACTTGGAATCGCCTCCAAAGTGTTCCCACCACATGCGATTCCATTCCAACGAGTCGAAAGCTGAACTTTCGGGCATCGAATCATAGATTCGTTGCCAATCGGCAGCTAAATCGTCAAACGTTGGAGAAACGATCCTTGTCGTTGTGGCACAAGTCATAGGTCGAATCTCTACGCGGCGTCCTTGGACAAGAGAGCGGCGACTTGGTCAACATCGGGTTCGACGTATTCAAGTTCGACCAAGGCATGGTTTTCGACGGTGGTGGGATCTTTCAATCCCATCCCCGTCAATATACACACGACAGACAGATCATCGAAATCTTCGCCTTGTGCAGCGAGTTTGATGAGGCCGGCCACGGAGGCTGCTGATGCCGGTTCGCAGAAAATACCCTCTTCGCGAGCTAGACGGATGTAGGCTTCAATGATCTCGGCGTCAGTAACCGCGTCGATGTTGCCACCCGATTCGTCTCTGGCGGCAACGGCTTTGTCCCAGCTAGCCGGGTTGCCAATACGAATTGCGCTTGCGATTGTCTGAGGTTCGTGGATGGGCTCACCTTTCACTATCGGTGCTGCTCCAGCGGCTTGGAAGCCCATCATTCGAGGTAGTTTGCTGATTTGCTCGTTGATTCGATAATCGCTGAAGCCTTTCCAGTAAGCGGAAATGTTGCCAGCATTGCCGACGGGTATGCAGATCATGTCTGGGGAATCGCCCAAAGCGTCGGATATCTCGAACGATGCGGTCTTTTGGCCCTCTAAGCGATAGGGGTTGAGCGAATTGACGAGTTCGATGGAGAGTTCGGTGGCGAGATCGCGCACCATCTTCAATGCGTCGTCGAAGTTTCCATCAACAGCCAAGATGCGGGCACCGTACGCCATTGCTTGGGCTAGTTTGCCCAGCGCGATTTCGCCGGAGGGTACGACGACGAAAGCTTGGAGGTTGTATCGAGCACTGTACGCCGCTGCGGACGCGCTAGTGTTGCCGGTGGAGGCGCAGATCACGCGCTTGCGGCCGCTCTCGAGCGCTTTGGCGATGGCCATGACCATGCCGCGGTCCTTGAATGAACCGGTTGGATTGCAACCCTCAAGTTTGAAGTAGAGATTTTCGCATCCGATCGAAGGGCCGATGTTGGTGGATTTGACGAGCGGCGTGCTGCCTTCGCCCATCGTAATTATCGGCGTGAGCGCGTTGACTGGGAGAAACTCTTTGTATCTCTCGATTACGCCAATCGTGCCGTTCAACGGGATCCTCTCAATTCGCAGGTCAGCATCGCCCGCAGAAAGTCTTCGACCGCTAAACGGTGTCGTAGTCTTCGACGCGGATCAAATTCTCAAGGGATGCGACAACATCCAATTGTCGCAGACGCGCGACGGCTTCCTGCATGTTGGCTTCGCGTGCCGGGTGCGTCATGATCACGAGGTCGGCCAGGCCACGTTCATCATCGGCATCGAATTGAAGGACCGATGCGATACTAATGTGGGCTTCGCCGAAGACATTGGCGATCTTTGCGAGCACGCCGAATCTGTCAATTGCCGCAAGACGCACGTAGTAACGCACTTGCAGATCGTCCATATCGACGATGCTTGGTCCATTCGCGGTGTTCTTCCCGGCTAAACCGTAGATAGCCGATTTGTGATTGCCGCCGTTCGCGAGCTTCCCTTTGGCGATCCGAAGCACATCGCCCATGACAGCGCTTGCGGTCGGTCCGGCACCCGCTCCCCTGCCCTGCAACCAGAGCGGCCCTAGGAGATCACCGTTAAGCTCAACCGCGTTCAATACACCGTTGACTTTCGCCATCGGCACATCCGCAGGCACGAGCGCGGGATGCACGCGACACCGAACACCGGCAGCGCCATTTCGCGCGATTGCCAGCAACTTGATGGTGAAGCCTAATGCCCCGGCATACCGGAGGTCCTTTGCCTCGATGTTGCGAATGCCCTCGCGGTAGATCGCGTCAGGATGTGCCGATGCCCCAAACGCGAGACGGGCAAGTATCGAAAGCTTGTACATAGCGTCGTGTGCATCGACGTCTGCTGTCGGATCAGCTTCCGCGTAACCAAGTTCCTGCGCTTCTGCGAGAGCATCTCCGAACGAACTGCCGCCTTCTTCCATCGAGGAGAGGATGTAGTTCGTTGTTCCGTTGATGATCGCTCGGATACTCTCGATTCGATTGGCGCTGAGACTGTCTTGGATAACAGCGAGCACGGGAATTCCCCCGCCAACACTCGCTTCGTAGGACAGAGTGACTCCATTGTCTACTGCCAAACCGACCAACTCGTCGCCATACTTCGCCAGCGCCTCTTTGTTGGCGGTGACAACATGCTTGCCGGCTTGCATCGCAGCAGCCATGTAAGAACGAGCAGGCTCTTCGCCGCCCATCACCTCTACGATGATGTCGTTGCGATCGTCACTTAAGACCTGTTCCGGATCGGTGGTCAAAAGCTCAGAAGGAACTCCTTCCCGTGCTCTGTTAATGTCCCGAACCAGAATGCCGTTCAAGTCGACGTTGTGTCCTGGGTCGTTGTCGGGATCGAGGATGACGCGTGCTACTTGGGAGCCGACCACGCCTGCACCCAACAGCCCCACACCAGCGACGCTAGATCCGTCCCGGGCGAGAGTGTCCTGACCAATCGACATCGATCAGCGTCCAAGCTGGTTGAGGTCTTCGAGTGAGGTGAACTGCGATTCAGGTGTGGCAGTCGCTACTATAGCGGCCAATCGGACTTGACGGTTGATCCAGTCGTAAACCTCACTATTCAACGAGATGGCGGTCTTGAACTCGCCCCGATGCTCGTTGATGTAGCGATCTACTTCAAGATTCGCCAAGACATCGAAGTGGTCGTTCGCAATCTCGCGGGCTTCAGTAAAATCCGAGACGATGTGGGCCGTCCAGAGCTGTGTCGTTTCGTCGTAACGTCCGCCACTCAAGGTTCTTAACGGCAACACGCGGTCGCCCTTTGACCCGTCTTCATTGGCCTTATGAGCGAAGAGTATCGAGTCGAGATCGGTTCGCACACCTTCGGGCAACCAACCAATGTACCCGCGATCCCTGAGAACGTTTGGGTCTTCCGAGAGTTCGACGACAATATCTCCAACGGCTCTACCGGATGCCAGATCTCGCTGGATTCGGTTAATCGTCGCTTGGCTGACATCCTGCAAGACGATCTTGTACACCTCGGCATGGGGTTGAATTCGCGGCAATGTCTCGCCCAATTCGTCCCTCAAGCGTTCTTTGAACATGCCTTTGCGAATGAAATCTCGATATACACCTTCATCGAGGCCAATCCGATTCAAGAACTGCTTCTTGGCTTCTTCAACGTTGGATCGATGCTCTCTTAGAGACGCGTCGGCGGTGGTTTCTGCTACGAAGCCGAGCAAACTCTCGAGTTGTGCATCAACTTCATGCTGTTCGACTGTGATGCCAAAGCGCGGTGCCAAGTGGTAGGCGATCTCGTTCGACTGGAGCGTCTGCATCGCCTCGAACGCCGACGTGCCCAATTCGAATGGGACGCCCAGGTCCTCGCTCAATCTCTGGAAGAACCGGATGTAGTTGACGATGTCACCGCGGGTATAGACAGTGTCCTCGACTTGAACTGCGACCTCCGTGGGAGGCTCCACGTACTGCTGGTAGAAGCCGTAACCAGGTATTGCGAGGACGATTAGTACGAAAACCAACGCGGCGATTATGAATGGGCGGTTTCTGAGTGCCGCCCGTTCTCGCCGCCGCATGATCTCGAAGCGCGAGATGCCTCGGCGATTGGTGATGCTGCGTTGCCCGGCCCGATACGTGCCTAGCGGCGCGTGCGAAAATGTGCTGCGTTCCTGTTCGTTCGCCATTTTTACAGACAAATGTGGATCGGCATTGACCGATCACCCGCTATTCTAAGCGCTAGGAGATTCAGCGACCAATCGCGGACACGAGATTATGGTCCCTAGCGACTACTCTTCGTCGCTGGCTTCGGTGTTCGAATCCTGATCGGCAGCGTCGTCGCCGTTAACGGTTTCCTCGGTTTGAGAAACGACTTCTTCTTGGTTCTCAGATGCATCGGGTTCTTGTGCATCTGCCTCGGCTTGAGGTTCGCCTTCAGTAGTCTCCGTCTCTTGTGGACGTTGAATCTCGGTCTGGACCGCGCCAGTCACATAGGCGTGGTTCGGAGCCATCGGGATCAACGCGAGGTGTTGCGCTCGCTTGATCGCGCGGGCTAACCGCCGTTGGTTCTTGGCGGTCACGCCTATGCGCTGGCCGGATACGATCTTTCCGCGTTCATTGACGAAACGACGCATCAGTTGGACATCCTTGTAGTTGATCTCCTCAGCCTTAAGGACGTTTCGGCCACGTCGCCGGCGAGTGAAACTGCCGGCACTTCCACGGCGACCACCAGCCGGTCGCGCTCTCGAACCTGTTGTCATTGCTTCTCCGTGTTGCTCCTCGATAATCTGCGAGTCTTACCTAATTGTCATTCATGCTGACGACGAAGACCTCTTCTACCAGGGCAGGTCTTCCAAATCCTCGCCATCGGTCGGTGCTTCGAAGTCGCTGGCAGGCGGGGGCGCAGGTTGCTGTGCGGCTCCACCGCCGTACGACTGCTCGCCGCCGGGAGAAGGCGGATACGAACCGTACCCGCCTTCTTCGCCGTCTTCTCGTCTAGTCAGATTGATCACTCTGAATGCGTTCACATCCAGACTAGTACGCGTAGCCCCGGCTTGGTTTGTGTATTCCCTCGTCGAAAGCCTTCCTTCAACGAACACTCTTGATCCTCGCCGTACGCTGTTTGCGACATTCTCAGCTTGTTGGCCCCACGCAGAGACGTTGAACCACTCAGTTTCTTCTTGCCACTCGCCGTTGACTTGGTAGCTGCGATTCACCGCCATGCTGAAACTTGCCACTTGGCGGCCTGTTGCCGTGAAACGCAACTCAGCGTCGCGTCCTGCGTTGCCTATCAGGAGTATCAGATTGAGACTCATCGCATATCACCAAGGTAGGTTTTCGAGATCGTCGGTTTCGTCCGTCGGGTTGGGCGTATCCTCCGCAACGACTGTTGTCGCTGGTTCATCGGACGTGGACTCGTCGTCATCATCGCGCCTTGGATAACGCTCCCGTTCGCCATCCTCATCGTTACCGTTGCCGTTGCCGTTGCCTCGTACCGTCAGAGGTATAACGCGCCGGGCATTCACTTCAAGGCTGACGCGCATCTCGCCGTTCCCTGACGTGTATTCACGCGTCGCCAACCGACCGTCGACAAAGACGCGGGTGCCGCGCTTGACGCTTTCGGACACCCATTCCGCTTGGCGCTCCCAAGCGGCGACGTTGAACCACTCGGTATCTTCCCGAGTCTCGTTGCGTACTTGATACCGTCGATTTACGGCCATGCTGAAGTTTGCGACTGCGGCCCCGTTCTGCGTGTAGCGTAACTCGGCATCCCTACCTGCGTTGCCGATGAGAAGTATCTGGTTTAGTGACATTGGAGTTTCACCTTCCATAGTTGCTGTTACCTTTGTCGTCTATTAATGAACGACACATTAGTAACAGGTTATGGCAAGGTGTTCACTTCCTCACGATCAGATGGCGAATAATTTGACGATCCGCGTTGCAGGCTTGATCCAACTCAGGTGAGCGTACTGGATCTAGTTTGAATTGCGCCTCGACGTAGTAGCCTTCGGTGTTTTTATCGATGGGGTAAGCCAAGTTTCTTTTGCCCCAAGAGTTCACATCACCGACCTCTCCACCCAGAGAATCCACAAGCGCGCGAACCCGTTCCACGGAGGCATCGCCTTCCTTTTCGCCGGCAGCGCCGCCCAGTATCCACACTATTTCGTAGTCTCTCAATTCCATCCCACTTGGTGTCTTGTGAACGCGTGATTATCCGCGCGAATGACGCAGATTCGTCAAACCCAGATTATACATTCGGGACACCCCGCGAACTGCTGTCTCCGCTTTGACGATACCTCAGCCCGCTACGAGTCGACGCCAGGCACTGGAAAGGAACTGGCGAAGTCTTTCACCCTTTGGACCAAGGATTGCTGTTCGGAAGAACTCTCCGTAACTCTTAACGACTCGACGATCAGCTCTGCTATGGTCCCCATGTCATCAATGTTCATGCCACGGGAGGTGATGGAAGGAACACCGATACGGACGCCGCTAGTGACCCGAGGCGGATTGGGATCGAACGGGACCATGTTCTTGTTGGCCACGATCCCCACGCTTCGCATCTTGACCTCGGCCTCGGCACCTGAGACGTTCATGTCTCGGAGATCGACAAGCATCAGATGGTTATCAGTGCCGCCTGACACGATTCGCATCCCAGCGGCAGTCAATGCCTCGGCGAGAGCCGAGGCGTTATCGACGATGTTGCGAGCATACTCTTTGAATTCGTCAGATAGCGCTTCCTTGTACGCGACGGCTTTGGCTGCAATTGTGTGGCCCATCGGTCCGCCCTGCATCCGAGGGAAGACGGCAGAATCGTATTTGCGTGCCCACTCCTTTGTTGTGATGGCCATCGCTCCTCTCGGGCCGCGCAGCGTTTTGTGCGTGGTGCTCGTAACAATCTCAGCGTGCGGCACTGGGGAAGGGTGGACGCCTGCAGCCACAAGACCGGCGATGTGAGCCATGTCGGCGAGGTGTATCGCGCCCACGTTCTCGGCGATCTTGCTGAACCGTTCGAAGTCGATGGTCCGAGAATAGGCTGAGTAGCCGGAAACGATGATTTTTGGACGCAGCTCTTGGGCAATGCGTTCGACGGCATCGTAGTCGATTACCTCAGATTCTTCGTCTAGTTGGTAGTGGACGAAGTCGTAGATCCTTCCGGAGAAGTTGACCGGCGAGCCATGCGTGAGGTGTCCTCCGTGGTCGAGGGACATGCCCATCACGCGGTCGCCTGGCTCTAGCGCGGCGAAGTATGCGGCCATGTTCGCCTGGGACCCGCTGTGGGGCTGGACATTGACGTGTTCTGCTCCTTCGAAGAGTTGCTTGGCGCGTTCGATTGCCAAACTTTCGGCGGCGTCGACGTTCTCTGTGCCGGCGTAGTAACGGCGTCCGGGATAGCCTTCGGCGTATTTGTTTGTTAGGACGGATCCTGTCGCTTCGAGGACAGCGCGGCTGGTGTAGTTCTCGGAAGCGATGAGGACGATCTCCTCGCGGAGACGGCGTTCCTCGGCGGCGATGATTTTCGCGATTTCGGGGTCTCGTGATTGAAGGTTCAATGCGTGGCTCGCAGGTTTTTGACTGACTGTTGAGTCGAGTCTATTCGTGGTGTATCGGTTGGCGACGCGTGGATATCATGTAGCAGATGCATGTCGGTTTGACGTGCGGACCGATTTGGTTCATGGGAAGGGCCAGTCAGTGGAACTAGAGCATTTCACCGAGATACCGGAGCGCGCGATGGTGGTGTGCGCGCATCCTGACGATGCGGAGATCGGGGCTGGCGGTACAACGTCGTTGTGGGCTCGGAATGGTTGCGAGATTTCGTATGTGGTTTGCACGACCGGCAGCAGCGGCAGCAACGATGAGGCGATGACATCGGAGAAGATCGTGGATATTCGTCGGAGGGAGCAGGCGGATGCGGCGGATGTGATCGGCGTGACGAATCTGGTGATGTTGCCGTATCCAGATGGGATGCTGGAGACGAGCCGGGAATTTCTGGGCGACATTGTGAAGGCGATCAGGACGTATCGCCCTGTTGTGATTTTCACCCATGATCCGTTTCGGTTCGATGGGTTCAATCATCGCGACCATAGGAACACGGGGATGACGGTGCAAGATGCCGTCTATCCGTATGCGCGGGACCATTTGCATTTTCCGGAACAGCTTGAGGAGGGGCTTGAGCCTCACATTGTGAGCGACGTGTTTTTCTGGCATGCGGACGAACCGAATGTCGTGGTGGATATCACGAGTTCGATAGACACCAGGATTGATGCTTTGAGCAAGCATGTCAGTCAGGTCCCGGGTTTGTCGCGTCAATCGGGTTCTGATCGTGGGATACGGGATCGAGCGAAATCGGTTGCTGAGGGGTTTGAGTTTGATTATGGGGAGGCGTTTCGGAGAATTTCTGCTCGGAGACGGCGGAGGTAGGCTCATGCTACGCCGATGCCGCGGAGGAGGCGGAGGACGATTTCGGGGATTGGTTTCATCAGTTCGAAGACGAACCATGCGAGTAGCGCGGCTAGGATGCCGATGATTGCGCCGCCGATGACATCGGTTGGGTAGAAGGTGCCGACGTAGACGCGGAGGATGGAGTAGACGGTGGCGATCGCCATGAGCCACCAGCCAAGTTTGCGGTCAGCGAGCATCACTCCCATGGCTATGGAGAAGACGACTGCCATGGGATTGGCAGGGAACGATGGGTCGGTAGATTGGTAGAAGAGGAGGGTCATGGAGTCGCCTAGGTCGTCAAAGGGACGGGTACGGTCGTAGAGGCGGTTGATTTGGTCGACGGCGAGGTTGGAGAGGCCGATGGCGGTGGCGGCGATTAGTGTGGCTCGCTGGTAGCGTCGGCGTTCGGTGATGTCTCGTCCAATGAACCAGATCGCGAAGATTACGGCGGAAAAGGCGAGGGGCATGAGGTAGTCGGACGCGGCGATCTTGGCGAAGTGGTCGAAGAGTGCCGACTTGCCTACGAATCCGTTGATGAAGAGCATCAGTTCTTTATCGAAGGGATTAATTTCTGAATGTCCTTTCGATGATTGATGGAATGCTCCAGCGGTGGGTTGTTTGCAGCATGTGTTGGAGGTCCAGAGGGAAACCGCGGCGCAGGTTGGAGAGGGATACAGACAGCGTTGATAAGGGATCGGTTTGCTTGAGAGCGTCTAATCCGTCGGCGTTGGTGTGGGAGATTCTGGGACCTACGTATCGTTGTCGGATGCCGGCGATGGCGGCGGCGATGATGGTGGCTAGGACGGCGGAGAAGACGAAGTAGACGGCGTAGG
>CAZMBB010000032.1:0-27324 GCA_964564575.1 uncultured Dehalococcoidales bacterium
CCCCGGCCCTCTCCCCCGAGGGGAGAGGGGGTTTGTTCATAGCCGGTGACGGGTTTAGTTGGAGAAAAGGTTGTGGGAGGAGTGGTGGTTTTTGGGTGAGTGCGTTGTTTTGGGGTTGCTTTCAGGACGAAAGGGGATTGTTGGTGCTACTGATCCAATCCCCGCATCATGCCTCTTAGGTACGCGATCTGGCCTAGATGCTGTGCTTCCTCGACCAATATGTGCCCCCAAACCCATGCGCCACTTACTGCAACCTTCCGACGAGGATGGTAAAACGTCTTGTCCAAATCCTCTTCCGGCATTGAATCGAGATGCGCCAGCGTAACCTCCCTAGCCGCCCGGTAGTAGTCCATCATCTCGTTGATGTCCGTTTTGGGCATCGCCCTCATCTTCTCCGCCGTATCTTCCCGGCCATAGTCGTCGGCATCCATCCCGAAACGCTCATACCACCCATCCTTCACCCAGATGTCATCATCCCGTCTAAGCACCAAGTTCACCCACCGATCCTCCACCCTCGCCATGTGCCACACGATCCACTCGATGAAGTTCGCATGGAGCGCGGGCTGATAACGCAACTCGTCTTCGCTCAGACCATCAAGGACCTTCTCGAGCCCCTCCATGTACTCGATCAAACCGCTGCGAACAGCATCGCGAAAATCACTCATCACCTATCTCCTTCTCTCTTTTTCGTGTAAACACCAACGACGGCTTCATCCCGTCGCCGATCCCTTCGTCACCGCCTCGATCATCGCCTGAATATATCCGTTCGCAAACGCCCTACCCCGGTGTCCCCACTGGGTATCCTCGAACGTCTGAGGAACGTGATCATCGATGAAGAATCCATCAAACCCAACCTCGTGATAGATCTTCATCGCCTTGTACATGTCTACGTGTCCAGTGTTGATGAACTCCTCATGGAACTTCGGCACGGTGCCCGAGACGTTGCGGAAGTGGACGTAGAGAATCTTCTTCCGCTCTCCAAAATACCGGATCATGTCATAGATTCCACCATCCGCCGCGTCCTCCATCTCCGAGAACGTGCCTTGGCAGAATTCGATTCCGTTGTTCGGGGAGTCGACGATCTCGATCAACCGCTTGTAGGACTCGAACGACCTGAAGAGAAACGGAATCCCTCCCAGCTTCTCCACCGGCGGATCGCAAGGATGTATCCCGCACCGGACTCCCGCCTCCTCAGCGACCGGCGTGATGATCCTAATCCACTCCTCCAGTCTTTCCCACATACCTTCCTCGTCATAGTCCTCGCCATGCGTAACCGGGTACTTCTTCCCTTCCTCATAGTCAAAGGCCGTGGCAAGCGCACCAGCACGTATCAGCTCCGGTTGCGTCCGCCACACCTTTTGAGGCATCCAGCTGTACCCGAAGATCGGAATCCCGGCGGTGCCGATGTTCCTGATCGTTTCGATCATGTTCTCGATCTGCTGTTCGCGGTTCGGCCCTCCCAAGACGATCTGATCGTAGAAATGCGACGGAACGTTCTCCAGCGCTGTGAGGCTCAAACCTTCGCTCTCCACCTGCAACCGTAGCTTTACCAGATCGTTCACTGCCCACTTCCCACCAGCCTGCGGCAACTTGGGCCTGTTCAACAGCACATCGGTCGCGCCGAACTGCGCCGCGAACCGAAGATACTCACGGCTCGGAGTATCGAACTGTCCAAATCCCGCACGCATCGCGTATCCCCTCTACTTCGCCTATCTCACTGCTATCCCTGCTTCGTCACTGCTTCGATCATCGCTTGGATGTAGCCGTTCGCGAACGCCCTGCCGCGGTGTCCCCACTGGGTATCCTCGAACGTCTGCGGGACATGGTCGTCAATGAAGAACGAGTCGTATCCCACCTCGTGGTAGATCTTCATGGCTTTGTACATGTCCACGTGCCCAGTGTTGATGAACTCCTCGCGGAATTTAGGCACGGGCCCCGACACGTTGCGGAAGTGGACATATAGGATCTTTTTTCGTTCGCCGAAGTATCGGATCATGTCGTAGATGCCGCCGTCCGCCGCGTCCTCCATCTCCGAGAACGTGCCCTGACAGAATTCGATGGCGTTGCATGGGGAGTCGACGATCTCGATCAACCGCTTGTAAGAGTCGAACGATCTGAAGAGCTGCGGGATTCCTCCCAGCTTCTCGACGGGCGGGTCGCATGGGTGAATGCCACATCGGACACCGGCCTCCTCGGCCACCGGCGTGATGATCCGAATCCATTCCTCCAACCGCTCCCACATCTCCTCCTCCGTGTGCTCACGACCATGAGTGTTCGCCATCTTCTGGGCCTCATCGTTGTCGAAGGCTGTCGCCAGTGCCCCACCTCTGATGATCGCAGGCGTCGTCCGCCATACATGCGAAGGCATCCAGTTGTATCCGAAGATCGGAATCCCGGCTGCACCGATGTTGCGCACGGTCTCGATCATGTTCTCGATCTGCCGCTCCCGGTTCGGACCACCAAGCATGATCTCCAAGTAGAAATGTGTCGGCACATTCTCCAGCGCCATCAGCTTCAGCCCTTCGCTCTCGACCTGCAACCTCAGCTTCACCAAGTCATTCACCGCCCACTTTCCACCGGCGTCCGGCAACTGCGGGGTGTTCAGCAACACGTCCTTGACCCCGTACTGCGCCGCGAACCGCAGATACTCACGGCTCGGGTTATTGAACTGCCCAAATCCTGCTCGCATTTTCGTGCTGCCTTTCTTACCTATTCCTTTTTCAGTTCACTCAAGGTTAACCCTGAGATTCGAGACCTACTTGGTCGCCGCGCGAGTAGCACGGTCACGTTTGCCGCACTCTAAGGCGAGCCAACTTTACGTTCCACCACACAATGACCGGAGTAATCACCACTGGTGGGGCTATCCAAGTGATCCATGCGGGCTCAAAGTCCAAGTTGACCACTGCTACAGCGGTTATCGTGGCAATGGTTCCAGCAAGCATGTTGGTCAGGTGTCGCTGGATTCGCTGGGCAGTCGATTCAGACCAATTGCGGTGGTATTGCGCATCCGCCAAGCTGAGAGCTATCGCGATGGTTCCAAACAGGGCGAGCGTAACCCAAGCCGAATCTCCCGATAGTCCCAAGACAGCGCCGAATACCCACATTGACAGACCTGTAAGCCCCATGATGCCTACCGCCGTCCAGTCAACCCACAAAGGTTGTCCCCTGCTGTTTCGAGCGAAGCGCCAACCTGCGAACACGAAGTAAAAACTGAAGATGGCGATTATCAGCAGGAAGATATCATCACCCAGAATTGCTAGCGGCAACGCCGTTACGAACACTATCGTCATCGCCACCGCATACACCCTTCCGGCTCGCACGTGGTTCGTCGCACCCTTCTTAGTCACAACCGGAATCACGGCCACTAATAACGCGATTGAACCAGCAAGGATATGAACGTAGAGCAAAGCGGTTTCAAACATTTTTCCTCTGCAAGCCGATAAAGATCTCTTGGCGTCTTGAAGGTACCTTCGATTCGTGCGTTCAGCATACCCCAATCCGCGAGGTCACGTTATCGCTGTACCCTGTTGAATCATGGCACGAATTCTAGTGGCGTACGGCACGAAGCATGGCTCGACCGCCGAGATAGCCGCACATATTGCTACCCGCCTCACCTTAGCCGGTTTTGATACCGATACCTTAGAGGCCAATCTCGGCATCGATATCACCAAATACGACGCGCTAATAGTCGGCTCCCCGGTCTATGCTGCACGTTGGCTTCCTGAACCTACTCTCATCCTCGCCGTAAACCACCAACGTATCTCCACTATTCCCATCGCCCTGTTCAGCGTAGGCATGATCGACGTAAAGCACCCCGGCAAACTCCGCGAAGAACACGACGCTTGGATTGAGAAGGCTTTCACCCAAGAGGACATCAACCTCAACATCTTCGCCTCCACCGCTTTCAACGGTGCATACCACCGACGCAACTTTCCACTCTGGATGCGCATCGTCGATTCCATTCTCCGCATCACTCCCCAAGGCGACTACCGACAGTGGGATGTAATCGAAAACTGGGCTGACGAAACTGCCGAGACCTTCTGCGACATGCTTAAAGACACCGACGAAACTGTCCCCGCTACATGCTGATCGACATCCACACCCACATCCAACAGCACGACCCGTCCGAAGTGGATGGCATGATCCAACGCGCCAATGAAGCTGGTGTCTCAACCATCATCGCAGCCGGAACTACCATCGAAGACTCCAAACGCGCCATCACTCTTGCCGAAAACTATCCCAACATCTACGCCGGAGTAGGAATCCATCCCGCGGACTTGGAAGCGTCGATCACCTCGGAAGACATCAAGACTCTCAACGAACTCGCAGGCCACGACCGCGTCACCGTCATGAGCGAAATCGGCATTGACTTTATGCCAAACAGTCCGGACCATTCTTGGCAAGAAGAGGCTTTCGCGGCGCAGATCGAAATCGCAAGGAACCACAACCTGCCTGTCGTTTTCCACGTACGCGAATACCTCGACGATCTTACGTGCTTTGAAGCGCGAGCTACTGCCCTATCCATCCTCGCCGAACACGACGCAGATCAACTCGGCGGTGCCGCGCACTACTTCCAAGGAGATTACGACTACGCCCGCAAGGTCCTGGACCTTGGGTTCAAAGTCTCCTTTGCCAAACCACTCCTACGATCTCCCGAACTCCAAGAAGTGGCAAAACGTGTTCCTCTCGACAACATCGTCCTCGAGACTGACTCCTACCCGCAACCGTTTAAGAAGAATCGTGCTAGGTGGACGGAGCCGAAAGATACACGTCAAGTAGCCGAGTGCCTAGCCCAACTCAAAAACGTCCCGCTCAAGCAATTCCACAACCGCAACGTTTGAGCCGTACCTCTATCCCAAGCGTCAAGACTAGAATCGAGAGAATAAACGTATCCCTACAGATCGATGTCCGCCTCAACCCTAAACATCGCGCTCAAAGAATGGTCCGCCACCATCGACGCCTTAGCATCCGGCGACCAGATCTTCCTCCTCCGAAAAGGTGGCATCCGCGAACCCAACCGCCACTTCGAACTGCCTCACCAACGCTTCCTCCTCTACCCGACTCACTACCATGAAGCTGACCAACTACTCAAACCTGAGTTTCGCCACCTCTTGGATCCAGAACCATCAAACTCAACCGATTATGTTTCGATTCGAGCGTGGGCCGAAGTGACTGATGTCATATCCATCGACTCCGCTGAACACCTAGCCGTCATATCCGATCATCACGTCTGGACCGACGAATTTATCACCAAACGCATCGCTTGGAAGCCACGCCATGCTGCCGATCTCATCATTCTCAAGACTTACGCACTCGCTACTCCATTCAAACTGACTGTCGAGCCGTACCATCGCGGCTGCAAATCTTGGGTCGACATTGATCCTCCGATCGATACAACCGGGGCTAAGCCAGCGGTCCTCGATAGCGAATGGGAACAACGCTCCCAAGAAATCAACCGTTTACTTTCCCAAACTGCCTCCCAACCCGTGCCAACGACATGAATCACCGTCAACTCAAAGGAACCGATCTTACGCTATCCGAAGTCGGATTCGGGGTTTGGAGCGTCGCCACTACATGGTGGGGCGTCACGGATCACGACTTCGGCGTTGACCTGCTCCGAAAAGCACGCGACATAGGCATCACATTTTTCGATACCGCTCCTGCATACGGGGATGGATACGGCGAAACAGTCCTTGCCGAAGCCTTCTCAGCGACCGAAATGTCCGACTTGGTGATCGGCACCAAGTTCGGCTACGACATGGCGGCACCTCGAACTGGCCACCGAGAACGTCCGCATGACTGGTCGCCTCAAGCCGTGATGGATTCATGCGAAGAATCGTTGCGCCGTCTGAACGTTGACTGCATCGACCTTTATCAGATGCACAACCCTCGCTTGGACGCCATCCGCCGCGACGACACCTTTGAAGCCTTGGAAAACCTCAAATCACAGGGCAAAATCTGCCACTATGCCGCAGCAATCGGCCCAGACCTGGGGTGGCAGGATGAAGGCATTGCCGCCGTGTCAGAACGTCAGATTCCCGCGCAGATCATCTACTCGATCCTCGAACAGGACCCAGCACGCGTGATCCTTAACGCGGCGACCAAGAATAGCGTCGGAGTTTTCACCAGAGTCCCTCACGCGTCTGGCATGTTGGACGGCACCTACACCAAAGACACTGTCCTTGACGAATCGCCCTTCGCATCGTCCGATCATCGTTCCTATCGACGATTGATGTGGATGCGGTCTACGATCCAAAAGCTCGCCAAGATCGACTTTCTGCTGGAAAACTACGACGCGAGCATCGGTCAGCTAGCCATTCGCTTCTGCCTGATGCCGGAAACTGTCGCCTCTTGCACTCCAACAATCACTAGCTTCGAAATGTTGGAGGAATACGTCGCAACACCAACCATCCCTGAAATCTCCTCGACCGATATGGAGGAACTGGACCGCCTCTACACCGCTAACTTCGATATTGAAGAGCAGCCAGCACGCATGAAGTCCAGCACCTCGAAAACCGGGTTCGTATTGATGGACGGCGTTACCGAAGCGGAACCTCTCACGGCATAGCCGCCGTCCTTATGCGGCGGCTTCCACTTCGACTTCGTCCTGCTCCGTCTCCTCGTCCACGTCCACTACCTCGTATTCTTCGATCTCATCGTTCGGGTACCGGCTCAGCTCCCCTTCTAAGAGATCGAAATCACGCTTCGAAATTATGTGCACCATCCCGAACAGTGCTAAGTCCCACATCTCCGGAGGCCAACGCTTCACATACTCCAGTGTCGGGCCCACTTGCAGCCCGTCTATCCAGTGCTCTTCATTAGGCAAGACATCCAACTCGATGTTTACCCGATTGCGAAAACGCTCCCGATTTGAATGATGCTTCCAGATCTTGGATCCGTTCTGAAAACCCTTGCCCTTGACCGTAGCAGTTGCCGCGAATTTCCGATAGTCGCTGACGTAAAACAAGAGACGATCACCCGACACCATCTGAGACGCCTTTCGTCTATTAGGCGCATCAACACCCAGAAGCTTGAAGCCGCGCTGCCGCGTGATTTCGAAGTTCTCCCGAGTTGTATTGATCATCCAGCAGGTCATCTTCTTTCAAGATAATACGCTAGGAATGTAAGCATCCCACAAATCGCAGACCTGACGAGGTGAGCATTGACAGATCAAAGCCGTGAAATCGAAGAACGCGTCACGTCCTTTCTTGACGGAATCGGTGCGGAGTACGAGATCGTAGAGATCGACCCGGATTTCGCAGACACACTCAACTTCTGCGAGAAATATGGCTTTCCCATCGAGACATCAGGCAACACCATCATCGTAGCCAGCAAGCGCGGCGCAACGCAACACTCCGCATCCGTCGTCCGTGCCGACAAACGCCTTGACGTGAACCATAAAGTCTGCGAACTCATGGATATTAAACGCGCTTCGTTTGCCAAGGCTGAGGAAACGGTTGAACTCACAGGGATGATGATTGGCGGAGTCACTTGCCTTGCCCTGCCACCTGACATCCCCATCTATATCGATGCCTCGCTGCTCGATCAGCCCTACGTCATTCTCGGCGGCGGTAGTAGATCAACCAAGATCAAGGCGAACCCCAACGTCCTCGAAAAGATCCCCAACGCCACAGTCCTTGACGACCTGACACTCTAACGCTCCCAATTCAGTAGACAAAAACTGGGCACGGAGACGTGCCAAGTTCAATCATCTAGTCGCCCAGAACCGCCGACCTAGTACTCCGCTCGACGTTGGAACTTGGCCCGGATGTAGATTGCGGCAGCGTTCATCGTAAGCAACATGATGAGCAGTATCATGATCGCTGCTGCCGAGATGTGCCTGAAATCGTCTTGGGGTTGCGAGACCCACGTCACGATCTGAAGCGGGAGAACCGTGAACCGGTCGAATGGTGAGGTGGGTACGTAGGTGATGAAGACGAGAGAACTTACCACCAAAATCGGTGCCGTTTCGCCGATGGCCCGTGACATCGCCAAGATGATGCCGGACATCATGCTTGGTATCGCTTGGGGCAACACAACCATCTTTACCACCTGCCATCGTGTCGCTCCCATTGCGTACGCGGCGTCGCGATAGCTGGGTGGAACTGCACGGATCGCTTCTTGTGACGCAATAATCACTATCGGCATCACCAACAACGACAGGGTCAATGCCCCGGCCAACAGGCTCCGCTGTCCATCGAAGAGGTATTGGACGAATATCGCTAGACCTAGCAGGCCGTAAACGACAGAAGGCACGCCGGCCAAGTTCGAGATATTGAGCTGGATCAATCTCGTAATTCGGTTGTCGGGCGCGAACTCTTCCAGATAGAGCGCGGTTGCGATCCCTACGGGGACCGTCATGATCGCCGTGAGGATGATCACCCAGAACGTGCCGGCGATCGGCGCGAGTATTCCCGCCTCCTCAGGATGTCGCGATGAATAGTTGGAAAGGAATTGCCAGTCCAACCAACCGATGCTGTCGATGAAAACCTCGATCAGCAACCAGGCGAGAACCAGCACTCCGACGATGACTGAGCCTAAAAACAGAGCCGCGAATGCGTTGTCTCGAGCCAGTCGGTAGGTCTTCCGTGTGTTGCTTTGAGTTTGCATTGCCATCTCAAGCACCTGTCTTTGAGTCCGCTGCCATATTAATGATTGTGCTTAACTTGCTGATCACTCGTACTTCTGACGGAAACGTTGCACGACCCATCTTCCCAAAATGTTCATCACCAGCGTCACCAAGAAGAGCAACAGGCCAACCACGAATATCGTGTAGTACTCGATCTCGCCGTGCGGTGTATCGCCCAATGCCACGTTCACGATGAATGCGGTCATGGCCTGAACAGCCTCGAGAGGGTTGAATGTCAGGTTTGGACGTCCACCCGCGGCCAAGTAGACGATCATTGTTTCGCCAACCGCACGTGATACGGCGAGGATAAACGACGAAACGATGCCGGACAATGCAGCAGGAACGACGACTTTCGTCGCCACTTCAAACCTTGTAGCGCCAAGGGCATACGCGGCGTCTCTGAGTGAGCGAGGAACCGAAATCATCGCGTCCTCGCTTAATGTCGTCACCATCGGCATGATCATGATGCCCATCACCAACCCCGCACTCAACGCACTGAACGTGCCTAGATTGTCGTCGCCGATCAAAAAACGCAAGGCCGGTCCTACAGTCAGCAACGCGAAGTATCCATAGACAACCGTAGGTATGCCGGCCAACACCTCCAAAATCGGTTTGATCACCCGTCGGACGCTCTCCGGTGCATATTCAGAGAGGAATATCGCAGCGCCAATTCCCAAACCCAAAGAGACGATACCTGCAACCGCGGCAACTAAGAATGTGCCAGTTAAAAGAGGAATTACGCCGAAAGATTGCCCTACTTCGCGATACGGCTTGAACAGTGGCGCCCATTTCGTCCCGGTTAGAAAATCCCACACTCCGACATGTGTCAGGGTGCCGTTGACGCCAGGCTCACACGGCTTGATCGGCTCTCCCTCGTTTAGGACACAGACCTCTTCTTGGAAAAACCCGATGCTCTGGGAAACAAGCACCGCGACGATACCGATCGTGGTCAAAATCGAGATCACTGCTGCGGCACGCAGCACCCATGTCACTGCAGCCTGTTCGAAGTGTCGTCGAGCACGATGGCTCGCTAGCTGTGATTCGTCTTTCTTCAACGACATGGTCGTGGGACGCGTCTGCTTATCGATGCGTTGTTCGACCGCGCCCGCGTCAGATCCAAAATTCGGGATGCTCTGGTCTACGGCCATAGCCTGCCTTTCGATATGGATTCCGAAGTCGGTTCAATTCGGTAATTGATCCAAACGCGGGAAAATCCCGATTTCCGGGCAGTTTCTATGACACCAACGGTTTTCATAACTGATTGTAGAAGCTAGGGGGATGGCGATCAGATCGCCATCCCCCTAAGTTTTGATCAGCGTTGAACTTTCTCATCCGGCACTGGATTCGCTATTAGAGCTAGCCCTGCGTCGTAGAGGTGTTGGGGCAGGCCGACGTAACCCACGCTGGCAGCCAAGTCGGCGGCGTTGCGGAGGTAGAAGTCGACGAATGCTCGCACTTCTTCACGCTCAAGCGATGCGATGCTCACGTAGATGAACAGCGGTCGGCTCAACGGCGAGTACGCACCGTTGTTGATCGTCTCCTCGTTGGGCTCGATACAACCGGAACCACCATCAACGCCTACGAGCTTGAGCTTGTCGGTGTTTGCGATGTAGTAGGCGTAACCGAAGTAGCCAAGCGCGCCGCGGTCGCCTGCGATGCCCTGCACCAGCACGTTGTCATCAACTGCCGGGAAGAAGTCGTCGCGGATAACGCCGGTGTCACCGTTGATCTCCTCGGTGAAGTAGTCGAACGTTCCGGAGTCTGCGTCAGGACCGTAAAGAACGATCTCTAAGTTCGGATAGCTCGAGTCCACCTGGTTCCAGTTCGTGATCGTGCTGTCTGGCTTCCAGATCTCGTTCAATTGGTCAACCGACAAGCAGGTCGCCCAGTCGTTGCCAGGGTTGACGAGGACGGAGAGACCGTCGTACGCAACCGTCAACTCGATGAAGTCGACACCTTTCTCGGCTGCTAACTCACGCTCCGAGTCTTTGATCGGTCGCGACGCGTCGGAGATGACAGTTTCGCCGGCAGCGAACTTCTTGAAACCTCCACCAGTTCCGGAAATGCCGACGGGAACCTGAACGTTCGGGTGGTCCTTGCGGAAATCCTCGGCCGCTGCCACCGTGACCGGGTAGACCGTCGATGAACCGTCAATGATGATCTCACCGGACAACGGGCCGGAAGGTTCGAACGGCTTAGGTGCCATCATCGCGGTCTCGAGAACATCCGGGACTGGGTTGTTCAGCAACACCAAACCCGCGTCGTAGAGCGGCTGGGGAAGACCGACGTAGCCTACGCTGGCAGCCAGATCGGCGGCGTTGCGGAGGTAGTAATCCACGAAAGCCTTGACTTCTTGGCGTTGGAGCGAGGCAATGTTCACGTAGATGAACAGCGGTCGGCTCAGAGGGGTGTAAGTGCCGTTGTTGATCGTCTCTTCGTTGGGTTCGATACAGCCGTCTCCAGCATCGACGCCCACGAGCTTCAGCTTGTCAGCATTGGCAATGTAGTAGGCGTAGCCGAAGTAGCCGAGAGCCCCTTTGTCGCCCGCGATGCCCTGCACCAGAACGTTGTCGTCGACTGCCGGGAAGAAGTCGTCGCGGATCACGCCGGTGTCGCCGTTGATCTCTTCCGTGAAGTAGTCGAACGTTCCGGAGTCTGCGTCGGGACCGTAAAGGACGATCTCTTGGTTCGGGAAGCTGGAGTCAACTTGGTTCCAGTTCGTGATCGCGCTGTCTGGCTTCCAGATCTCGTTCAATTGATCGACTGTCAAACAGGTAGCCCAGTCGTTGTCAGGGTTGACGAGAACGGAGAGACCGTCGTAGGCGACCGTCAACTCGATGAACTCGACGCCATTTTCTGCTGCCAGTTCGCGCTCGGAGTCTTTGATCGGCCGAGAAGCATCGGAAATCACCGTCTCACTGGCGGCGAACTTCTTGAAACCACCGCCTGTGCCTGAGATGCCAACCGGGATCTGAACATTCGGGTGATCCTTGCGGAACTCTTCCGCAGCAGCGACGGTAACTGGATATACCGTAGATGAGCCGTCGATCAAGATCTCACCACCTAAGGTGATCGAGATTTCCGGTGCCTCAGGGACAACTAGCTTCACGTCAGGGACAGGGTTGGCAACCTTGGCCTCCATTTGGTCATACAGAGGCTGGGGTAGACCGACGTAGCCGACGCTGGCAGCCAAGTCCGACGCGTTTTCGAGGTAGTAGTCAATGAATGCCTTCACTTCGGGTCGACCAAGTGCCTGGATGTTGACGTAGATGTAGAGCGGGCGGCTCAACGGCGTGTAGGTACCGTTGTTGATCGTCTCTTCGCTGGGTTCGACACAACCATCGCCAGCATCGACACCAACTAGCTTGAGCTTGTCTGTGTTGGCAATGTAGTAGGCGTAGCCAAAGTAGCCCAATGCCCCACGGTCGCCTGCGATGCCCTGCACCAGCACGTTGTCGTCAACCGCCGGGAAGAAGTCATCACGGATCACGCCAGTGTCACCGTTGATCTCCTCGGTGAAGTAGTCGAATGTTCCGGAGTCTGCGTCAGGACCGTAAAGAACGATCTCTAGGTTCGGATAGCTCGGGTCGATCTGGCTCCAGTTCGTCACCGTGCTGTCCGGCTTCCAGATCTCGTTCAATTGATCGACGGTCAAGCAGGTTGCCCAGTCGTTGCCAGGGTTGACGAGGACGGAGAGCCCGTCGTATGCAACAGTCAACTCGATGAAGGTGATGCCATTCTGGGCGGCGAGTTCCCGCTCGGAGTCCTTGATCGGCCGCGATGCGTCCGAGATAACAGTTTCGCCGGCAGCGAACTTTTTGAAGCCTCCGCCGGTGCCGGAAATGCCGACGGGAATCTGCACTTCAGGGTGTTCCTTGCGAAAATCCTCAGCGGCGGCGACCGTCACTGGGTAGACGGTCGATGAACCGTCGATGATGATTTCACCAGACAACGGGCCGGCCACAGGGTCCGCGCCTTCTCGACCGGGTCTTGCGGTGGCTGCGGGTGCCGCAGTAGCTGCGGCTCGGGCTGCTTCGCCTCGCTGCGCTGGGGCAGCCGTGGCGGCGGCCGCTGCAGCCTCGGGCGCATCGCCTGGGCGAGCAGTCGCGGCGGCGGCAGCCGGAGCAGCCGTGGCTGCCGGATCTGACGGGCGCGCGGTTGCCGGGGATTGAGGCTCTTGTTCGTCGCTGCTGCAGGCGGCGAAAATCATCGCTGCCAGCAGACCGATAATCAGTAGGCTCTTGGTGTTCACCATTCGCCTAACGAATTGATATTGCATCGGGTCTCGGGTCTCCTGATACCTATCTTTGGTTTCTTAGCGAAACGCACAGTTCGTGCGCCCACCAAGGATCAAGATGCAACACCACCATTAATCGCGATTTACATAGCGGCGGTGAGCCGAAGCGATCTCAGGGAATCGGTAGTTTGACAGTAAAGGTCGATCCCTCTCCCACAACACTTGACACTTCGACGCTGCCTTGATGCTTCTCAACGATGTTCTTCGTGATCGCCAAGCCTAATCCGAACCCTGTGCGATCCCCGCCTGAACGCTGTGACTTATAGAACCGCTCGAAAATATGCGGCAGCTCGTCGGGATCGATACCCTCGCCTGTATCCCCTACCGCGATTGCCACAGCATCGTCCTCGCGCCGGCACGATATTCGTATGTCGCCGCCGGGCGGCGTGAATTTCTGCGCGTTTCCCAGCAGATTGCCAATCGCACGTTCCATCTTCTCGCGATCAATCAATACCGTCGGCACTTCTCCAATGACTTCTTTTTCGATCTTGTGGATAGACGCGACACCAACCGGCCCATGACTCGCCAAGACTCGGTCTATCAACTCTGAGGGCTGTGTCATCTGCGTGTGCAACGGTGATCGACCAGTCTCAAGCATCGTCAAGTCCATCATCTCACTCACGAGAGCCGCCATGCGTTGTGCACTATCATCGATGCGGTCTAGAAACTGCACCGTAGTTTCAGGATTTGATGACCCTCCTAGTTTCAGGGTGTCCACCGACGCTTGGATCGACGCAATCGGCGTTCTAAGCTCGTGCGATGCGTTGGCCACGAATTCACGCATTGTCGCGGCAAGTCGGATTTCATCGGTGCGATCGTTGATGATCACGATCGCACGACCAACGCCTTGATCTTCCGACGGCAATGCGCGCGAAATCACTTCTAGGTGTCGCTGAGAGTCATACAACACCACGTTCCGCAAAACCGTTTCCCCAATCGTCGCGCTGGTGGTAACCGCGTCATTGATCTCGTAGATATTCACCTTGGAAGCCATCGGTATCGGAACCGGAGCATTCGGATCGAAAGTAAAGTCAAGCATGGATCTTGCCGCAGGATTCGCGTACTGCATGATCCCTTCGGCATCCACCACGAGTATCCCCACTGTCAATTCATTCAAGATCGTCTCGTGGTAAACACGGTTGCGAGACGATTCACTCAAGATCGTCTCGACGCTGTCGGCGAGACGGTTTACCGCGTTGATGATCCGTTGCTGCTCCGCAGGCCCATCAACCGCTAGCCTATTTGCCCGATCAATGGACTGCGTCCGCAATATCCCGATCGCGGTTCGCAAGAAAAAGTCCGATTGGCGACGTGCCAGAAACCACACTCCCAAAACGGCAACAACCGCCCCTACCAAAACCGCAACAAAGCCAAAAATGAAGTAGGCGACTGATCCGATTATCAGCGGTACCGCTGCGATGGTCGCATATCGCCATCTGAGCGGGAGAAAATCAACGATGCGGCAAAGATCGGGCATCAATCACGGCACGAAGCGATATCCGACGCCTCTCACCGTCACTAGGCGCTCAGGATTCGAAGGATTGTCCTCAATCTTCCGTCGGAGAAGGGATACGTGAACGTCTATTGTCCGCGACTCGCCTGAACCTTCATCACCCCAAACCCCCTTTAATAGTTGAGAGCGCGAGAAGACTCGCCCCGGCTGAGATGCGAGGTGCACTAGCAGATCGAACTCTTTAGTTCTCAGGTCGAGGTCATATCCCTCAAGAAGGACTGTCCGACGTACAAGGTCGATCTCCAAATCACCCACTTCGATCTTGTGCTTGCCATCGTTGCCAGACGAAGCGCTCGAAAACTCCTGGGAGCGACGCAGTTGGGCCTCCACGCGGGCCATTAATTCCTGCAAACTAAACGGCTTGGTCACGTAATCGTCCGCACCGCTGCGCAGACCGTTAACGCGGTCGTGTTCCTCGTGCCATGCAGTCAGCATGATTATCGGAACGACATCTCCGGTTTCTCGCAGTGCTTTGCACACCTGCATACCACCCATCACTGGCAACGACAGATCAAGGATTATCAGATCAACATCACTCGATCTGCGGATGTCTAAAGCCGTGGCCCCATCGGAGGCAGTCAAGGCACGGTAACCAGCAACTTCAAGATTGAACTCCAGCGTGGCAAGGAGGCCCGGATCGTCCTCAACTACCAAAATTGTTTTCTGGATGCCGTTCTCTGTTGTCAATTCCGTTTCCCGTACCTTTGCGCTAGACCTTTTCGATCACGCCAGATGTCGCCGATCGATATGCAGCGTCGATCATCTCTATCGCTCTCATGCCTGCCCAGCCCGGAGCATAGTTGGGCACGTCCTTGCCACCTAAGATGTCTGCGAAGTTGTCGGGCGGTCCGCCTCCGTAATATTCGCCGGCCTCTTCGCCAACATCGACCTTTATATGGTCGCCGTCGTGGCGCTGCACTTCGAGACGCGCACGATCGATGTCCAACACGAACGCACCTTCGTCGCCAAACACGCGTATGTTCAACTGGAAAGTCTGGTCCTGCGGCAATGCACCGGCGCCTGAGAACGTGCCGATGGCACCTCCCTCGAATCCGACGGAAAACGCGTTGTAGAGCTCAACCTGCGCTGTCGGAGCCGAGTTGTAGGCAAAGACCGTTTCGGCTTTGAGGCCTGTCAACCAATAGGCCATTCCTGCCGAGTGCGTCATCTGGGCAAAGGCGTAACCGCCACCAGCCACAACGGGGTCTGCCCAAGTTTCGGCGGCAGGTTCAAACATATTGTCCCCCGCGCCTCCGCCCTCTGCCAAGAATCGCTTCCCTTCCAACAAGCTCCTGACGGGCGATGCCATGTGACACATCACGAATTCGATGTTGCCGACTGGTCGCTGGTCCATGATGTCCTTGGCCTTTTGGATGTAAGGAGCGTAGTGCCATCCATGGGGGATGAGCAACTGCACACCTTGCTTTTCGGCCTCCGCGACCATGGCTCTCGCATCGGCCGCACTAGTAGCCAACGGCTTTTCGCACATCACATGCAAGCCGCGCCTCAGGGCAGCCATCGAGTGTTCGTAATGCAGAGAGTGAGGAGTGGCCACCACGACACCGTCCAAACCTTCTATCTCCAACAGCTCCTCGTAGTTTTCAGTGGCGTGTACGAAACCGAAAGTGTCTTTCACCAACTGCAACTCATCTGCGCCCAATCGGCAGACCGCCGTCATCTCCACATCATCTCGGGCGGCGAAGACAGGCATATGGTTTGCGGTCGCCCACCAGCCAGCGCCGATGAATCCGATCTGTACCGTTCCGTCAGGTTTCATCACATTGACCCTTTCGACGATATCGATCGCGAGTTAATTCACGTCAACAATCGATTGTTGCAAAATAGACCTTTGGCGCGCGTAATTGTAAGTGAGTTTACGCCAACAGCTCCTTCACATACTCACGGACCACACTTCAACATGGATCTCTGGCTAGTTAGACATGGCGACACGATCGTCGGCGAGGACGGTCTGTATAAACCTCACCATGGCCTCACAGAAATCGGTATCCAGCAGGCGCAGTCCGTAGCGAATGTGTTGGCGGATATCGAGTTCGACGCTTGCTATTCCAGTGTCCTGCCCCGCGCGGTCCAGACTGCCCGGGTCTTTACCGATTTGATCTCATGCGACTTCACAATGTTCGAAGACCTGAATGAGATCGAGGTCGGCCAGATCGAAGAAGCCTCGGTCGAATTCAAGAGCGAGGTCGTGAATCACCGAGTCGATTTGGACTTTTCCCAATTCGGTGGGGAAGACCCGATGCAGTTCTCTTCACGCATCAAGCGGGGATTCGACCAGTTGATGGACGACGCTAGAGGCAAAACGGCAGGAAGAATCGTCTGTTTCCTACATGGTGGGACAATCGGCGCGATCTTGGATCACATGCAAGGCCGCGACTTCGACTATCGCAGCAGACCGCGCATGCCAAACTGCTCGTACACCGTCGTTAGAGAAACATCGGACGACGTTTGGACGGAATGGTCAGGATGGCACTCTGACCATCTCGAAATCCTGACTTGAAAAACGGTTAAACCGCGAAAGCGGCCGGTGTGTAGCTACATTCTTCCGATGCGAGATCCGCATTGGAGCACTCGCAGGCGCGGCAATAGATCACCGGCGCGCCTGCGCTCAGGTCTACGGCAATGCTCGGGGCTTCGCAATGCGGGCATCGCGTCACCATCGAAGCGCCGCATGTGATGCACGTGAAATATGCGCTGTACGCGTCTTGTTGCAACCGCATCACGCCCGAAGTGCACTTCGGACACTCGTTTTTTGAAAGCAACATCGGGATCGCTCCTTTCCCGAATGTAGAAGCCGATAAGCAGGATGCGGCAAATCTTATGGCTTCGATCAAACGCGTTTCAACGCATTCGAACGCGTTTGGGAAACGATCCGTCGAATGGGTTAGAGAGCGGAGCGTGGTTCGTCTGACGGAACCGACTTTATTCGTATGGCAACAACCCGTCTTGCGGTTTGGTCCAAGGTGCCCGTGCTGACCAGGCTTTTGGTCGAGGAAGTCGCCCGATTTGCACTTCAACGATGCTCGGCGCGTCGGCATCCACCGCGGATCGTATCGCCGTCGTAAGCTCTTCTGGACTTGTCGCCAAAAAAGCCTCGGCGCCGTAGGCCTTGGCCATCGCCACGAAATCCGGGTTGACGAAATCCGCTTCGTAGGTTCCTCCGAAGTCTTGGTCAAGGTCGCGAGCCACGTTGCCATACGCACCGTCGTTGAACACCACTGTGACAAGATTGATGCCGTACTTGACCGCCGTTGACAACTCGCCTGACGCGTACATGAAGCCGCCATCACCTACGATGCAGATCACCGGACGGTCCGGCACACCTACCTTCGCGCCCAATGCAGTCGGAAAGGCATAACCCAAAGTGCCCATGTAGCCAGAGTCGATGTATGACCACGGACGATTAACCTCGAAGTGCTGGCGAGAGTAGTAACCCAGCTGCGTCATACCCCAAATTCCGGTCGCATCTTCGGGATAAGCGTCGCGTATCGCCACAAGCCACGGATACGCAGCATCTTCGCTTCGATCCTTTTCACGCGTCTCCTCCAACGCCGCCTTGTCGAACGCGTGGCGCGCCGCCATCATCTCAGAATCACATCCAGCATCCTTTAGAGCTGCATTCAACTTTGCCAGCGTTGCCTTCGCATCGCCCTGCAACTTCAGCTTGTTCGGATGTGGACGACCCAGAATCGTTTCATCAGGATCGATATGGATCACTTTGGATCCGCTTCCCGCTGGATTGCGCGGCGTGAAGCGAGTACCGATCGCGAGAATCACCTCTGCACTATCGATCATGTCCTTGATCGGCCCTGCCGCACCGACCCACGAACCGATGCTGTTCGGATGAGAGTAGGGAATGACGCCCTTCCCTCCCGCAGAGTTGACCACTGGCAATCCCGTCAACTCCGCCAACTCGACCAATTCGTCGAAAGCGTCGGATCGTGCGATGCCGCCACCTGCGAAGATGATGGCTGACTTGGCGTTGAGGATGTCGTTCGTCGCTTCATCGATCAGGCTGTCCTCACACACCATTCTTTCCCCTGGCGCGCTCTCCAACAACTCGACCTCTTCCCTCTCGACCATGCCTTCAGGCGGCATATCGATATAGGTCGGCCTCGGTCGACCTGAGCGCATCTGTCTGAAAGCCTCTTGAACTGCACTCGGCGCCTCGTGAGGCCGCCTCGTGCAAGCCTGATACTTCGTGACGGGTTTAAGCAGATTCACTTGGTCAACTATCTCGTGCAGCCCGTCTAGCCCCTTGTTGATCTGAGCGCGCGGGACCTCGCCAGCTAAGAGTAGGACAGGAGAAGATCGTGCATACGCAGTCGACAGTCCCGATCCAGCGTTGTATAGACCGACTCCGGGGACCACCATCGCTACACCGGGTTTCCCCGTAGCTCGAGCGTATCCGTCGGCCATGTGCGTAGTGGCGAACTCATGCCGCGTTGTGATCATGCGGAGACCGGGTTCGTCACGAATTCCCGTCACCAAGCCGTACATCTGCACACCGGGCAACCCGAATATGACCTCTACACCTTCCCTCACCAAAGATTTCGCCAGTGCTTCTCCGCCTGATAGTTTTGCCACGTTCTACTCTCCCGATCCTTTGCGTTACACGCCGACACGAAGAACCCGTGCCGGACGATTTCATTGTCGATTTACCGAATCGAAGGTTATATGGGTTGTGTGGATTATACGAGCAGAGATTCGCCCCACACTTAGCTGACCATCGACGGAAGCAGGAGCATCGGCATCAACTCATCAGGCACATCAACGAGATCTTCGGGGGTTGTCCATCGAGTGATGCCAGTTCCGATCAACACAGAGTCAAGGCCGGCTCGATTCGCTCCTGCGATGTCGGTTTGCAACTGGTCACCCACGAACGCCACTTTACGGTATCCGTTCAACCTCTCCTTGATTGCGTCAAACATCGGTTCGTATGGTTTTCCCAGCTTCGCGAACTTAACCGCGGAGTCTTCGCCAAACCTCCTCGAAACCGCCAATTCCAACATTTCCGCCAGACCTCCAGGACCTATAGCAAACCGGTCCAATCCATCCGGATAAAGGACATCCGGGTTTGGCACAGCCAGATGAAGAGGATTGCCCTCATCCATTCGACGGATAATCAACGTGAGCATCTCCGAAGTCGCCTCGAACCAGTCGTACCCCGTAATGCCCGCTATGACAAGTGAAGCGGCCCCTTCGTCTGTTGAGGTCAATGGGACCGGTTCGCATCCAGCCAGCCGAACCCACTCAACCGCCTCGCCATGACCTGTGGCTATGCAGGGCGATCCGACAATGTCGCGTTCCTCGAAAAACCGCGGCAAAAGCGATCCGGCAGATATGATTTGCTCGTCGTTGATACTGAACCCTTGGCTACGCATCACCGCCAACCGGCTCTCATTCAACCGAGAAGCGTCATTGGTGGCCAGCACCCAAGGTTTACCCAGTTCCGTAAGTCGATCAGTGAGTTTGATCGCACCGGGCAACGGGTCGACCCCATCCACTAGAACCCCATAAGAATCAAACGCGATCGCGTCGTAGCACTCAGCCAACTCGTCGATCGATATGACAGATGGCGGATTCCTCAAGCTTCTCGCGCCTTTGCGTTATTCCATGGGAAACGGCACTGCACACTTATGCTGGGCCCGCTTTGATTTGGCGATTTCTCCGATGACATGAGCCCCCTCATCGCGATCACGGGGCGCTGATACCACCGACTGAAACAGATCACCACTTGGTCGATAGCTCGTCGTAAACGTGATCCGGCAAAGCGTACGAGATACCTGCATCGTCAAACGCAGACACTTGTATCAGACCCGCGAACTGATCGTACATCTGTCGGTCGATACGGCTGAGCAAAGGCAACTTGCGCAAGGTTGCATTGCGCATCAGCCGCTCGTATCGCTGCTGTATCCTGAACCAAGCCAACACCCCGATCGTGGAGGTCTTAGGGTAATTCAACTGGTCGGCCAGCTTGTTGCCGATCACCGCCCTCGAAACACCGTATATATACTTCGCGAACTTCCGACGAATCTCAGGTTCAGTCATATCCCCCAACAGCGGCGCCGAATTCACGAGCGAGTTCGCCATCGCGATCGATTCAATCCCCGGTTCAGGCTCGCACATGCCACCGATTTCGAAAAGTTTGAGCGCTTCGGCTTCATCGTGGAAAAGTATCGTCTCCGGGATACCCATCAACCAACCGATGTAACGCCACGCGGCCATGAAACTCTCCGCCTCCTCCTCTGTGTAACTCGCTCCCAACCTTCTCATATGTGCGAGCAATCTAGCGGAAAACGCAGTGATCGCGAAACCTAAATGCGCTGAACTCAACGGAACACCCCAAGCCTCCGAGTCCCAGTCGTCCGATTCGTCGAGAAGCCGTCTGACTTGCGCGTGAATCAAGCGAATCCTCACAGATAATTTCCATCCGTCACCATGCCTCTCCAGCCCACCAGGTATAAAACACTCGACCAAGTGCCGATTGTTCTGCTGCAAGCGCCTCACGCCTTCATCACGCACCCGTCCAGTGATGAAGAACGATTTCGATATGTTGGTCATAAAGCCTTCGATTAGCACTCCGCTTACGAAAGAGGCCAAGATCACCTTCGAGTTCCGATGAAACATTCGAACACCAGGGGAAAACTCTGATACATCTACCCAATCGGGCGGAGTCATGCTGTCAAAGAAGTCTCGGAGAATTGTGGGCGCGCCCTTTAATCCGTCCTCATCACTGTCCATCGCCGCTTGTATGAACTGCTGCATCTCAAACGGATTAAGTTTTGAAAGCCCCAACATCAACGCGTCGGCTTCTGGATCGGCGACGTAGGTGTGGGCGATGTAGTTTCTGGCTATGTCCGGCTCAACAACTCGGGCGCGTTCATAGCCTGCCTTGTTGTCAGATGGAATTCGCATTGAAATACAGATCTTGTAACTTGTGGCGCATAAGCTGTGATCTCTTCATTGCTAGATATCGTAGATTATTCTTCTGCTTCGACTCTCAGATCAGGCAGCCAATGCAGCCAGGACGGCAAGTACCAATTCCCCTTGCCGAGCATCTCCATGCTCGCCGGCACTAGTACTGAACGCACCAATGTCGCGTCTAAAAAGATTGCGACGGCGAGACCAAACCCTACTTGTTGATTAATTATCGTTTTCCCAGCTGCAAACGCTCCGAACACCGCCACCATGATCAACGCCGCTCCGGTGATCAGGTTCGCCGTCGAACGCAATCCGTAACTTACCGCCTCCGTGTTGTTCCCTGTCTGGTCGAAGCGTTCCCGAACTCGGCTTAATAGGAACACGTGGTAGTCCATCGAGAGCCCGAAGAGAATCGTGAACAGAAACAGCGGTATCCACGCGTCGATCACATCCGCTCGTTGGAAACCGAGCAGATCCGTGGCGAATCCCTTTTGGAAAACCAGGACCAGCAGACCATAGGCCGTTCCCACGGACAGCAGGTTCATGATCACCGCTTTGATCGGAATCACTATCGACCTGAACACCAGCAACAGCACGATGAAGCTGAAACCTAGGACGAACACGAAAACTATCGGCGTGTACTGGTCGATCACTTGGAAGATCTCCGCCGATGCCGCGCTCTGCCCTCCTACGTTTACCTCTACAGGAACTCCGGAGAACGCGGCTGGTATGTGTTCATCCCGCAGAACCGACATTAGCGCTACAGCATCCTCTCCGGTGGGATGACCGGGCAACGCCAGTTTGATCAACGCGATCTCACTCGAAGACGACGGGTCGAGCAACGGCGGTATCGGGAACCTCGGATCCTCGATCAGAAGCTGATTCAACTTTGCGATAGCGCCCTGTACCTGAGGATCGCCGATGTTGCCCTCGATGACAATATCCGACGGGCTGGCTAGACCGAACGCGAACTCCTCCTCTAGAACGAAGAACGCTTCTTTGGTCACCGAACCATCGGGCAACGTCTCAACCCCGTTCAACCCAGTCTCGATCTGGAAGTAGTAAACGATGGCTACAACCATCGGCACGGCCACTATCAAGAAGCTGAGCCAAGGCACTTTGGTAACGATCACCGTCGTGCGCTCCCAGAAACCGTGCTCGCGATGTTCATGAGATTCTTCGACACCCTTCCGACGGAAGAACGGTATCGACAGCAGATCGACCTTCGGGCCCAGCAGCGCCAGTATTGCCGGTAACAGAGTCAGCGTCGCAGCCATCTCGATGATGACGACCAATATCGCTCCCAGACCCAGCGATTGGAAGAACCCCATCGGGATTATGAACATACCGCACAACGCAATCACCACGGTCAAACCACTGAACAGTACCGTCCTACCTGCCGTCTCCCCTGCACGGGCGACAGCCTCTTGCACGCTCAAACCGCGGTCCATCTCTTCACGGAAACGGGAGATGATGATCAGCGAGTAGTCGATCCCTACCGCCAGACCGATCATCGTGATCATCAACGTCACGAAAAAGACCAAGTCGAACACTTGCCCGATGATGGCCACCAATCCCAAGGCGATGATGATGGCTATGATGGCCAAGCCAATCGGTATCAAAGCCGCGACGACCGCGCCGAACAGTGCCAGCAGAATCAGCAAGGCAACCGGGATACCCACTCGTTCGCCCTGCTCCAGATCGTGAGTCGCAAACTCGTTCGTCTCGTACGAAACGCTGGCCGCACCGCTGATCAACACTCTGAAATCATCGGCTTCATCCGCACGTTCAACAACCTCGATCACATCTTTGACATTCACCGCCGCTTCATCGAAATCGCCCGCGATCGGTATCGTCATCAACGTCGTCCGTCGATCCGCCGACACCAGGTTCTCCGCGGCTTCGGGAGCCAGCGCGCTCAGGAGGTAGTAGTTGACCGCTCCTTCGCCAACGATCTCCTCACCCAGCCCAGCGATCTCCTGAAAAACCGAATTCACCTTCGCTGCAAACACCGGGTCATCTACAGTCAGCGTCTCCGATTGAATCACGATGACTTCCGATACCGGTTCAGGGCCGCCCCGCAACCTCTCCAACGCAGCAACAGCCTTTGCCGACTCGAACCCGCCGCTGAGCTTCAGTTCGGTCGTCGTCGCGGATGCAAGCAGTTGCCCCATAATTGCTAGGGCAATTACGACTAAAGCGATCCAAGCACCGATGGTAACAATCGGTCTTTGCGCACTGAAACGCGCCAGCGTTTGAGTCAAGCGGAAACTCCCTTGAGCCGACAACTAACAGGTGATAGGTACATGTTACGCCTCTGGATCATCTATCAATACGTTTTGCCATGCAACTACGCGTCTGAACTTAGACCTTTACCAAGTCTCAGCATCCAGTTGAACTCCACTTCATCTGGCCAGCCGGGGTACGCATCTGGAATAACGTTCACCAGCCGACATCCCTGCTTTGCATAGAAATCGCAAGCCTTGACGTTGACGTCCTGCGTCTCGATCTTCAACTCCACACAACCTACACTCTTTGCATATCCGACGACGTGCTCAAACAACCTTGTGCCCACGCCTTGCCTTCGCCACGCGGGCGAAACACGTAGGTCCCACAACGCAGCGAGGTCCTTCCGTCCCTCTAGGAAATGCAACTCCGGCGAATCGTGGACAACGATTGCACCGCCTACTCGATTACCCTTCGAAAACGCTGAAATCAGCCGCCAGTTGGTGTTGTCCCATCGCAACCACCGAGTCGGCGGTTCGCCACCGTCGTAATCCTTGATCCAAGGCGGATCGACCGGCTCTTCTGTTAGTGTCCATCCCGGAGCATGCTCATTCGGTACCGTCACATACTTGGATTCGACCGTGAACGCGATCGAAACCTTCGCGTACTCGCTCAGCGCTGCCATCGATTCTTCTCGGATCGTGATCATTGCAGACGGCTTGGATCGACCTACAACTCTGGAGCGACGAAATCGTTCAAGAGGCGCAATCTTGTGGTTCTATGACTCGCAGATCGATAAAACCTCTCATCCGCAGTCCACATCTCGCAATCGAGGATTTCGGCCAAAGCCAGGTAATGACAGTCGTAGACAGCACCTTGTCCGAGTTGGCTTGCCAGTTCTAAGGCTTGGCGATGAAGTCTCGCAGTGTAGCGGAGTTCGACCTCCGGCGCCAGCACGCTCTCGATCAGGTACGCACTCTCTTCGATTGTCAGCTCATTTCGGGTGATCCTTCGATGGAGAGCGTTAGCTACTTCGAAAGGCATAAAGGACGGTGCCGCCGGCTTTAGATTTTGGTGTTCCCACGACTGAAGAAGTGTTTGGGCTTTGTCAGAGTCTTTCTCCTCGACCAACCATTTGAAGGCCAAGCTGGCATCAACAACAACGAAGCCGCTCATCACCAACGATCCATTTGGGCGTCCCGTTCCTCGCGGGCTTCACGAATCAAGTCAACTGAATTCCCCGACAACACCCTGTCTCCGAATACTTTCCTCCGAGCCTCCTTGAACCTATCAGACATAGGGGTCTTAGATGCCGTTTCCTCCACGCCGTTCGCTTGGTCCCTATCCAGTTCCTTGCCAATGGCACTCAAACAATACTGCCGCATACTTATCCCCTTCAGTGCCGCAATAGCCTTCAAGCGACGCTGAAACATGGGATCCATATCAAGTGTGAGTCTCTTCTTCTTGACTTGCATCGCGAAACTCCCGCTGATTACCTAGTAACGACTATGATAGCGCAAACACAGAAATACACATTTGCTCTCTTTGAATATCAGCTCGAAATCACAATCATTCTTGTGGCACGCCCCATGCAATCACAAGCTTGAGCGGTTCATCTCCAACGCAACGAAATCCATGATCAACGCCTGAAGACGCCAAAACCGCATCACCAGCCTCAACCACCTGCTCCTTGTCGTCCATCCACATCACTCCCCTGCCCGCAATGAAGTAATAGAACTCCTCGAGCGTGTCGTCGCCTTCGTGCACGTGGCTGCCTTCGCTCGCACCCGGCGGCAACTCCCATATCTCAATCTTCACCGGCAACTTCGTCGCGCCTTGGAAGAACCTTCTCCGTGTCACAGTCCCATCGCCTTCATGCAACCCATGTTCGCGGATCACGTCCTCAGATTCGTGTTGCTTCCAGTGCATATCTACGACTCTGCCAGCCTTCCTCAGTTGCGACGCACCCATGCCTCAGTCCCATCTGGTGGGGGAGGCGGGATTCGAACCCGCACGGCCGCAGCCACATGCTCCTAAGGCATGCGCGTCTACCATTCCGCCACTCCCCCGCAACTTCAATCTTATCCGCACGTCCTACTCGTAGATGTTTGCCATCTGCCACGCATCCAACGATTAGGGCATCGTTAGTACACTGACATTTGCATGACAAATTTGTCGTTCTAACAATGGAAATACGAATTGAACCGCATTCGGTCTGCTCTGCGGCGGCGGTTGCTTGAGGATTTGCCTGCTGGTGCCCGTCGTGTTTGCAGTCGCGCCTTTGTCCGAGCGAGTATCGTCGCCAGTTTGATCGTAGCGGCCGCGTCGTTGGCCGGTTGCGGAGAATCGGTCGAACGAGTGCAACTTGACGTGCCCGCGGAGACGCCACTGTGGATCCCGCCATTGCTCCTTCCGACTGTCGAAGACGGGGTTGCTCGCTACGACCTCACCATCGGTCAATCACAGCACGTTTATCGACAGTCAATCCTGACGGACACCTATTCCTACAACGGCTTGCCCGTTCTCGGCCCCACGCTTCGTCTCAAGAAGGGTGACTCCGTGGCCATCAACGTCACCAACGAGTTGGACCAGATCACGACTACGCACTGGCACGGTGCAGACGTTCCTGCCGAAGACGACGGCGGGCCTCACAGCACGATCGCACCCGGCACGACTTGGATCGCCGATTTCGACGTCATACAACAAGCCGCCACCATCTGGTATCATCCCCACGCCCACGGGTCTACCGCCGAGCACACTTACCGCGGTGCCGCCGGCATGATGATCATCGACGATGACAACGTTGCTGCCACATCGTTGCCGGCCGACTACGGCATCAACGATATCCCGGTCATAATTCAAGACCGAGACTTCACCGAGGCCGATCAATTGGATTTCGCCATCGACTCCGGCGGGAGGGGCAATCTGGATGGCACGCTTACTGTGAACGGTACGATTGACCCGTTCGTCGAAGTGCCCGCGGGCCTGGTGCGGCTCCGGCTACTCAACGCCAGTCAAGCTCGGGTGTACAAACTCAGCGTACACGGCGGCAAGATGACCAAGATCGCCTCCGACGGCGGGTATTTAGATATTCCCGTGGTGCTCGACGATCTAATGCTCGCTCCCGGCGACCGAAGCGAGATTATTGTCGACGTTGGTGCGTCCCCAGTCGCTCTGGTTGACGACACCTTCGGCCGCGTACTCGAGCTCCGTCCCAACGGATCAACCTCGGGGAACGGTCAGATTCCGTCCAAACTGGCCACGATAGATCGAATCACTGAGGCGGAGATCGTGGTTGACCGAAGCTTCCATTTCGACAGGTTCGGCGACCAATGGGGCATAAACGGGGCACTGATGGACATGAGGCACGTCAACGTAAGAGTGCGATTCGGCGATACCGAGCGCTGGACCATCACTGCCGAGACCGGTAGGCATGTGTTCCACGTCCACCAAACCCAGTTCCAAATACTCTCTATCAATGGCGAGCCTCCCCCGCCAGAGGACGCCGGTTGGGAGGACTCTGTGTTCTTGGATCGCGGCCGGGAGATCGTTCTCGCCGCCCGGTTCAACTCATACGCTGACAACGACGTGCCGTACATGTACCACTGCCACATGCTCGATCACGAGGATCTTGGCATGATGGGGCAGTTTCTAGTCGTCGAGTAGAACGGCACTAATCGTATATGTTCGACATCTGCCACGCATCCAGCGACTTCA
>CAZMBB010000033.1:0-25408 GCA_964564575.1 uncultured Dehalococcoidales bacterium
AACGAACCGCCCTCAACCTCCTCCAACGAATGAGCGGCATCGCAACCCTCACCGCCAAATACGTCGACGCGGTCAAAGGCACCAACGCCACCATCGTCGACACCCGCAAGACCGCACCCGGCCTCCGCCTCCTCGACAAATACAGCGTCCTCACCGGCGGAGGCGGCAACCACCGCATGTCCCTCGCCGACTGCATCCTCATCAAAGACAACCACATCGCTGCCATGCAGCAACAAGGCATGACCATCGGCGACATCGTTCGACAAGCCCGCACCAACGCCCCCTTCTCCATCAAGATCGAAATCGAAGTCGAGAACATCCCCGACGCCATCGATGCCATGAACGCCGGCGCAGACATCGTAATGCTCGACAACATGACCCCCGAAGCCATGCACCAAGCCGTCCTTCAACGCACCGGCGACACACTCCTAGAAGCCTCCGGCAACATCAACCTAACCACCGTCCGTCAAACCGCCCAAACCGGCGTCGACATCATCTCCGTAGGCGAACTAACCCACTCCGTCCCAGCCCTAGACATCTCCCTAGACTTCACCGTCCAATAAACCCACTCACCCCCGCCGACGCCCACGGTGCCGGTCCGTCGAATCCAAAATAAACGTCGCAGGCCCCTCATTCACCAACTCAACATCCATCATCGCCCCAAACACCCCCAGCTGAACATCAACCCCAGCATCCCTGAACGCCTCCGCAACCCGATCAAACATCGGCTCCGCAACATCCCCCGGCGCGCTCGCAGTGAAACCAGGCCGCCGCCCCTTCCGAGTATCCGCAAACAAAGTGAACTGACTGATCAACAGCGCTCCACCACCCACATCCAACAGCGAAAGATCAAACCCCGACTCCCCCTCAACCGCCTTGAATATCCGCAGGTTCACCGTCTTGTTGACGAGATAGTCAATATCCGCCTGTTCATCGTCATGCGTGACCCCGACCAGAATCACCAGACCTTTATCGATCTTGCCGGTAACCTGACCTTCGACCGTAACCTTGGCCCCGGTCGAGCGTTGGATCACGAATCTCAACTGTCGTCGTTCCCCCTAGTCAGAGGATTCCGAGGATGATGAGCTGCTCTTCGCAGTCTCTTTCTTCTTCGACTTCGACTCAGAAGCCTCGCCGTTGGATTCAGACTTGCTCCGAGAGGCCGAACCATTCCGACCATAGTCAGTCGTGTAAAAACCTGATCCCTTGTACAGCACCATCGGAACCGAGAGTTGCCGCCTAGCAGGGGAACCGCAATCGCCGCACGTCGCCACAGGTTCCGATGAGAAACTCTGCATCTTCTCAAATATGTGGCCGTTCTCGCACTTGTAGTCGTAAAGGGGCATCGGGGGCTCGTCGTTCGTGTTCGATTCCGCAATGGACGCGTCGGAATCGTCCGCAATTGTCGCGGAAGTGTGTGTTACGCCAGATCAGGTCGTCATTGGCATTCTATCAGTTGCCGCCAACCAACTGTGCCGCCAATGCTTCAACATCATTCACCGGCAACTCACACGCATAGTTCCGGCACACGTACGCCGTCGGTTTTCCATCAACCATCCGCCTCGATTCAAACAACGGCAACGACATCTCCATGTCGTCATCAGCAGACATCAGCGCAACAATTCGGTCAGGATTAAACCCGCGCCTTGCCTCAGCTAGCAACGCTTCGGTCTCCGGATTTCCCCGTTCCCCGACAATCACTACCTGCTTAATGGGATTGGCATAAAACTCCGCTGCCTGCAACCACCAAGCAAATGCAGAAGGTGCCCGTTCCATCAGGTCTCGCATCGACCTTAGGTTGGCCGCCGCAATCCGTTCGAGATCCGCGTTGCCCGTGAACTCAGCACACCGCAAGAGCGCCATCGATGCAGCAGCACCACCGCTAGGCTGAGCATTGTCGAACGTATCCCGCGGACGAATCACCAACTTCTCCTGATCCGATCCCGTGTCGTAAAACACCGAATCGACAGGATCCCAGAACAATTCGATCATCCCGTCGCACAACCGCTCCGCCCAATCCAACCATCGCAAATCGAACGTCGCTTCGTACAGGTGGGTGAGCGCGTCGGCGAGATACGCATAATCCTCGAGAAATCCCAAGATACTTGCCGGCGCGTCCGAATCGGCCTTGCAACTCCGCATCACCCGACCATCCTCTCCAACTAATCGCTCCAAAATAAACTCCGCGTTACGGACCGCCACAGACACCCAGTCATCCCGATCGAACGCCGCTCCAGCCTCAGCAAAAGCTCGCATAACCAACGCGTTCCACGAAGTAATCACCTTGTCATCCGTCATCGGCGGCACTCGCCCCAACCTAGCGGCATATAGCAATCGTTTCGCGTCGCCGATCTTCGACATCAGCTCATCGACCGACAACCCAAGCTCCGATGCGACCGACTCATCACTCCGGTGCATGTACAGAATGTTCTGTCCCTCAAAGTTCCCAAACCGCGTAGCGTCCCAATAGACCGTTGCCACTCGCGCAAGCTCCGTACCGAGAATTGATTCCATCTCTTGCGTCTGCCAAACAAAGAACTTCCCTTCCTCGCCTTCCGAGTCGGCATCGGTCGCAGAGTAAAAGGCACCGGTCTCTAGATGACGCATCTCGCGATCTAGGTAGTTAAGCGTCTCCTCTACGATCTTGCCGAAAAATAAGTTCCCTGTTCGTTGCCACGCATGGAGATAGAGGCTGGCAAGCTGCCCATTGTCGTACAGCATCTTCTCAAAGTGCGGGACCAACCAGACGTTATCAACCGAGTACCGATGGAAACCTCCACCGATCTGGTCATAGATGCCGCCCCTAGCCATCTTGGCAAGTGTCAACTCAACGAACTCTTGCGCGGCACTGTTCTCCTGCAAAACCGAGTGCGTAAGCAGAAACTCGTACATCATCGGTTGCGGAAACTTGGGCTGCATCCCAATCCCACCGTGCTGCCAGTCAAACTCCGGCACCAAGTGACGATACGCCGAGTGAAACATCCCATGTGCAATAGGCTCAACGCTCATCCGAGCCTTGGACTGCGACGAAATTGCATTGACGATCCGCGCTGAACTCTCTTCAATCTCATCACGCCGATCTCGATATGCCTCCGCAACCGCGGTCAAGACTCTTGGAAACGACGGCATCCCGCCGCGATCTTCATTCGGGAAATACGTGCCCCCATAAAACGGCTTCCCATCAGGAGACAGGAACACTGACATCGGCCATCCCCCATGCCCAGTCATAGATTGAACCGCAGACATGTAGATCGAGTCGACATCTGGCCGCTCCTCTCGATCCACCTTGATATTCACGAACAGATCATTCATCAATCCCGCTATCTCGTCATCCTCAAACGACTCGCGCTCCATCACGTGGCACCAATGGCACGACGAATAGCCGACACTCAGAAAGATCGGTCGATCAAACTCCCTCGCCTTCGCAAACGCTTCCTCGCCCCACGGATACCAATCGACAGGATTGTCCTTGTGCTGTAGCAGGTAAGGAGAGGTCTCTTGCGCTAATCGATTCGGCACGATACTGCCTTCCTAACCGCCCGTCAACTCGAGCGTCGAGACCGTGCCCTGTTCAACATCGAACTTCCGGACGCAGTGATTGTTCGTATCCGCCACATACACGATCCCGTCCCGATACGCGATGCCGGCCGGCTCGTCGAAACTCGCTATCAACGCCTTGCCGTCGACCAATCCCTGAGAACCGCTTCCCGCAACGGTCGAGAAACGAAGAGTAGTCAGATCCATGCACTTGATCTTGTGGTTGTATGTGTCAGCAATATAGATCGTACCCGGCGCAGACGCTACGTCCTGAGGATGCTGCAACTTTGCGTTCTTGCCGATCCCGTCATTGTCACCGAAATCAAACAACCCCGTGCCCGTTAAAGTGACGACTCGACCACCTTCGCCGATCTTGGCGACACGGATCGCACTAGTCTCCGAATCTGCAAAGAAAAGGTTGTTGCCATCCAGCGCCAAGCCGTAGGGCTGCGCGAGCAAGGCTTCCAAACGGACACCGTCGACAATGTTTTCGGCCCCTGTCCCGGCGAATGGTTCGATCGTCTCAGAATCGATGTCCAACTCCCAAAGTTGGTGCGCTCCAGCCATCGCGATGTAGACGATCCCATCGGCGAACTCCAAATCGTACGGCGAGTTTAGCGGGAACGAGGTTGCATCACCACCGCTATGGCGTATCAAAGATTGCTCCCCTGTTCCAGCGACAACTGAAACCGTGCGCTTCTCCAAATCCACCTGATTGACGGTGTGTGTCCCAGCATCCGCGACATACAGCGTATGACCATCAAGCGCCATGCCCTGCGGATTGTCGAAGAGCGATGCGTCATATCCCCATTCGCTCCCGATGGGGTTGAGGATCCCCGGAGGTGTTTCGAATGAATCGACCGCCAACGGACTCCCACCATTGCCAATAATCTCTGAGATCACGCCGTCATCTGACGCGACGATTACGCGATGGTGGTTCGAATCTGCAATGTACAGGTTGCCATCGTCGGGAGCGAGTATCTTGCCAGGAAATGAAAGCACTCCGTGGCTCGCCGCCTCCGAACCATATTCAAAAGGCACAGGTTCCCGGTTTAACACCTCAGAAAGATCGAACTCCTCGACCATCGCCGTCAAGACACGATCCATCGCCTCAAGTTGAAATTCGCCTTCATGCCTCCCAATCACCTTGCCTTCCGGGTCGATGAACATCAACGTCGGCCAAGCTCGGGCCGCGAATGCCGACATCACTTGAAGTTCGACATCGTTCACAACCGGATGATTCACGTTGTAACGACTCACCGCGGCTCGCACGTTTTCTGTCGCTCGTTCAGTGTCGAACTTCGCTGAATGGACGCCGATAACGAACAGCGTGTCGGCGTATTTCTCCTCCAGCTTCCGCAACTGCGGAAGTATATGCATGCAGTTGATTCAACAGTAGGTCCAGAAGTCGAGGATTACGATCTTGCCTCGCAAATCAGCGAGTTTTACCGGCTGCGATGCATTGATCCACTCAAGACCATCCGGAAACTCCGGTGCCCGCACTTTTCCGGCGTACGAAGTTGCGGTGTTTTGAGATGCGGCCATCGGTTGCTCCGTTCGATACATTGACACGGTGGATATATGGCAATTGTCGCGCATGCCCACTAGTCGTTTCGCATAATTGACTTTATGCGTGATTCGACAGACGACCAGTCCGATACCGATCTGGGCGGCGTGGAAACAGTTCCGCCGCATCCAGATGACCTTCGCAACCTACTTCTTGGTCGCCCTCAAACACAATATGAACCCGTCAGCACGGGTGATTTCTCAGCGGAAGACAAGACTGGGGAAGAACCAGTTTGGTCTGACACGGTTTCGAATCCAACAAGGGAGGAAGACCAAGAATGGCAGGGTCGGCGTTTCGAGGAATCGGAACCGCAGACCGATCTAGAATATCAACACCCACAGTTCTACGCCGAATTCGAAGCTGAAACGGATCGAGGCCACCCCGAGGCTGTCGCTAATTTCGGGTCGCCGGCCGGATTTGGGCGAAGAGTAATCGCCTACCTGATCGACAACGCCGTAACTATTGTGATTTTGAGCCTTCTTTTTCCCTTCATCCTTGGTCGTCCCTACATCGATGTAGAGGGCATCACATCCGAATTCGAAGCCGCGTCTCAACAGGCCTTGCCCACCGCTACTCCAGTATTGGGCTCTAATGGCGGGTCACCACAAACTAACGAGCCACGCGCCGACATCGCTGAACCACAATCCGTGTTCGACGTATTTGCCGGTTTGGCCCTCGCATTCGCAGTCACTACGATCTACAACGGCATCCTCGTCGGCATGTTCGGAACGACGATCGGGAAACGACTTCTCAACGTCTACGTGCTGGATGGGAATGGAAACATACCCGGCATCCCTTTGGCATTCGGTCGGGCATTAGCAACCATCGTCTCAACAGCAATTTTCTATATCGGCTACCTCTTCATCCTGAGAAACGACAACCGTGCATTGCACGACCTCATGGTTGGCACTTACGCGATAACGTTGACTTCGGGAGAACAGCCGACGCATCGCGAGCAACAACAGGTCGGATGAACCACCAACCGACCCTTTCCTAATCCAAAGGCAGATTACGACATGTCCAACAAATTGAAAGTCCTGATCACGGGCGCAAGCGGTTACATCGCTTCGCAGATGCTCAAGACATACCGCGAGCGCTACGACCTCACGCTCATCGACGCAGTTGCCAAAGACGTCCATGGAAATTCCGTAGAAGGTGTCCAGGTCGTCGACCTGATCGACACCGACCGTTCACGATACGAACGCTTCTTTGAGAGCCAAGATGCAGTCATTCACCTCGCCTACAAGAGGTCGAGTCCGGGAGGCGTGTACGGCGACGCTATCCCACAGATCGATCGTTTCGCTACCGAGCTGGAAAACGTTCAGATGGCGAACAACATCTACAGATGCGCTTTAGACGCGGGCGTAAAGCGCGTCGTAGTCGCGAGTTCCAACCACGCCGCCGACTGGTACGAGCACGCATTAATCCACAACCGCAAGAAGGAGATGGTCTTCGAAGACGAAGTGCCCCTCTCCGACAACTTCTACGGTTGGGCTAAAGCAGCGTATGAATTGCTCGCCCACCCGTATGCCTGCGGCGCGTTCGGACGAAAGCTCGAAATCGTGCAGGTACGCATCGGAAATCCCCGCGAAACTGACGCCGACGCGCTCTTGGCAAACTCGGATCCCCTCCACGGCGGCACCGGTCAATCGACATACAAACGAGGATTGGGCGCACACTTCAGCGAACGTGACCTTCGACAGCTTTTCTCAAAAGCTATCGAAACTCCAAACATCGAAAACGAACACGGCGTACCTTGGCAAGTCGTCTACGGAATCAGCAACAACACCAGAGCTTTTTGGTCGCTTGAGGCCGCTCGTAGTGTGCTCGGTTACGAACCGGAAGACGACTCTGAATTGAAGTTCACCGACAGAATCCTTCAGAATCTGACGGTCGATGATCCCGGGGGTCCTGGGAAAGTCGGAGATTAAGGAGACACGGCGGGAAGGGCATTTGTCGGCGCGATTGAGGCGTCACTTGGGTAAGGAGGCTTTGAACCCAGGACGCAATCGCAATCTCATTTAGCACCGACGCCCTTCCCTGCCGTTCCAATAGTGGCTCACCGATTTGCCGAACGTGAGCACACAACATGACGGTTCAGGCGACACGACCAATCGATTCACTCAAAGCAGAACGGGCATTCGTTCCTCGTTTCTGGGGTTATCGATCAACCAATCCGGCGCACCGAACAGATCATTTACCTCGTCTTCGACTGATTCAGTAACGACGGATTGCTCTACGTTGGATGTATCTGGCGCTTCAAAGGATGAAATCGCGACTTCGGAGGGCTGGGAGTCGCACGCGGATCGTTTACCACCCAATATCGTGATTCTCAGTCGATTCAGGTTGCCGTTTTCGGCATTCGGGATGAACGACGTCGACAAAACGGCGTCATCGGATGTCTCAGTTTGGATGATAGCCACTGCGGCATTCAACGTCTTGATCGAAGTGTCTGGCGGTCCCGCCACGATAACGCTTACGTAGTCCGCTTCACCCAGTTCGAGCCCGGAAGTTATTGGGGCTTTGATCGCTTCGCGAGTAATCTTGCGGTACTCGTTTGCAACTTCAGTTGAGGCGTAGGAAACAAAAGTCGGGCCAGCACCTTTTATCGCGTCAAGCAGTTCTGGTGCACTGTTGAGAGCACTCAACGACTCCGCACTCGAAGCCGACAAAACATTCATAACTATTCGCGCCTGCGCGGTCGAAAGTTCAGCCGCTAGATCACCCGCGATCGATGCATTTGATATCGCACTGTCTGCGTCGATCAACGCTAACGGACAGCCTGTCTGCTTAACGCGCTCCAAAGCAATTCCAGCGGTATTCGAGCGTGTCCTGCCTTCGAATGAAAACGGCATCGTGACGATTGCCAGCACTGTCGCGCCAGTCGACATCGCAGTTCGAAGAACCGACGGCATCAGTTCTAGGGTGGTGTTGCCGCCAAGTCCGGCCATGACGAAGACGATCGGGGCTTTACCGATAACTGTCTTAAGGCGGAACAAGTCGTTGGTGTCTGCGAAGTGATCATCGTCGCCGTTCTCAACTTTGCGGGCAAAGACCGGATAGCCTATCGAGATGCGCCTGCCGATACTTAGGGGCCGCAGATCATCTGCTTCTCGATCAACAGCGATCACATCATCAGGATTACCAAGCACCTTGGACAACTCGGTTACTGATTTTGAGCCCGCGCCACCTACCCCTATGATGACGAACTCCTTCGCTACTTTACCATTGCGTCCATCTCGTATGATCGTCATGTTGCACTCCTGTCGCGTCGCATTGTCGGCATTTCCGATAGCATCTCTGTTCAATTAACACTATAGCACACTGTTACTATTACAATGCAAGTGTATTCTAGATTTTTCTGACATGCGTAGATTGAGTTCGACATGAAGAACACTGAAGGACAAACGCGCGCAAGCGAAAACTTGAACCACAGCAACTCCTCGCCTTCACGCGCCCTGAAATCCCGCACAGAGTCCGATCTGACTTACGAACTGAAATGGGCCGCTTGGCAGTGGCTCTACTCGGTTGCCGAGTGCAGAGCGATAGGGATGGAGGTCAGACTTGAAGGTCCGTATGGTCGGATCGTCGATCTCGTCGGTGTCGGAAAAGACAACCTTGTATACATCGTCGAGGTTAAGTCTTCACGCGCGGATCTGCAGCGCGACGACAAGACCGACGAAGACCTCAAACAGGCTTTGTATCAACTTGCAACATTGCAAGATGCCGCCAGTTTGACAGCCGCGGTCCTTGATCAGACGCGAGAGCACGCTGTAGATGCGACGAGAGACGGCTCAGATTGGCGAGAAGACCCCGCGTACAAATCGGCTGAGCGTGAAAACACCGAGATAACCAAACGAATGGCCGCCAAGGAACGTATGCTCCTCCGGTTCTCCACGAAATTCCACGATCCAGCCTTCTTGGCGTGCGCAGATTTCCACTATGTGATGGCCCCCAAAGGTTTGATCACCCGCGCTGAATTACCGCCTTACTGGGGATTGCTGGACGAAGATTCACAGACCGTTGTTTCAGCCGTTCAAAAGCAGATTCAAAGGAACACTACGCACGTATTGCGTGCGGTCGCCAAAGCGAACACGCGAGATGTTATGAAAGCATGCGGTGTTCAAATTGTCAAACCTCCGCCTAGAAGCGCGGAAGGTTCCCAACACGCACCTTAAGAGAGCATCTCTCCCAATCGGTCGATCGCTAGTCGCAGATTGTCCTGAGAGTTCGCGAACGAGATGCGGATGTATCCATTGCCATACTCGCCAAACGCAGTGCCCGAAAGCAATGCTACGCCAGCTTCATCCATGGCTCTGTCCGCGAAAGTGCGACTGTCCAAGCCTGTCCCGCTGATGTTGGGGAATGCGTAGAACGCGCCTCCGGGCGTACGACACGACACCCCCGGCAGATTGTTCATACCGTCCACAACAAGATCGCGACGGATACGGAACTCATCCATCATCTCTGCCACGGAGTCTTGCGGTCCCTGCAACGCGGCGATTCCCGCCATCTGCACGGCGACCGATGTACATGACACACTGTTGGTCATCAACTTCGTAACCGCGTCCATCATGAATTCCGGGAACACGCCATATCCCAATCGCCAACCAGTCATGGCGTAGCTCTTCGAAAAGCCATCGAGGATGATAGTGCGGTCCACCATGTCGTCGAACTTGGTAATGGACGTGTGTGAACCCTCGTAATACATGTCCTTGTAGATCTCGTCCGACAGCACGACAAGATCATTCTCGACCGCGATCTCAGCGATTCGTCCCAAATCTTCGTCTGTAATCACGCTCCCGCACGGGTTGTTCGGCGAGTTGACAATGATCAGCTTGGTATTCTCCGTGACCAGCGATTCCAAACGGTCGACGTCCAACGAGAAGTCGAAACGCTCCTCTAGCGGGATCGGTACCGCGGTTCCGCCGGCATAGTTGATCATCGACTCGTAAATCGGGAAGCCAGGGTTCGGGTAGATGACCTCATCGCCCTCTTCGATCAGAGCGAGTATGGAGAAGAACATCACCGGCTTGCCGCCTGGAGTGACGATTATGCGTTCGGGCCCGATCTCGTATCCTTGGCGTTCCGTCTGATGTGAGGCAATCGCTTCACGTGCCGGCATCTCGCCCGGGGATGGTCCATAATGCGTGTAACCGTCGTCAAGAGCACTCTTCGCCGCCTCTTTGATGTGCTCCGGCGTGTCGAAATCGGGCTCGCCGATCTCTAAGTGCACGATGTGACGCCCCTGCGCTTCGAGTTCTCGGGCTCGCGCCAGTGTCAGGAATGCTGTTTCAGTGCCTAGACGGTCTTGTCGGGATGCTAGTGATTTGGGCAATCTCGCTCAACCCATGTTTAACTAAAGGTCTGTTGCCGAACTGCGCCCTCAAGTTCAGGCCTAAGCCCTTTTCAGACGCAACAATCAAAGGATACTTAATCCGCTGTGAATCCAACTGATTTCTCAATGGACTACGTCAGGTGGGCCGAACGATACGACATCTTCTACGAGGCTGCGCCGGAAGGTGAGTTGGAGTTCTATCTGAATGCTATCGAACGGGTAGATGGATCAGTGTTGGAATTAGGTGTCGGGACGGGCAGGATTGCGATCCCGGCTGCCATGATGGGACACGATGTGACAGGTGTCGATCTGTATCTCCCGATGCTGGAACGTGCTCGAGGAAAACTTGGAGATGCTTCCTTGTCAGGCTCATTGGAACTGCTCGAGGCTGACATGTGCGAGTTGGGGTTGCCGAAGAGAGACTTCGACCTCGTGATTGTCCCCGCACACACTCTCGCATTAGTAACCGACGCGACTCGCCAACTTGCGGCGCTGAAACGTTGCGCGATGCACATGGCGTCAGACGCGACATTGATATTCAACCTCTTCAATCCGAGCGATGACCTGATCCATGACGAATCAGGCGAAAGGTTCTTACTTGGCGTCGTCGTGAACGAAGACGATGGCACGAGGCACGTCTTGACCGGCATAAACAACTTCGACACCGAGGCCCAAACCAACTACTGCATACAGACCATCGAATCGTTTGATCGCAACGGCCAATTGATCGATCGCGAGGAGCTAAACGTTGCTTTCAGATACCTGCATCACCACCAAGTCGAAGAAATGCTTGCTGAAGCCGGGTTAAAGTTGATCGAATTCTTCGGCGACTTCAACGGTGAACCGCTGAGCCAAAGCAGCGAGGAAATGATCTACATCTGCCGTTTGGGCTGATTGCCGGAAAATCCCTAGCGGGGGTTATTCGACTGGCGGTGACGCGGGTGGCGGTTCGGCGGGCTCAACACCCGGGGCGCGTTCTTCGATCAATTCAAGCCAGTTCTCCGCACTCTCGATGACACTGGGCAACTTGGGATCTTTTGAGAGAGAGATCGCCTCTTCCAGATCGAACTTCGCTTCTGCCCAACTACCGACGCGGGCGAGGAGAATGCCGCGATCCAAGAAATAGGAGGCCTGCGCCGGGTTAAGTTCAATTGCGTATGTGAAATCGGAGTACGCGGCCCCAGCGTCCAAGAGGATGTCGCGGTGATACCTGCCACGCCACCAATAAACACCGCCTTCTTCAGGAGCAAGCCTGATAGCAGTTCTGAAGTGCTCGGACGCCGCATCATAGTCGTTTTCTGTTGCTCGAACCCGACCCAAAACTAGATGCGCGTTTAGCAACTCATCATCAAGCTCTAGTCCACGCAACGCGTCTCGTTTCGCACCTTCGAAATCGCCCATTGAAACACGGACCATCGCGCGTTCGCCGTAAATCGATCCGACCCTAGGCCGCAGAGATACCGCTCGGTCGTAGTCGACCATCGCGTCTTCGAGTTCGCCTTGCATCATTCGAGATTGCCCGCGCCCTGCCCAAGCTCGCGCAAACTCCGGTTCGATTTCCACGATGGTTGCGAAACGCCTCTCCGCGTCCTTGAACTCCCCACGATCAAGAGTGCGATGGGCTGATGAATACATGCCGACCGTCTCACGCGTGCCCGGCGTCGGCGAGACAGTTGGTGTCGCAGTTGGTGTCGACGTCGAGGTTGGTTCAGGCGCGCTAGTAGGCGTACTGAATGGCTGCAGCATCACTACTTCGGTCGCCGTAGGTGGTACCGCGGTCGGAGCAGGTGTGGGTTCAGATTGTTGGCAAGCTGATATGGTGCCTGCGACAAGTGATGACAGCGCGAGCAGTGAGAAGAAAATTGTGGCGGCGCGAAGTTTTCGGACCATTACTGAATCAAGGATACGCATTTGGAAGCATCGCAGTTCTCAGGAGCGCTAACAAACCCTGTAGAGAGAAGCCGTCCTAACCGTTGACAAGACCAGAAACCAACATCTCAACGGCCAAACGTCGATCCGCACGTCCCGTCTTGATGCTGGTGTCGACCTCCAGCATGTGAAGGTGCATCATCCTCAAGCGTGGTGATCCGAGCCTCGAAGCCTGCCTACAGGTCTTGTCGACCAACCAGCCCAAATTGATGCGAAGTCGTTGCCCCACCTGCGCGCTGCTCGTGCCCCGTTCTAAAAGATCAGCCGCGACTAGCAGAATGCGAACTTGCCTTGTCAACAACGCGAATATACCCTCGATCGATTCGCCATTTGCGATCAGGTTTTGGACACCGCTGAGCGCCTGACTGGTACGGCTCTCGATGATGGCGTCCATCACGTTGAATATGCGGTCCTGGCTCGCGTCAGCCACCATCAAATCGATGTCCCGCGGTTCCAGCGTGCGACCGTTGGCGTAGATCGCCAGTTTTTGGATTTCACCGTCCAAGCGTCGAACATCGTCGCCACCAACATCGTTGAACCTAGCCAAAGCGCGTGCCGATGCTCGCACCCCATGGAACTCGAAACGCCTACGGATCCAGTCACCTCGTTCACGTCGATCAGGAATTCGGTGTATTTCAACCTCCGCCAATGACGCCAGTCTCTTCAGCGGAGCCGACGTCAATTTCAGAGGGATGCTCTCGACGAATATCAACTCGTTCGTTATCTGGTTGACCTCTGCCGCGACCCGATCTCCGAACGCTTCCCAGTCGGCACGGACCCGTTCGCCTCGAGTGTCCATGGGCTTGAGCATTCCTTTGACCACCACTGCCCTACGATCAGTCAGGAACGGCGATATTTTGGCCGCCGCGAAGACCTCCGCCATACTCACGTTGGGAGCTTCGAAAACGGTCGTGTTGGGCGCACGCAACTCTGGTGGTCCCAACGCGTCAAGATGGGCTTCAAGTGAGTTGGCGATGGTGAATTCGTCATCGCCATGTATCAATCTGATCATGCTGAATCCAGCATAATCCAACCCGCTTGATGTGCAACCTCGACCAGTGTCGGTGATGCGGCTGAGTTCATGAAAATCGCGATTTCTATAATCAAAACTGGTTCTTGACGCGCAGCAATCCGATCAACTCTATATGTCCACAGCCATCATCGGCCTTGCCGCCGCCGGGAAGACAACGATATTCAACGCGTTGACGCGTGGGGCGGTTGACAAGGGTCAATATGGTGGCGCGAAATCGGTCAATATAGGCGTCGGTGCAAAACCTGATGCACGATTAGATGTCATTGACAAGGCATTCAATGCTCGGCGCAAAGTCCGTGCCGAGATGACCTTCTGGGACATGCCGGTAGACCACTCGACCGGGGCCGTTCTAACTCGGGAAACCGTCAACTCTCTCCAAAAAGCCAAAGCACTGTTGGCAGTGGTTAGAAAGTTTGAAGATCCCGCGACGCCTCATCCTGAAGGATCTATCGATTGGCTTCGCGATCTCGAAAAGTTGATGTTCGAGATCCTATTCGCGGATATCGAGTTGCTCGACCGGCGCGTAGAGCGTATCCAAACAAGCATGAAGGCCTTGAAATCGTCCGAACGTGCCCAAGCGATTGCTAATGTGGAAGCTCTTAAAGAAGTTCAACAGACCCTGGAAGAAGGGACGCCTATCAGGTCGATCGACCTCGATGAAATTCAAGCTCGTGCCCTCGCCGACATCTTCGTCTTGAGCGCTTTGCCCATTGTCGTGGCGGTAAACGTCAGCGAAGATGAGATTGGTATCGATGCGGAGATTTTACGATCCGAGGCGATAGACAATCTAGGCGAAACGACGATCGATCCACAAACTCTCTTAGTACCAATCTGCGGTTCCATCGAAGAAGAACTGCGGGGAATGGATGAAGACGAGGCCGCGGAACTCAGAGCCGAATTAGGTATAGAGCGTGATGACAGCGAACTCCTGATGGACGCGTGTTTACGATGCCTCAAAACCCAGACTTTCTACACAGCCTCAGACCGCGAAGTCCGCGCGTGGCACTTCCCTGCCGGTGCTTTCGCCCCTCAAGGCGCGGGCGTGGTCCACTCAGATATGGAACGTGGATTCATCCGGGCAGAAGTCGTAGCATACGATGATTTCGTGCGTTGCGGAAGCATGCAGGAAGCGCGCAAACAGGGAGTTTTAAGACAGGAAGGCAAGAACTACGTCCTCGCCGACGGTGACTTGACGAACTTCCTCTTCTCCGTATAGTCACCGAAATCTCAACAACCGCACTCAACCACCAAAGGTATCGAAAATGGCACGGTCTCTACTCATTATCAGGCTAGTCCAACCATTCCCCGGGCTTGAAGGCTACGACACCATGTTGTCCAACTACTGGTCTGCTGTCAAGACGCAGGTCGACCGTCATGCCATGACATCCGGCCCGATCAAAAGCGTTTTTATCGAGACCGTCACGGGTCGAGGCGAAGACGCAGTAGTCCAACTACAGCAAATGAACCCGCAGGGCGCAAGCCTCGTCCGAGGACTGGCCGCGAGCGGAGCGATCGTCGAAGAATTCGAAGACACTGAACTACTCGCCGAACTGATTGATTGGGGACAATGCGCATCCCAGAACCTGATGTCCGATAAGGTTCGCACCGTAGTTCAGTCAGGCCAAATAGAAGCGGCAGGTGTCCGTGACGATCATCTGAGAAAACGCCTCAACGATGCTATCGGGGACGACGAAACCTCAGTGGTGCTTGCTGTATCAGCACAACTCCCGATCCCCGACCGGATCGAGCGCTTCATCGTTTCGCCGCCGGAACTTGACCAACTCGAGCGGTGGCTTCGTGAAAAGATGGAAGAGGCCAGACGCGAGATGATGGAGCGAGCACAGCAGCAAGCCAGCGCCGACACTGCAGAAGGGCAATCATCCTCCGGCGGTCTCTGGACGCCCGGTTAACCTGCGAGGGCTGGGTGAGCGCGTAGCATTTACGTCATGGCCACCGTTCCTCAAACCCAACCGGTAGTCGAATCTCATTTAAACGCGCTGGATCCGCCCATCGCACTTTACGTCCACGTCCCTTTTTGCCTATCCAAGTGCAACTACTGCGACTTCAACACTTACGAAGGCATCGAAAATCTGATGCCTTCGTTTGTCGATGCTCTATCCGCTGAAATCGACCATTGGGGAAATCGACTCAATCGCCCGCAAGTATCAACCATCTTCTTCGGCGGGGGAACTCCGTCGTACCTCCCTGCCGAATCGATCTCTCGTTTAATGGAAACTATCGATGCCTCTATGCAAATCACGCCAAACTCAGAGATCACATTAGAAGCAAACCCCGACGATATCGACCCATGCAAAGCCAAGGCATGGCTGGCAGCCGGCTTCAACCGCATCAGCATCGGCGTCCAATCATTCCACGACCCGATCCTCTCAGCCTTGTCACGTCGCCACAGTGCAGACAACGCCGCGCAGGCCGTAGCGACAGCACGTCGCGCCGGATTCGCCAACATCAACATCGACCTGATGTTCGGCCTGCCAAATCAACCGTTGACCATCTGGGAAAGCACCCTTGAGCGCGCCGTAGAACTTGGAACCGAACATCTATCACTCTACGGTCTTCAAATCGAACCCGGAACGCCTCTGCATCGCGACGTCAACCGCGGCATCGTTCCAACTCCGAACGATGATCTAGCAGCCGATATGTACGAGATGGCGATGGATGCCCTGGGTGATGCTGGATACGATCACTACGAAATCTCGAACTGGGCCAAACCGGGATACCGATCCCAGCACAATCTGGCCTACTGGCTCAACAAACCATACGTAGGTGTAGGCCCCGGCGCTCACTCATCGATGCTCGGCAAACGGTTCGCCAACATGAAATCGCCTCGCCGCTACATCGACACGATCGCGGCAACATCGTATCCCAGCCATTCCTCTGTGCTATCAATCGTTGAAGGGGAACTCGCCATCGACTTCGTGGAAACCACATCCTCCGCAATGGCGATGTCGGAAACCATGATGCTCGGAATGAGGCTGTCAGAAGGAATATCGGACATAGATTTCCAACATCGCTTCAGCAAGACACTGACATCAGTCTACGGACACGAAATTAAGTCACTCGCACACGCTGGCCTGATCGAACGCGTATCTGACAGAGTCAGGCTGACGCGTCGCGGCAGACTCTTGGGAAACAGTGTCTTTGAGCGATTCATCCTCACAGATGGCGAAGGTTGAGACAGCCATGCACGAATCAAACCGAATCGATTTCCCAGAATATCTTGACGAAGCTGTCGAAATATGGAACGAAATCTCTGAATGGTGGGACGACCGCATCGGGGACGGCAACGAGGCGCAGAACTATCTGATCGAGCCAACTCAAGAAAAGCTGCTCAACCTCCAACCGGGCGACCACGTCCTCGACATCGCCTGCGGCGCGGGAAGGTTCACTCGTCGCATGGCCGACCAAGGTGTTCATGTCACCGCTCTAGACCACTCCCGGAAATTCATCCGGCGAGCGAAAGAACGCGCCTGTGGCTATGAAGATCGCATCGATTTCCATATTGTCAACGCGGCCAACCGCGAAGCCCTAGCAGCCATCCCAGGATTACCTTTCGACGCCGCTGTCTGCACCATGGGGCTGATGGACATGGCGGTGATCACCCCATTGGCTGAATCACTGCCGCAGCTCCTTAAACCGCGCGGCAAGTTCGTCTTCAGTGTCACGCATCCTGTCTTCAACTCCAACGGAACACGAAACTCAATGGAACGTGAATTCACCGAGAATGGCGTCGTCGAAGATTTCAGAGTCTCGGTGCCATCCTACTCTGATGCCTGCACTTACCTAGGAGTAGGCATCAACGGACAACCACGAGCCCATAGATACTTCCACCGACCCATCAGCGATCTGCTTCGCGTATTCATGCAACAAGGCTTCGCTCTCACAGCCCTGGAAGAACCAAGATTCCCTCCCAAAGCACAAGAGGAATCGTCCTCGACCATGTCAGGACAATTCTGGTGGCACTTCCCTCTGATCTTGGTCGCGCGCCTAGAGATGCTCGGCAACTGAACGTTTCCTCGATTCCGTCGATAATCCATACTTATCGGCAAATCCTCGTAACTTCCTCTCGCGCATCATGTTCGTCGTCGGCACCGCGGGCCATGTAGACCACGGAAAGTCCACGCTCATCGAAAAGCTCACGGGCATCGACCCCGACCGACTAAGCGCGGAAAAAGCGCGCGGGATGACCATCGAACTCGGTTTCGCATGGCTCGATCTCGGCGACGGCACCGAAGTCAGCATCGTCGACGTCCCAGGACATGAGCGTTTCGTCAAAACCATGCTCATGGGTGCCGGAGGTTTCGACTTGGCGCTCTTAGTAGTAGCAGGCGATGAAGGTCCTATGCCGCAAACCCTCGAGCACTTGGCCATCTTGGACCTCTTAGAGGTGCGAGATGGCATAGTCGTCATCACCAAATCGGATATTGCCGATCCTGACCTCATCGAGCTGGTGGAGATCGAAATATCGGAAATACTTGAGGGAACCACACTAGAAGGATCAACTATGCTCTCAGTTTCCGCAGAAACTGGCGAGGGCATGGATGACCTCCGGAAAATGATCGCCGACTTCGCCCGCGAAAAACCACCTCGTACTGGTAACGAACGTCCCCGTCTGTTCATCGACCGTTCCTTCAGCGTGGCGGGTTTCGGGGCTGTAGTCACCGGTACTCTCGACGGCGGACAACTGAATATCGGCGATGAAGTCGCTCTTCTCCCTTCAAACGAAAATGCCCGTATTCGCGGCCTCCAAAGCCACGAATCTGAGATCGATACTGCCCGGCCCGGAACCCGGGTCGCTGTTAGCCTGAGCGGCGTCTCCCACACCGAGATCGAACGCGGGGAGGCCGTAGTCAAACGTGGTGAGTTCAATACCACTCCAGTGTTCGACGCTTCGTTGAGGGCAATCGAAGACGTCAAGCGGCCCATCAAACACAATCATCGCGTTACTCTGTACGGTGGAACATGGGAGGAACCAGCTACGGTTCGGTTGCTCAATGCGGATCGATTGCAAGCTGGCGAGCAAGGTTGGGCTCAAATCAAAATGAGCAACCCTCGCCCCATTGTCAAAGGCGACCATTTCGTCATCCGTGACAGCAATGACACTCTAGGTGGAGGTGTGGCCCTGGTCGTCGATGCTCCGCGCCACCGCCGCAACGATCCTGCCGTGGTCGAGCATCTGCAAATCCTTGCGGAAGGCCGATCAGAAGAAATCGTGATGCATGCTTTGAATCTTCTCGGTTTGGCAAACAACAACCAAATCTCTGACTCGGCCCACATGCTGCGAAACGATGTCGAACGAGACGTCTCAGGATTGGTTGAACAGGGGCGTGTAACTCGCCTCACAGAAGGTTCCTCTGGCCTACACATCACAACGTCTCGCTTGGATTCGCTACTTAATCAATCGATCGAAACGCTTGCCGAATACCACCAGCGATACTCGCTACGCCGTGGTATGCCGCGGCAGGAACTGCGCAACCGCCTGAAGTTGTCAACCTCTGGTTTCGACGCTGTCGTGCAGCACTTCGCCAAGGAAGGCGCGATTAATCAAGACGGAACAACCTTGAGGCTGCCCGATCACGAGGTTCTGTTTTCGGACGGCCAGAAGCGCGAAGTCGATCGTTTTTTGTCCGTCCTGCGAGAGCATAGATTCTCACCGCCCGCGTGGAACAAAATCGACGCGGATCTCCTTGGCGCCCTTGCAGATCGCCGCGAAGTAGTAAGTGCCGGACCAGATGTCGTTTTCGTAGCTGAGGTGTTCGATGAGATGCGTGATGCGGTGATCAACTTCTGTCATGCCAACAACGAAGTCTCGATTAATGACGTCCGCGAACTTCTTGGTACTAGCCGGAAATACTCGCTCGCGTTGCTCGAACAACTCGACCGTGATAATGTGACCATGCGCGTCGGTGACATGAGGAAGTTAAGGTGACACCCACCAGCGAAAAATTCACCTTGGTTCTCCACCAACCTCCGTTCAAGGTCTCGAATCTATCTTCGCTGTTCAGATCGTTGCAGGCCGCAGTAAGGGAGACCGCTGCTGCGGGGGAACCGGTCGAATCCCTGTTTTCCAATCAGCAGGGACCGTTTCTTGTCACCGACGTTGAACACACTCCCAATGGCGACATGGTTTTGTCCATCTGGTTCGCAGATCGCCACAATGATCCGTTGGATGAACGTTCGAAAGAGACATTTGGTCGAGCGATATCAGAGTTGGAGCAGACGATACTGAGCGGATCGCAGCACACCTTCTGGGGCACACCGGCTTACCGACCGGAATTGCATGATGAAGATTCTCGTATGTTGAGGTTCATCGCCGTATTGCGAGCTTTCCGATCGGCGACGATTTCATTCGGTGATCGAACCATCGTGCTACGCGACGGTTTGTTCGCCTCAGAGCGGACCTGATCTCCGCTTCAACCCAAACCCATCTCAGCGACTTCGTCTTCGTCAAATCCGAGGAAGTGTCCGACTTCGTGCCACACGGTTCGGAGCACTTCTTCTTCTAGCTCCTCGATCGAATCGACTTGATCCTCGATGGGGCGTTGAAAGATCGTTATTTTGGAAGGCATTGACGCGTTGTGGGAACCGCCGTCTCTTAACGATACTCCCTCGGATAGCCCGAACAGTGTGTCATGTGGTTCGAGCCCTAGGTCGGTCCGTTGGTGCAGGGTTGGCTCCGGTTCGACAACGATATCGACGTTTTCGATTTGAAGCCGTTCGTAAAACTCAGAGTCGAGTTGTTCGATGGCGTCAAGGACGATACCGTCAAACTCCTCGGGCGAAACTCGGTACGTCATCGCGGAAATGTGGCCGAGATGGGCGCGTCAAGCGGATGCTTTGTCTCGGATCGCCTTGAGTACGTCGACGTTGGGCTTGTCAGGGCCATCTTTCTCGTATCCCGGCACTTCCAGGTAGAAGGGAACTTCTGCAAATGCTGGATGCGACAGGATGTTTAGGAATCCTTCTTTACCGATCAGACCTTCGCCGATGTTGTCGTGACGGTCAACGGATGAACCACGGTCGCGCATGGAGTCGTTGGCATGAACGCTTCGAAGGAGATCCAAGCCGATCTCGCGGTCGAACTCTTCCATCGTTTCGTCTAGGCCGTCTTTTGTGACGACGTCGTATCCCGATGCCCAGACGTGTTGGGTGTCGAAGCATGTAGCGACGCGGGGGTTGTCGAGCGCTTTGATCAACCGTCCGAGTTCCTCGAATTTTGAGCCGATATGATCACCCGAACCAGCCGAAGTCTCCAGCATGAGCAACGCGTCACCCGGGGCGTTGTCCAGCACTTGGTTTACGCCCTCTACGAACTGATCGAAGATCGCGTCTAGCCCGGCACCGCGATGGCTTGCGGGATGGAAGACCAAACCTAGGGCGCCCAAGCGTTCGGTCTGGACCAACTCTTCGGTGAGGGACTTGCGGCTTTTCTCGACGAGTTCGGGATTGGGCGAACCTAGGGCGGTGAGGTATTTGGCGTGGACGATCGTGGGTCCCAATCCAGATTCGGCCATCTTCTCGTGGTAGCTCTGAAGCGGCTTATCTTTGATTGGTGTAACTCGCCACATGCGAGGTGACGCGGCGAATATCTGCATGCACTCGGCACCGATGTCGATGGCTCGATCCACTGCTTTATCTACACCGCCTGAAGTCTTTACATGAGCACCGATTTGCATTGGAATTCCGTCCGGTTGTCTTAGCTGCGCGTGCCTTTGATTCAGGCACCTGTTCAATGCAAGTGTAAACCGCTTCCCTGCCAACCAAATCAGTTGACTGAATCAGCTAGTGCGGCGTCGGAGCCTCGGGATGAAGCGGGTGACGCGCCTGAGCGCGCCTTCGTCCCAGGAGACGAGGACTTGGGCGGCGATGAAGATGGAGGAGTAGGTTCCGATGATGACGCCGAGGAGGAGAACGATGAGAAAGTCGCGAAGGCTTTGTCCGCCAAAAAGCAGCATCGCCATGATCACAGTTGCCGTGGTGATGCTGGTGCCGAGGGAACGGATGATCGACTCACGGATGGAGGCGTTGATGGTGAGGCGGAAGTCGCGGGACGGTACGAGCATGACGTTCTCACGAACGCGGTCGAAGATAACGATGGTGTCGTTGACGGAGTAACCGATGACAGTGAGGATGCCGACGATGAAGATTGCATTGACTTGCACGTTGATGAGCACGCCAAGGATGGCGAATATGCCAAGGACGATCAGGACGTCGTGGATGAGAGCGATGACGGCTGAAACGGCGTAGCGGTAGGAACCGGGAACGGTACGGAAGGCATACATGATGTAGAGCATCACGAAGACGGCAGCCACGACGACGGCGGTGATGGCGTTGCGGACTGTACCCTCGGCGACTGATGATCCTACGGTGACGGTTTCAAGGGTTATGGGTTCCTGACCCGTGAGCGTGGTCAACTCGGCGTCGATTACGTTTTTGCCCTCGTTGCCGAGATCGTTGGTCCGCACATAGTATTGGCCGTTGCCCAGGTTCTGGACGATGGCTTCGGGATGCCCAGCCGCGACGAGCGCGTCATTGACAGACGCGGAGCCGGGGTCGGCACTACCGAAGTCGTAGGTGGTGCTAGTTCCCGATACGAAGTCGATACCGAGGTTAAGACCGGGCACGAATAGCAGCACCACCGATGCCACGGCGATGATCGCCGAGATCGGGAGGAATATCTTTCGGAGTGCTACGAAGTCCATGGTTGGGTAAGGGTGCGTGTGTTTTGGCGGATTATGAGTCTGCCCCCGGGTCTGCTACGGGCACGAATACGTTGCGGGCGTTGCCGATGCCGGTTCGTGCGATCAGCCTCAACATCAATCTGCTGGCAAAGAATGCCGTGAACATGCTGAGCAGCACGCCGATGCCAAGCGTCAATGCGAAGCCCTGCATGATGCTGGTGCTGAAGCGGTCGCCGAACCAGAAGAGCACGATGGCGGTGATGATCGTCGAGAAGTTTCCATCTCGGATCGAGGGCCATGCGCGGTCGAAACCGGTGTTGAGGGCGGAGAGGAGGTCTCGGCCTGCTCGTAGCTCTTCTTTGGCACGTTCTGCGATGAGGACGTTTGCGTCTACTGCGAAACCGAGTGACAGGATCACGGCGGCCGCGCCGGAGAGGGTCATAGTCACGGGGACGAGCTTGAATATGGCGAGCAGCATGATCGTGTATGAGGCGAGCGAGATGCTGGCGACTATGCCGGGGATCTTGTAGTAGGAGATCATGAAAATGACCAGCAATATGAGACCAATACCGCCAGCTACTAGGCTGCGCTGGAGGGAGTCGGCACCCAAAATGGCGTCGACGCTGCGCTCTTCGGAAAGTTCGAGATTTGCTGGTAGCGCACCTGAGCGGAGTTGGATGGCAAGCGTTCGGACGCGTTCGGTGGTGAAGTCGCCACCAGAGATGATGGCTCGGCCATCGGCGATGCCTTGTGCGCCGGGGGTGTTGACGGTCGGGGCGACCAGCTCTACGTTGTCCAGATAGATTGCGAGGATGTCGCGGTTTCGGGCGACGCGGCCTGTGACTTCGAAGAAGGCATCACGGCCCGATTCGTTGAAAACAATGGTTACGACTGGTTCTGGCGGTGTGCCTTCGATCGATGGGAATGCATCGTCGAGGTCGTCAGCGGATATGTTCGTGGCCTGTTCGGTGAAGTAGAGAGGCGATGAACAGCGGAGGAGGAGCCATTCGGTCTCGGAGAGTCCGTCGGGCGGCCACTCTCCAGCCGGAACGTCTGATGGTGGGACGATGGGGCCGCACTTGCGCTCACGGAACTCTAGCTGGGCGGTGGAGCCGATGAGGGCTTTGGCTTCTTGGACGCCGCCAGAGACGGTCCACTGCGCGATTCTGCCGGGGGTTCGCAGAGAAGCGAAGTTTCCGACATCGGCGAGTTCGCGCGTCAATCTCTCCGCGTCTGATGGAAGGATGTTTCCGGCATCGTCGAAGGTGCGGTCTTTGAGTTGACCGGTGAATTCGGCTTCGAAGTAGATGGCATCGACTTGTTGGAAGCCGCCTGCTGGGTCGGTTGTGAATAAGAGTGTGTCGGTGCCATCGCTGACGGTGACATCGGTGAAGCCTGCGGCTTCAAAAGCGGCTTGGACCTCTTCGGTTGTAGGCGCTATCCGCTCGGGATCGGGCAATGGGATCTGCTCATCTGCGGGGCTTTCGTCAGCGGCAGGGTCGCTAGGCGTAGCGGTGGCTTCGGCGGCAGGATCGCTGGGCGTGGGAGTTGCTTCGGGGACGACTATTTCGTATTCAAAGGTGGCGCGGATTGTTGTGGGGTATTTCTCTTGGAACTGGGTCTGCCACATTTCGGCGTCGCGGCCGTCGAAGTTGTTGAAGGTGACGATCATGGAGCCGTCTTCGTTTTCGAAGACTTCGACATTTTGCTTGCCGAGGTCGGTTGCGAAGAAGTTCTCGATGTCTTCGATTGTTGCTTCGCTCTCTTCGAGGGTGAGGTTCAGGGATGATTCGCTCTGGCCGGGGAGTTGGATGAGGATGCGGTCAGGCGGGTTGCCGATGACTTGGACGGTTGGTTCGCTTACGCCGAATGCGTTTACTCGGCGCTCGATGATGGTGCGGATGGCTTCTACGTCTTCGGCGGTTGGGGCTTCGCCTTCGGGCGGGATGATGTCGTATACGAGGTGAGTACCGCCTTGGAGGTCCAAGCCGAGGCTGAGTCCGAGGAAGGCGTCATCGTTGCCGCGATCGAATTCGAAGTTGTAGATGTTGAAGTTGATGCGCGGGATTGCGATGACTACGACGGCGATAACAACGAGCGCCGCAATGAAGATCAGACCTCTTAAATCACGGAACACGTGTAATCAACCGAAATAGCGCACGTCCCGTCGCATCCGCGCATAGCCCTGCGCCACGCGGTCGTCTTGCGGTTCGCTGTCCACTCTGAATCTGGTCTGTCCGTCAGCCACTGACTCTCGTCATGGCTTTACTCACAAAAATGACTTCGATACAACGTGTGAATCGAAGCCTCAAACATCAAAGTATAGCACCGCGCTGGTTACCTCTTCAGCCTGCATATCGGCTCTTCATTTTGCGGTCGTTTCGCCTTTGGGGTCTTGGTCTTTGGGGTCTTGGAGGTCGTAGGCGAGTTCTGACATTGAGTGTTGGGGGGTTACTTCGCTGAGTTTGGCTTTGGCTACGAGGAGTTCGGGGTTATTGTCGGATTTGTGGGGATGATCGTCGTCGCCTTCATGGTGGTGGGCTTGGATGTTGTAGTTGACGTCGTGGAGGTGGGTTTCGCCCTGTTCGGGTTCTTCGCCGACTTCTCGGAGTCGTTCGTGTTCGAGGAGGTGGTCCATGAACATGATTCCGTTTAGGTGGTCAACTTCGTGTTCGAGAGCCTGGGCGAGGATCTCTTCGGCGGTGATTCGCCATTTCGAGCCGTTTTGGTCGAGGGCCCTAGCGGTCACGCTCACGGAGCGGTTGACGAGGCCGACGTATCCGGGTAGGGAGAGACATCCTTCTTCGACTTCTCGGTTGCCTTCGGTCCTGATGATTTGGGGGTTTACGAGCCAGTATGGGTCTTCTTCGGGTAGGTGTATGGCGATGACGCGTTTCAGGATGCCAACTTGGTTCGCCGCCAATCCGACACCGTCGGCATCGATGAGGGTTTCAACCATGTCGGTTGCGAGTTTCCGGATGTCGTCGTCGATGCGTCGAACGGTGCGGCACTTGCGGAGGAGGATGGGGTCGGGGAATTTGCGGATTTCGCGAATGGCCATGGTTATGGGTGATTTTATCTGGAGTGGGGGTTTTGAACTGGGATTTTTGGGATTGGGGGGATGTTTGGGATTTTGTTGTTGTGTTGTTGTCTGAATTGGGATTCTTGGGATTAGAGGGGGGATTCTTGGGATTTGGTTCTGGTTGTTTGGGGGATTGGTTTTGGGTTGGGCGTGTTTGTATGGCCACTTGGGGTGGCTGTGTTTTTCTGCTCCTCCCCCTGCGCCTTTTCAGGGGCGCAGGGCT
>CAZMBB010000034.1:0-25201 GCA_964564575.1 uncultured Dehalococcoidales bacterium
ATGGGTCCGTCGTTCTGCGAAGGGCGCTTTGCTTCCTTCGCAGCACCTCCCCGGGCCGTTCTCGAACGGCCCCTACGGGGGTGGCGTCCCTCTGTTGTTTACGAAGGGTCCCTATGGGCATCCCCCGCTGTCGCTTCGCGAAGGGGTTGGACAGGTCAAAGATCTGCCCTATCGATTTTCACGTCAAGTCGGAGTAAAAAGTAACCTGTTACAAATCACTTCACACGGCACGAGGGGATCGACAACATGGACTTGGAACTTCAAGGCAAGAAAGCGATTGTTACTGGCGGAAGTCGAGGCATCGGCAAGGCGATTGCGTGGGAACTGGCGCGGGAGGGTTGCGATGTTGTGATCTGTGCGCGAAACGCCGAGCCGCTCCAAGCCACTGCGAAGGAGATCGCAGCTGATACCGGCCGGAACATCTATCCGATCGAGTGCGACACTTCGGATACTGTGTCCGTGAACAGCATGGTGGCGCGGGCAGACTTCCAGTTGGGCGGCATTGATATCTTGGTCAACAACGCCGCAAGGCCGCTCGGGCAGGCTCCAGTTCCGGGCATCGAAGGGGTGACCGATCAGGCGTTTCACGAAGATCTGAACACCAAGACGCTTGGATATCTCCGCTGCGCCCGCGCGGTGGCTCCTACGATGAAGCAACGAGGGTGGGGACGGATCATCAACATCTCGGGTCTCGCCTCTCGATCAAGCGGCTCAGCGGTCGGGTCGATTCGCAATGTCGGTGTCTCTGCCTTGACCAAGAATCTCGCCGATGAACTTGGGCCGTATGGCATCAACTCGGTCGTGATTCATCCCGGCGGGACGCGAACTGAAGCTACGCCGCATGTGGCCGCTGCACGCGCCGAAGCTCAAGGTGTCCCCGTTGAAACCATCCTTGACGAGATGGCGTCCGCAAACTCAGTCCGCAAACTCATCGACGCAACGGAGATCGCCTACATCGCAGCATTCGTGGCATCGCCCAAGGCCGTGGCCATAAACGGCGATGGCATCGCCGCGGGCGGAGGGGTAGGAAACGCAATCCATTACTGATCGCAAATGCCGATCACAAACTTGGGCAAACCGTCAAGCAACTTACTCTAGAATCGAATAAAACCTGTATTCCTTCACTCCACAGAGTTAAATGTCTGAAAACGAAATCTTAGTCAGAGGCGCACGAGAGCACAACCTGAAGAACGTCGACGTTCGCATTCCACGCGACAAGCTCGTGGTTGTGACTGGCGTTTCGGGATCCGGCAAGAGCAGCCTCGCGTTCGACACCATCTACGCTGAGGGACAACGTCGCTACGTCGAAAGCCTCTCGGCATATGCTCGCCAATTCCTCGGTCGGATGGAGAAACCCGAGGTTGATCATATCGATGGCCTTAGCCCATCGATCTCCATCGACCAGAAAGGCGTCTCGCGAAATCCTCGTTCGACTGTGGGCACTGTAACCGAGATATACGACTATCTCCGGCTCCTCTTCGCCCGCGCAGGACGCCCTCACTGTCGTAACTGTGGAAAACCGGTCCAACGTCAGACCGTTCAGCAGATCGTCGACTCGATCCTCCGCCTTGATGAAGGGTCCCGGCTACTCCTGCTAGCTCCTGTCATCAAACACAAAAAGGGCGAACACACCGCGATCTTTGAGGATGCCCGACGCGCCGGTTTCGTCAGAGCAAGGGTTAACGGCGAAGTCTTCCAGCTCGACGAAGAGATCACTCTGAACAAAAACAAGTGGCACAACATTGAAATCGTCGTCGATCGCATAGTCGTGCGGAGCACCACTGAGCGCGAGCGTCTGACTCAATCGGTTGAGACTGCCCTAAAAACCGGCGAGGGCATGTTAATGGTCTCGGTCCTTAACCCGACCGAGCGTCTCATGGAGGAACTGACCTCCGGCGCCCGAAGCACAACCGCCGCGGGCACCATCAACAAGCAACGGCAACGCAACCAGAAAGCCAGTCAACCCCAGGACATCTCCTACTCCGAACAGTTCGCGTGTCCGGACTGCGACATCTCGATGTCCGAGCTTGAACCTCGAAACTTCTCTTTCAACACTCCGTTCGGTGCATGCACCGATTGCTCCGGCATCGGATACCGACTGGAGATCGATCCTGATCTGGTCCTACCGGATAAAGCTGTCGCCTTGGAAGATGGAGCCGTGGCCCCGTGGAGCCGCGACGGCAAGAACTCGCAATGGGCTTGGGGGCCGCTCAACGCGCTCAACGAACATTTCGACGTCCCCCTCGACAAACCCATCACCGAGCTCGAACCCGAACACCTGAAACTCGTTCTATATGGATCGGGCCGTAAGAAAGTGCGGCTAACACATCGGACCTCTTCAGGGGCGGAATTTACTTGGAACGGCCGGATCGAGGGTGTGATCCCCAATTTGCAACGCCGCCACTCCAACACTGAATCCGAGAATGTCCGTAACGATATCGAACGCTACATGTCGCAGCGGACCTGCAATACATGCAGCGGAGACCGCCTGAAGCCAGACGCTCTCGCGGTGACACTTCTCGGCATGAACATCATGCAGGTGACACGGCAATCAGTGGCCAACGCGCTTCAATGGGTGGATGCGTGTCGAGACGGCAAATGGTCACACGATGATCGAGAAGTGTCTGAACCTCTGACTGACCGTGAACTCTCAATCGCTGACCAAATCCTTAAAGAGATCGAATCCAGATTGGGATTCCTCTCGAGAGTCGGCCTCGATTACCTCACCCTCGACCGATCCGCCGGGACTCTGTCCGGTGGCGAAGGTCAACGTATCCGGCTCGCAACTCAAATCGGCTCTGGCTTGATGGGTGTCCTCTATGTCTGCGACGAACCCTCCGTGGGTTTGCACCCTCATGACAACGACCGCTTGATCAACACACTTATGAGTCTGCGAGATGTTGGCAACACCGTCCTCATCGTTGAGCATGACGAGTCTGTGATGCGGGCGGCCGATCATATCGTTGATCTCGGCCCCGGCGCCGGGGAGCATGGCGGACACATTGTAGCCGAAGGCGATATCCAAGCCATCATCTCCTCCGAGAGGTCTATTACCGGCGACTATCTAAGTGGTCGAAAAGAGATCGCTACGCCGAAAGATCGCCGCGAAACCAACGGCCAAGCGATCAAAGTCCTAGGCGCAAGAGCCAATAACCTCAAAAACATCGACATCGAGATACCTTTGGGCATCTTGGTCTGCGTAACCGGCGTCTCCGGCTCAGGCAAGAGCACCTTGGTCAACGAGATCATCCTCAAGCGACTGGCCCAACACTTCTACCGAGCCAAGGACCGACCTGGTCTGCACGACGATGTCACCGGCCTGCCGCTCATCGACAAGGTCATCAACATCGACCAGTCTCCCATTGGCAGGACTCCACGCTCCAACCCTGCAACCTACACCGGCGTCTTCACCCCAATCCGCGAACTCTTTGCGACAATGCCCGAAGCCCGCGCTAGAGGCTACACCCCAGGGCGCTTCTCATTCAACGTCCGTGGCGGCAGATGCGAAGCGTGTTCAGGGGCGGGATACACCCAGATCGAGATGCAATTCCTTCCGGACGTAACCGTCCCCTGCGAGATATGCAGCGGCGCGCGATACAACCGTGAAGCACTCGAGATCCGCTTCAAGGATGCATCAATCTCTGATGTCTTAAACATGACCGTTACCGAAGCGCACGAACTCTTCGAAAACATTCCAAAGATCGCCTCCAAACTCGAAACTCTGATCCAAGTCGGCCTCGGCTACATTCACCTCGGCCAACCGGCCACGACCCTCTCCGGCGGTGAGGCACAACGCATCAAACTCGCATCCGAACTCTCGAAGCGCGGCACAGGACAGACGCTCTACATCCTCGACGAACCAACTACAGGTCTGTCCTTCGACGATGCCGACAAACTCTTAACCGTTCTCCACCGCCTGGTTGACAGTGGCAACACAGTCCTCCTCATCGAACACCACCTCGACCTGATCAAAAACGCGGACTGGATCATCGATCTCGGTCCATACGCCGGCGATGACGGTGGCGAACTGGTAGCGGTGGGCACTCCTGAGTTCATCGCCTCTGTGGACGAATCGTTTACCGGCAACTATCTTCGCGATTTCTCGGGGATCGTCCCCGACTCGACTGCTGCCGGTTCCGATGTGACCGAACTCGCCACCAATGGCAGCAAAAACGGTCAGGGCGAAAACGGACGCGGTGAAATCAAAATCGCCGACATACTGGAAGATCACGTTGATCTTGCAGCACAATCGAAGGCATCCACAAACGGTTCTCGCCCTAGACGCCGTCGTCGTCGACGAAGAGCCGGGAGCCGAAGAAGTTGACAACTCTTAACGCTTCGCTCCCCACTCTCCCAGCCGCGCCCGAGTATGTCCAAGACGGGCTATTCGGCAATTCGTGTTTCGGTTGCGGCGCTTGGAATCAACACGGCTTAAACATCAAATCTGGCTGGGAAGACGACATCTCCATCTGTAGATTCGTCCCCAAATCCCATCACGCGGCTATGCCACACGACATCGTCAACGGAGGCATCATCGCTGCCGTCATCGACTGCCACTCCGTATGCACAGCCATCGCCGACGCATATCGTCGCGCCGGTAGATACGCAGGTGACGGCGAACGTCCGCTTCTCTGGTACGCAACTGCATCCCTCCATGTCAACTACCTGAAACCCACCCCGCTATCCATGCCATTCACCGTAAGGTCAAGGGTCACGGAGTTTGATCGCCGCCGAACGACCTTAACCGCGGAGTTACACAGCGACGACGGGACATTGACTTGCACAGGTGAAGTCGTAGCCGCCCAAGTTTCTGACCGATGGGCCCGAGAGGCGGGCTACTACGGAAACGGCCAGATACCCAGGCGTTAGATATCAAAGGAACTCGATACCCAATGTTGACCAGCACGCTAACCCGCGAAGAACTCGCCGCCAGAATCGATGCCTTTCCACGCGTCGATATAGCTCACACGCCAACGCCCTTGGAGGAAATGACGCGCCTTCGGGAACGCTTGCAAGAGGAAGGGCACACCGCTCCACCGATATACGTCAAGCGGGAAGATATGACCGGGCTAGCATTCGGAGGCAATAAAGCCCGACACTACGAGTTCGAGATGCCTCATGTTGTCGACCAGGGATACGACACCCTGATCAACATCATGGACTACCACTCAAACAACGCACGAATGACTGCTGCTGCCGCGAACAAAGCCGGCCTTCGCTACATTTTGATCCTTACAAACGCAGCGCATCGCAAAGTCCAAGGCAACCTTCTCATTGACAAACTTCTGGGAGCCGAACTGCACCTATTAGACCAGTTCCAGTCCGCCGACGCCAACCAATACGCCCAAGACCTCAAATCTCAGCTAGAAGCCGAAGGCGCGAAAGTTTACTGGCTGCAAGAGCATCTCTTCCCGCGCGTAGTAGGCATGGCGGGCTTCATACGTTGCGGCTTGGAGCTGCTCGACCAGATCAACGAACTGGGTCTCGAAAACGTCCACATCTATGGCGTCGCTGGCCGTTCGCTCTGCGGCTTGATGCTGACCGCGAAAAACCTCGGTTTGGATTGGCGTTTCACCGGCGTTACCGTCAACTACGACATGCCGCTGAACGAGTACATCTTCCAACATGCTGATGACATCAAAGAGTTGCTGGATTTGCCGATAACATTTGCCGAGTCTGACATGAGGGTGTTGGACCAGTTCGTCGGCGAAGGCTATGGAATAATGACCGCCGAAGTCGTCGAGGCAATAAAGATGTCCGCACAAACCGACGCCATAATCCTCGATCCCAACTACACGGGCACCGTGATGGCTGCATTGCTCAACGAGATCCGAGAAGCCAACGTCACTCCCAACGAAACGATCATCTTTCTCCACACTGGCGGTCTACCGGCGCTCTTCACATTTGCGAACGAACTGGCGCGCTGATACTACCGTCATAGGTTGTCAAACTCACGGATGAGATGTGCTCCGTCGCAATCTCTGATTCGGGATCTGTTTTGCCGCAGGCCCGCCCCTCCGGGCTTGGACGATCTAGCAAAGGGTCTTGATATCGGCTATCGGCAGTGCGGGCAAGGAGAGATAGCCATCAAGGCGCGAAGACCACTCGGTCGGTCTCGTTGATGCGGCGCAGATTAGCGATCAGCATCGTGTTTTGTCGTCTTTGATCACGGACTCGGAGGTAGTTCGACCATTTTGCCGATAGCATCGCTCCGGCGAGGAGAATGATCGACTCGATATAGACGAACAGGAAGAACATCATGATCGTGCTGATGCTGCCGTAGATCGAGGTCAACAATCCACTCGAATTGCGCAGGAAAAATATGAATATGTACTTGGTGGCCTCGAAGGCGATCGATGCCAAAATGGCGACTCCAAGGATGTCCGTAAACTTAACCTTCGTGTTCGGCAACCACCAATAGACCACTAAAAAGACGATATACGTGATCCCTGCAGGAGCGACGTAGCCCGCTGTCAGCAGGAACCACTGATCAAATGGTGTCCGATCCGTGGCCAACAAGCTGGCGATCTCCTGAATGAATGAGAATACTGCCGAAAGCACGATTGAAAAGAACAGGAGCGATGACGCGACCATCATCATGATGAAGTCGATTGCCCGTTCGGTAAGGAACGGGCGGGGCTGTTGAATGCCCCAGATCAGGTTCACGCTCTTCCGTATTGAGCCGAACACGCCCATCCCGGCAATGAATAGCGTTAATCCCGTCAAGCTAGAAGTGACCGCCGGTTCGTTGCTGACGTTGTGGATGAAGCCTTCCACGAAAGATGGCCCCGGAGTTTCCGCGAGCACCGGTATTTGAGTGACGATTCCGCTGATCAGACGATCCTCGAAACCCTCGAGTCCAACCACGAACCGCCAAAGAGTGATTAATGCGATAGTGAGGGGGAAGATGGACAGGAACGCGTAGAATGCGATTGCGGCGGCCAGATAATGCCCGTTCACCGACATGAAGTCATTGGTGTTGTGGTAGACGAACCAAAACGCCTCTTTGACCAGATTGAGCATTCGGCGGTTTTCAGAAGGATTTTGATCTATCACCACTGACCTAATCCCCGCGAGACCGCGGTCAGCTTTGTGGTTTGCGAAGGTGCTGGTTCGGAAGCCGGATCAATCGAGTTCGCCGCTACGGTATGCGGTGATGTAGTTCATCGCGAAATCGTCCCTGCCTTCCAGCAGGTCGACCGCATATCGGACTCGCGGCGAATCCATGTCAAGTTTCATCGCGCGATCGATTTTGACCTGTATAGGGTCGATGATACCCGAATCTGCGCCGGCCTCAACCGCAAGCTTTACGAAAGTCTCATTCACTAGGGCTCGCTTAGGCAACCCAAACGAGACATTGCTCATACCGCCGGTTATGTGGACATCCTCGCCGAATCGATCCCGGAGTTTCGAGATCGCTTCAAGAGCGTGAGGGCCGTATGCTTTGTCCACTGAGACAGGGAAAAACAGCGGATCGATATACATGTCCCCAAAAGGGACGCCACGGTCGCTAGCAGCATCAATCACCTGTGTGGCATTCTCTAAACGGTCGTCCGCGTTTTCCGGCATCCCGCTTTCCGCGGCGGCAGAGATAATGCACTTCGCCTCGTGCTCAACGATCAAATCCAGTGTGTCGAGTCTCTCCAAAGCGACCGAATTAACCATTGGTCGGCCTGCAGAGCCGTCGTACGCTTCGAGCCCTGCTTGAATGATCTCAGAGTTTGAAGAATCGATGCTCGGCGGAATTTCGGAGACGGACTGGACAAACTGCACCAGCCAGCGCATAGCTTCGATCTGTTCGCCGACGCGGTGTGAAAGTTCGTCAACGTTCAGATCAAGGTACGCGGCCCCCGCTCTCGTCTGTCTGTCGACCTCATATTTGATATAGCGTTCACCTTCGGCGGCGTCCTTGCCGTCAGAGTTGACACCTTTCCAGACGGCGATCATGAAGTGTTTCAGATTGCCCTGCTGGTACGGTTGCGTTTTTTCGAAGTGCGGAGGGACCTTGACGAATTCAAGTTCACCGTCGACTCTGAACTTGACTGCTTCGGTACCATCATCGAAAACGTGTCCTCGGATGCCGCCTCGTTTAACGACGCGGGTGCAATGGATGTTTTCTCCGATGATGGTGAAGTTGGTAGGGGGCATGTGATTCACGTGTTTAGAGGTTGGCTGGGAAGTTGCGGCAAGCGGCAACTAATCTATTCTCATACGCTTCTGCAACGCAATCAAATCGGGGCGCGCCCAAATCTATCAATCGTTCATTTCGCTTTGATTCTGAGCATCGTCAGTCGCCAAAACGCCTCGAGCGCGATCTGAACCGACATCTTTGATTTTCCAGCGGTTCTTTCCATGAACGTGTAGGGATGTTCCTTCACCGTCAAGCCGCATCTTTGGGTCCTGAGAGCTACTTCGGCTTGGAAGCCGAACCCCGTGATGGTAAGTCGATCCAAACCGATTTGTTCAAGAGCTTGGCGACGGTAAGCTTTGAATCCCCCGGTTGCATCGTGTATTTTCAGACCCAAGATCGCTCGAATGCCGCAGTTTGCCCACTTGCTGAGCAGCACGCGGGACATCTTCCAATTCGGGTCGACCGCGCCTCCGTGACTGTAGCGAGTCCCTGCGACGACGTCGGCGTTGCCCAATGCCGCGATCATCGGCGGAAGCTCTGTCGGAGGGTGTGAGAAGTCGCAATCCATCTGAACTATGTAAGGAGCGTCTGAATCTAAGGCGATTTTGAAACCGGCGACGTAAGCGGTCCCGAGACCGAGTTTGCCACTTCGATGTGCCACGACAAGTCGTCCAGGATGTTCGTTTGCCAGACCGTCCGCTATTTCGCCCGTGCCATCGGGAGATGCGTCATCTACGAAGAGGATCCCGAGTCCGGTGATGTTCAGGGCGAAGAGTTGCTCGACGATACTGCGGATGTTCTCGGCTTCGTTGAACGTGGGGATTACGACGACGACCGTGATGTCGCTATGAAAATCACCGACAATTCGTATCTCGTTCGTTTCATCCATTGACATCGACGCGCACGGGACGCGTTAAACGGTCTCTAGTTCAAATTCGGAGTGTATCGCCTTTGCCGCTGCGGCTAGCTGATCCTGCTCAACAATGCAGGTAATTCGGATTTCCGAGGTGGTGATCATTTCGATATTTACCCCGGCGTTGGCCAAGGCGCGGAACATTCGCGCCGCGTATCCCGGCGAGTTGGTCATTCCCGTGCCGACGATACTGACCTTGGCGAGGCCGTCGCGCGTCCCCAGTTCGGTATAACCGACATCTTCATTGACGGAGGTTATCTCAGCGACTCGTTGCAGGTACTCTTGCCCAACGGTGAATGACATGTCGGTCAAGCCGTTGGAGGATACGTTTTGAACGATCACATCAACGCTGATGCCTGCGTCTGCCAACGGCGTCATAATCGATGCAGCGATCCCCGGGCGGTCTTCAATTCCGTGAAGCGTGACGCGGGCGACAGATCGCTCGGTAACGACGCTGGTTATGCTTCTTTGGATCTCCATGTCAGTACCCTGGTCCTGAAAGTTGTTGATTTTGGTTCCTTTGGCGTCGCGGTTGAATGTTGAGGTGATCAGCATCGGCACCTTGTGGACTGCTGCCATCTCGATCGATCGAGGGTTCATCTTGGCACCAAGGGAGGCCATCTCAAGCATCTCTTCATACCCGATGTGGGGAATCACCTCGGCATTCGGAACTAGGCGCGGATCTGCGGTGAAGATGCCATCCACGTCGGTATAGATTTCGCACAGGTCCGCATTGATCGACGCGGCGATAGCAACCGCTGTCAGATCTGACGCGCCCCTTCCTAAAGTCGTAGTGTCATCAGCCAAGGTCAGACCTTGGAAACCTGCCACAACTACGATTCTTACTCGTTCAAGTTCTCTTAGCACGCGGGCTGGGTCGATACTCGCGATGCGAGCCGAACCAAAGGTTTCGTCTGTCCTGATGCCTGCTTGTCTACCGCTGAGGCTGATAGCGTCGTGTCCCAACCCACGAATCGCGATGCCCATCAGAGATGCGCTTACCAGTTCGCCGGTTGAGATGAGCGCATCGGTTTCGCGCGGGCTTGGGGAGCGGTCGCCCGAAAGACGATTTGCCAGCCCGAGGAGTTCGTCAGTAGTGTCGCCCATAGCGGAGACGCAGACAACGATATCGACGCCTTGTTCGCGACGCTCACAGACTCGTTGAGCCACGTTTCTGAGCAGATCTTCAGTGGCAAGAGAGCTACCGCCAAATTTCTGGACAACAAGCTGTCTGTTTCTGTTCATCGTTACGTCTGGTGCGGCTCTAAAGCTCGGTAGTGATCTGCATTCCCTGCTGGGCGATGTCGAGAATGAGCGCCTTGCCATTCACTTGCGCTTTTCTTGCGTTTTCCGACATCTCATAGCAGATCGTCATGAAGCGGTCGGTGGCCAGAGCCAGTACCGAGGGGCCGGCACCTGAAAGGAAGACACCATGCGCCCCTGCATCGAGCGCTCCACGCGCGATCGGACGGAATCTCGGGAAGAGTTTTTCGATGCGTTGAGGTTGGTGGAGACGGTCATCAGTGGCATGTCGCAGTAACTTCCATTGACGCGTTTCAAGAGCATGCACAAGCATGGCGGCTCGGCCGACATTAAATACGGCATCCGAACGCGGAATTTCGGCCGATAAAACACCTCGGGCTTCTTCAGTCGCCATCGTGAAATCCGGGATGAATACCACGGCTTTCAGTTCCTCCGCAGTGCCAACACGGCTGATGATCCAGTCTTTTCCAGGATTCTCGTTTTCAACATGGATGCCGATTTGACATCCGCCGAATACGGCTGGGGCAACATTGTCTGGGTGACCCTCGATGTCGGCGGCGATAGTGAAGATTTGGTGCTGAGTTTGGGCATCCGACACGTCCAAACCGGCGAAGGTGAATGCGGCGACGATGCCGGTGAGTGCGGCTGCGGAAGATGATCCCAATCCTCGGGCCAGCGGGATTTTGTTATGGCAGTCGAATGCCAGCGGTATTGGATCGACGCCGATATCTCTAAAGGTTCGTTCCGCGCTAGCCGTGATCACGTTCGTAGCATCGCGTGGCAGCGAATCGGCGCCGATGCCGGAGATGGTGATATTTGGTTCACCTGCGGTGACGACCGTCTCGTTCCAAAGATCGAGCGCCATGCCGATGCAGTCGAACCCGGGGCCGAGATTAGCGCTGGTTGCAGGAACTCGAATGGTCGCGCGTTGGAGATTTGGCTCGGGCATAGGTTTGGTGCGTACGGCGAAATCCCTTGCTTGCGAGGTAGGGATGCGTTTTCGATTATCGGGTTGCCATCAGGCTGAAGTGGGACGAATGCCAAAATGTGCGCTACCAAATTAGTATAATCCGCTATTCGTGGCGAACTTTTCGATCAACCGAGTGCGTTGGTGGGCAGATCGCCGATACGTGAATGACTGAGTAAGAAAGTCGAGAGTTGAAACGATGGCCGTAGTGGTTCTGTTAGGTCCGATGGGAGACGCGAGATCTCAGATGCGACAGGATGAACTCGTGGATGCAGCGAAGGAATATCCAGAAGTGGAGTTGAGGTTCGTCGACACTGATCAACCAATGGATGATGTAATCCGGGAGTGTCAGGACGCAGTCGCTCTGATTCCTGCTGGGGTTCGAACGTTCGATACCGAATTCATCTCAAAGCTCGGCAACCTGAAGTTGATTCAGACTTTCAGCGCTGGCACTGATTGGATGGATAAGGCAGCGCTAGCGGAACTCGGCGTGAACGTCTCGAATAACGGTGGGGCCAATGCGGTGGCCGTGGCAGAGCATGCCGTGCTGTTGATGCTGACGATCGAACGAAAACTGGACCGTCAGATCGAATCTGTGAAAAACGGAACGTGGATGGCTGGTGTCGGTGGCGACCGCACCGAGTACCACACCCTCGTCGGGAAGCGCATTGGCATCGTGGGCCTTGGTCGCATCGGGTCTAGGGTGGCGAAAAGATTACAGGGATGGGAATGCGAGGTCGTCTATTACGACACCGTTGATTTCGACGAAGAGTATGTGAAGGATGCTGGCGCTAAGTTCGTAGAGTTGGATGAACTGCTGGAAACGTCCGACATCGTGAGTTTGCACGTCCCGCTTGAACGAACGACGCGCCACATGATCTCAGACCGAGAGTTCGCGTTGATGAAAAACAGTGCAATTCTGGTTAACACTTGTCGGGGCCCAGTCGTAGACGAGGCGGCTCTCAAACGCGCGCTGAGTGATAGTCAAATCTTCGGGGCCGGTTTGGACGTCACCGAGGTTGAACCGATTGAAACCGATAACGACCTTCCGAATCTGCCAAACGTGGTCGTCACACCTCACATGGCGACGCGAGCGTTGGAATCAGAGCACAATGCCACAGCATATGCCTTGGCCAATGTGGCACGCGTAGCGCGCGGAGAAGACCCGGAATGGGTGGTTCCGCCAGTGTAAGCACCGGTCCTTAAGCGTGCGCTCCATGTGAATAACGGTTAACATGGAGGTAGCACGTGCATGGATTTTGGCGGGTTAACACAGTTGGTTGTTGCGCCACGTTGCGACTGCACCGGATTTGCGTGATCCAGTAAAACATGATGCCGAACACTTTGCTGTCGGCGATGGAAAGCCGCGGGAAGCATGCGGCATATTCGGTGCATATATCCCAGATCACGAAGCCGCTCGTGCTGCGTTCTTTGGGATATTCGCCCTCCAACACCGTGGCCAAGAGAGTGCGGGGATTGCTGCGTCCAACGGCTCATCGTTGAGCGTCACTGCCGAGATCGGGCTTGTTTCCCAAGTCTTTGAGGAGGATGACCTCCTGAAGCTACCGGGCCACTTGGCGATAGCTCACACTCGGTACTCCACCACCGGTTCGAATCGTCGCCAGAATGCGCAACCGCTATTGGCTTACGGACCCCGTGGCGCTGTTGCACTGGGACACAACGGCAACGTCATCAACGCGCTCCAACTTCGCGAGTTCTGCCGTGATGAATACGGCAGCGTATTCTCTGGGAGTTCAGACAGTGAAGTAATCGCAGAACTGTTCGCGAAGACTCCGGGCGACAATTGGTTTGAGGTTTCGAACCAAGTTATGCCTATGCTGAGCGGAGCATATTCGCTGATCATGATGACCAAACATGAATTGATCGCTGTGCGCGATCCTCTCGGCGTCCGTCCGTTGTGTTTGGGTAAATTGGACGATGGTTGGGTCTTCGCGTCCGAGACTGCGGCCCTCGACAACCTCGGTGCTGAATTTGTGCGCGAGTTAGAGCATGGCGAGGTGATGGTCGTCGATCGCAATGGTGTCGAGAGTTGGGTGTGGCCCAAAGCTGCGACCTCCCACAAGATGTGCATCTTTGAGCAGATCTACTTCGCTCGACCTGACAGCATCCTTGATGGCAGTCTGGCTTATGAGAACCGAATGCGTATGGGAGCGATCGCATATCAAGAGGACCCTATAGACGCGGATTTAGTAATCGGAATCCCAGACTCATCTACACCACATGCAGCCGGTTATGCCGCAGAGGCCAACATCCCGTACTCAGAAGGTCTGGTGAAGAACCGTTATGTCGGCAGGACGTTCATCCAACCTGATCAGTACATGCGAGAAATCGGCGTTCGAACCAAGTTCAATGCGATGAAACAGGTTATCAAAGGCAAGCGCATCGTCGTGGTGGATGACACTATCGTGAGGAGTACAACGGTTAGGCACGTTGTTCGGATGCTCAGGGATGCAGGCGCGAAAGAGGTTCACGTTCGGGTTGCCGCGCCGCCGATCAAATCGACATGTCACTTCGGCGTGGATATGGCGACGCTCGATCAGCTGATCGCGGCCAATCATACTGTTGATGAGATTTGCGAAATTATCGGTGCTGACAGCCTGAAGTATTTGAGCCTTGAAGGACTCGAGGAAGCCGTATCCGCTGGTCGCGAGGAGTATTGCAGGGGTTGCTTTACCGGCAAGTATCCGATCGACGTCCAACTAGAGATGGACAAGTTGCGGATGGATCGACTGGCCACGGAGCCTGCAGGTGTCGCCTGAACTCGACGTTGGGATGAAAGAAGTATCGGCTAGTGCATACGCGGCGGCGGGGGTAGACCTCAATGCTGCAGCCCGTGCGAAGGTACACATTGGCGACATTGCCCAATCGACTTATGTGGATGGTGTCGTTTCCTTGCCAGGCGCATTCGGCGGCGTGTTCGACATTGACCCGAACAGCGACTACCTGACGGTTTCAAGTACTGATTCTGTTGGCACGAAGTTGCGGATCGCGCAGGCCATGGGGCGCCACGATACGGTGGGCGTCGATATTGTGAATCACTGCGTCAACGACATTCTGCCGGCAGGCGCAGAGCCGATGTTTTTCTTGGATTACATCGGACTGAACGGTTATGACGAGGGCCTGATCGCGGAGATACTGACTGGTGTTGCGTCCGCGTGCGTTGAAAACGGATGCGCGTTGGTCGGCGGCGAAACAGCGTCGTTGCCGGGCATCTACGACGGCGAGGACTATGACTTGGTCGGGTTTGTTGTGGGACGCGTTAAACGCGATGCGTTGCTGAAACCAGAATCGACGATGCCCGGGGATGTTCTCATCGGTTTGCCTTCGAGCGGGTTGCACACCAACGGTTACTCGCTGGTGAGGTCGATTTTCAATACGGACAGTGATCCAAGTGCGTTGAGAGATGCTTTGCCGGTGGATGGGAGAACTTTAGGTGAGGCGCTGCTTGAGCCGCACAGGTCATATCTGAACCCGCTACGACCGGTAATGAGCAAAGTGAAGAGTTTGGGGCACATCACTGGCGGCAGTTTCGCTAAGAACGTGCCAAGGGCATTGGCAGCAAATGTCGGGGCAATCCTCGACCTTGGGTCGTGGTCACCGCCCCCGTTGTTCGGATACATACAAGACCATGGTGAAATCGCCGATGAGGAGATGTTCAACGTATTCAATATGGGTGTCGGGATGGTGATTTGCGCCGCGCCAGAGGATGTCGAATTCTTACTTGCCAAACTTGATGATGCTTGGATCATTGGAGAAACCGCCGATTACGACGGCTCAGAAGATCGTGTGAAGTGGCGGGGTTGATCTAAGAAATCCTGTTAGGGAGAGACGGAAAAACGTGAGAGGCATGGTGCCCGAAACTGCCAAGAAGATAGCGCTGTTGAGCGCGTATGATCGCCGCGGGCTAGTTGATTTTGCCAAGCTGCTAGTGGAGTGCGGCTATGAGATCGTATCCACTGGTGGGACGGCGGCGGAGTTGCGATCTGCTGGGATTGATGTTGTTGAGGTGTCCGATGTTACCGGTGCTCCCGAAATCTTGGGGGGACGCGTCAAAACCTTGCATCCGATCATTCATGGCGGCTTGCTGGGTTTGCGTGATGATGAAGAGCATGTTGGTGAGATGGCGAGGCTTGGAATACGCAATATAGATATTGTGGTCAACAATCTTTACCCGTTCGTCGAAACAGTTCGAAACAGCGACGCGTCTTTACGCGATGCGTTGGAGAATATCGACATCGGTGGCCCGGCAATGACGCGGGCGGCGGCGAAGAACCATCCGCACGTTGTGATCATCGTGGATCCTGACGACTATGATCGCGTCGGCGGTATGGTCCGCGGTGGCGAAGTCACGCAGTCGGAACGCCGCCGTTTGGCGGCCAAGGCTTTTCAGCATGTCGCTGCGTACGACACAGCTGTCGCTGGCTATCTACGAGAAGATGAATCGACTTCCGGGGACGATGCTGGGCTCGAGTTGCCAGAGGAGATTACTTTCGGATACTCGTTGGTTGCCAGGCCCCGTTACGGAGAAAACCCGCACCAAAGCGCCGGCATCTACTCGTTCCCTGGAGAGAATGGTGGCGTGGTTAATGCCGAGCAGCTCCACGGCATCGACATGTCGTATCTGAACTACTTCGATGCGGATGCTGCATGGTCGGTGGCTTGTGCTTTCTCGAGTTTCGGGGGACACGCGGCCGTTGTTGTTAAGCACGCTAACCCGTGCGGATTGGCGGTTCGTGACGATCAGGCGGAGGCATGGGAGGCGGCGAGGGCCGGCGATCCGGTATCGGCGTTCGGCGGCATCGTAGCGTTCAGCGAACGTTTGAATGCCGCAACTGCTGAACGGATGAAGGGTCTGTTGCTGGACGTGGTGATTGCGCCGGGATACGACGATGAGGCGCTGGATATATTGCGAACTCGTCGACGAACCCGAGTGTTAAGAGTTGCCCCCCATGATCCCCCAAGACTGGATGTTCGGTCGGTTTCGGGTGGAGCGTTGGTGCAAGAGCCCGATAACTTGGCGGATGATGATTTCGAGAACTTCAGCTTGGTGTCCGAACGAGAACCTACCGAGGGCGAGAAAGCCGACCTGTCGTTTGCTTGGCGTGCGTGCAGATTTGTGAAATCTAATGCCATCGTGTTGGTCAAAGATAGAGCGTTGGTTGGTATGGGAGCGGGTCAGCCTAATCGAGTGACCAGCGTTCAACTTTCAGCGCATGTTGCCGGAGATGCGGCCAGAGGATCGGTAATGGCGTCGGATGCCTTCTTCCCGTTTCCGGATGGGATCGAGGCTGCGGCCCAGGCAGGGGTCAAAGCGGTGGTGCAGCCGGGAGGTTCTGTGAATGACGAGGTTGTGATCAACACAGCCAATGAGTTGGACTTGGCGATGGTTTTCACGGGGCGTCGGCATTTCTATCATTGATACGTCAGACGAGACGTACATCGACGTGTCCAAGATATCTGTTGACATCACCATTCCTGTGCTCAACGAGGAGCACTCGTTGCCGCGTTGCATCGGGATTTTGACGGGGCATCTATCCGGCGGATTTGCAGCCGATTGGGACTGGAGCATCACGATCGCGGATAACGGTTCGGAGGATGCGACGCCAGAGGTGGGTCGTCAACTTTCCAGTGAATACCCGAATGTCCGATTGACGAGATTGGAGCAGCGAGGCAGAGGCAGGGCGTTGAGGAAGTCGTGGATGGAGAGTGATGCCGAGGTTAGGTGCTTTATGGATGTTGACCTGTCGACGCGATTGGAATCGTTGGAGCCGTTAGTGAATGCAGTTGCGCAAGAGGGTTACGGCGTTGCTATCGGTTCGCGACTGTTACCGCAGTCTCGAGTTGAAGAACGGACGTTGAGGCGGGAGATCGTGTCTAGGTGTTATAACGCTTTGATCAGGGTGATGTTCCCGAGGAAGACGTTCCGAGATGCTCAGTGCGGGTTTAAGGCGGTATCCCGCGAGGTGGCGGAGAATGTTGTTCCGCACATTGAGAATACGGGTTGGTTCTTTGACACTGAACTGCTCTTGCTGAGCCTTAGAGCGGGGTACCGGATCAAGGAGATACCAGTCCATTGGGTGGATGATCCGGATACTCGGGTCAGGATTGTTTCCACTGCTACCGAAGATATCAAGGGACTGTTGCGCGTTCGGTTTTCGCCCGCGGATGTGAAGCGGAAGGGCCGGTGACGTGACTTTGTGGTCTGCGAGCAGCGATGTTTTTGCATGGGTACGGTAACCTAACATTCGGTTAATCGAACGGTCTATCAACGATGGTTACTCCCTCAGAAGAACTCGAACTTTCGTCGCCGACGTTGCGTGGGGCGACGGTGGCGATCGAGTATCACAATGCTCAGTCGATACTCAGGACTGAGCAGCGCAACCCGATCGTGGTGTTTGAGGTGTATTCCGGCGAGGCGGGGATATTGTCGGGGATCAATGAGGTTTTGCCGTTCTTGCGTGCGCGGTTGCCTGTTGCGTCTTCGGCAGTCTATTCTTTGTCTGACGGCGAGGCGATCCGCGCTGGAGAGACGCTTTTGCGGGTGGTTGGGCCGTACGCGGCTTTCGGGATGTACAGGGATGTGATCACGGGTATTTTGGCTTCGAGCATTGGATGGGCGACGGCTGCGAATGAGTGTGTTCGGGCAGCGGGCGATACAAGGGTGATGGTTAGCGGATCGCCGTATATTCATCCTGATGTGGTTGATTCGATGGAATATTCAGCGTATGTTGGAGGTTGTGCGGCGGTTTCGACTCAGAAGGGCGGAGAGCGCACGGCGACGGTGCCTCAGGGATCGATGCCGAATGATTTTGTGTTGATTTGGGGTGCTGCGGATCGAGCGATGACGGTGTATGACCGGCATAGCAGGTTGGGTGCGCAACGAGTGATGCCAGTTCCGACGACGGGGGACACCATCCAAGAGGCTTTGGATGCTGCGTATTCGTTGAGCGGAGGTACCAGCAATCCGTTGAGGGGCGTGAAGGTCAGCGTGCCAGCCAACCTAGGCGGCGGTTCGCCGGATCTGGTGAGGGAGTTGAAGGCGAGGTTGACGGATGCCGGATTCGGTTCAGTGGATATTCACGTGGCTGGGGAGTTGACGCCCGAGTTGATAGCGGAGTACGAGGCTTCGGGTGTAGAGATCGGGATGTATGTGGTGGGTAGGTATGTTGCTGCCGCGTCGCCAGCACCAGTGCATGCGGCGATAAAGGAGATCGATGGCAAGGCGGTGGCTCCGCGTGGCATGGAGCCAGGGCGGATGGAGAACCACAGGATGTTGCAGCGCGAGTTGAGCTGAACGTCATTGTGTTGGTGTGGTTTTGGTTCGGTAGTGGAAGGTGAGGTGGACGGCACTTTTGTCGGTGGGCGAGACTTTGGCCCATTCAGCGATTCTGATGCCGGGCAGCCAGATGATGCGGTTGTTTTGGGGGTTTACAACGATGGGGATTCGGTCTCGCCACGTTGCGGCTACCTTGGAGTTGATAAGGAATTTAGACAGGTCGACGTTTTGGTTCATGCCTAGGGGATTAAAGCGGTCGGACGGTTGGCGGTTGCGGATGGAGAGGTGTTGGGTCTGAAGGAGGTCGAGTTTTAGCCATGCCTCGCCGTCGTTGGTGCTGTGGTAGTTGGCGGGTAGGGGGGAGATCTCGGATTTGATCGCGTAACCGTTGCCTAGGTGGGCGATACCGGGGAGGGGGAGTGAAACGGGATCAGCGATTTTTTGTGGATATGGGACCGGGTCTTCGATGGGGGAGCCGTCACGCGTCATGCCGATGTGTTGGTGGTTGGTCCAAAAGGTGATGTTGTCGGGTAGGTAGTATGTGGTTGATTTTCCTGTTGAGATGAGGTTGAGCAGTTTGTCGATGTGGTGTTGGTCTAGTTGCGTTTCGGGGTTGGCGAAGGCGCGGTAGATGGTGGACAGTGCTTCAGCAGCGATGGCTGGGTGTGATGATGCGATGGCGTTTCGGAGATGGGTGTTTGGAGACTCTGTGGATGCGTTTTGAAGGACGTCGCTGGCGAGTTGCTCGACAAGGTTGGTGTTGGCTTGGAGGATTTCGCCGAAGCGGGAGATTGCGGAGGTTGCTCGGGGATTGAGAGCTTCGAGTTCGGGGGTGACGCGTTGGCGGATGCGGTTTCGGGCGTAGCGTGTCCAATCGTCGTTTGAGGAGTCGTGTCGAGCGGTGATGTGGATGGAGTTTAGGAATTTCGCAGCTTGATCGCGGGTGGTTTGGAGCAGGGGTCTGATGATGTTTGCGGATTTGCCTGACGGGGTTTTGATGGTTCGTGTGATTTTCATGCCACCTGCGCCGCGGAGGCCGGAGCCTCGGGTGATGCGAAGGAGGATGGTTTCGGCTTGGTCGTCGATGGTGTGGGCGACGGCGATGGAGTCGGCGTTGAGTTGGTCGGCAGTTGTGGCCAGGAAGTTGTAGCGGTCGCGGCGGGCAGAGTTTTCTGTCAGGTTTGAGGTATCGTGGTTTGCTCTGCCGACGGTAAGCGGGATTTGGTGTTTGTTGCACAGGGCGCGGACGAAGTGTTCGTCGTCGTCGGATTCTTCGCCGCGTGCGCGATGGTTGTAGTGAGCGGCGGTTAGGGAATGGAATAGATGTCGGAGGTTGTGGAGGCCTAGCAGGAGGGCGGTCGAGTCGATGCCGCCTGAGACGGCGCAGACGATTGAATGGTTTGGTTTGATGCCTGCTGTTTTGATTCCCGTTTCGAGGTTTTGGAGAAATGTTTCGAGGTTTGGCTCTCGGCTCATCCGACGTGAGGCCTAGGTAGTTGGTTCTGGGGCTATGTCTGTAGCGATGTTTTTGATTTTGAGGCGTTCGATACGGTTGCCGTCCATTTCGAGGACTTCCATGAAGATCGTGTCTTCGTATGTTGTGCACTGGCCGACTTCGGGCATTCGTTGGGCTTTATCGATGAAGAATCCGGCGATGGTTTCGTATCGTTCGTTTGGCGGGATTACGATACCGGTTTCGTCTTCGGTTCTTTCGACGGATAGTGCTCCGGGGATGACGAAGGTGTCGTCGTCAATGCGTTCGACGGCTTTTTGCTCTAGGACGAGGGTGTCGTCATCGTCGCCGCGCATCATTTCAAGAAGTCCGTTGAGGGTTACGAGTCCGTTGATGCGGTTTTCTTCGTTGTGGGCGACGGCGAGGTGTTGGCCGGTGCGGATCATGGAGGTGAATAGGTCATCGAGGTTTGTTGTGTCGGCGAGGATGAGGATGTCGGTCCGCATCAAGTCGGTGATATTGGTGTCGAGTTCGTCGTCGCCGCCTTCGGCGATGAATTTCATGACATCGTTGGCGTATATTGCACCGGCGAGTTGGTCGAGGCCGTACCAGTATCCGATGCGGAGAGGTTCGCCTTTCTGGATGACGAAACCGGGTTGGTATCGCTGGGGTTCGTGCGTGGCATCGACGTCTGCGACGTGGTCGCGGTAGGTTCTGAGGAAGGTTTTGACGGTGTCGTTTTCGTTCAGCCATACGATTTGGCTGGTGTGTACGCGGACTCGGTGGTCTCGGAGGTCGCGTGCTCCGAAGTCGAGGAGGTTGTCGAGCATTTCGCCGTGGGTGTCGTCGAAAAGGCCTTGTTCCTGGCTTTGGTCGAGAATGAGGCTGAGTTCGCCTTGTGTGTATCCGGGTCTGGTGTCGTGTTCGGAGACGCCGAAGAGGCGTAGGAGTCCTCTTGGGAAGAGGGTGAAGACCCATACGATGCATTTAGAGCCCGTCATGATTGCGAGAATGATGTGTGCGACGGCGAGGGACCAAGTCTCGGGTGCGATTGCGCCGAGGGTCTTGGGTGTTAGTTCGCCGACGACGTAGACCATGACGGTTGCGACGGCGGTTGCGATGATTGTGGTGACGACGGTGTTTTCGCCGTTTCCGATGGAGTTGATGATGAGGCTTGTGGATGCGGTTGCGACGAGGACGTTGAAGAGGTTTCCGACGAGGAGGATTGTTGCGAAGAAGTTTTCGTATCTTTCGAGGACGCGCATGACTGCGAGTGCTCGGCGGTCGCCGCTTTCAGCGAGGTGCTGGATGAGCGAGGGGCGCGCGCTGAGGAGTGCCGATTCGGCGGCCGAGATGAATGCGCTTCCCATGAGGGCGCAAGCGATCAGTAGCGCGTTGATAACCATGTTCTAAGCATATTCGGGAGTGTTGAACCCACCAATAAAGGCGAGTTCATTCACTTCCCGAAATTCCGGCGTGAAACTGGAGGGGGTGGGTGTACCGGATGAGTTTTTCTATTTGTTTTCCGGCAGAGTGATGGCCCGTATCTGGGAGTCGATCTCGTCGCGCAAGTCGGTGTGCTCTTTGAGGAAGATGCGCGAGGCTTCTCGTCCTTGTCCGAGTCGGGTTTCGCCGTATGAGTAGAAAGCACCGCGTTTCTGTAGGATTCCGTGTTCGACGCCGAGTTGGATTAGGTCGCCTTCGGTGCTGATGCCTTCGTTGAATATGATGTCGATTTCGGCTTGTCTGAAGGGTGGTGCGACTTTGTTTTTGACGACTCGGATTCGGATTCGGTTTCCTGCGATTTCTTTGCCGTTCTTGATGGATTCTCTGCGTCGCAAATCAAGGCGAACGCTGGAGTAGAACTTAAGAGCGCGACCGCCGGGGGTGACTTCGGGGTTTCCGTATACGACGCCGACTTTTTCTCGGAGCTGGTTGATGAAGATGCAGACGGTCTTTGTCTGGTTGATGACGGCGGTGAGTTTGCGTAGTGCCTGCGACATGAGTCGGGCTTGAGCGCCGACTTGGAACTCTCCCATTTCGCCTCGGATTTCGGCGTTGGGCACGAGTGCGGCGACGCTGTCAAGGACGATCATGTCGAGGGCGCTGGAGCGGACCAGTGCTTCGATGATTTCGAGGGCCTGCTCGCCAGAGTCGGGCTGTGAGATGAGGAGCGAATCGATGTCGACGCCGATGGCTTTGGCGTATACGGGGTCCATAGCGTGTTCGACATCGACGTACGCGCATACTCCGCCGGCTTTCTGGGCTTGTGCGACGGCAGACATTGCGAGAGTGGATTTTCCGGCGGATTCGGCGCCGTAGACCTCGATGATTCTGCCTCGTGGGAGTCCGCCGATGCCTAGAGCGATGTCGAGGGATAGTGAGCCAGTGGGTATCGCTTCGACGTTTCGGAAGCTGTCGTTTTCGCTCATGAGCATTACAGCGCCGCGACCGTAGCTTCTTTCGATTTGAGCGATGGCTTCTTCGAGAGCTTCTTCGCGGGTGCTGGCTTGCTTGGTTTTCGGCATATCGTTCTCGTCTTCGGTTTCGTCGGATTGTGCCGTCAGGCTCTCGATGATCTCTTTCTCGAGAGTTGCGGTGGCGTTTTTGGTCATTGAGTTATCCCTTTATCTTATGCTGTGGCTTTGACGACGGGTTGTCGTTGCTCTGATGTGACAAGCGTATCATGGTTTGTTTGATTGTGACGCATGTTGTGGCGAAAAGCTCTTTTTTCTAGTATAAGATAGTTTTAAGTGTTACTTGCGTAATTTCGAATATCGGGTTGGGGATAGGGTTGTAAGGGATGGTTATCATGGTTTTGGATGATGGAATTGATGCGGTTGATTGTTTGCGGTGTTAGTAGGAAGAGGGGTGAAGAGTTAAGGGTTGAACTGGGGAGTCCATCACACTGCGAACGTAGGGGCAGGTTTCAAACCTGCCCCTACGTTCGCCCCCTTACGTCTTTCGACGAATGGGGTGTTCCCCTCTCCTCTCATCGACCCTTGGGTTCCTGCTTTCGCAGGAATGGTGGTGGTTAGGTGGGTGTTTCTTTGAGGGTGATGGTTTGGAGTTCGGCTAGGAGGGTTTGTTTGATTTCGTTTGGGATGTTGTGCGAGTGGAGGTCCATGATGGCTCCTTGGAGGGCCCATAGGAGGTTTAGGGAGGTGTCGGTGGGGAAGAGGGTTTTGACGCGGTGGTAGGCGGCGGGGGCGCCGATGCTTTGGAGAGTTTGGGGATCGGGGATGCCGGCTGCGATGAGGCGGCTTTCGGATTTTGGTCCGAGGTTTTTGAGGGATGCGATGGGTTTTTTGTGGTGCATCGCCGTGGCGCAGGTTCGATTTTAGGTTTAGTTGAACTGGTCGCCCCAGGAGCCTAGTGTGAGGGTTATGGGGATGGTTTTGGCGTCGCGGAGGATTTCGATGACGATGGTGTCGCCGGGGGAGGTGTTGAGCATGATGTAGCTTCGGAGGTCGTATAGGTCTTCGATGCGTACGTTGTCGATGCTGACGATGATGTCTCCGTCGCCTTTGGGTGCGGAGGTTCCGGTGTCGGACCTGATGCCTGCGTTGTCGGCGGGTCCATCGGGCGAGACGGCGGTTACGAGGAGTCCTTTTTGGTCTTCGTCGAGGTCGAGGCGCTCGATCCATGACGGCGTGATGACCCATGAGGAGATACCGATGAGGGGGTATTCATGGGTTCCGTGGTCGATGATGTTGTTTACGACGCGTCGGACGAGGTTTATGGGTGTTGCGAATCCGACACCGCTGTTGGTGTTGGACAGGCTTCGGATCTGGGTGTTTACGCCGATGACTTGTCCGGCGCTGTTGAGGAGTGGACCGCCGGAGTTTCCGGGGTTCATGTCGGCGTCGGTCTGTATGACGGCGGGGATGGGAATGGAACCGGCTTGGGACTGGATGGATCGAGAGAGGCCGCTGATGATGCCGTGTGTCATGGAGAAGGCCTGGTCGACGCCGAATGGGTGTCCGAGTGCGACGGCGGTCATCCCGGGTTTGAGATCGGCGCTATCGCCTATCAACAACGGGTGGATGGTGCTCGCTTGGGCGTCGATCTTGATGACGGCGATGTCGGAGATGGGGTCACCTCCGACGAATTCTGCCTCGAATTGATCACCGTCAAAGGTTTCGACGATGATTGTTGGCGGTGTAACGAAGTTGGTGGTCGGCCTGACGACGTGGTGGTTGGTAACGATGTGTCCTTGGTTGTCCCAGAACCATCCGGCACCGGTTCCGGAGCCGAAGAAACCGAGGTTTTCCAACTCGATGAGCACGACGCCGCTGATGGATTCATCCCAGATGTCGGTTAGACGGAGTTCCCATGCTTCGCGTTCGGCGGCTGCGATTTCTTCGATTTCCAATGCGAGAGATTCGATACCTGAGGTGAGGTCGTGAGCGACCATCGCTTCGGCAGATTGGTCATCGGTCCAAGTGACGAAGAATTTGGATGCTTCCTGGAAAGGAACGTCGCTGTCGGGTCCGTCGAGGATCAGAGTCATTCCACCGTCGGCTTCGGTTTTGACGGTCACATCCATCGAGGTACCGTCGCTGGAGGTCAAAGTTCCGGCGGCAGAAGAAGGCGATGCCGTAGTGTTAACTGGTTCGTCCAACGTGAGTGTGAAGACGTTTTCGGAGTCGGCGATCGTCGTAAACGCGCGGGTGTCTTCGTCGTTGGTCGTGAGGTGATCGGGGTCTGAGGATGATGACATCCCGACGGCTTCGCTGGAAGCGGCTTCGGCGGCTTCGATGAAGGCTGTTTCGGATGTTGGTTGAGAGACGTCGGTTGTGGCGGATTCGTCATTTTCCGATGTGCAGGCGATGGCGAGGAGCGCGAGGGAGAGGATGGGTAAGAAGGCGAAGGTTTTCAGATGTTTTTTGTGCATGGTCTCGTTAAATGTCCGTTTCGGGGTGTTTTGTCAGGGGCGGTTCCTAGGTTGCGCTGGTTGTTGGAGACGAACGAACGATGATTGTCGCTCCCGTCTGCGTAAAGTTACGCCGATGGGGTTGGTTGTGGATTTATGGGGCGATGTTGACAGTATTTCATAGGTTGGGGTTGGGGACTGAGGTGGGGAGGGTTTTGGTTGGGAGTATGCGTTGTGGTGTTTTGCCGTACGCCTCCCCTTTGTCCACCCCGGTCACCCTCACCCTGACCCTCTCCCGCTG